>NZ_JBCPWO010000010.1:0-155885 GCF_039581385.1 Comamonas sp. A7-5
CGATGCAGACTGGTACATCAGGGTGATCAATGCGCAGCGGGAAATAAGCTCGCCCAGCAGCTGAGCCAGCACCTCGTTGCCCATGAGCTCGGCCATGCGCACGTGGAAGTCGCCCAGCAGCTCGGTGCACTGGCCCACGTCATTGGCTTCCATGGCCTTCTTCTCGGCTGCTACATGCGCTTTGAGCTCCAGCAAGCGGGAGGGTGTCTGCTGAGCGGCAAAATTGCGCACCATTTCGGCTTCGAGCATGCGACGCACAGCGAAGACCTGGCGCGCTTCTTCAACCGAGGGCGTGGCCACAAAGGCACCGCGCGTGGGCTCGAGCTTGATCAGCCGGTTCTGTGATGCCTGAAACAAAGCCTGGCGAACCAGCGTGCGGGAAACACCAAAATGATTGGCCAGCTTCTGTTCCGGCAACTTGGTGCCTGGCATCAGTCGATGTTCAACAATTGCTTTGGTCAGACTTTCTGCAATGGACCAAGTGAGTGAGGTTTCCATTGCTTCATCATAAATCTTGAACTCAACACTTGTATACAACATTGATTGTGGAAAAGCTAGGTGTTCTCCCTTAAGGCGTATCGGGCGCTTCCTGAGGCAATCGCAGGAGAAGAAAGATGAATAGCCCGCCAGGCGTATTTAACTTACGCTCCTCCTTCAGCCAGCTCTGCCACATGCTCTCTGGAACGCAAGATTTATCAGCGGCTATTGCGGGCGTGGCCGAATTTATTGACTCTTCCGATCCTCCACTTGGTAACAGCTCGGTCGCATAAAATCAATTTAATGAGTACTCCAGTCATCACCAAAACCAAGATCGCCGAGCGTCTCATAGAGTCGATCCTGACAGCCAAGCTCCGTCCGGGAGAGAAACTTGGTGAACAAGACATTGCGGACTTGTTTCAGGTCAGTCGAACCCTGGTCCGCGAGGCATTGATGCACCTTCAGACCCGGGGTTTTGTGGAGGTCCGCTCCAGGGTTGGCTGGTATGTTGCAGAGCCTTCGTTTGAGGAGGCTCAGGAAACCTATGCAGCGAGGCGCGTCGTTGAGCCGGGCATGCTGCGTGACGCTGGTCAACCCTTGCAGGCAACACTGAAACGCCTGCGCAAGCACATCGCCGAAGAGCGCAAAGCCATTGCCTGTGGGGACGCAGAAGCCCGCAGCTGGCTGCTGGCCGACTTTCATATTTGCTTGGCAGAGTGTCTCGGCAATCGGTTCCTGACCTCCATGATGGTCGATCTCTCGGCGCGAACAACTCTGATTTCAGATCTATACCAATCGAAGACTGAGGCCAGAGTCTTCAATGACGATCATGCCGCCATTGTTGAGGCGCTGGCAGATGGAGACAATTTGCGGGCTGAACAATTAATGATTGCTCACATTGATGCATTGGCATCGCGCCTTGATGAAAGCCTGATCGGTCGTCGCGGAGCACGCAACCGACTCCGCTCCATTCTGGCTCCTGAAGATTCGTCCTCAGCTAAATAGGCGTTTCAAAGCCGACGGGGGCCTTGGCGGGACCCAGCCTGGTTGAGCCGCCAGGCCGCGTCGCTGATCTCGAGCTCCCAGCACTTTGCGGCGAGCCAATATTGAGGCTTGAAGCGCTTGCCCCTACCAGGGAGCGATTGAGCTCGCCATCTGTGCCGGTGATGACTTGCGCGTTCGCTGATCGTACCCGGCAGCATTCATCAAGGAGCCGCCTCGGTCCATGGTGATCATGGCACCGGCGCTGCGCCAGTTCCTCGACCAGGACTTGGAATGGCTCGCGTTGCAGATGGACGCCGTCACGGTTTCAAGAGGGCCATGACCACATGGATAGCCATCGCAGCGTGGAATGGTCTTCCAGCAAGCATCGCCAATGCCACCGATCGCAACAAAGCGCTCGTCTTCGCATTACTGCCGAATGGACTATCCATCTATCTCGACTGCCGCCACGCATTGGTGAATGCAGCTGCCAAGGTCTTGCCCTGCATTCCAACTGATCTCAAAGCCATGGGAGCATCAGCGCCGATTGCTCGTTGGCGAGCAATATTGCTGCGATGGACGCGGGCTGAATGCCGGCTTTGCAACAACTGACCAGTGACTACTGGTACTCATTCCGGTGTGTGACTTCGAGAGTACTTTCTATAGCCCCTTGATACGCACAGCAACCTGGCTTTGCTCAGCGGGGATCGTGGAGAGGTTCATAGATGGGTATCTACGCAAAACAGCCATGATCAAAGTGTAGGTTTCAGCACCTCGCCCAGGGCAGAAATGCACGCCAGGGCTTGCTGCGCCTGCTACTGACCGTTTGTCCTCCCATCTGAGGACTCCATCGAACCAATATCTCTGGCCGATAGAACCAGGGTTCCTACTAGCATCTTGAATTCATGTCTTGTATACATTGCATGCATGTCAGCGATGTGTTCAAAGCATTTCTGGACAAGCTTGCTGAAGCAGTGGACATGAGGCAGATTCGATTCGCTTCATAAGCATCACAGCTCTTCAGCAGCGAAAACATGGCTGCAGGCCTGCGTCGCCCGTAGCCGCTAATAACGGTAGACAAGCATGACCCGCTCAGCCGAAATGAGGTCATGGCAAAGGGGCTCCACGGAGCACCCTGATGGAAGGCGGCATATGAACAACCTAGTACTGGACACCCATGGTGAGTCACTAACCTCGGGGGCCAACACCACCAGCCCAAAGCGAGATAAAGGCTTGCCGGCCGGAGTTTCTCCGGCGCTGTACAACCACGATCTGGCACCTACCTCGAAAGAGGGGCGTACCTGGGGGAGCTACAGCCTGTTCACTCTTTGGGCCAACGATGTACACAGCCTCGGCAACTACGCGTTTGCCATCGGTCTTTTTACACTTGGGCTGGGAGGGCATCAGATCCTGATGGCGCTTTTGCTGGGTGCGGCATTTCTATTCGTGCTGCTGTCCCTCTCGGGCTTTATGGGGACCCGTACAGGGATCCCATTTCCGGTGATGAGCCGCATCAGCTTTGGCACACGCGGTGCGCAGATTCCTGCATTGATCCGCGGCGGAGTCGCTATTGCCTGGTTCGGCATTCAAACCTATCTGGCATCCATGGTCCTCGACGTGATGCTGATCACGCTGTTTCCCGGCTTGCAGTCGCTGAAAGAGCAAATCGTGCTGGGCCTGCCATTGCTGGGCTGGCTTAGCTTTTCCATCTTGTGGATTGTGCAGGTGCTCATTGCCTGCTGGGGCATGGAGAGCATCCGAAAGTACGAGGCCTTTGCCGGGCCTGTAATTCTGTTGACTTTCATTGCCCTGGCAGGATGGATCTTCTACAGCGCCAAGTGGACTCTGCACTGGTCTGCCCCTTTTGAAAGCAGCGGCGGAACCATGTGGCTGCAAATCCTGGGCGCAGCGTCACTGTGGGTTGCTATCTATGGCACCTTCGTGCTGAACTTCTGTGATTTCACACGGGCAGCTACCTCAAGCAGCGCTGTGGTGAAAGGCAATTTCTGGGGCATTCCGATCAATATGCTGATCTTCGGTTTGATCGTCGTCATTCTGACAGGGGGACAACTGGCCATCGATGGCACGCTGATTCAAAGCCCGACCGACATCGTCCAGAACATTCCCAACAAGCCACTGTTGATTCTGGCGAGTCTTTCGCTGCTGATTTTGACCATCGCCGTGAACCTGATGGCAAATTTCGTGGCTCCGGCCCTGGCGTTGGCAAACCTCATGCCCAGGCATCTGAACTTCCGCCGGGCAGCTCTTGTCAGTGCAGTTCTCGGTTTCGTGATCCTGCCCTGGAATCTCTACAACTCTCCACTGGTCATCGTCTACTTCCTGGGAGGGCTGGGTTCATTTCTGGGACCGCTGTTCGGCATCGTGATGGCCGACTACTGGCTGATCCGCAAGCAGCGCGTGAACGTGCCGGCGCTCTATACGCAGGACCCCGCAGGCCCCTATCACTACCGAAATGGCATCAACCCCAAGGCAATTCAGGCTCTGATTCCTTCATCCCTGATCTCGCTGCTCTTTGCATTCCTGCCGACGCTGCAATCACTGTCCCAGTTCTCCTGGTTCATCGCAGCCGGACTTGGTGCCCTGTTCTATTGGATGGTTGCACCGAAAGGGCTCACCTACGAAGACCAGGATGGCGAAGCCATCTCCGTAGCCTCCGCCAAACACTGAGAAAGAAAGTTGAAAATCATGCGCATTCTGATCGTGAACGTGAACACCACTGAGTCGATGACCCATGCCATTGGCATGCAAGCTCGGAAAGTTGCTGCGCCTGGAACAGAGATAGTCGCGCTGACCCCGCGCTTTGGTGCCGAATCGGTCGAGGGGAATTTTGAGAGCTATCTTGCCGCGGTCGGCGTCATGGACGCCGTGATGAGCTATGGACAACCCTTTGATGCAGTCATTCAAGCCGGCTACGGTGAACATGGCCGCGAGGGCCTGCAGGAGTTGCTGGACGTTCCCGTTGTGGACATCACCGAGGCGGCGGCCACTGCGGCCATGTTCCTGGGCCACAAATACTCGGTGGTCACGACGCTGGATCGTGCTGTGCCATTGATCGAGGACCGACTCAAGCTCGCTGGCCTGGACGAACGCTGTGCATCGGTTCGCGCCAGCGGCATGGCTGTGCTGGAGTTGGAGACTCAACCCGAGCGCGCGGTGGAAGCGATTGTTCGTCAAGCGGGACTTGCCGTCAGCGAAGACCATGCTGAAGTCATTTGCCTCGGCTGCGGAGGCATGGCCGAACTGGATGCCAGGATCCGTGAACTGACCGGTGTACCAGTGGTCGATGGAGTAGCTGCGGCCGTGACCATTGCCGAGTCGCTGGTGCGCCTGGGCCTGAGCACCTCCAAGGTCCGTACCTACGCTCCCCCCCGAGCCAAGCGCGTGACCGGCTTCCCATTCGTGAGCCAAGTCGCAGGATGAATTTCCCGGAGCGGTGTCAATCGTCCTGGCCTCTTATTTCCATTCAGATAAGAGTTCATTGTGGGCGGTCAATGCGATTTCGAAGAACTCGGCAGTGAAGCGTTGAAGTAGATCCGGGCAGGCCTGCCGGTCAGCGATGATCAGGCCTGACCTGGCGTCATAGCTCCGTCACGGCCTGCTGCAGGCAGGCTAGCAATGCCTGCACCAGAGGATTGGCCGGCGTACGACGCCACATGGCCAGCATCTCTGATGATGGGTGCGAGCCTTTGAGCGGACGGAACACCAGGCGCGGCATGCCCACGCGCGTCAGCGCCTGGGGCACCAGTGCCACGCCCTGACCCAGCGAAACCAGCGAGATCACCGACAGCCAGTGCCGTACCTCGTGGCGTACTTCGGGTGCAAAGCCATGGGCCAGGCACATCTCGTAGATGCGCTGGTGATAGGTAGGCGAGACCAGGCTGGAGAACAGGATCAGACGGTCGTTTTTGAGTTCGGCCAGATCGATGGCGGCGCTGGCCTGCAGCGGGTGGCGGTCGGGCAGGCAGACCACGAAAGGCTCTTCCATCAGCAGCCGGCTGGCAATTCCTTCGGGCGGCTGTATGGAGTGGACCAGGGCCATGTCCAGCCGCATTTGCTGCAGGTCCAGGATTTGCTCTGCGCTGTTGGCCTCAAGCATGTCCACGCGCACCAGGGGGTGGTCGTGCTGGAATCGTTCCAGCGCCTGTGGCAAGCCGCGGTACAGGCTCGACCCCACGAAGCCCAGGCGCAGATGGCCGCGCGTGCCCTGGGCCACGTCGCGCGTTTCCTGTGCGGCCTGCTGACTCAGGGCCAATAGCTGGCGTGCCTTGTCCAGCAAATGTTCACCGGCCGCAGTCAGCCGTACGCCCTTGCTGCTGCGCTCGAACAACTGGGCCTGCAGTTCCTGCTCCAGCTGCTTGATGGCCACGGACAGCGGGGGCTGGGAGATCGACAGCCGCTGCGCCGCACGGCTGAAATGAAGCTCTTCGGCGAGGGTGACGAAGTAGTGCAGCAACCTCAGTTCCATGATTTATTGATATTTAAAAAGTATTGAGAAAGATTTTAATAATATTTGACGTGAATATATGAGGGTGCTGAAATTCGTGGCAGTCCTTGCCTCAATTGCCGGCTTTGTGTGCGGTACATACCGCCTGAATTCGTCATGGCCGAACCCAGAGACGGCAAGCAAGGTAAGCCCTGTAGCGAGGTTGTCGTCCTCTTTCCAATGAGAGGGTGCTCAGCTCCTCAGGGGATATTCGAATTCAGCAGGAGACGTTCATGTCCGCCAACGATAAGAGCCAGATGCATGCCGTGGCCCAGGCTGCCCATCCCGTGCCTGATCGCCACGGTGCCAATTTCTATGCCACCGATCCTGAGTTGCAGTCGCTGCTGGCGCTTTATCTGCCAGCCGATCTGCTGGCCCATCTGCAGCCCTATCTGCAGCGCATGGGCGAGTTGGCCGGTGGGCGCATCGACGAGCTGGCCGGCATGGCCGACAGGAATCCGCCCACGCTCGAGCACCGCAGCCGCGCCGGCCAGGACAGCCAGCGCATCATCAAGCATCCAGCCTATGAAGAGCTTGAGCGCATCGCCTACGGAGAGTTCGGCCTGCAAGCCATTTCTCACCGGGAAGACATGCTGGGCTGGAGCGGCAAGATGCCGCCCATCGTCAAGTACGCACTGACCTTTCTGTTCGTGCAGTCCGAGTTCGGTCTGTGCTGCCCGTTGTCCATGACCGATTCGCTGACGCGCACGCTCAAGAAGTACGGCTCCCCCGAGCTGGTGGACAAGTATTTGCCTCAGCTGCTCTCACTGGATTGGGAGAACCAGGCCCAGGGCGCGATGTTCATGACCGAGCAGGCCGCAGGCTCGGACATCGCGGGCACGCTGACTCTGGCCGCCCCGCAGGCCGACGGCTCATGGCTTCTCACCGGCGACAAGTGGTTCTGTTCCAACCCCGATGCCGAGTTCGCCATGGTGCTGGCTCGTGTGGAGGGCGGGGCGCCGGGCATGAAGGGCATCTCGCTGTTTCTGCTGCCGCGTTCCCTGGACGATGGCAGCACCAACCGTTATCGCATCATCCGTCTCAAGGACAAGCTGGGCACCAAGTCCATGGCCAGCGGCGAGATCCGCATGGACGGCGCCGTGGCCTATCTCGTGGGCCAGCAAGGCCGGGGCTTTGTGCAGATGGCCGACATGGTCAACAACTCGCGCTTGTCCAACGGTGTGCGTTCCGCCGGCATGATGCGCCGTGCTGTGGCCGAGGCCGAATTCATCGCCCATGAACGCATTGCCTTTGGCAAGCGCCTGGAGCAGATGCCGCTGATGCAGCGCCAGCTCGACAAGCTGCGCGTGCCCGCCGAACAGGCGCGCACCATGGTGTTCCAGACCGCGCAGACGCTGATGCGCTCCGACGCGGGCCAGCCGGATGCCTATGCGCTGCTGCGCATTCTGACGCCGCTGATCAAGTTTCGCGCCTGCCGCGATGCACGCAAGGTCACTGGTGATGCGATGGAAGTGCGCGGCGGCTGCGGCTATATCGAGGAGTGGAGCGATCCGCGTCTGGTGCGCGATGCCCACCTGGGCTCCATCTGGGAAGGTACAAGCAATATCGTGGCGCTGGACGTGATCCGCGCCATCAAGCGCGAAGGCTCGTTACCTGTGCTGCAGCAGTATCTACATGGCTTGCTCGATCATGCCCGCCTGGTGCCCGGTTACCGCCAGGCGCTGGAAGATGCATTGGCCCGCGCCAGCATCCTGGCCGACAGGGCCGCTCGGGACGGCGGCGAAGTGCTGGCCCGCCAGGCCGCCACAGCGCTCTACAACTGCACCACGGCCATCGCCATGGCCTGGGAAGCCGCACAGACCGGATCAAACGAGCGCCTGCGCCTGTCGCAACTGGTGCTGCTGCACCGTGTGCTGCCACGCGATCCGCTGGACGATGCGGCTGCCGTGCCGGCGCAGTGGCTGGAGTGATTGCCGGCGGCCTTGAAATAAGTAGAAGAAACGGCTGAAACGCTTCGTGAAAAGGCGTTATCGGCTCTCGGATTATTTCTGCAAGGAGACAAATATGCGCAATCACGCAAGAGAGCGCCGACGGCTGCTGGCCGCAGCCTCGGGAGCAGTGCTGTTGGCGGCAGCCCATTCGGCCGCACAGGCTCAGGGTGACTCCTATCCGGCTCGGCCGATACGCCTGGTGGTGCCCTATGGCGCCGGCGGACCGACGGACGCGCATTTGCGGGTGGTGGCACAGCAAGCCTCGCAGTTGCTGGGGCAACTGGTGGTCATAGAGAACAAGCCAGGCGCCAACGGCACGTTTGGCGCGGTGGAGCTGGCGCGCGCTCAGCCGGATGGCTACACCCTGGCGGTGCTGCCTGCCAGTGTCTATCGCGAACCGTATCTGAACCGGGTGAGCTTCGACCCCTTGAAGCTGAGCTACGTGATCGGTATGACCGACTACACCTTCGGGCTGGCTGTGCGCAGGGAAGCGCCGTGGAAGAGCTGGAAGGAGTTTGCCGAAGATGCGAGCAGGCGTCCCGGCCAGATCTCCGTCGGTGCGGCCGGTCCGGTGCAAACGCCCAGCATCGTACTGAGCGAGCTGGTGCAGTCCACGGGCCTGCAGCTCAATCGCGTGCCCTACAAGGGAGATTCGGAGCAGGCCAGCGATCTGCTGGGCGGCCACATCGATGCGGGCGTGCTCTCCGGCGTAGCCTCCCAGCATATCCAGTCGGGCCGATTGCGCTACCTGGCAATGTTCACGTCCAGCCGTGTTCCGCAGTTCCCCCAAGTGCCCACTTTGAGAGAGCTGGGCGTGGACGCGGTGATCGAGTCGCCCTATGGCATTGCCGCCCCTGCCGGCCTGGCGCCGGCGCGGCTGCGCATCATTCATGACGCCTTCAGGGCGGCGCTGGAGTCGGCACAGGGGCGCAAGATCCTCGAACAACTCAATCAGCCGTTGAACTACCGCAGCCCGCAAGAGTTCGAGCAGTACGCGAGGAGCGCCTACGCACGCGAGAAGACGCGCATGGAGCGCTTCAAGGCCGTTGCCGGCGGCACCCCGCAGTGATTTTGCCGGTTCATCGGCAACACCCTTCCAAGGAGACAGACATGCATAAAGCCAGACGCGCAGCGCTGGGCCTGATGGCATCCGCCGCCCTGTCGGCGGCACTGCCCGCGCTTGCCCAGGAGAAGTATCCGACACGCCCCATCACGTTCATCGTGCCGTTTCCGCCCGGCGGCCCTACCGATGCCATGGCACGCATTCTGGCGACCGAGCTGACCAAGGAGCTGGGCCAGAGCGTGATCGTGGAGAACAAGGCCGGCGCCGGCGGCAATATCGGAGCGGACTTCGTGGCACGTGCCAAGCCTGACGGCTATACGCTGATGTTCGGTACTTCGGGTCCGCTGGCCATCAACAAGCCGCTGTACAAGTCCATCAGCTACGACCCGCGCACCAGCTTCACGCCCATCATCTACGTGGGCTATCTGCCCAATGTGCTGGTGGTTCGGCCGGACTTGGGCGTCAGCAACGTCAAGGAGCTGATCGCGCTGGAAAAGAGCAAGCCCGGCAAGCTCAATTTCGCGTCTTCGGGCAATGGCGCTTCATCCCATCTGGCGGGTGTGCTGTTCAACGGTCTGGCCGGCACCCAGCTGCAGCATGTGCCCTACAGGGGCACGGGGCCGGCACTTAACGACCTGCTGGCCGGTCAGGTGGACATGACTTTCACCGACATCCTCACGGCCATGCCTTATATCAAGGCCGGCAAGGTCAAGGCCCTGGGCGTGGCCACGTCCAGGCGCTCCAGTGCCATGCCCCAGATCCCCACGATCGCCGAGCAGGGGCTGACCGGCTATGACGTGAGCGTGTTCTTTGGCGTGGTCGGTCCCAAGAGCATGCCGGTGGAGCGGGTGGAGCTGCTCAATCAGGCCTATGCCAAAGCGCTGGATTCCGAGAATGTGAAGAAAGCCTTTGCGGCCCAGGGCCTGGAGCGCGGCGCGGATGCCAAGCCCGCCTATCTGGCCGGCTTCGTGAAGAGCGAACTCGACAAATGGAGCGAGGTGGTGCAAAAGGCCGGCGTGAAGCTTGACTGATGGCCCTGTCGCTTGGGCCCAAGCGCAGGCATGCCATCGAAGGTTGGACGTGTTAGAACTTTTCGAAACTCCTCACCTCGGCCGTGAGGAGGACACTGTTTCGCACTGCCTGCCACTGCCCGAGAGCCCATGCAAGGCATGAGCCGGGTATTTCACCTATCCATACCATGACACCTTCAACTTCCCTTCTGCTCGCCCAACTGCAGTCCGTTGCAGCCGAGTTCGTGGAGATCCGCCGCAGCATCCATGCTCATCCCGAACTGGCTTTCGAAGAAACGCGTACCAGCGACATGGTGGCCGCATCCCTGGCTCGCTGGGGCTATGCCGTGCACCGGGGCCTGGGCGTGACCGGTGTGGTCGGCGTGCTCAAAAAGGGCTCGGGCAGCAAGTCGCTGGGCATACGCGCGGACATGGATGCCTTGCCTATCCATGAAAGAACAGGCCTGGACTACGCCAGCCGCCTGCCCGGGAAAATGCATGCCTGCGGCCATGACGGACATACAGCCATCCTGCTGTGCGCGGCAAAGTACGTCGCCGAGAAGCTCGATTTCAACGGTACGCTGAACCTGATCTTCCAGCCGGCCGAGGAGAACGAAGGCGGTGCCATGCGCATGGTGGACGAGGGGCTGTTCGAGCTGTTTCCCTGCGACGAGATCTATGCGCTTCACAACGCACCGGGTTTGCCCGTGGGCCGGATGGCCATCAGCCAGGGACCGGCCATGGCATCGTTCGACCGCGTGACCGTTACGCTGCGCGGGCGCAGTGCTCATGGCGCCATGCCGCATCACGGCATAGACAGCATGCAGTGCGCGGCCAGCATAGTGCTGGGTCTGCAGTCCATCATCACGCGCGAGATCGATGCCCAGCAGGCGGCCGTGATCACGGTGGGTTCCATCCAGGCCGGCGAGGTTTTCAACATCGTGCCTGAAAGCGCCGTGCTCAAGATCGGCGTGCGGGCCCTGCACCCGGACGTGCGCAGCTGGGTGGAAAAGCGCATCAAGGCCTTTGTGCAGGCCCAGGCCGAGAGCTATCAGCTCAGCTGCGACATCGACTACGTGCACAAGTACCCGGTGCTCGTGAATTGCGAAGCCCAGACCGAATACGCGCGGCAGGTGGCCATACGCCTGCTGGGTGAGGACAAGGTGGGCGAGCGCACGCCGACCATGGGCAGCGAAGACTTTGCCTACATGCTGCAAAAGCGCCCCGGCGCCTATATCCGGCTGGGCAACGGCGTGGGCGAGGACGGAGGCTGCATGGTGCACAACCCGCTGTACGACTTCAACGACAAGGCCCTGCCCATAGGCGCGGCCTTCTGGACTCACTTGGTGCAAAGCTATCTGGCCTGAGCGGTCGCACCCTGAACGGGAGAGAAGAGATGAACACATGGAACCGCCGCGGCTTTATGCGGCACACGCTGTGGCAGACGGCTGCCCTGGCGGCAGGTTCGAGCTGGGTCCGGGCTGCAGAAAGATTTCCTGCCAAGCCACTGATTCTCATGGTGCCTTTTCCCGCAGGCGGGGCCAGCGATGTGGCGGCGCGCATCTTTGCCGAATCCATAGGCCGCAGCATCAGGCAGCAGGTGGTGGTGGAGAACCTGGGCGGCGGAACGGGCCTGATTGCCGCAGCCAAGGTGCTCAACGCGCCTGCAGACGGCTATATGTTCTTCCATGGTTCGGCCAACGAGATCTTCCTGGCACCTATGCTTAATACGGCAGCGCGCTACAAGCCGGGGGACTTCACGCTGGCCGCTCCCACGACGGAGTCGCCCATAGTGCTCATGGTCAAGAGCGGGTTGCCGGTCAACAGCTATGACGAGTTCATTGAATATGCACGCGCCAGCAAGAACGGCCCGCTGACCTATGGCACGGTGGGAGTGGACTCCATGTACAACCTCATGGGCGATGCTCTCGCAGCCAGACTGAGGCTGCCGTTTTTGCATGTGCCCTACAAGGGCGGCGCGCCGGCCCTGCAGGACCTGGCAGGAGGGCAGGTGGACTTCGCCATCCTGCCTTATCAGGCAAGCTTCGAAGGCATGGCCAAGCAGGGGCGCCTGAAGATTCTGACCAGCTTTTCCAAGGTCTTGCCCAAGGAGCTGACCCATGTGCCGCTGATATCGCAAAGCCGCCTCAGCCCCGACTTCGAATACACGGTCAGCGCTGGCTACTTCGTGAAAAAGGGCACCCCTGCCGACCGCGTGGCCGCGCTGCGCAGTGCCATAGGGCAGGCGCTGGTGAATCCGGAAATCCGCGCCAAGCTGGAACTGGAGGGCAAGCACCTGCGCCAGCCTGTTGCCTCGCAGCTAGAGGCGGACCAGAGCTTCCATGCCATCCATCAGCGCCTGAGCGCGCTGGTGCGCAGCGTGGGCCGAAAGCCTCTGGCCTGAGACATGGGCTGCCGCGACTGGCGGTGCAAGCCCACGAGCAATCTTTGATCAACACGCAGGCCATGGGCCCGCATTCTGTCGGAAAGTGAAACATGCACAATCCAGCCACGATTGGCGCCGGAGCCCTGCAGGGCGTCAAGGTGCTTGATCTGTCACGCATTCTCGGCGGGCCGTTCTGCGGCCAGATACTGGGCGACCATGGCGCCGATGTGCTCAAGGTGGAGCCGCCGCAGGGCGATGACACCCGCACCTGGGGGCCTCCGTTTCGCGACGGCGTGGCCTCCTACTACTTCGGCTTGAACCGCAACAAGCGCCTCCAGTTTCTCGACCTGTCCGCGCCCGAAGGCCAGCAGCGCGTGCGCGCCTTGATGGCCGAGGCTGATGTGGTGGTGGAGAACTTCAAGGTCGGCACCATGGAGAAATGGGGCATAGGCTATGAGCAGATGCGCGAAGAGCTGCCGCATCTGATCTGGTGCCGCGTCACGGGCTTCGGCGCCGACGGCCCTCTGGGAAGCCTGCCCGGCTACGACGCCGCCATCCAGGCCATGGCCGGCATCATGAGCATCAACGGCGAAGCCGACGGCGACCCGCTGCGCGTGGGCCTGCCGGTGGTGGACATGGTGACCGGGCTGAATGCCACGATAGGCGTGCTGCTGGCCCTGCACGAGCGGGGGCGCAGCGGACAGGGGCAACTGGTGGATGCTTCGCTCTACGACTCCGGGCTGTCGCTGCTCCACCCCCATGCGGCCAACTGGTTCATGGGGCGCAAGGTGCCGCAGCGTTCGGGCAATGCACATCCCAATATCTATCCCTATGACGTGCTCAGCACGGGCGGTGCACCCATCTTTCTGGCCGTGGGCAACGACAGGCAGTTCCGTTTGCTGTGCCAGCATGTCGGGCAGGAGGGACTGGCGCAGGACGAGCGCTTTGCCACCGCAGGCCAGCGCTCCGTCCATCGTGCCGAACTCAAGCCCTTGCTCGAGCAGGCGTTTGCACCGCTTGATGGCGTGAGGCTTGCCGACGAGCTGATGGCCATCGGCGTGCCTGCCGCGCCGGTGCTCGATGTAGCTCAGGCGCTTGAGCACCCGCATACCGTACACCGCGAGATGGTGGTGACGATGGGCCAATACCAGGGGCTGGGCGCTCCGGTCAAGCTCAGCCGCACGCCGGCCAGCTACCGCTTTGCGCCCTTGAGCGAAGGAGAGGAGTTTCTGCCGGACGCCGGCGCCTGAGCTTGCTTCGGCGCGACTCCAGCCCGCCCCGTGCGGGCTTTCTTTTCTTGCGCCCATGTGAGCCGGTTTGCGTTGCCGGCGCCCTGTCCCACCCTTTTCACGGGCATTGTGTGCACAATGGAATGCAAAAGCGTTTTCCCTGTGTTCTGTCCATGGAGAGTCTCACGATGTCGCATGCTTTTGCCAAAACCCTGAAGTCCTTTGAACTGGCCGAGGGCAAGAAGGGCAAGTTCTATTCCTTGCCGGCCCTGGCCAAGCAGTTCCCGGAGATCAAGCGCCTGCCTGTCTCGATTCGTATCGTGCTCGAATCGGTGCTGCGCAACTGTGACGGCAACAAGATCACCGAGGAGCATGTGGCGCAGCTGGCGCGCTGGCAACCCAAGGCCGAGCGGGTCGACGAGATTCCGTTTGTCGTCGCGCGCGTGGTGCTGCAGGACTTCACCGGCGTGCCCTTGCTGGCCGATCTGGCCGCGATGCGCAGCACCGCTGCCAAGCTGGGCAAGAAGCCCAAGTCCATCGAGCCGCTGGTGCCCGTGGACCTGGTTGTGGACCACTCCATCATGGTGGACTACTTCGGCACCAAGAAGGCGCTGGACTTGAACATGAAGCTGGAGTTCCAGCGCAACCAGGAGCGCTACCAGTTCATGAAATGGGGCATGCAGGCCTTCGACACCTTCGGTGTCGTGCCGCCGGGCTTCGGCATCGTGCACCAGGTCAATCTGGAATACCTGGCGCGCGGCGTGCACAAGGCCAGGAGCGGCAAGGGCGAGGCGGTGTACTACCCCGACACCCTGGTCGGCACCGACAGCCATACCACCATGATCAACGGCATAGGCGTGGTGGCCTGGGGTGTGGGCGGCATCGAGGCCGAGGCGGCCATGCTGGGCCAGCCCGTGTACTTCCTCACGCCTGATGTGGTGGGCTTCGAGTTGACTGGGCAGTTGCGCGAAGGCGTGACGGCCACCGATCTGGTGCTCACCGTCACGGAGCTGCTGCGCAAGGAAAAAGTGGTCGGGAAGTTCGTCGAGTTCTTTGGCGAAGGAACGCGCAGCCTGTCCCTGCCGGATCGCGCCACCATCGGCAATATGGCCCCTGAATATGGGGCGACCATGGGCTTCTTCCCAGTCGATGAAAAGACCATCGAGTACTTCAAGGGAACGGGACGTACCAAGAGCGAGATTCAGGCCTTCGAAGCCTACTTCAAGGCCCAGCAGCTGTTTGGCGTGCCCAAGGCCGGCGAAATCGACTACTCGCATGTGGTCAAGCTGGATCTGGGCAAGGTGGCACCGAGTCTGGCCGGGCCCAAGCGCCCGCAGGACCGCATCGAGATCGGCCATGTGGCCGGGCAGTTCGACGAGCTGTTCAGCGCTCCCGTGGCCCAGAATGGCTTCAATCTCCCAGCCGATCAGCTGGCGCGTCGCCACGTGGTGAGCCCCGATGGTCCCGAGGCCTTGCAGCCCGAGAGCAAACCCCTGTCGGCCGGTGCGGAGCGCAACAAGGCCGAGATGGTGAGCAACACACCCGAGACAGGTAAGGTCGAGGCCAGTGCGATTGCTGCTGATGCCAGCCATGCGGTTGCAGCGCCGGAAAAGAGCTTCGATATCGGCAGCGGCGATGTGCTGATTGCAGCCATCACCAGCTGCACCAATACCTCCAACCCCAGCGTCATGCTGGCGGCGGGCCTGCTGGCCAAGAAGGCGGTGCAGGCAGGCCTCAAGGTCAAGCCGCATATCAAGACCTCGCTGGCCCCGGGCTCTCGCCTGGTCACCCGCTATCTGACCGAGGCGGGCTTGCTGCCCTACCTGGAAAAACTGGGCTTTGCGCTGGCAGGCTACGGCTGCACCACCTGCATCGGCAATGCCGGTGATCTCACCCCCGAGATCAATGCCGTCATCACGCAGAACAATCTGGTCTGCTCGGCCGTGCTCTCGGGCAACCGCAATTTCGAGGCTCGCATTCACCCCAATATCAAGGCCAACTTCCTGGCCAGCCCTCCGCTGGTGGTGGCTTACGCGATTGCCGGCACGGTGCGCAAGGACCTGATGACCGAGCCCGTGGGCAAGGGCAAGGGCGGCAAGGATGTGTATCTGGGCGACATCTGGCCCAGCAGCGAGGAAATTCAGGAGCTGCTCAAGTTCGCCATGAACGGCAAGGCCTTCCGCAGCAATTACGAGCAGGTGGCCAGTGAGCCGGGCAAGCTCTGGGAAAAGATTCGGGGTGTGACGGGCGCCACCTATACCTGGCCCGAGAGCACCTATATCGCCGAGCCGCCGTTTTTTGCCGACTTCGCTCTGGATTTGAAAGCACCACCCGAAGACGGGGCCAGCGCTGCAGGTCAGAAAGGCTCTAACTCCAGTGCGGTGCACGGTGCTCGCATCATGGCCTTGTTCGGTGACTCCATCACCACCGACCATATCTCGCCCGCAGGCTCCATCAAGGAGTCTTCGCCGGCAGGCAAGTGGTTGCTCGAGCATGGCGTGCACAAGGCCGACTTCAACAGCTATGGCTCGCGCCGGGGCAACCATGAGGTGATGATGCGCGGCACTTTTGCCAATGTGCGTATCAAGAATCTGATGATCCCCGCCGCAGGCGACGGCTCGCGCGAGGAGGGCGGTGTCACCCTGTTCCGCGACGACCATGGCCGGGCCGAGAAGATGGCCATTTACGACGCGGCCATGAAATACCAGGCCGCGGGCCGTGCCACGGTGGTGCTGGCAGGCGAGGAATACGGCACGGGCTCCAGCCGCGACTGGGCGGCCAAGGGCACGCAACTGCTGGGCATCAAGGCCGTGGTGGCGCGCAGCTTCGAGCGCATTCACCGCTCCAATCTGGTGGGCATGGGCGTGTTGCCGCTGCAGTTCAAGGGCAATGACAGCTGGCAAACCCTGGGTCTGACGGGCGAGGAGTTCATCGATGTGATCCCGGCCGCCGACCTGGCGCCGCAAAGCGATGCCCAGTTGGTGATCACCAGGCCCGATGGCAGCAAGAAAACCGTGACCGTGAAGCTGCGCATCGATACCCCCATCGAGGTGGACTACTACCGCCATGGCGGCATCCTGCCCTATGTGCTGAGGCAGTTGCTGGCCTGATTGCGCCAGCTTGCCAGGTAAAAAGGCCTGTCCTCCTCGGAGGCAGGCCTTTTTCGTGGGCTGGCGCGAGCCCTATTTCATCGAGTGCAGGCCGAACATATTGCCTTCGGTATCGATGGCCAGGGCAATAAATCCATAAGGGCCTATGGAGACTTTGTCGCGGTGCAGGCTGCCGCCGTTGCGTGCGACGCGGGCGGCCTGCTCGGCGCAGTCTTCACAGACGAAATAGACCAGCGTGCCGCCGCCGCCAGAGGGGCATTCCGGCATGCGGACCAGCGCTCCGGTGGCACCAGCGTTATCCGGCTGTCCTGGAAAGGCCCACATCTCCATGTCGGGGTGCTCGCCGCCTTCCGGCATGGCCAGCGCTTGCAGCCGACAGCCCAGCACGGCTTCGTAGAAGCTCCTGGCGCGCGACATGTCCTGCACGTAGATCTCGAACCAGCCAACGGGATTCATAGCCATCTTCAGCTCCTTGTCTGCTCATCGGTGGAAGTCCAGATGCTGAGGCAGCAGAGGCTGTGATGCAAGCAGACCCGGCCCTTAACAGGGGCTTCGAGCCTGGAACATGGGGCAAGGGCCGGGCGCGGGCTGCCGGGCGCCGGCCCGCACTCTCAGGGCTTTCTCTGGGCGGCAAGCTTTCTGGCCTTGCGGCGGTGCCACCAGAGCCAGATTCCGCTGATGCCCAAGCCGCCCAGCACCAGGCCGTTGAGGCCGGCCAGGATTTCCATCAGTACGCCACCCAGCTCGCCCGTGTGCAGCGGATAGGCCACGGCCACCGCCGCAGCGCCGGGGTCGAGTTCATTCCAGCGTCTGACGTCCAGCACGGCACCATTGCGCGGGTCCAGCCATACCGAGCTGATGCCGTTGGGGTGCGGTTCACCGGGGGCGCGAAAGCGGATGCGTACTGCCTGCTTGGCATTGGGCGGCAGCTGCACGAAGCTGGCCTGGGCATCGGGCATGGCCGCGCGGGCCGAGGCCAGCATGGCATCCACATCGGCTGGCAGCGCTTGGGCGGCGCCTTGCGCAGCCAGTGCGGGCAGCTTGGGTGGCTTGACTGCCGTGCTGCTGCTGAGCACATTGAGCCAGTCGCCCAGCGGTCGCCATGCCATATAGGCACCGGTGACGACCGACACCGCTATCAGCAGGCCCATGATCACGCCGCCGATGCGGTGCATGTCGAACAGGGCACGCACCAGGCTTTTATTGAGTTCTATGCGCCAGTTGCCCGGCCAGCGCTTGGGCCACCAGAGAATGACGCCCGTCAGCAGCAGCAGCACGTAGGCCAGGGTGGTCCAGGCCAGTATGGCCTTGCCGTTGGCGTCCAGCAGCAAGGTGCTGTGCAGCTTGAACAGCGTGTTGACAAAGCCCTCGGTCTCGCCGCGGCGGCCCTGCTCCGCTCCGGTGAAGGGGTCCAGGTAAATGGTGCCGCGCCAGTCCGCAGCCTGAACGCGCAGCCACAGGCTGTCCTGTGTCTCCTGAGGCAGCCGGAAGCGCAGAGTGGCTTTGCTGCCGAACTCCTCATGGACTCTTGCCAGTATCGGCGTCAGTGCTGCGGCCTGCTGCGCATGCGTCGTGCGGGCCTGGAACAGCTCGGGGTGCGCCATGCGGTCCAGCGGCTGGCCGATGATGAGCAGGGTGCCGGTGAGCCCGGCCAGAATCAGAATCCAGCCCAGGCCCAGGGCAAACCAGCGATGCAGCCGCAGCCACAGAGAACGTAGCGAAGTCATTGCGCGTGATGGTGTGATGCCCCGCGAGGTGGGCTCGCGGGGCCGCCGCTTAGAACGGCAGGGTGGCCTGAACGTACAGGGTGCGTGGCATGCCCACGTATTTGCCACCGCCGTTGTTGTCGGTGGAGCGGGTGAAGTAGCGGCGGTCAAACACGTTCTTCATGCCCACGGTCAGGCGCAGATTGTTCAGCTCCTTGCCGGCCTGGTAGCTGGTGCGCAGGCCCAGGATGGCAAAGCCCGGGATATCGCCCAGATTGCCATTGGCGTCTTCCTGCGTGATGTAGGGATTGGGCTTGGCGCTGGTGCCGGGCGTGCCGGGCGAGCGTTGCTTGGACTGGGCGTTCAGATCGGCATTGAAGGTCCAGCGCTCCATCGCATAACGTGCCGACAGGCCGGCCGTGTGGCGCGAATAAAGCGGCAGGTCGCGGCCTGCGAAGGGACCGGCCTGGCTGGTGGCCTGGGTGAAGGTATAGCTCATGCCCAGCGACAGGCCCTTGAGTGCCGGGTAGTTCTTGCCGAAGTCATAGCGCAGCGCCGATTCCAGACCACGGTGGCGCGTGGCACCCAGATCGGTCCAGATGCCGTTGCCGGTGCCGTCGCCCGGGCGGTCCAGGAACAGCTCCTTGTTGAAGTCGATATTGAACAGCGTCAGCTCGCCATTCCAGGTGTCGCTCTTGTAGTGCGTGCCCAGCTCATAGGTCTTGGCCGATTCGGGATAGAGCTGGTTGTTGGACGACTGGGCCAGCTGTGCGTACTGCTGGGGCCCGAAGGACTTGCCGGCATTGGCGAACACCGACCAGTGGCTGTCGACGCGGTAGAGCACCGACAGCGTGGGCAGCAGTTCGTTGGCGGCCGCCGTCGGGTAGATGGCCGCTGCGGTCGCGCCCTTGTAGTCCACCACATTGTTGAAGGAGCGGATGCGCTCGTAGCGCACGCCGGGCGTGATGGTCCAGTTGCCCACATCGATGCGGTTGTCGATATAGAAGGCATTGGCCGTGGTGCCGCCCTGGCTGGTCTGGGTGGTGTTCAGCGGCAGGGCCATGGCATCGACCTGGCCGGGCACATAGAAGCCGGAAGTGGCCAGCGCCGTTTCTGAGCTCTTTTCCTTCAGATAGCGATAGCCCACGCTGACTTCCTGCACCACGGAGCCGGTCTCGAAAATGCGCGAGTAGCGCGGCTCCACGCCGTAGTAGCTGTAGTCGCGCGGTGCGGCCGTGAGGCTGCGCTTGCCGGCATTGGCGCCGGTGGCGTCGCGTTCGATATAGCTGCCGCGGAAGGAGTCCACGTAGTAGCTGAGCACTTCGAAGTTGTTGCGACCGTCCTTGTAGCTGTACTTGAGCGAGCCGTCGGTGCGGCGGCCCGTGAACTGGTCATAGTTGCGCGTGCTCTGGAACGGGTCGGCGGCGTACTGGGCCGTGGTCAGACCGCCGGGCATCTGGCCCTTGCCCTCGAAGTGGTGCAGCGAAGCGGAAATGCTGCTGTTGTTGCTGAGCTTGTAGCTGCCCTTGACCAGCAGATCGTCGATGTCGGTCTTGTCGTTGCTGCTGCGCCAGCCCTTGCCGTGCGTGCCCGAATACAGCACGGCCAGGCCCAGGCCCGACTCGTTGGTGCCGCCCACAAAGAAGCTGGGCGTGGTCTTCACGTTGCCGCCGTGGCTGTAGATCTCGGTGCCGATGGAGGCTTCGGCCGCAAAGGTCTTTGGAATGGCACGCGTCGTGAAGTTGATGATGCCACCTACGTTCTGCGGGCCGTAGCGCACCGAGCCTGCGCCGCGCACCACGTCGATGGAGTCCAGATTGCCCAGCGCCACGGGCGCCAGCGACAGCTGGGGCTGACCGTAAGGAGCGTAGGAAACGGGCACGCCGTCCTGCAGCACATAGGAGCGTGGCGACAGGCGCGCGGTCAGACCGCGCACGCTCAGGTTCAGAGAGATATCGCTGCCGCCGGTGCCGTTGCTGTCCTGAACCTGCACACCGGGCACCAGGCGCAGCGCTTCGCGCAAGGTGGCCGCGCCGCTTTCCTGAATGCGCTCGCGCTCGACGATGGTGCGGGCGCCTGGATGCTCCAGCACCTTCTCGGCGCTGGACATGTCGCCATCCAGCCAGTTGCCGGTGACGGTGACCGAGTCCAGGGCGGCCTCGGCAGCGGCGGCGCTGGCCGTCTGTGCATGAACGGGGCTGGCGAGCACGCCAAGGGCTGCGGCAACGGCAGCGGCGGCGCTGCTCAGGCGAAAAGCGGGGGAGTCGGAAAGATGGAGGTTAGCCATGGGTGTTGTAGGGGAGTGCACACAGCACCTGGCTGGCATGAACAGCGCGCTGCCCCAGCCTTGCGCTGGCGGCATCTCTTGTCTTCAGTCGGGGCCGGAGGGGGCTATGTGGCGTTTATTGGCAGGCGCAGATATTAATGAGAATGGCTGTCATTTGGCTGTATGTGGTTATGTTGAGACACAAAAAACAGCCTCCCTGTCCGGCAATCGGGCCGTCCGGGGAGGCTGCGTGCGGGAGCTGGACGCTGGCACGGCCCTGCGAGGGCTCAGACGTATTTCCCTGTCAAGCCGCCGTCGGCCACGATTTCCGTGCCCGTGATGTAGCTGGCGGCATCCGAAGCCAGGAAGGCGCAGACGTTCGCCACCTCCCACGCAGTCCCCATACGTTGCAGTGGCACCTGCTGTGCCCGCGCAGCCTTGGCCTTGCCCAGGCTGTCGGAGAACATATGTGCCACATTGGCGGTCACGCGTGGCGTATCGATCAGACCGGGCACAACCGTGTTGGCTCGAATTCCGTGCGGCGCGTACTGCTGTGCAATCATGCGCGTCATCTGGATGACGGCAGCCTTGGTCGTGCAATAGGCGAGATGCGGATAGCCGAGATAGCGCAGTCCCGCGACCGAAGCGATCGAGATGATGGTGCCGGAGCCACGCTGCACCATCGCCGGAAGAACCGCCTGGCAGCTCAGCATCAGACTTTTCACGTTCACGCTGTGAATGCGGTCCAGGTCATCTGCGCTTGTTTCCAGCGGTCCACCCGTCTTGCCTATGCCTACGTTGTGATGGAGCACGTCGATGGCCTGGTGCCTGGCAGTTATGTCTCTGAAGGCCGAGAAGATGTCCTCTTCGCGCGCCATGTCGGCCTGATAGGCAAAGGCGCTGCCACCTTCGGTTTCGATCAGGTGCACGGTCTCCTTGGCGGAGGCAAGATCGCGGTCGATCACGCATACCGTCGCTCCCTGTCGTGCATAGGTGATGCACGAGGCTCGGCCGATGCTCCAGCCAGGGGCGATGGAGCCGCCACCGGCGACGGCGACCGTGCGGCCAGTCAGGTCAAGCAGTGCGCGCAAAGGTGGTGCCGTATCGGGAGTTATGCCGGACATTTCACTGCTCCTCTGCCGCACCTGGGCTTACGTACGCAATTGCATGTTCGACGGTTTCCCAGATGAATCGGCCCGAAGGGTTCTGCTGCTCTTCGGCGATATGTGCAACCAGTCCTGCCGCGCGCGATATCACGGCAAACCCGCGCATGATTCTGGTGGGCACACCGATCTCCCCCAGCAGGGCAGCCACGGCGCCCGTGGCATTGATGGTGATCGCGCGGCCGGCACTTTCGTTCACCGCCTGGGACAGCATTTCCAGGGCACGAATCCTGTCACCTTTCAGATCCGCCTCCTCGCGTCCCATCTCCAGCAGCTTGTAGGCGCGGGGGTCGACCGGCTTGTGAAGGTGGTGTCCGAATCCGGGGACGGGCGACTTTTGCGACTGGTAGTGACTGGCGATGCTGCGGGCTTCCTCCATGGGGCTGGAGGCCGCGATGATGCGGTCGAGCAGTCCCGAGCAGTTCTCCATGGTGCCGACAAACGAGCTGCCCACGGCCAGCAGGCCCGCAGAGACGGCTCCCTGAAGATTCTCCGGTGCGCTCATGTAGACGACGCGGGTGGCAATGGCGCTGGGAGTGAGGCCATGCTCCATCAGCACAATCAGCACCACATCGGTGATGCGCAGGTCCACGGGGCGTGGGCTGCGTCCGAGGATCTGCATGAGCATCACCTCCGTGAACGTCTTCTTGCCCATGAGATCCTGCACGAGATCGGCATCGCCGTAAGTCAGGCTGGTGAGCGTATGCGTGCACAGGCTGGTGGTAGGAGGCTGTTTCATTTGCTTCATGGCTTGCTTTCTTCAGGTGTTGCTGCCGCTGGCAATGGCCAGGTCGCGCACGGCATTCTTGAGAACCTTGCCCACGGGAGAGCGTGGCAGTTCGCTCATGAAGTGGATGCGTTTCGGGGTCTGGACGGGGCCAAGCCGTTCGCGCAGAAAGGCCGCGAGATCGGCCTCGGTGGCCTGTTGGTCCGGCCGCAGCTGCACTGCGGCCTGGACGCTTTCGCCCCATTTGTCGTCAGGAATGCCGAAGACTGCGCATTCATGCACGGCCGGGTGCTGGGCGAGGGCGTTTTCAACGTCGATCGGGTAGACGTTGAAGCCGCCCGTGATCACCATGTCCTTCAGGCGATCCTTCAGATAGAGGTAGCCGCGCTCGTCGAACATGCCGCGGTCACCGGTGTGCAACCAGCCATTGACCAGCGTCTCTGCCGTCTTCTCGGGCAAGTTCCAGTACCCGGTCATCACCAGCGGCCCGCGCGCGACGACCTCGCCCACCTCGCCGGTTTCAAGCAAGAGTCCATCGGGAGACATGATGGCCACGTCGCTGTACCAGGTGCGTCGTCCGACCGCTGCCCAGTTGGCTTCTTGCTCGAAGTCCTCGGGGCGCATCACGGTGAGAATCTGAGGGGCCTCGGTCTGTCCGTAGGTGGTGCCGAGCACGGGGCCGAAGAAATTCCGGACCTCGCGAATTTTTTCCGGAGGCATCGGTGCGCCGCCGTAGATCAGGCGCTTGAGGTGAGGGAAGTCGGCGCGCGTCGTGTCTTGCAAGCCCATCAGCATGTACACCAGGGTTGGCGGCATGAAGCACACCGTGCCGCCGCGATGCTTGAACGTGTCGCGCACCGCCTGCGCGCCGGCACCGTCCATGATCACGTGGCAGCCCCCCTGCGCAAGAATCGGAAGCACATAGGTCGAGGTGCCGTGGGTGATGGGGGCGGCCATGACATAGCGGTCCTGTTCATCGAATGACCAGGCATGGATCTGATTGACGATGTTGGCCATCCACGCGCGGTAGGGCTGCATCACCCCCTTGGGCGCTCCGGTAGTGCCTCCCGTGAACTTGATGGCTTGCGTTGCGTCTTCGTGTAGATCGAAGCTTGGAATCGGTGCGCCTGCGTGCCGGGATATCAGCTGTGCCAGAGTGGGCTGCTCTGCCTCGGCCGTGCCGATCAGGATGCGCCGAGCCCGTGCATCGCTGACCAGATCCCCGTAGCCCGCCTCGACAATCAGGATGCTGGCGTCGACGATGTCGGTGATGCGGCGGATCTCGGATTGCGTGCTCTTGGGGTTCAGGGGCACCCACACCTTGCCGCAGGCCAGCACGGCCAGAAGTGCAACGATATGCTCGGCGCTGTTGGTTGCGCAGATGGCCACGCGCGATTGCGGCCTGGGGTCCAGCGCCAGCAATCCGCTGGCCGTGGCGCAGACCTGCTGTGCCAGCTGTTCGAAGCTCAACTGCTCAAGCGGCGTGTCGATGGCGATGCGCTGCGGCCAGCGCTGTACTGCGCGCCAGAAGAAATCGATGGGATACATAAACCTTGTCCTGGTGAGTTAGTTCGCCTTGGCGCCCGATGCCTTCACGACCTCGCTCCAGCTCTTGAGTTCGCTGGCGACGAATTTGCGCATGTCGTCGGGCGTTCCTGGTGCCGTGGTCGCGACCAGTTCAGCCAGTCTTTGCTTGATGCCGGGGTCTTTCAGTGCCTGGTTGAGTGCGGTGTTCAGACGCTTGATGATGACTTCCGGCGTGCCAGCCGGAGCGGAAATGCCGAACCAGGACTGCACTTCGAAGCCGGGGAAGCCCGATTCGGCCAAGGTCGGCACATCGGGCAGCAGGGGGGAGCGCTCCTTGCTGGTGATGGCCAGTGCGCGCAGCTTTCCAGCCTTCACATGCGGCATGGACGAGGGCGAGTTGTCGAACATGGACTGCACCTGACCGCCAAGCAGGTCGGAGACGGCTGGCGCACTGCCCCGGTAGGGCACATGCAGCATGTTCAGCCCGGTCCTCATTTTGAACATCTCGCCGGAGAGATGGATGGAGGAGCCGCTGCCCGAGGAGGCGAATGTCAGGCCGTCGCTGGAATTTTTCGCGAACCTGACATAGTCCTGCACCGAGTGGATCGGCAGGCCCGGATTGACCACCAGCAGATTGGGAATCTTGGCGATCAGGCCTACCGGCTCGAAGTCCTTGACGGGGTCGTAGCCGAGCTTGTTGTACAGCGATGCATTGATGGTGTTGGCGATCGTGTAGACGTACAGGCTGTACCCGTCGGCAGGAGCGCGGGCGACGATTTCTGCGCCCACATTGCTGTTGGCGCCGGTACGGTTGTCCACGATGATGGACTGCCCCAGCTCCACGCCCATCCGGTTGGCGACTAGGCGCGCAACGACATCGGTGGCGCCGCCGGCCGCATAGCCGACGACTAGCTTGAGAGGCTTGGTGGGCCAACTGGTTTCCACGGCCGGTGCCGCTGATGCCAGGCATGAGCCCAGCGTTGCGGCGATGGCGATGCAGATGTTTCTGCGATGCCTTTCCTGCTTCATCATTGTCTCCTTGAAAGGGTTATGAGGGTTCTTCAGCGCTGTCGAACCCCATATGCCGAGAGCCATGGCTTGTCGGCGATTGTTTCAATGAAGCGGGGAAATGAATGAATGAAAACGTCTGCCTGCCGGACGAAATCACTAGGCGAAAACCCTCTGCAGGAGAGGAGAGCAAGACCTTGAGCCGTGGCTTGGCGGTGATGGATGCCGTGCTTGCCGGGCCGCAGGAGGGGATGCGTGTGGCCGAGCTGTGTCGTCAGACCGGTCTTGAGCGCGCCACCATCTATCGCCTGCTGGCGGCATTGCAGGAGGCTCGCTATGTGACGCTGGTCTCACGTTATCGCTACGGGCCCGGCGAGCGCTGGAAGGCGCTGGTGCCCTGCAGCAAGCAACGCGAGGATCTGGCGCAGCGGCTTGCGCCGGTTCTGGCCGCCATCAGCGAAGGGTGTGGGGATGCCGCATTTGCCGTGGTGCGCGACGGTGGTCTGTCCCACTGTATTGCGCGGCATGTGGGCAGCTATCCCATCCAGATTCTGGTGATACAGGTGGGTACGCGCCAGCCCCTGGGGGTCGGTGCCGCCGGGCTGGCGCTGCTCTCGGCGCTGGCAGACCGCGAAGTGGAAGCGGTGCTCGACGTCAACGCGCCGGCGCTTGCCTTGTACGGCGGCATGACGCAGCAGCGCCTCAGACTTCTGGTTCAGGCCACACGGGAGCGAGGCTGGTCATTGGTGGGCAATCATGCGACCCAGAATGTGCTGGCGGTGGGCCTGCCGGTGTGCGATGCCAGCGGCGATGTGCTGGCAGGCATCAGCGTGGCCGCCACCGAAAACCGCATGCCGCGCGAGCGCCAGCGCCGGATCGTGCAGCTCATGCGCAAAAGCCTGCGCGCCCATGGTTTCGACGCGTTCTGAGCGGCAGGCAGGGGCCATCGCAGCTGCTGCGGCTTAACCCTGTTCGGCCAGCAGGTCCTGCAAGGTCTTGACCTGCAGGCGCAGGCGCTCGTTCTCGGCTTCCAGCTCGGTGACGCGGGCCTGCAGCTCTTCGGGGCTGGCGGCTGGCGCGGCTTCTGCCGATTCTTCGGCTTCGGGCTTGGCGGCCTTGGGCTTTTTCTTGGCATCGCGCACCCGCTTGGCTGCCTGCTTGAGGGCATCGGCGCCTTCGGCGGCCACGGCTTGCTGCTCTTCCTCGGGCAGGGTGGCGACCACGGCTGCGGCATTGAGCG
This sequence comes from Comamonas sp. A7-5, assembly GCF_039581385.1. Taxonomy (NCBI): domain Bacteria; kingdom Pseudomonadati; phylum Pseudomonadota; class Betaproteobacteria; order Burkholderiales; family Comamonadaceae; genus Comamonas; species Comamonas sp. A7-5. The sequence continues at coordinate 26,350 of NZ_JBCPWO010000010.1, forward strand.
AGAGTTCGCCGGCCTTGACCGCGGCCACGACTTCGGGCGCGGCCTTTTCCTGGATGGTCTCGATCATCTTGACCTGACCGGCCGACAGGCGGGCGGCGCGTGCCAGGGCTTCACGTGTGTCCAGCGCTTCGTCGGGCACCTTGGCCACGCTGGCCAGAGCCTGGGCCACCACGGGGTCGGTCTCGCCTTCCCATGGGGCTTCCTCGCTGGCCGGCTGGGCGGCCTTGGCGGCGTTCACGGCAGCGGCTGCTGCAGCGCGTCGCTCGGCAATGATCTCGCGCTTGCGCAGCGCCAGCACGCCGCGCTGGAAGTCCGAGACCGAGCGGCGACCCAGATGCTGGTCGATCATCCACAGATGCACGTCGTCCATGTTCTTGAACTGCGTGGCCTGCACGGTGTTGAAGGGCAGGCCGTGTTTCTGGCAGATGCCGTAGCGGTTGTGGCCGTCGATGAGCAGATCGCCCCAGACCACCAGGGAGTCGCGGCAGCCTTCGGAAAGGATGCTGCGCTCCAGCGATTCGTGCTCGTCCGGGGTCAGAGGGTCGATATAGGCCTTCAGGCCTTCGTCAATCTTCAGTTCCATGTGTGTTCTTCAAATTGAGGAGCTGCCTGCACTTGTTATCGTTGATTTTCAACATGAATTCAATTTGAATTCAAGAAAAGACGAGCGAAAGCAGCTATAGAGAAAAGAGCAACGCCCCAGCGTATGGGGCGTTGGAAAAGCAAAGCCGGTCGAGCTTACAGCAGACGCGAAATCAGCGCACCTTCCACAGGGCCTTCCAGCGGAATGCGCACGCGCACGGGGTTGCCTTGTGCGACTTCCACGGGCTGGCCTTCGAGGTTGAACATCTTCTCCAGCTTGACTTGGCGGTTGCCCTGGGGATGAATCACTTCGATGGTGTCGCCCACGGCGAAACGGTTCATGGTTTCAATCTCTGCCATGCCGTCGGCATAGCCGCGCACCGCGCCCACGAAGTGGCTGCGCTGCAGCACGCTGTGGCCGGTTTCGTAGTTCTGGTAGTCGTTGGCAGGGCGGCGCTCCAGCAGGCCGCCGGTATAGCCGCGGTTGGCCAGGCCTTCGAGTTCGGTGATCAGATGCGGGTTGAACGGACGGCCTGCCACGGCGTCATCGATGGCGCGGCGGTAGGTCTGGGCTGTGCGAGCCACATAGTACAGGCTCTTGGTGCGGCCTTCGATCTTGAGCGAGTCCACGCCGATCTTGGTCAGGCGCTCCACATGCTCCACGGCGCGCAGGTCCTTGGAGTTCATGATGTAGGTGCCATGCTCATCTTCCATGATGGGCATCATCTCGCCGGGGCGGCCTTTTTCCTCAAGCAGATAGATGGCATCGGCCTTGGGATGGCGCTGCTGGTCACCGCAGGTGCTGGTGAACTGGTTGTCCAGATCGTTCTTGGCTTCTTCGAAGTTGAAGCCGTTTTCCATGGTCTGGCCCAGCGCCTCGCCGGTGTTGGGGTCCACGGCCGCGTCATGCGTCTTGTAGTCCCAGCGGCAGGCGTTGGTGCAGGTGCCCTGGTTGGGGTCGCGGCGGTTGAAGTAGCCCGACAGCAGGCAGCGGCCCGAGTAGGCAATGCACAGCGCGCCGTGCACAAACACTTCCAGCTCCATGTCGGGGCATTCCTGGCGGATCTTCTCGATCTCGTCGAGGCTCAGCTCGCGCGACAGGATGATGCGCGAGACGCCCATCTTCTGCCAGAACTTCACGGTGGCGTGGTTGGTGGTGTTGGCCTGCACGGACAGATGAATTTCCTGCTCGGGCCATTTTTCCTTGACCATCATGATGAGCCCGGGGTCGGCCATGATCATGGCGTCGGGCTTCATGGCGATGATGGGTTCGATGTCGCGCAGATAGGTGCGGACCTTGTCGTTGTGTGCAATCAGATTGCTGGTCAGGAAGAACTTCTTGCCGCGTGCATGCGCCTCGGCAATGCCCTGGCCGATCTGCTCCAGGCGGAATTCGTTGTTGCGCGCGCGCAAGCTGTAGCGCGGCTGGCCGGCGTAGACGGCGTCGGCACCAAAGTCGTAGGCGGCGCGCATCTTGTCGAGCGAGCCGGCAGGCAGCAGCAGTTCGGGGGCTTTGAGGGTCATGATGGCGCTATTGTCCCGCATAGCGCTTTTCACCGTGGCTTGCTAAGGCTACGCGGTCTGTAGCAGCTGAGCGTGCAGCTGCCGCGCAGGCAATGACAGGGAGGTCGTCTCGGCGGGCGTGCACAGCAGCAGCTGGCGCTGCGCCCAGGCGTCGGACAGCGGCACAGCCACCACGCCGGTGGCGGCGGCGTGGCGCTGCACGGCGGCCAGCGGCAGCACGGTAATGCCCACGCCCTGGCCCACGAGCTGGCACAGTCCCTCGAAATGCTGCAGCTGGACCTGGATGCGCAGCAGCCTGTCGTTGATCCGCAAGGCCTGTTTCTGCAGCAACTGCTGCAGGGCGGAGTCGCGTGGCAGGCCGACCCAGTTCTCGTTCAGCAGCTCGGCCAGCGGAAGGTGCGCGCGCCCGGCCAGCGCATGGCCCAGCGGCAAGGCGGCGGCCAGCGGGTCCGGCCTCCAGGGCTGGCAGTGCAGTCCTGCCAGCGCCGCCGCGTCTTCGACATCCCAAGCGGCCACGCCGATATCGCACAAGCCCTGGCGCAGTCCGGCCAGCACTTCACTGCTCGGGCATTCCTGCAGCTCCAGCGCAATCTGCGGGTGCTGGCGCAGAAAGCCGCTGACGGCCAGCGGCAGATGCTCGCGCACGGCCGAGGTATTGCCGCGCAGCCGGATCTGGCCGGCCAGGCCGGCGCCGAATTCGCCCATGGCCCCACGCAGGAGCTGCATCTGGCTGAGCACCTGACGCGCATGCTGGCCCAGGGTGTGGCCTGCAGCCGTGGGCTGCACGCCGCGTGCCTTGCGAATGAGCAGCGCCGTGCCCAAAAGCTGTTCCATGCCGCGCACGCGCTCGCTGGCCGAGGCCAGCGTGAGATGGCTGCGCTGTGCCGCCGTCGTCAGCGTGCCGCTGTCGAGGATGTGCACAAACAGCTGGAGGTCGGTCAGGTCAAAGCGCATTTGATTCAAGCCTAAGGTTTATACGAAGTCTAGTTTTGGCAAATCCCGCTGGTCAGGCGCGTCTTGCAGCCGGATTATCTGCGTTATGCAAGGTATTGATGATTCCTGCTTGGTTTTTATGGTTCGGATGATACGAAGGATTGATGATGTGGAATGAAGGCTGGATGGCTGCAGCAGCCATTGCCGTGTTTGGACTGGCGGGTTGTGTCAAAGGCGTGGTGGGGCTGGGCCTGCCCACGGTTTCCATGGCCTTGCTGGCGGTGTTCATGTCGCCCGCGCAGGCGGCGGCCTTGCTGCTTTTGCCTTCGCTGGTGACGAATCTGGTGCAGATGCGGCCTGTGGCGGGTTTGCGGGCCTTGTTGCAGCGTCTGGGCTGGATGCAGCTGGGCATTGTGCTGGGCACGCTGGGCGGTGTGGCCCTCTGGGGCGGGGTCGGCAGCCTGCCCGCAGCCAGGCCGGCGCTGGGCCTGGCGCTGGTGATGTATGCGCTGTGGGGTCTGTCGGGCCTGCGCTGGCAGACGCCGGCGCCGCACCAGGCCTGGCTGGGTGCGCTATGCGGCTTGCTGACGGGCGCCATCACGGCGGTGACCGGTGTCTTTGTCGTGCCAGCAGTGGCCTTTCTTCAGTCACTGGGCCTGGCCCGTCCCGGTCTCATGCAGGCCATGGGCCTGTGCTTTACCACCTCCACGCTGGCCCTGGGGGCCGGTTTGTTCTGGAAGGGGCAAGGCCTGGGGGCTCAGGTGCAGGAGATGGGGCTGGGACTGCTGGCGTCGGCCCTGATGCTGATTCCGGCACTGGCCGGCATGCACTGGGGCGAGTTGTTGCGAGAAAAACTCTCGCCCGAGCTTTTCAGGAGGCTGCTGATGCTCAGTCTGCTGACCCTGGGTGTCTATCTGTGCTTCTGAGTGGCCGGGGCCGTAGCTGCAAGGGATGCAGGCCCAGCCACAGATTGCCGCGCAGCAGCCCGGTGGGCCGCAGCGACATTGCCGCCGCCCCTGCGTTCGGGAGGAGGGCGGCAATGTCATCTCGGGGCGGTTAAAGGCGGAAGACCTTGACGGCCTGGCCGCGCTCCACTTCCCAGTGCTGCTGGCTGCGCAGGCGCTGCGCCTGCCCCTCGCTGCGCGCATTGTGCTGCGCCAGCTTGATGGCCAGCAGCTCGCGCGCCAGCCGCTTGTTGGCATGCTGGCTGCGTTCGCTCATGACCTTGACGGCCATCCCGCTGGGCACATGCAGGGCATGGACGGCCGAGTCCGTGGTGTTGACATGCTGGCCGCCCTTGCCCGAAGCCTTGCAGGACTGGAACTGGATCTCGCCGTCCATGGCCAGCTGGCGCGGCGGCTCGCAGCGCTGCACGGCGACGAACCAGTTCTTGCGCAGATGCCGGGGCCGGAAGGGGCTGGCGAAGATCCACTGGATGGTGCCCAGCCATTCGCGCAGGGCGGGCGTCTCGCGCTCGCAGCGCAGCAGCACCGACCTGTAGCCGGCCGGGGTGCGGAACTCCTCCAGCACCTCGACCGCGAGATCCTCGGCGGCGCAGGCCTGTAGCAGTTTGCGCAGCGTCAGCTGCAGCGCGTATTCGCACTCGGCGGGGCCATGGGCGGAGCTCAGTTGCATCAGCAGCATTGCATGGCTCCCTTCTTGTAGGTCAGCAGGGGCCTGAGACGCGCGACCAGTTCCACCAGGCCGGCTTGCTGCAGGCTGGCGACCACGGAGTCCACATCCTTGTAGGCCTGGGGAGCCTCCTCGTAGACCAGCTCGCGGTCGGCGCAGACCACGGCGCTGCCAAAGCGCGTGCGCAGCAGCTCGTCCAGCGTGAAGCGGGGCCGCAGCCGGCCCACGCAGTCCGTGCGAGCCCATTTGCGGCCGGCGCCGTGGGCCAGCGAATCCAGGGCCTCGTGCCGCCCGGCGACGGGCCGCACCAGATAGCTGTAGTCGCCGCGCGAGCCTGGAATGACGACCAGACCCCGGTCTGCCGGCGTGGCGCCCTTGCGGTGCAGAAAGCCGTCCTGGCCCTGCCAGTGATGGGCAAGCACATGGTTGTGCGTGATGTCGAGCACGGCCTCGCCCTGGATGCGGATCGCGCGCAGCAGGCGCTGGGCGATGCTGCGGCGGTTGAGCCGCGCATAGTCAATGGCGGCATCGTGCTGCAGCAGGTATTGCCTTGCGGCTTCGCTGCCGGCGGCCAGGCCGTCGTGGCTGAAGCGCTGCACATGCTCGCGCAGTATGGCGCCGCCAAGGCCGCGCGAGCCGCTGTGCACCATGAGGTGCACGCGCTTTTTGTCGAGCGCGCCTTCCTCGTAGAGGGTCTCGACCTGCTGCAGTTCGGCAAAGTGGTTGCCGCCGTCGATGGTACCCAGACTCTGCAGCAGATAGGCCGGATCGGCGACACCGCTGGTCTGCGCGATCTGCTGCAGCTGCTCCATGTCCACGGTCTCCAGCAGCTCCTGAGGCAGAGGGCCGTCGATATTTCCCACGGCTTTTTCGAGCCTGGCGCCTGAAGTCCTGTGCACGGCCAGGTCGGTCGCGTACAGGGACATACCGCAGCCTATGTCGCCGCCGACCAGGGCAGGGTAGAAGCGTCCTGTCGAGAAGAATGCCGCGCCCACGGGATAGCCCCGGCCCGGATGCAGGTCGGGCAGGCCGACGGCGGCGCGGATGCCGTCCAGATTGGCGGCTGTGGTGTGAAGTTGCTGGATGGCCGCGTCCTCGATCCAGACGCTGCTGTTGGCGAACACCTTGACGTAGGTGTCCGAAAAAGAATTGCCCATGAATGGCCCTTGGTCGAATGCATGAAATCAGCGATGGGGCAGTCGCGACATGCTCGGCCGGCAGGCATCCGGGAATTCACGCGCAGCACAAGGCCTGGCTCCATGGCGTCGATGGGCCGGGCGAGGTCTGCAGCGTGGCGGGAAGCGCTAGAAGGCTTTAGGCGGGCACGACTGCAAAGGGATTTGTCGTCTGGGACATGGCTCTCTCCTTTGCGTGAGTGGGTGAAGCGCGCAATCCTGCATGGAGTGCGGCAAAGAAAGGCATGCTATGGACTGGCGGGCGGCGGCGCAAGCCATGCAGCTCGGTGCGTTGCGGATTGGCCACAGATAGAGAAAAGCCCCGCAGGCCGTGCCTGCGGGGCTTGGGGGACAGCGCGGGGAGCAGTCCCGCGTCAGTCCTGGGGTCTGAAGCCTATGACCAAGTCCGACGGCACCTTGCCGTCGATATCGCGCGGCAGCTTGTCGGTCTTGTGCAGGGCGCGCACCACGGCTTCATCCCAGGCCGCGTTGCCGCTGGACTTGGAGATCGTGGCACTGGTGATGGTGCCGTCCGGTGCCGTGCGCACGCGGACCTCGGCACGCGGATTGCCGCTGACCGCATCGGGGTAGACGATGTTGGGTTTGACGCGCGCTGCCACCTTGGCGGCATAGCCGGCCGATGGTCCGCCGCTGGCACTGCTGCCCGCGCCGCCCGTGCGGCTGCCGCCGCTGCCGGCCTGATCGCTGCCGCCGGACCCGCCGGCCAGCCCTTGCAGGCGTGCCAGCTCGGCCTTGCGACGGTCATCGGCTGCCTTGGCATCCTTGGCGTCCCTGGCCGCCTTCTCCTTGGCTTCCTTGGCGGCTTTTTCCTTGTCGGCCTTGTCCTTCTCGGCTTTTTCCCTGGCAGCCTTGTCCTTGGCGGCTTTGTCGGCTTTCTCTTTTTCAGCCTTTTCCGCTTTTTCCTTCTCGGCCTTGTCCTTGGCAGCCTTGTCGGCCTTTTCCTTTTTCTCGTGCTCGAGCTTTTCCTTGCGTTCCTTCTCCGCCTTTTCAGCCTTCTGTTTTTCCAGCTGAGCCTTTTCGGCCTTGTCCTTCTCGGCCTTGTCCTTTTCGGCTTTTTCCTTGCGCTCTTTTTCCCGCTGTTCGCGGGCTTCCTGCTCGGCCTTTTCCTTCTTCAGCTGCTCCTGCTTTTTCTTTTTGGCCAGGGCAATCTCGGCCTCATGATCGTCGTCATGGGCCTGAGCCTTGGGGGCAGGCGCAGGAGGAGGCAGCGGTGCCACCACGGGCTCCGGCGGAGGTGGTGGCGGCTCGGGAGCCGGAGCCGGCTCCGGCGTGGGCTCCGGCGTGGGCTCCGGAGCGGGAGGCGGCGGTGTCACGGCGGCTGCGGAAGCCGGGGCGGAACTGCTCCAGACCTCGGCTTCGACCATGGCTTCGTCGGCTTCTTTGGGGGGGCGCACCGTCCACAGCAGGGCCGCGATCAGCAACCCGTGCGCGGCCAGGGCGAGCGACCATGAGCGCGCCCGGCCTTTGGGGCGGGGCGGGGCAAACTGATCGCGATCTTGCTGGTTAGGCATGGTGAATTGGTGGTCTGCGCGGGCTGCGGCTTCAAGGCATCAAAGTCGCGGCCGGCGGCAGAGCTTCCTGTAGGGGATCAATTGCTGGAAGAGGAAACGACGCCGAAGGCAATGCGCTTGACGCCGGCCTTGGACAGCGTGGTGTGCGCCTTCATGACGTCGTCAAAAGGCAGACCCTTGTCGGCGATGATCTGGATGGCGCTGTCCTCGCCCTGGCCTTGCTGCCAGGACTGGGCCAGACCCTTGAGGTCGTCGAGCTTGATGGTCTGGGTGTTGCTGCCGTTCTTGAACTGGATGCTGCCATCCTTGTCGAGCAGCACATAGGCAATGTTCTTGGTCGGCGGGCGCGAGGACTTGCCCGCGCTGGGTACGTTGATGGAGCCCGGCGTGAGCATGGGGGCCGTCACCATGAAGATGATGAGCAGCACCAGCATCACGTCGATGAAGGGCACCATATTGATTTCGTTGACGGTGCGGCGATTGCGACCGCGTGAACTCATGGCTGGCATGGATCACACTCCTTACAAATAGGCTGCTTGGCGCGCAGCCGTCCTGCTTGCGCGAGGCTCAATCCAGAGGCGCAGTGCAAAGGCCCGCGGGCCTTGTGTCCTGTCAAGGCCAGAGGCCTGAAGCGACTCGGGAACAGTTTCATCTCAATGGCCGGAGGCGGAGCCGCTGGCAGTGGCACCGACATTGCGCTGCAGGATATTGGAGAACTCTTCGATGAAGGTTTCTTCCTGGCTGGCGATGCGGTCGATGTGGTGGGCGTAGCGGTTGTAGGCCGTCACGGCGGGGATGGCCGCAAACAGGCCCATGGCGGTGGCGACCAGGGCCTCGGCAATGCCGGGGGCCACGGTGGCCAGAGTGATCTGCTCCATGTTGGCAAAGCCGGTGAAGGCGTGCATCACGCCCCATACGGTGCCGAACAGGCCGACGTAGGGCGAGACCGAGGCCACGGTGCCCAGGAAGGACAGGCCGGATTCGATCTCGTCGAGTTCGCGCTGAAAGCTTGCGCGCATGGCTCGGCGCGTGCCGTCCATCAGCGTGGCGACATCGCCGATGCGGCGCTCGCGCAGCTTCTGGTACTCACGCATGCCGCTGGCAAAGATGCGCTCCATGGGGCCGCCGGTCTTGGCGTTCTGCGCGGCAGAGGCATAGAGGTCGTTGAGGCTGGTGCCCGACCAGAAGTCCTGCTCGAAGTTGTCGTTGAGCGAGCGCACTCGCTTCAAGGTCTGGGCCTTGCGAAAAATGGTGGCCCAGCTCGCTATGGATGCGATCACCAGGATCAGCATGACCAGTTGTACCACCCAGCTGGCCTGCATGATGAGGCTGAGGATGGACATGTCTTGGGAGTTCATGAAAGTTGCTCCAGGATATGGTTCGGAATTCTCGCGGGGCGCATGGTCTTGCCATCCACCCACCCAATTCGGATGGAGCCCGTGCACAGCGGCGTGGGCTCTTGGGCTTGACTGTCGGAATGGACCAGCAGCGCCTGCTGCTCGATTGTGAGCGAAGCGCGGCCGGCACTTTTCAAGCTAGCGGTAACAAAGAGTTGGTCATCGAGTCGCGCCGGGTGCAGATATTCAAGCTGCGCAGACGTTACGACAAAGATGCCGCCGGTTTGTTCCCGCAACTTTTGCTGGGCGATGCCCAGCGAGCGCAACCACTCGGTGCGGGCACGCTCGAAGAACTTGAGGTAGTTGGCATAGAACACGGCGCCGCCGGCATCGGTGTCTTCCCAGTAAACGCGCATCGGGAATGTGAACACCCCGGCTGCGGCGGCTTGCATGGCATCGGCCCCGTCAGGCAAAGGCGCTGGTTGGCTCTGCATCATCACGGATTCAGCAGAAGAGCTTTTTCATGCGAGCAATGGCTTCCTGCAGCTGCTCCATGGAGTTGGCGGTGGAAAAGCGCACATAGTTCGCCGTCTCGGCCTGACCGAAGTCGCGGCCGGGGGTGATGGCCAGGTGAGCCTGGTTCATCAGCGCATAGGCAAAGTCCCAGCTGCCTTTCACGCCGAGCTTTTCGGCGGCAGCGCGGCAGTCGGCCCAGGCGTAGAAAGCGCCGTCGGGCTTGACGGGCACGGGCAGGCCTATCGATTCGAGAGCCGGGATGAAGTAGTCGCGGCGGGCCTTGAACTCGGCGCGGCGGCGCTCGTATTCGGCAATGCTCTCGGGCTCGAAGCAGGCGAGGGCCGCATATTGCGACACGGTGCTGGCACAGATGAACAGATGCTGGGCCAGCATCTCTATGGGCGCGACCAGCGACTCGGGCACGACCATCCAGCCCAGGCGCCAGCCCGTCATATTGAAATATTTGCTGAAGCTGTTGATGGAGATGATGTCATCGCCCAGCTTCAGGGCCGATTGGCCAAAGGCTTCGTCGTAGGACAGGCCCAGGTAGATTTCGTCGACGATGATCAGCCCGCCTTTGGCGCGCACGACGTCGTGGATGCGGCGCAGCTCATCGGGAGCAATCGAAGTGCCCGTGGGGTTGGACGGCGAGGCCAGCATCACGCCGCGCGTGCGCTCGCTCCAGGCGGCTTCGACCTTGGCGGCGCTGAGCTGGAAGCGCTCCGCCGCCGAGGAGGGGATGAGCACCGGCTTGCCCTCGGCCGCCGAGACAAAGTGGCGGTTGCAGGGGTAGCTGGGATCGGGCATCAGCACCTCGTCGCCCTCGTCGATCAGCGCCAGACAGGCCAGCTGCAGCGCGGCCGAGGCGCCGGCCGTGATGATGATGCGGCGCGCCGGCACGTCCACGCCGAAGCGGCTGGCATACCAGGCGCTGATGCGCTCGCGCAGCTCGGGCAGGCCCGGTGCCTGGGTATATTGCGTGCGGCCGTCGCGAATGGCGCGCTCTGCCGCTTGCTGCACCAGAGGCGGGGCACTGAAGTCCGGCTCGCCAATGTTCAGATAGATCATGGGCGTGCCGCTGGCGCTGGACTGGCGGGCCACTTCCTGCGCGTGCTTGGCCATTTCCATGACGTAAAAAGGCTCGATACGTTGGGCGCGGCGGGAAAGCTCGATGACGGACATGGACGACGTTATTCTTTCAATCAATCAGCGTTCGGGTGCAGTCTGATGCAGGAGGATGCAGCCGGTACAGCAGCCTGGCACCCATAAAAAAACTGCAACCAGCCAGCCGGTGCACGATAGCACCTGCGGCCCTGTTGCAGTATTTGCATTGACTATGCATGTGGCGCCAGCAGGGCCGCGCAGGCACGGCGCTGCAGATCAAGCGGTTCAGCTCGCAGACTTGTTGGCGCGGTCATGCGCCACTTCGGTGGCGCGCAGCTCGGGAGCCAGTCCGTTGAGCACGGCGTTGACATACTTGTGACCGTCGGTGCCGCCGAATTCCTTGGCCAGCTCGATGCACTCGTTGAGCACCACGCGCCAGGGCACGTCGGGGCAGTTCTGGAACTCGTACACACCAATCCACATGCAGGCATGTTCGATGGGCGAGATCTCGGTCAGGCCGCGATCGAGCTTGGGCGTGATCAGTGCGTCCAGTGCAGCTTCGTTTTCCACGCAGCCGCGCAGCAGTGCATCGTAGTGCACCACGTCGGCCTTGTGAAAGCCGGCCAGATCACGCGTGAAGCGGTCGATGTCGAGCACCGCATTGCGGCCCACGATGTGCTGATACAGGCCTTGCAGTGCGAACTCGCGTGCGCGGCTGCGATTGGATTTGGAGCCCGCCTTGCGTGCGCCGGTGCTGGTCAGGCCGGTGCGCTTCTGGGGAGGGCGGCGCGAGCCGGACTCGCTGGATTGTTCTTCACTCATGATCGTCGTAGGAGTTGAGCAGATTGGCCATTTCCACGGCGACCTGGGCGGCGTCGCGGCCCTTGTCTACCTGGCGGGCAATGGCTTGCTCCATGTTTTCAGTGGTGATGATCGCGTTGGCGATCGGCAGGCGGTAGTCCAGGGACAGGCGTGTCACGCCCGCGCCCGATTCGTTGGCTACCAGCTCGAAGTGGTATGTCTCCCCACGGATGATGCAGCCCAGCGCCACCAGGGCGTCGTACTGATCGGTGTCGGCCAGTGTCTGCAGCGCCACGGGCACTTCGAGTGCGCCGGGGACGGTGACATGGTCGATGTTCTCGCTCTTCACACCCAATGCCAGCAGCTCATCGCGGCAGGAGGCAAACAGGGTGTTGGTAATGCTTTCGTTGAAGCGTGCTTGCACGATGCCGATCTTCAGTTCGGCTCCGTTGAGGTTCTGGCCTTGGCCTTTTTCTGCGTTTTGCATCTGGTGTTCCGTCTCTTATTCTTTGGGGATGTAACCCGTGATTTCCAGGCCGTAGCCTGCCATGCTGGGCATGCGGCGGGGCTGGCCCATGAGGTGCATCTTGCTCACGCCCAACTCGCGCAGGATTTGCGCGCCCACGCCATAGGTGCGCAGGTCCATGCGGCCACGCTCCGGCGCCTGGGCCGAACGGGCCTTGCCTTCGAACTGGGTCAGCAACTGCTCGCCGGACTCGCCGCAGTTGAGCAGCACGGCCACGCCCTGGCCATTGCCGTTGATGTACTTGAGACTCTCGTCCAGGCACCAGGAATGCTGGTTGCGGCCGGTTTCGAGCGCATCGAGCACCGATAGCGGCTCGTGCACGCGCACGGGCACTGTGGTGTCGGGCTGCCATTCGCCCTTGACCAGTGCCAGATGCACGGAGCCGCTGGGCACGTCGCGGAAGGCATGGGCGATGAATTCGCCATGGGCCGTCTGCATGGGGCGGCTGCCCACTTTCTGCAGCAGCGATTCGTTGCGGCTGCGGTATTCGATGAGGTCGGCAATCGTGCCGATCTTGATGCCATGCTCGGCGCAGAACAGCTGCAGATCGGGAAGGCGGGCCATGGTGCCGTCGTCCTTCATGATCTCGCAGATCACGGCCGAGGGCGTGCAGCCTGCCAGCGCGGCCAGATCGCAACCAGCCTCGGTATGGCCGGCGCGCATGAGCACGCCGCCGTCCACAGCCTGCAGCGGGAAGATATGGCCGGGCTGCACCAGATCGCTGGGCTGGCTGTTCTTGTTCACGGCCACCTGGATGGTGCGTGCACGGTCGGCGGCCGAGATGCCGGTGGTCACGCCTTCGGCGGCTTCGATGGAAATGGTGAAGGCCGTGCTGTACACGGTGCCGTTGCGCGCGGCCATGGGAGGCAGCTTGAGGAATTCGCAGCGCTCGCGGGTCAGCGTCAAGCAGATCAGGCCACGGCCGAAGCGGGCCATGAAGTTGATGGCTTCCGCTGTGACATGGTCGGATGCCAGAACCAGATCGCCTTCGTTCTCACGGTCTTCTTCGTCAACGAGAACGACCATGCGGCCGGCACGCATTTCCGCCACGATTTCTTCGACGGGCGAGATGGGCACAGGTTGGAGGGAGCTGTTCATGGAATGCCTTCTTGGACGTGAACTGGATGCGATGCACTGCAGTCGGCGGCTGGCGCATGACACGCACCAGTGAGGCATTGCCGACGCCGCCATGGGCGCAGGCAGGACTTCCAAAGAACGTGTGAGGCGGGAGGCCGCCTGGGCGGAGCCGCTTTCTGCAGGACAAGGCCTTGCGGAAAGCGCTCATTCTATTGCAGAGCGGGCTTTGAGCGCGCAAGCCGACCCTGAAACCATGATGCAGTGCAAGAACCGGATGCAGTTCCAAGGCGTGGCATCCGGCAAGAGCCGCCCCGCCCCATGGCCTGCCCCAGCAATGATGCCGTCCCCCTTGGGGGGAAGCGGCAAGGCTGCTCAGGGGGCTTACAAATACTCATGATCCTTGAGCACCACATCGCTGTCGGGATAGGCACAGCAGGGCAGCACATAGCCTTCGGCCTGCTCTTCGGTCGTCACCCCCGGCCACTCGATGTCGTAGTGCACGCTGCCCGACACCAGTTGCCCCATGCAGGTGCGGCAGGTGCCGTTGCGGCAGGAGCTGGGCCAGTTCACGCCGCCGCTCTCCAGCGAGTCCAGCAGGGACTGATCGGCCCAGGCGTCGACCTGCTGGCCACTGGGCTCGCACTTGGCGATGAAGAAGGGAGGGGCAAAAGCAGAGTCGTTGGACATGAGGCGCTGTAGTGATTCTTTGCAAAACCCGTTGTTTTAGCCGGTTTGCCAAGGCCGTGGGCCCGGTACGGATTGCCTGTTTTTTCAGCGCTGAAAAATGAACCTTTTGAAATCAATGACTTGCCTGACTTATTCATGGGGCGGTTGCAGTTGTTCACAAGGATGTCCAGCGTAGGACGGGATAAGTGGCTGGTTGTCGGATAGGAGCTGATCAAAAAATAGGCAGTTTGAGAAATTCCATATAAATCAAGTGCTTGAGCCATTGCTGCAAAAGCTATTCAGGCTTGTCCACAGGCTTGTTGAGAAAAATTGGGGAAAAGCTCGACGCTTGTGGATGAGTGATATTTGCTATTAAAAAAAGAGCTTCTATCGCTTGCAAATATTGAAATTTGAATAGTTTTAATATTGAAACCAAGTGATTTTTTGCGGTAAAAGCTCCCGGATTAATAGCATTCTCCAGACTTACCCGCAGGCAGTCGCAAACGCTACGCTGCGCTGCAGCATGGGCGCTTAAAGTGGCTGCATCAATGCACAAGCAAGGAGCAGGACATCATGGCAATGGATTTTCAAGGTCGTGTGGCCATCGTGACGGGAGCGGGCGGCGGTCTGGGGCGTCTGCATGCGCTGGCCCTGGCCAGGCGCGGTGCCAAGGTGGTGGTCAACGATCTGGGCGGCGCGGTGGACGGCTCGGGCGGTTCGGCCACGGCGGCGCAGCAGGTAGTGGATGAAATCCGCTCGGCGGGCGGCGAGGCGATTGCCAACGCGGCCTCCGTGACCGACTTCGACGCCGTGCAGGCCATGGTCAAGCAGGCCATCACGGCCTGGGGGCGCGTGGACATTCTGGTCAACAATGCCGGCATTCTGCGCGACAAGAGCTTTGCCAAGATGGACATGGCGGACTTCCGCCTTGTCGTTGACGTACACCTGATGGGCGCGGCCAATTGCTGCAAGGCGGTCTGGCCTTATATGCAGGAGCAGAACTATGGCCGCATCGTGATGACGACTTCGTCCACGGGCCTCTATGGCAATTTCGGCCAGGCCAACTATGGCGCGGCCAAGCTGGCCCAGGTGGGTCTGATGCAGACGCTGGCCATCGAAGGGGCCAAACACAATATCCGGGTCAACGCACTAGCCCCCACGGCGGCCACACGCATGACAGCGGGTCTGCTGCCCGAGCCGGTGCTGGAAGCCTTGAAGCCGGAGGCCGTGGTGCCTGCCATGCTGGTGCTGGCGCACGATAGCGCGCCCACGCGCACCATTGTCTGCGCCGGCGCCGGCGGTTTCGAGGCTGCTCATATCACCATGACCGAAGGCGTTTATCTGGGCATGGGTGAGACCGTTCCCGAAGAGTTGGCCGCGCGCTTGGCTGAAGTCACGGCCAGCGAAGGCCAGCAGGTGCCGGCCAGCGGCGCCGTCCAGGGACAGGTGGAAGTGGGCAAGGCCATGAAAGCGCATGGACATTGATCAAGGCCAAAGTCGCAGCATTTTTTGCCCTGCACGAGCGGCAAGAGCAGTTGGCGATTGCGATTAGCACAGCTGAAAAAAGCCCTCCTGCGAGGGCTTTTTCTGTTCTGGAGTGAGCATGTGCTCATGTTTCGGATTCGGTTAACCTGACAAAATTCTGGCAGAGACCCTGGCTTGTATCCGCTCAACAGGCCGAAAAACGTGGTTAAGCGGCCAGCCGCCATCGCGTTGCGTCTTGTTTCTCTATCATTCGCCGTCTGGGCGCGATTGGGCAGACGAAGTTTGTCGTCAGCGTCTTCACTAAGAAGGTAAGAACAATGAAGACATCGCAGGCCGCCGTGAATATGCCCACCGCCGAAAGGCTGCTGGGCATTCGTCGCGGCATCGAGAAAGAGGGGCTGCGGGCATTGGCTACAGGCTCGCTGGCCCTGACGCCACACCCGGCGGAACTGGGCTCGGCTCTCACGCACCCGCACATCACCACCGATTACAGCGAGTCCCAGCTGGAACTCATCACCGGCGCACGCCTGGGTGTCGAGGAATGCCTGGACGAGCTGACCGAAGTCCATCAGTTCGTGCTGCGAAATCTCAGCGAAAGCGGCGAGCTGATGTGGAACTCCAGCATGCCCTGCCGCCTGCCCACGGACGAGACGATTCCGTTGGGCCGCTATGGCAGCTCGCACTCGGGCCGTTCAAAGAGTGTGTACCGCATGGGTCTGGGCCACCGCTATGGCCGCCGCATGCAGACCATCTCCGGGATTCATTACAACTGGTCGTTGCCCGGAGTGAGCAGCGACCAGTACTTTGCGCTGATCCGTAACTTCCGCCGCAACGCCTTTGTGCTGCTGTATCTGTATGGCGCCTCTCCCGCGCTGTGTCCCTGCTTTGTGGAAGGGCGCGAGCATCGCCTGCAACCGCTGGGCGACGGCAGGCATGCGCTGTATCTGCCCTATGCCACATCGCTGCGCATGGGACGCCTGGGCTATCAAAGCGACGCGCAGTCCAGCATCAATGTCAGCTACAACGGACTCGACGGCTATGCGGACTCCCTGCATGAGGCGCTGACCCGTCCTTACCCGGCCTACGAGCAACTGGGCGTGAGGAACCCTGGTGGCGACTACAACCAGCTGGGCACGGGCCTGCTGCAGATCGAGAACGAGTTCTACGGCACCATCCGCCCCAAGCGCACCGTCAAGAGCGGCGAACGCCCGCTTCACGCACTGCGCGAGCGCGGTGTGGAATATGTGGAAGTGCGGCTCATGGACATCGATCCCTATGAAACCGTGGGCATTGCCCCGGCCACCATGCGCATGATCGACGTCTTTCTGCTGCACTGCCTGCACAGTGATAGCCCCGATGACACGCCCCAGGAAATTGCCGACCTCAAGCACAACCAGCATCTGGCCGCGGAACAGGGCCGTGAGCCGGGCCTGAAGCTGGTGCGCAACGGCCAGCAGGTGCTGCTGACCGACTGGGCGCAGGAAGTGCTCGAGCAATGTCGTCCCTATGCCCAGGCGCTGGACGCGGCTCATGGCACAAGCGACTACAGCGCTGCGCTGGATCAGGCCCTGGCCCGCGTGCAGGACGCGCAGTCCACGCCTTCGGCCCATGTGCTCAAGGAGCTCACCGGCGCCTATGACAATCGTTTCATAGACTTCATGACCACGCAGTCCGCCAAGGCGCGCGATGCCTTGCTGGCCATGCCCTGGACGGCCGAGCAGCAGGCGCGCTACGAGCGGATGAGCCAGGAGTCGGTGACCGCGCAGCAAGCCATCGAGGCTGCCGACACCATGACGTTCGAAGAGTGGCGCCAGCGCTATATGGATCCAGCCAGCCTGCTGTAATTCTTGGAATTTGATAGCTGGGAGCGCTTGCAATCTCTGGGTTGCAGGCGCTTTTTTTATTGCATTAGGTGCTGCGGCTGTCACGTCACTGTCATCTGTGTTTCATATCGTAACGATCAGCGGAGCACTGCGCTCCGCGCTTGATCGGCGGTGTGCTCATGTTGTTGAAGAAATTCCAGAACCTTTCGGTGGCTCGCAAGATGTGGGCCTTGTTCCTGGGGCTGTTGCTGTGCAATGTGCTGGTGGCAGGCGGCCTGTTCAGCTATCTGCAGAATGTGGAGCAGCGGGTCAGCGCCGCTGTTCAGGCCACGGACAAGCGCATCAATCTTGCGCTGCGCTGGCAGGCGCTGACGCTGCAGAGCGTGGAGGCTGCGTTGGCCAGCGTGCTCTCTTCCGAAGAGCATCTGATTGCTCAGCTCTCGCAGAAAGCTCGCGGGCTGATGCAACAGGCTGGCGGTCTGCAGCAACAGGTGCAGGCCGATGCTCAGAGCGAAGTCGATCGAAGCGGCCTGGCCAGGGTGGAGCAGGAACGCAAGGCAGTGCTCGATATCTACGAGCAGGCCTATCAGGCGCGTGATCTGGGCAAGGCCTGGGAGGCGCAGAAGCTGGTGGACGAACAACTGATTCCCGCTTCCAGGCGCTATGTCCAGGCGCAGGATGCCTTTATCGAGGCTCAGCAGCAGCAGCGTCTGGACGCCGAGCAGCATGGGCGCGAGCAAACCGCCATCGCCAAGCGCATGGCCATGGGTGTGGGCCTGTTCATGGGCCTGGTGGGGGCGTTGCTGTCGTTGACGACGATTCGCTCCATCACCACGCCCTTGAGCGAGGCGGTGCAGCTGGCGCAGACCATTGCGGCGGGCGATCTCAGCTATGCACCGCCGGCGGCGGAGCGCGGCGACGAGCTGGGTCGGCTCATGCAGTCGCTGGCGCTGATGACTAGGCAGTTGCGCGGCCTGGTAGGCGAGGTGCAGGGTGGTGTGGAGGCCGTGGCTGCCGCATCCAGCCAGATGGCGCAGGACAACAGCGATCTCTCCGATCGCACAGCCCATGCTGCAGAGCAACTCAAGGCCACGGTCAGCAGCATAGAAAACATGGTCACCCTGGTCACCCATTCGGCCGACAGTGCGCGCCATGCCGACCAGAGTGCGCGCAGTGCCGCCGAGGCGGCGGCCAGCGGAGGCAGCGTGGTGCAGGAGGTGGTTCGCAATATGGAGCACATGGCGCAAAGCAGCCAGCAGGTGGCTGCCATTGTGGGGGTGATTGACGGCATTGCCTTCCAGACCAATATCCTGGCGCTGAATGCCGCCGTGGAAGCGGCGCGGGCAGGCACTCAGGGCCGTGGCTTTGCGGTGGTGGCGGCCGAGGTACGCGAGCTGGCCCAGCGCAGTGCCGAAGCGGCCAAGCAGATCCGCCAGCTCATGGAGCACTCCACCAAACAGATGAAGTCGGGACAGACATTGGCGCTGCAGGCCGGCCAGCGCATGGAGCATATCGTGCGCGATGTGCGCACGGTCAGCGGTCTGATCGCCTCGATCACCGAGGCTGCCCAGGCCCAGAACCAGGGTATCGCCCAGATCAGCGAGGCGGTGCAGGCACTGGACCATATGACCAGCCAGAACGCGGGTCTGGTGGCCGAATCCAGCGCAGCAGCGCGCGAGCTATTCCATCAGGCGCAAAGGCTGGAGGCAGGGGCGGGGCGCTTCCGTATTGACTATCAAGCGCTGGATAACGAGATCGCCGATATCGAGGTGGACGTCATGGAAAAAGAAGTCCATGTGCCTCGCCTGGCTGCGCTGGAAGCCGAAATGGCATGAGTCCCGAGTAGCGGGTTTCAGGCCTCGGTCATGGCTTGGGCCGCATCCTCCAGCCAGAAAGTCAGCGCGCCGTAATAGCCTTCCCAGACGCAGCCGTTGCAGCCGCGCCCGCAGCAACTCGTGGGCTCGGGCGGCGGCTGGCGCAGCGTCACCGCCGCTGCTGCTGCGCGCTGCTGCCACAGCGCAATCTGGCTGCGCGCCTGTGTCAGCGGCTGCAGCAGGGCTGTGTCGCTCATTTCTTGAAGCGAACCCAGAGAAACTGGGCTATGAAGGCCAGACCCAGCACCAGAGCAAACCAGCCCACGATATGGGACTGGGCAAACAGCTGGGCAATACCGCTTTCAGGCTTGAACACAGGGGCCAGCAAGATGATGATGCCGATCAGTGCAATCGTCAGGCCCTTGATCAGAATTTCGTTGCGGGCTTTGGACTTTTGGGGGGCGGAGGGCAAGGGCATAAGCGAGCTGGCAGGTCAGAAAAGCAGAGGGAGATTATCCTTGCGCGCCTGAATTCACTGACATAAAAGGGTGTTTGCGCCCATTGCGTGCTCGCACCCTGCAAAAAAGAAAGATCTCCGCTTATGGCCATCCAATGGTTTCCCGGTCACATGCATCTGACGCGTCAGGCCATCACGGAGCGCGTCAAGGAAATCGATGTGGTCATCGAGGTTCTGGATGCGCGCTTGCCCGGCTCCAGCGCCAACCCCTTGCTGCAGGAGATGACGGGCCACAAGCCGCGCCTGAAGATACTCAACAAGCAGGATATGGCCGATCCGGTCCAGACCAAGGCCTGGATGGACTGGTACAACGCCCAGAGCGAGACGCGCGCCATTGCGCTGGACGCCTCGGAACCTGCTCCCACCAAGCGTCTGATCGAGCAGTGCAAGCTGCTGGCGCCCTCGCGTGGCGGTCTGGCCAAGCCCATGCGGGTGCTGATCTGCGGCGTGCCCAATGTGGGCAAGTCCACGCTGATCAACTCCATGAGCGGCAAGACCCAGGCCAAGACCGGTAATGAGGCCGGTGTGACCAAGCTGGAGCAGCGCATCGTGCTGGCCGACGACTTCTACCTCTGGGACACGCCCGGCATGCTGTGGCCGCGCATCATCGTGGAGAAAAGCGGCTACAACCTGGCGGCCAGCGGTGCCGTGGGGCGCAATGCCTACGACGAAGACCTGGTGGCGCTGGAGCTGCTTTTGTATCTGCAAAAGCACTACGCTTCCATGCTGGAGGCGCGCTACAAGCTGGGCATTTCGGCCGATGAAATTGCGGCGTTGCATGATGACGAGCTGCTGACAATGATCGGCAAAAAGCGTGGCGCCGTGATGAGCGGCGGCCGCGTGAACCTGCAAAAGGCGGCCGAGCTGGTGCTGACCGACTTCCGTGATGTGAGCATTGGACGCATCACGCTGGAGACTCCGGCCGAATTCGAGGTCTGGCTTGCCGAGGGCCAGCAAAAAGATGCGGAGCGCCAGGCCAGGAAAGATGCACAGACCAAGGCACGCCGAAGCGCGCGGCGGCAGCAGCAGCAGCGTTAGGCTGCAGGCGACAAGCCTGATGCGGCCAGGCCAGGCCTGGCATGCACTCAAGCCGGGCAGGCCGTGCGTCTGGGCTTTCAAGACCTGGCTCGCCGGACGATTGAACTAATTGGCAACTGCCCCTAGCATTCATCATTCAGTCTGAATGCCAAAGGGCTTGCATGCAGCGTCACTTCGTTGAGGCCAGATACCGGTTGCCCATGCGCCGCATGGTGTGGCTGGGCTGTCTCTGGATGTGGGTTCTGGGCGCTGCAATGAGTCTGGTCTGGTTGCTGATGCCGGCGATGGACGACATGGATCTGGCGCTGTCCGGCGGCGTCATGCTGCTGTCGCTGCTGTGCATGGGCCTGGCCAAGGCCAGGCAGTGGGTCTGGGCAGTGTCCTGCTTTGTCTGGGGCAACTGGCTGTTGAGCTTGCTCTGGGTTTGGCACATGGGAGGGCTTTATGGGCCGGCCGTGATGGCATTTCCTGCCTGGTTGGCTGTTGCGCTCTGGGTGCAGGGTACGCGTGCCGCCCTGACGATGCTGGGGCTGTCCTCCATCGTCGTTGCCTCTCTATGGTGGCTGGCGCCGCATATCGGCACGCCATTTGCGGCTCTATCGGCGGCCGAGCATCTGCTGGCGATGATTCATTTGCTGGGCATGATGATGCTGGTGCTCATCATTTGCTTGCAGGCAAGAGCCAGCCTGGGGCGGCGCGTGCAGAAAAGCCAGGAGATGCTGGCCGCACTGGAGACCAGCCAGAACGAGTTGCGCAAGTTCTATCGGGCGGTCGAGCAGAACCCCGAGAGCATCGTCATCACCGATCCCGAGCTGAAGGTCATCTATGTCAACGAGGCCTTTCTGCTGCGCTCGGGCTATGCGCGCGAGCAGGTGCTCGGCCAGTCTACCGAACTGGTATCCACCATGGGCATGGACCGCAGTCACCGTCAGCGCGCGCTCAAGCAACTGGCCAAGGGAACGCTATGGCGTGGCGAGATGACCAATCGCACGAGCAAGGGGGAGGCCTTGCGGGAGTCGGTGCTGGTGACGCCGATTCGCACGCCTCAGGGAGAGGTCGTCAACTATGTGGAGCTCAAGCGCGATCTCTCCGAGCGCGTTCTGGCCGAGCGCCGTATCCACGACCTGGTCTACCTGGACTCGCTCACGGGGCTGCCCAACCGCCATTCCCTGACCTTGCATCTGCGCGAACTGGCCCTGGTTCGGCAGGATGCCAGCCATGGCCTGCTGCTGCTGGATGTAGATCGCTTTTCCGTCTTCAATGATGTGCATGGCATGCAGCACAGCGACGAGTTGGTGCAGGCCATGGGGGCCAGACTGGTCGAGGTGCTGCCTGACGATGCCTGGATTGCGCGTATTGCGGCCGCGGAGTTTGCCATCGTCTTCGATAGCCTGCACAAGCATGCCCAGGGCGTGGAGGAGCAGCTGCAGCAGTACGCGCTGACCTTGAAGAAGTCCTTGCAAAAGCCCTTTTCCCTCAACAGCTGGGTGGAAACCGAGTTTGTCAGCTGCTGCATCGGTGGTGCGGTGCTGGAGCCGGCCATCAGAGGCGGCAACAGCCATGACGTGCTGCGCTTTGCCAGCGTGGCCCTGCATGAGGCCAAGCTGGGCGGTCCGGGCAGCGTGGTGTTGTTCGAGCCGCGCATGGCCCAGGATGTGTATCGGCGCGTGCGCATTGCCAGGGATTTGTACCATGGCATCTCCGACGGGGAGCTGCGTCTGTATCTGCAGAGTCAGACCGATGCGCGCGGTCGCTGTGTGGGTGCCGAGGCACTGGTGCGCTGGCAGCACCCCGAATGGGGACTGGTCAGCCCGGGGGAGTTCATTCCGGTGGCCGAGGAGTCCGAGCTCATTGTGCGTCTGGGCGATTGGGTGCTGCGTCAGGCCTGCATGCTGCTGGCCAGACCGGCCATGGCAGAGCGCGGACTGCGTCTGTCGGTCAACGTCAGCGCCCAGCAATTTGCGCATGACGACTTCATGGCCACGCTGGACAAGGTCTTGAGGGAAACCGGTGCCAATTCGCGCCAGCTGACACTGGAGATCACCGAAGGCACCTTGCTACGGGATCTGGATCAGGCACGCCGGCGCATGCTGGCACTGCGCGGCCTGGGCATAGAGATTTCTCTCGATGACTTCGGGACCGGCTATTCCAGCATGTACAGCCTGCAGCACCTGCCGATTCAGGAACTCAAGATCGACAGAAGTTTTGTCAGCGGCAGTCATCGTTCCGAAAAAGATGCGGCTCTGGTGGAAGCCATGTTGCTGGTGGCGCGCCGCTTGCAACTGCGCGTGGTGGCCGAAGGTGTGGAGCTGTCCGAGCAGGCGTTGCAGTTGACGCAGTGGAACCCGGACATCGTGCTGCAGGGCATGCTGCTCGGCATGCCCATGCCGCAGCAGCGTTGGCTGGTCGAGGTGTTGGGCGAGCCCGATGCCGCAGCCAAGATATGAAAAAAGCCCGCAACCATTGCTGGTTGAGGGCTGTCAGCTATGAATGGCGTAGTTGTTGGCTGTCGTCAGGCGGCAGGCTGCTCAAAATAGCGACGTGCCAGCAGATCCCAGAACCTGGAGCCGCGGCCGATGTTGTCATCGTTGAAGTCGTAGGCCGGATTGTGCAGGCTCACGCCGGGCTGGTCGCCCTTGGCATTGCCAATCCAGCCATAGGCGCCGGGGACGGCCTCCAGCATGAAGCCGAAGTCTTCGGAGGTCATGGCGGGCAGCACATCGTCAAAGGCGTTGTCATCACCGACCACTTCACGCATCACGGCGGCCATGAACTTGGCTTCGCGGGCGTGGTTGGTGGTGTTGGGGTAGGCGCCAGGGCGCAGCGTGAACTCGGCCGTGCACAGATGGGCGGCTGCCACATGGCTGCTGATGCGCTTGAGGCCTTCGACAAACATCTCGCGCGTTTCCTTCTTCAGGGTACGCACGGTGCCGGCGATGATGGCGTCGTCGGGAATGATGTTTTCCACGGTGCCGCTGGTGATCTTGCCCACAGTGAGCACGGCCGAGTCCAGAGGGTCGGTGCTGCGCGAGACCAGGGTTTGCAACTGGCTGACGATGGCGCAGGCCACGGGAATCGGGTCCAGCGTGGTGTGGGGCATGGCCGCATGGCCACCCTTGCCATGGACCCTGATCTGAAAGCGCAGGGTGGAGGCCATGATGGGGCCAACGCGCACCGCCATTTGACCTGCCGGCAGCGATGGCCAGTTGTGCAGCGCAAACACGGCTTCGCAGGGGAATTTGTCGAACAGGCCGTCATCCATCATGGCCTTGGCCCCAGCGCCGCCTTCTTCGGCTGGCTGGAAGATCAGGTGCACCGTGCCGTCAAAGTCGGGTTGCTGCGCCAGGGTGGTTGCAGCGCCCAGCAGCATGGTGGTGTGGCCGTCGTGGCCGCAGGCATGCATGCGGCCCTTGTTCTGGCTGATGTGGCCGAATGTGTTGATTTCCGTGACGGGCAGGGCATCCATATCGGCGCGGATGCCGATGCTGCGGCCGGGGTTTTCCTTGCTGCGGCCCTTGCCGTAGATGCTGGCGACAACGCCAGTCTGGCCCAGGCCGCGATGCACGGTCAGGCCCAGGGCGGTGAGGTATGCGGCGATCTTGTCGCCTGTGCGGTGCTCTTCGTATTTGAGCTCAGGGTTGGCGTGCAGGTCGCGGCGAAAACTGAGCAGCGTACCGAGGTGAGGAGTGATATCGGGTGTAGATCGCATACAGGGGCCGCGGAGCACCCAGCGCTGTAACTGTCGTGGCAGGCAAGCGTTGCGGGCCTGCCGGTGACCGCAGCATTTCAATAGCAAGACCCCCATCATAGGCGTATGCGAAGAGTGGGGGCTTAGGTAGATACCGAAATCAGGGATTTCAGCGCTTGTGCTAACCGGGAAAAAAGCAAGTGGTGACTTACCAGGCGTGAGACCTCTTGCGTACGGCCGGATGCGCCCTGCTGGTCGCGTCTGGCAGGGCGAAACACCCGCCAGATGCAGTCAGCCGCGAACCCGCAATGCCCCGTGCGTCGCCTCGTTCCGGCGCAAACGGCGAAAATACCGGGTTATGACCGCACAGAACGCCAAAATTTCCCTGTTCCAGCAGTTGCTGGTGCGCCCTGATCGCAACGATCCCAACCCTCTCATCCTCTACCATGGCCGTCGCTGCCCCGATGGCTTCGGCGCGGCGCTGGCGGCCTGGCTGTTCTATGAAGGCCAGGCCGAGTTTCGCGGTCTGGATCACGGCGAGATTCAGACGGCCGACGACCTGGGCGATCTGGCCGGTCGCGCCGTCTATGTACTGGACTTTGCCTTTGAACCCACGCTGATGGCCGAGATCGAGTCGCGCGTGGCCAAGCTCGTGGTGCTGGACCATCACAAGAGCGCCGCCGAGAAACTCAGCGGCTACCAATGCCAATGCGGCGTGGTGCATTTCGATATGAGCAAGTCCGGCGCGCGTCTGGCCTGGGAGTTTTTCCAGGCCGACAAGCCCGTGCCCGGTCTGATTCGCTACATCGAGGACCGCGATATCTGGAAATGGGAATTCCCCGAAAGCGCGGCGTTTCTCGCGGCTCTGGACATGGAGCCCGTGCGCAGCTTTGAGCGCTGGGCCGAGATTGCGGCCTTCACGCCCGAGCAGGAAACCGTCTACATGGCCCGTGGCGGCGCCATGGACGAGAAATTCCAGAAGCTTTGCGCCGATATTGCCGACGGCGCCCAGGTGCTGGTCTTCAACGGCAGGCAGGGCCTGATGGTCAACTGCCCGGGCATGTTCCACAGCCAGGTGGGTGATTTGCTGGCGCGCCAGAGCGGCAGCTTTGCCTTGATGTGGCATGCCAATCACAAGGGCACCAAGGTGGGCCTGCGCTCGCGTTCGGAGTTCAACTGCATTCCTCTGGCAGAGAGCTTTGGCGGCGGAGGCCATGCCCAGGCCTGTGGCTTCAAGATGGGCAACGAGCGTCTGGTGGAGTTGCTGCAGGGTGAGCTCAAGGCCGAACCCGAAGCGCAATACGAGTTTGCGGCCGCACCAGGCCTGCAGTTCGACGAAGAGGGCAAGTGGATTCGCGCTACGCCCAAGTCTGCGTAGTTGCAGAAAATCATAGCTGTCAACGCTTGAGATACAAGCGCTGACAGCTGTTTCTTATGCTATGGGTTGCCAGCCCGGCAGCGCCAGCAGCTTTTGCCAGTCCCGCGCTTCCTGCAGCTGAGTCAGACTGGACCAGTCGGCCTCGAAGCGCATGAGCTGCCCGCTCACGGGGTGGGCAATCTCCAGTGCCCTGGCATGAAGCCATAGCCGCTGTTGACCCAGGCGTTCGGCCCACCAGCGATTCAGCGGCCCCTTGCCATGGGTGGCGTCGCCGATGATGGGGTGGGCCACATGCTTGAGATGGCGGCGTATCTGGTGTCTGCGGCCCGTGGTCGGCAGGGCTTCGACCAGGCTGATGCGGGTTTCGGGGTGTCGGCCGTCATAGCTTTCGGGCCAGGACAGGCGCGCCAGACAGCGCAAGTGCGTGTGCGCGTCCTGCACCGGGGCATCCTCGGGTGCATCGTCGGGCTTGAGGGGATGATCGACTTCCAACGTTTCGGGTAGCCAGCCGCGCACCAGGGCCCGATATTCCTTGCGGGTTTCATGGGCTGCAAAGCTGGCAGCCAGAGCCTGGGCCGCTTGCTTGTGCAGTGCCATGAGCAGCACGCCGCAGGTGCCCTTGTCCAGCCGGTGCACGGGCCAGACATGATGGCCCAGTTGGTCGCGCAGCGTCTGCATGACAAAGCGGGTCTCGTGCGCATCCAGGCCCGTGCGATGCACCAGCCAGCTGGCGGGTTTGTAGACCACGACCATATGCTCGTCCTGCCAGAGTATGTGCAAAGGCGGATTGGCAGAGCCGTCGGGCAGGGCGGTATCGGGCATGTGGAAGGCAGACAGAAGAGGGCGAGCCGCACTCTAGCGCACAGTGCAAAGCTTTGCTGACCAGGGTCTGCCTGCCGACAGGCCGCTTCGTGGCCGAGAATCGGTGTGGGCCGCTCGACGTCGGCTCATTTTTTTTTTGAAGTAGCTGCCAGCGCTTGACGGATCAATGCTGGCCGCCATTTGGAGGCTTGATCTTGTGTCTGTGATGTTCAAGGGGGTGGTGGTTTCGGTCCTGGCGTCCGTGCTGTTCGCCTCGCTGTACTACCTCTCGCCTTTTCTCGCCCCGCTCGATGGCGAGCAGATCTTTGGCTGGCGCGTGCTGGTGACGTTGCCCTTTACCACTGCCCTGCTGTTCGCTCTCAAGGAGGTGGCGGCGGTACGCGACTTGCTGGCGAGAGCTCTGGCCCAGCCCCGGTTTGGAATGCTGCTGGTGCTGAGCTCGGCGCTGCTGGGCGTGCAGCTATGGATTTTCATGTGGGCACCCATGAACGGGCGTGCGTTGCCAGTGTCGCTGGGCTATTTTCTGCTGCCGCTGGTGATGGTCGTGGCCGGGCGTGTGCTGTTTGCCGAGCGTCTGACGCTGGGCCAGAGCCTGGCTACGCTCCTGGCGGCTGCGGGCGTGGCGCATGAGTTCTGGCAGGCCGGCGGCATGTCCTGGGAGACCTGGGTGGTGGCGCTGGGCTATACGGTGTATTTCTCGCTGCGCCGCTGGCTGCAGACCGATACCCTGGCCGGTCACTGGATAGACATGGCGCTGCTGGTTCCGGTGGCCATTGCCTTCACGCTGCGCACGCCCGACAGTTGGCCGCTGGTCGCGGGTCATCCGACGTTATGGGGCCTGCTGCCCTTGCTGGGCATCGTCAGCGCCGTGGCGCTGGCGCTGTACATGATTGCCAGTCGCTGGCTGCCGCTGGGCCTGTTCGGTCTGCTGTCCTATGTGGAACCGGCCTTGCTGGTCGTGGTGGCCTGGCTGCTGGGCGAGAGCATGGAGCCGCAGCAGCAACTGAGCTATGCGCTGATCTTTGCCGCCGTGGGCCTGCTGATCGGCGATGGCTTGCGGCATTCATGGCGTGGGCGTTCACACACATCGGACTGAGATTGCTGCAGTTCCAGCCCCAAGTTGGTGCATCACAGGGCAATAATTGAAGTTTTGTTTTGTTTGAAGGAATAGCTCGTCATGGCATCGACCTCATCCCCTATCCGCGTTGCTATCGTCGGTTACGGCAATCTGGGCCGCGGCGTGGAAGCTGCTGTCGCCAAGAACCCCGATATGCAGCTCAAGGGGATTTACACCCGTCGCGACCCTTCCCAGCTCCAGCCCCTGAATGCAGATACGCCTGTGCATTCCATGGATGTTTTGCTGTCGCACAAAGGTCAGGTCGATGTGCTGATTCTCTGCGGCGGCTCCAAGGACGATTTGCCCAGGCAGGCGCCCGAGCTGGCGGCTCATTTCAATCTGGTCGACAGCTTTGACACCCATGCCCGCATCCCCGAACACTTTGCCAATGTGGACAAGGCCGCTCAGGGGGGTCAATGCACGGCCCTGATCTCGGCCGGCTGGGACCCCGGCATGTTCTCCATCAACCGCGTGCTGGGTGAAGCCCTGCTGCCTGACGGCGCTACCTACACCTTCTGGGGCAAGGGCCTGAGTCAGGGCCATTCCGACGCCATCCGCCGCGTGGAAGGCGTGGCCGGCGGCGTGCAGTACACCATCCCTGTGGAAGAGGCGGTCAACAAGGTGCGCTCCGGCGTGCGCCCCGAGCTGTCCACCCGCGAGAAGCACCAGCGTGAATGCCATGTGGTGCTCAAGGATGGCGCCGACGCCGAAGCCGTGCGCAAGACCATTGTGGAAATGCCTCACTACTTCGACCAGTACGACACCACGGTCCACTTCATCAGTGCCGAAGAGCTGGCTCGCGATCACTCTGCCATGCCCCATGGCGGCTTTGTGATCCGCAGCGGCAATACCAGTGCCGAAAACAAGCAGGTCATCGAATACCGCCTGCAGCTGGACAGCAACCCCGAGTTCACTTCCAGCGTGCTTGTGGCTTATGCACGCGCCGTGCATCGCCTGGCCCAGGCTGGCCAACATGGCTGCAAGACGGTATTTGACGTGGCCCCTGGCCTGCTGTCGCCCAAGAGCGCCGAACAACTGCGTGCCGAGCTGCTGTAAATCAGCCGCCGCGATCAGCAAAAAGCCTCGCAGGGTCTGCGAGGCTTTTTTGTGTCGAAGCGGGTTGCAGCGTCAATTGCCCGATGATTGGCAGCTATTGATTTTCAAGTGCTTGCGGGGGCTCGAGGCCGCTTACGCGCGCCGCATCTTCGAGCCTGTCCACATCGCGCAGGGGCTTGAACAGTGCCATCCAACCACCCACCACGCCCAGTGTGCACAGGCTGCCCAGAATGGCGGCGGGAACTGCGCCGAACCAGGACGCGCTGCTGCCTGCGCGGAACTCGCCCAGCTCGTTGGAGGAGCCGATGAACAGCATGTTCACCGCATTCACGCGGCCGCGCATATGGTCGGGCGTGGAAAACTGCACCAATGCGCCGCGAATATAGACGCTGACCATATCGGCCGCACCGGCCACGGCCAGTGCCAGCATGGACAGTACAAACCAGTGCGAGAGCGCAAACACCAGATTGGCCAGTCCGAACACTGCTACGGCGGCAAACATCACCTTGCCCACGCGGCGGTTGATGGGGCGCGATGCCAGCCACAGGCCCATGCAGACCTCTCCCGCAGCCATGGAGGAGCGCAGCAGGCCCAGGCCTTGCGGACCTACCTGAAGCACCTCGTGCGCATAAACGGGCAGCAGGGCCACAACGCCACCCAGCAGCACAGCAAACAGATCGAGCGAGATGGTGCCAAGGATGATGGGGCGGGTACGCATGAAATGCAGACCTTCGGCAAAGCGTTGCCACATGGTGGTTTGCACGTCAGTGAGGATCCTGGGGCCGGCAAAATGTACGGGGACCTGGCTCAGCAGGCCGGCTCCCAGAAGCAGAGCGACGCCGCAGACCGCATAGGTCAGCACGCCGCCGCCGAGCGCGTACAGCAGGCCGCCCAGCACGGGAGCGGCAATCGCCGAGATACGCATCAGCATGCTGTTGGTGGCCAGTGCCTGGGCCAGTTGCTCGCGGGCAACGATCTGCGGCAACAGGCTTTGCAGCGCCGGACCGCTGAAGGCGCGACTGCAGCCAAACAGCACCAGCACTGCATAAATCCAGTGCACATTGTGCGCGCCGCTCTCGGCTAGCAGCCAGAGCAGGCCCGAGCAGACTGCGGCCACCAGCCAGCTGATGCCAAGCAGGCGCTTGCGGCTCATGCGGTCGCTGAGATCGCCAGCGGGAATCAGCAGACCCGCCATGGGCAGGAACTGCGCCAGCCCGACATAGGCCAGAGACAGAGGCTCGCGGGTGATGTCGTACACCTGCCAGGCCACCACCACTGCCTGCATCTGCTGGGCAAACATGGCAAGCATGCGTGCCAGCACGAAATTGACAAAAGCGGGATCGCGCAATGGCGGGATGGAGGAGGCCTGAGGCGCTGTAGAGGTGACGGGGGTGGACAAGGTGAGATCCGTGAGTGCGGCTGAGGAGGCGGGAGTTGGCCTGGGCCGACGTCCTGCCTTGGCGACCTGAAATGTCAGAGGGCCGAGTATGCGCGATCGCCTTGTTTTCTGCAGTGCCTATGGCCGTTCTGAGCATTCACTTCTGCTGCGGTTCATATCCGGCAAGCAGGCTGCGGATTAACCTTCATGCCATGCAGGAGAGAAGCCTTGTTTGTCAAAAAATGTTTACCGACGAAGGCATGAGTCACTTTCCCACACGCAAAGAAACGGCGGCGATTCATCATAGCTTCACACAAATGGTTTGGCGTTATGAATAGCGAAGCTTTCTCTCAAGGAGTCACATCATGTCCATGCTTTCGATGCAATACGCAGGAACTCTTCTGGGCCGCGAAGCAGTCATTGAATTCCCGGACAGCCAGGCCCAAGTCCGCTACACCGCCAGCGGTCAGATGCGCTGGCGCGTGGTGGACTCGCAAGGGCATATTTCCGAGGGCTGCGAGAACCTCAGCTATCTGCAACTGAGCGACCACCTGCATTTTTTGAACTGGATCGAGAAAACCGGCTTCACGGTCAGCCAGGTCATAGATTCGGCCAAGGGCACGGTGCAGGCTTTCTGGTCCTATGCTGACAACCAGTGCGAAAGCGGCCATCGTTCCTCCATGTTTGTGGAAGGTCGTTTCCGTCTGCGTTGAATCTGTCGGCTATTGCCCGGGGCATGGAGCCGGGGCAGGAGCCAGCTCAATGATTTGTGTGTGAGGTCAGTGACTTTCCTCTCTTGCCGGCATCCGAAAGGTGTCGGCTTTTTTCTCCGTGAAACATTGCAGGCTCAATCATCCCTGCGTATTTTTTGATCGCAGGGCCCGAAGTCAATGCCTGTGCGGCCTCGCTCTGCTTTTCCGAGGCTTGTCCACAGGCGGCTCCACAGACGCTGGGCATAACCTGTAATCCTGTTTTCCGAACTACTGCGTTCAGAAAACATTCCCTAAGTAGTTATTGCCAAAAGAAAATCGTCCTTTGGCAACGAACCATGTTTGATGAAACGTGGTGCGTGAAACATCGGCGTTGAATGTACGCATGAAAATAGAAAAGCCGGCACCAGGGCCGGCTTTTTCAATGCCTGAGCGCCGGCTTACTTGCGCTTGTCGGCGATGGCCGAGGACACCACCATGTCCAGCACATAGACATAGCTTGAAGCATCGGCGGGTACATTCTGGCGCTTGAAGCGGTTGATGCGCAGCACATTGCTCACACCGGTTTCGTGCTTGTAGCCTTCAATCTCGCTGTAGAAGTTCTCCCACTGGCCGGTATAGGTCTTGACGCCGTTGTCGCCGTAGCGGATCTCGCGTACCTGCAGACACTGATGGCGGCCTGCACCTGCACTACAGGCCTTGCGCTCGGGACCGACCTCGAGAAATATGCGTTCGGGCGCGCTGCCGTATTGGGTCTGGGCAGTGGGCTTGCCGTTGAGCTGCCAGCGCGTGCCATCAATGAACTGCAGCGTCAGGCGAGGCTGTTCAGTAGTGGCGCCGCCGAGCTGCACATTCCATTGCTTGGCCGTAGGCAGAATGCGCGCTACCTTCTGCTCCAGCATCATCAGCTGGTTGTCATTGCAGGCACGCAGGGTGCTCATGCCGCGCTGCAGATTGATGCGCTGGCCCTCAACGGTGTAAGCCGACGAGATGACGTTGCACAGATTCTTGACGACGACGCGCTGATCCACGAAGTCCAGCTCGATAGGTGCCTGGCTGGAGCCCAGAAACCAGCTTTGGTCCTCATTGCCAGCCGGTGTGTAGGCCTGCTGCAGTTTCCAGTGGTAGGCGGTCAGCGACGCGGCATCGCCTGCGGAGCCTGTAGGGCCGGGCTTGCTTGCACCGCCACCGCTTGTCGTACCGCAGGCGGCAAGCGTCATGGAAGCAACAAGGGGAAGGCACCAGGTCCAGCGAAATTTCATAGGGTTTCCTTAAGGTCGAATAGAGGAATACGGCAAACCGTGTCAGCAGAAACAGAGTCTCTGTTGACCATATCAGTTCCCTGCGGGTTTTATCTGACCTTAACCCAACGTTGCGGTTGTTTTGCGCTTCGACAACCTCAGAGTGTCAACAAATGCTGCACGCGGAAGGGCGGAGAAATCAGATGTGCCGCCCGGGCGTGAAGCCCCTGTAAAGATCGAAAAAATCCGTACGACTAGACAGCGCTTCGTCAAATTAGTCTTTGCCAAGCTGCTACGCTTCAAAGGTTCGGGCTATGAAGAAACTACGGCCCAGGCATCAAGGAGTTTCTGTGCGCTTAGGTGGTGTTGCTTTGTTTGGGCTGAATTGGGGGCGGCTGGGTTCTGTGGGCATATTGGCAGGTTTGCTGGGGGCATGCTCGGCAACCGCACCTCAGCATATGCCGGTACAGGAGACTTTCGACTCCAGTTCCACGTTTTCCCGCGGCTTTGATGCGACACCGGCACAGACTTGCGAGGCCGCACGTCGCGCCTTGTTGAGCCAGGGTTATATCGCAACGGCCAGGACGCAGGAGCTGATAGAAGGGCGCAAGAACTTCCAGCCCAATACGGAGACCAATCTGGAAATCAATTTCCGTGTGGTCTGCGTGCCGCAGACCAGCGACGGCCTGGTCAGTCTGGGTTTTGCGACAGCGTTGCAGGATCGCTATTCGCTAAAGAAGAGTGCAACCTCGGCCAGCGTGGGGGTGAGCGCTCTGGGTTCGCTGTCTCTGCCGTTTTCCTCCAGCAACGATTCGCTGGTCAAGGTGGGCAGCGAGACCATTTCCAAACGCAGCTTCTACGACAGTTTCTTTGAGCTGGTGGAGAACTATCTGAAGCAGGATCGGGATGCACCATAGTTTCGAGCAAACCGGTCTGTTGCGCCTGATGGGTATGCGTTGGAGGTCCTGAGCTGGTCGTGAGAATTTAAAAAGCGGCTCGCTGAGCCGCTTTTTCGTCTGCGAGATCCGTTCAGATGAACAGCGCCGGGTCCACCATGGCGCGGTTCAGCATCACGCTCCAGTGCAGGTGGGGACCGGTCACGCGGCCTGTGGCTCCGACCTTGCAAAAGGAATCGCCTGTCTGCAACTGGTCGCCCGGCTTGCAGTCCACCTGGCTCAGGTGGCAGTACATGGTGAGCAGGCCGCCGCCATGGTCCAGCCAGACCGTGCCGCCGTTGAAGAAATAGTCGCCCACATCGATCACCTTGCCGGGTAGCGGTGCACGCACCGGCGTGCCCGTAGGGGCGGCGATGTCCATGCCGCTGTGCGGATTGCGCGACTGGCCGTTGAAGACTCGGCGCAGGCCGAAACTGCTGGAGCGGCGACCCGGCACCGGCACGCGCATGTGCAGGCTGCCGGAAGGCAGCGGCTCTGTGAAGGTGGCCATCACGGTCTTCAGGTGGGCGGCCTCGCGTTCGTAGCGGGCATTGTCTTCGGCAGACAGGTCCACCGTCTTGGGTGAGACCTTGAGGCGTTGCTCCACATACTGTTTGTCGCGCACCGTATAGCTCATGGTGTGCAAACGGCCGTCGGCCTTCACGCCAACGCTTTGCTCACCCGGTGTGGTGGCAAGCGGTATGCCCACGAGTGCGGTCCATTCGATCATGTCTCCCACCACCAGAACCTCGGCCTCCGCTGCCGTGACCAGGGGACGTGCGGAGGCAGGGCCCAGCGACAGGCGTGCGACGCCGCCGGGAACCCTGCTGTCCTGCGGCCAGAGCGCGCTGTCCGAGTTGGCGCTGCGCGCAGCCCAGGCTGGTGCTGCGGCAAACAGCGCCGATTGCGCCATCCATTGCAGCAGGCGACGGCGCTCGGGAGGGAGAGAAAGGTTGGAAATTTTTTCGGCTGGCATGGTGCTTATCGGGTTGTGCAGGCATTGTGCTGTATTGCTATCGATAGCGGAGCTAAAGGCGATACAGGGATGGGAGCTTTACGCATGTCTATGACTTGCAGGTCGGCAGCGGCGATCAGGGCAGGCGCATGCTCAGGGCCAGATCCAGCTGTCCCAGTTGCTCCAGGGCCTGCACTGCACCGAGCCGGTCGCGCTGCTGCTTGTTCTGGCTCAGCTTGAACTTGGCTTCCAGGCGGTCGACGGTAATTTCCAGGCCCACGATGGCGCCGAGCATGCGTTGCAGATAGTCGGGCGGAGCATCGCTCATTTTCCACGGGGCCTGGGCATTGTTCCGAGCCTCATGGCGGCGGGTGAGCCGGCCCACCACGCCGCGCACGAACTTTTCATCATCGCGCACACCGATGCGGCCGTGCGCATGGACCACACGGTAGTTCCAGGTCGGGACCTGCTCATGGTTCTCGTGCTTGCTGGGATACCAGTTGGGGGAGATATAGGCCTGCTCGGCACGGAAGATCACCAGCACGGAGCTGTCGTCCCGGATCTGCTGCCACACAGGGTTGGCGCGCGCCACGTGGGCGATAAGGCGCAAAACGCCGTCCTCGTCCTGCAACAGCTCGAAAGGCAGGTGATTGGCGTCCAGCCCCGAGTCGGAATGGGTGACCAGGCAACCCAGCGGGTGAGCCTGGATCAGAGCATGCAGGGCAGTGGGGTCGTCGACCTTGAAATGGCAGGGGTTGTACATGAAGACCTGCTGCAGTGAGTGGCGCAAAAACGAATGAGCTTCTATGAGCTTGTTTATACCGTCATGCAGGCTGCGCACTGACAAGCCGCCTGCATGGCAGGCGGCATGGTACGAAGGCGAGTGGCGTTTCAGCGGTGCTCGCGATCCCCGCGCGAGCGGCCCTCAGACCGCGTCGCTTGCATGCGAGCCTGTTGCTCGGCCTGGTGCTGTTGAGCCTGCTGCTGGCGTTGGGCCTGTTCCTGTGCCCGTTGTTGCTGCATCTGGGCTTGCTGCTGGCGCTGCTGTTGTTCACGAGCCTGTTGCTGCTGCATTTGCTGCTGGCGCTGAGCTTGCTCCTGGGCGTGCTGCTGTTGCATCTGCCGCAGCTGTGCCTGTTGCCGATGCTCTTGCTGATCACGGGCTTGCTGCATTTGCTGTTGGTATTGAGCCTGCTCCTGGGCGCGCTGCATCTGCATCTGGGCTTGTCGCTGGCGCTCCTGCTGCTCGCGGACTTGCTGCATCGCTTGCTGGCGCTGGGTTGGCTCCTGTGGGCGTTGCTGCATGGCTTTCTCCACCATGGCAGCCTGCATCTGCGGCGCCTGAGGTGGATGGCGATCATGGGGGTCTTGCGGCGGCATCAAAGCATTGCCATTGGATGCGCGCGGCCCGCCTGGAGCATGGTTGGGTCCCTGGGCAAAGCCCGGCCTGCCCTGTAGCTGTGTAGCCAGGGGGCTCTGTGCTGGCTGTCGCTGGTTCAGGCCATGGCCACCGGCTGTCATGGCGGCGGCACCGACGGCAGCGCCCACAGCCATCGTCCCCGGCCCAGCAAGGACGCCTGCCGCCTGGGGCGGCCCGGCCGGCTCGCGGCGCTCGCCTGCGGCATTTTCATGGATGCTGTTGATATAGGTGTTGTCCGTGCGATGGATGTTCTGCACCACGGTTCGCGACTGCGATATATAGGTGGTGTTGTTGTAGACCACGGCCGGACGGGCTTGCGGGGGCGGGGGGCGCTCGCCGTGACGCCAGGGCCTTTCGGGATCGCCCCAGTGCATATTCCAGGCATTCCAGCCCCAGGACGGATGTCTGTCCATGGACCCGGCCAGCACGATGGCGGTGCCAAAGCCCAGCAGGCCGGCCATTACTGGCACGCCTGCCACGGGAGCTGGAGGCGGCACCTCCACATAGCGGTAGCCGCCATATACGGGCAGCGGCTGACCGTAGACCGCAGCCGGGTCGTACTGAGGAACGTAGACCGTATCCACTTGGGTGGGGCTGATTTCAATGAACTGCTCCGGCGGCTCTATGACCGGGTCGGGCAGCGGTGTGACCACGGCTCCTGGCGTATAGGCCACGGCGGCAGGCGTGGACGCCAGGTTGACCTTGAGCTGGCTGGAGGTCTTGAGCGTGCCGGCCTTGTAGGCACGGTTGCGCATGACCTGTATGGCGTTCATCACATCCGAGGGATCGTTGTAATAGGCTTTGCCCAGCGCCGTGGTCCAGGGCAGGTTGGAGGCCATCTGTTCCAGCACATTGGGAAACTGGGTCAGTGATTTGACGGAAGGGTCCCAGTTCTGGGCGTTGACGGCATTGCTCATCGCAGTCTTGTGCAGGCCGGGGTTTTGCCCCAGCCAGGTTTCGGCGGCGCTGATCTGGTCTGGATAGGTGGCACCGGCCAGGATCTGGGCCACAAGCTTGTCCGGGTAAAGCGCAATCGGCGCCACCATCCGGTAGAGCGCGTCAGCACCGGGTGGCACATAGGCTGCGGGCTGAGGCTGGGCGGCATCGGGCGTGGCGGAAGGTGCCGAGGCTGGCGGCGCACTGTCCGCCTTGATCGGCGAATCCTTGTCGTTGCAGGCGCTCAGCGCCATGGCGGCGGCCAGGGCAATCATGCCTGGATGCCATAGGCGGGCGACCGTTTTTGGCTGCAGTTCCGGCTGCTCGGGCCGGGTCCTGGGGAAATGCGACATCTGACGCTCCTTGCGCCGCGCCGTGCAAATCACGGTGCTTTGGCGGATGCTGTTTTAACGCCAGTTTTGAGCCGTTGTTGACAGAGTGTTGTAAGCAAATAAAGCGTGTGGTTGCAGGCCATGCTCCGAGAGATATCGTGAATTTTGATAGCTTCTTTCGCAGTGTGGGTAAGGGCTGAAGGCTGAAAACAATGAACACTTCGGGCAGGAGTTGCTGACGGTGCTTTCTCGTCTGCATCTCCATACTCGGGGGGCGTTCTTCCCATGAAAAAGGCCTGCGCGAGGCAGGCCTTGGAGCTATCCGCGAAGCAACACGCCTCCCGGGTCTGGGTCACATCATTCGGTCATGGTGCCCATGAGTGTGCTGGTACCCATGGCGTCCAGCGGCTTGCCGTTGACCTGGAATTCGCCCTTGGCATAGACGATCTCGGTGCGCATCTTGCCGTCCTTGTCTTCAAAGATGCCTTGCTCCTTGAGCATGTCCAGGCTGGCTTGAGTCTGGGCTTTGGCGGCTTCCTCGATATCCTCGGGTTTGTACTCGCTCTCGTCTTCAAACACGGCCAGCAGGCTGGAACGTCTGCGCGAGAGCATCATGTTTTCCATGAAGGGCTTGGGCATATCGGCCTTGAGGCTGACCTTCAGATCCTGCAGCAGAGTGCCCATCTTCTCGCCATCGCCCAGATACTGAATGGCTGCCGCGAACTCGCTCACGCCGTCGGGGGTGCGCATGGACAGGCGTTTGAGCTCGATCACGGGCTGGCGCGCCAGGGCCTGTGTCAGCGACTTGAGCATTTTCTCGCGCAGATCGCCGCTGCCCTGCTCCTCGGCATCTTCGTCGTCAGTGGCCTCGCCGAGCAGCGGGTTCTTGCGCTTGCTCATTTCCACGACCTGGTTGATCCAGTTGGCATCGACATTGTTGAAGGCCATGTCCAGTATCAGGTCGTCAGCCTGTTTGTCTTCGAGTTTGGCGGTCTTGATGCCGGTCTTGAGCGTCATTTCCACGACCTCGCCTTTGAGGATGGTGTCCGAATCCATGGTGATGCCTTCGAAGTGGCTGGCAGAGCTTTTGCCTTCCTCTTCCTGCTTGGTGGCGGCAATCTTGGCAATCGTCATGGCAAACGGGCCGGTCCAGAACTGCTGGCCCGGGGGCTGTTTCATGTCGAAGCGCATATCGGCCTTGTCCAGCGTCACGCTGCCTTCCTCGTCCTTGAACTGCAGGCCGGCGAAGCTGCCCGTGCCCTTGGCGGCCTTCATGTCGGCGGGCATGTCCCAGACGATCTTCATGCCGCCCCAGTTCATTTCGCTGTCCTTGATCTTGCTGCTCACGGCCGGCGACGTCATGACGTTGGAGCTGCTGCGGCCCCAGCCGACCTTGGTGTCGACTTCCAGCGGAGAGCGGCCGTTGAGCGCGGTTTTCAGCGCCGGGTCCGCGTCTTCGGGCAGATTGAAGCTGGTGTGAATCTCGGCGGCATGGCCAAGGGGCAGCGGACCGTGGCTGATCTTGTGCTCGGCGGTGAACTGGACGGGCTCGTCGCCGCTGTCCAGGGTCCATACCGTTTTGGCGGTGGAGGAAAAAGCGCCGCGGTCATAGCTGGTGACCTGAATCTTCACGCCATGCTCGCTCCACTTGTCCAGGCCTTCGGTAAAGCTTTGCTGCAGTTTGCCGCCCATGTAATAGCTGGTGCCCAGTGTTCCTGCCACGATCACGGCGATGGCCGCTGCAATGCCTGCTCCTGCTTTTCTGTTCATTCTTGACCTTTGATGAAAATAAAAAATCCGCGAATGAATTGCGGATTGGTAATGTTGCGGTGAGCAGGATTCTAGAAAGAAAATAATCAAATGCTCTGAATTTCAGAACATTTTATGCAAATGTTTATCGAGTATTGAAAATCAATACCGGCGGTATTCATTTCAATATGTAACCAGAATTCATTGGGCGCTATCCATTTTCCTATCGGAGAACCGAATAGCTTTTCTTGGGATAAATGCCGCGGCAGTTTGCGCAATAAAAAAAGGCCGCCAGTGAATCCTGGCAGCCTTGTTGAGACTGGGTGGAGCGTTTATTTGCCCCAGCTGTCCTTGAGTCCGGTGATCTTGTTGAACACGGGCTTGTCGCTGCGGTGATCCTTGCGGTCGGCCACGAAATAGCCAAAACGCTCGAACTGGAACTTGTCGTCAGCCTGGGCCGCCTTGAGTGAAGGCTCCACATAAGCGGTGACTACCTTCAGACTGTCGGGGTTCAGCAGGCTCAGGAAATCCTTGCCGCCGGCATCGGGTTGCGGATCGGTGAACAGACGGTCGTACATGCGCACTTCGGCCTGCAGGCCATCGGCCGCGCCCACCCAGGTGATGGCGGCTTTGACCTTGACGCTGTCGGCGCCCGGTGTGCCGCTCTTGGTGTCGGGCACCACGGTGGCCAGCACCTTGGTCACATTGCCATCGGCGTCCTTTTCGGTGCCGGTGCATTCGATCACATAGCCGCCCTTGAGGCGGACCTTGTTGCCGGGGAACAGGCGCTTGTAGCCCTTGGGCGGCACTTCGGCAAAGTCTTCGCGCTCGATCCAGACTTCGCGGCCAAGGGTGAAACGGCGCTCTGGCACGGTTTCACCTTCCGCCGCGTGGGGCAGGGCGGGCAGGTGGCAGTCCTCCAGATGTTCGGCGCTGCCAAACACTTCGGCCCAGTTGCTGAGTTCGAGCTTGACCGGGTCCAGCACGACCATGGCGCGGTGTGCCTTGTTTTCCAGATCTTCACGCAGGCAGCCGTCCAGCGTGCCGTAGTCGATCCAGGCGTAGTCCTTGGTCACGCCGATGCGTTCGCAGAAGTTGCGGATGGACTCCGGCGTGTAGCCGCGGCGGCGCAGGCCGACCACGGTGGGCATGCGCGGGTCGTCCCAGCCGGTGACGAACTGGTTGTCCACCAGATGCTTGAGCTTGCGCTTGCTGGTGATCACATAGGTCAGGTTCAGGCGCGAGAACTCGTACTGGCGGGGCTGGGGGGCGTCGATCAGACCGCCTTCGCGCAGGTGGTTCAGCAGCCAGTCGTAGAAGGGGCGCTGATCCTCGAACTCCAGTGTGCAGATGGAGTGGGTGATGTGCTCGTAGGCATCCTCGATAGGGTGCGCAAAGGTATACATCGGGTAGATGCACCACTGATTGCCAGTGTTGTGATGCTCGGCGTGGCGCACGCGGTAGATGGCAGGGTCGCGCAGATTGATATTGGGCGCGGCCATGTCGATCTTGGCGCGCAGCACGGCGGCGCCATCGGCCAGCTTGCCGTCCTTCATGTCGGCAAAGCGCTGCAGGTTTTCGGCCACGGAGCGGTCGCGGAAGGGGCTGTTCACGCCGGGACGGGTGAAGTCGCCTCGGTTGGCCTTCATCTCGTCGGCCGATTGCTCGTCCACGTAGGCCAGGCCTTGCTCGATCAGGTAGACCGCACAGCGGTACATGAAGTCGAAGTAATTGCTGGCGAAGTAGAGGTTCTCGTGTCCGTCGGCATCCTTCCAGTCGAAGCCCAGCCAGCGCACGGCATCGATGATGCCGTCCACATATTCCTGGTCTTCCTTTTCTGGATTGGTGTCGTCGAAGCGCAGATGGCAGACGCCGCCGAAGTCGCGTGCCAGGCCGAAGTTCAGGCAGATGGACTTGGCATGACCCACGTGCAGATAGCCGTTGGGCTCTGGCGGAAAGCGGGTGCGGATCTTGGCTTCGTCTACCTTGCCGCTCTGGTGATGCTGGGCATCGCCGGGCGCGCCGCCCCAGTGACGGGCGGCATAAGTGCCCTTGTCCAGATCCGATTCGATGATCTGGCGCAGGAAGTTGGTGGGCTTGACCGCTTCGGGGGCGGTGTTGTTGGATTTGGAGGCGTCAGCAGAGCTCATTGCACCATTTTAGGCCGGCTGCCATGACCTCATGTCGATCTGCGGACACTGCAGCTTTGCCGCGTGTGCATTTGGACACAATGTTTTGGAGGAACCGTGCCATCCTGACGGGACTCTGAAACGTTATATCCCCAAGGGCCGAAGGCGCAGCACAGATTTGCAAGCTTGCCCCGGTGACACATAAACAGAGGAGAGATTGTGATGTCCAGAACAACTTCCCCCCGCATGGCCAGGCTGCTTGCCGCTGGCTCTATCGCTATTGCTGGCCTGATGGCTGCCGCAGGCGCCCAGGCGCATGGCGGCGTCAGCCTGTCGGTCGGCATCGGCGTGCCCGGCGTGGCCGTGGGCGTCGGCGCTCCCGTTTACGCCACACCCTATATGGCGCCCGCCCCGGTCTATATGCCGCCGCGCCCTGTCTACTATGCGCCTCCGGCACCGGTCTACTATGCGCCGCCGCCTCCCGTGTATCGTCCCGCACCCGTGATGGTTGTGCCCGGCCCGGTCTATTACGGTGGCGGCCCGCGCTGGCGTGGTCATCGCCATCATCATCACTATCGCTGATGACATCGATGACGGAGCCCTGAAAGACTCTGCACCACAGACGGCTGCCCAGGCAGCCGTTTTTTATGCCTGCGGGTTGGTTGCAGCGCTCGCATAATCCGGGCAGTCCTCAAAAATCAGGAGAGTGCTTCCGTGAAAACCGTCTATGTCCTCAATGGCCCGAATCTCAATCTGCTGGGCATGCGCGAACCCGCCATCTATGGATCGGCCACGCTGGCCGATGTGCGCCAGCTTTGCGAAGAGGCCTGTGCACGCCATGGCCTGAAGCTGGAGTTCCGCCAGAGCAACCATGAGGGCGAGCTGGTGGACTGGATTCACGAGGCAGGCCGGTTGCACTCCAAGGGGGAGTTGCAGGCGCTGATCATGAATGCAGCGGCCTACACCCATACCAGTGTGGCAATTCTCGATGCCGTCAAGGGCACGGCCGTGCCGCTGGTGGAGTTGCACATCAGCAATGTCCATGCGCGTGAGAGCTTTCGCCACCATTCCTATCTGTCGGCCACGGCGCGCGCCGTGATGTGCGGCTTCGGCGTGGCAGGCTACGGTCTGGCCATCGATGCGGTGGCGCAGTGGTGACATCGGCGGTTGAAGCAGCCTGTTCGCTGGAGCAGGTCTCGCAGGAACTGGGGGTCGAGCTGCCGGCAGCCATTGCCCGGCTGCAGGCCACGGCGCAGCGCGTGCAGACCCGGCTTGGAGAAGCCGCCGACAGCGGCTTGATGGTCTGGCATGGCTGGCAGCCCCCGGCCGGGGTGGTGCAGCGCGGTCTGCCCCTGGTGCTGCTGCATGGCGGCAGTGGCAGCTGGACGCATTGGTTGCGTGTGATTCAGCCGCTGACCGAGGCGGGCTACAGCCTGTGGCTGGCCGATCTGCCGGGTTTTGGTGAATCCGATGGAGTGCCCGGCGGCATGGATGTGGACACCATGCTGGAGCCTCTGGCCTATGGCATTCGGCAGTTGCTGGGCAATGCCGATACGGGTCCGGTCTGCGATCTGGTCGGCTTTTCCTTTGGCGGCATGACCGCCGGTCTGCTGGCTGCCGAGCATCCGGAGCTGGCCCGGAGGCTGGTGTTGGTCGGCGCTCCAGGCATGGGAATGACCGAGGGACGCAGCGTGCGCCTGCTGGGCTGGCGCCACCTGCCGGGGCTGGAGGCACAGATGCAGGCCCATCGTCACAATATCGCGGCCCTCATGCTGCATGACGAGGTGCTGATCGATGAAGAGACGCTGGCACTGCATGCGCTCAATGTGGCTCGCGACCGACTGCCGCGCAGACGGCTGTCGCGCACCGATGTGCTGGCCCGGGCCCTGACCCGTATCAAGGTGCCGGTGGCGGCGATCTATGGCGAGCATGACCCTCTGTATGCGGGCTGCCTGGCCGAGCTGCAACTGCTGATGCAGCGTCAGTGCCTGGGGGCGCTGGACTGGCAGGTGATGCGGAACGTCGGCCATTGGGTACAGCACGAGGATCCGGCCACCTTCTGCGCCGCGCTGCAGGAGGCTCTGTCGTGAGCAATGCGGCCGCCTTCGAGCTGACCGAAGCTGATGTGCAATGGAGCGCCGTGCGCGCTCAAGGCCCGGGCGGCCAGAATGTGAACAAGGTGGCCAGCGCTGTGCATCTGCGCTTTGACGTTCGAGCCTCGCGTCTGCCGGTCGATGTGCAGCAGCGCTTGCTGGCGTTGGGCGATTCGCGCATCACCACCGACGGAGTGGTGGTCATCAAGGCGCAAAAATACCGCACTCAGGAACACAATCTGTGGGATGGGCTGCAGCGCCTCAATGCGTTGGTAGCCACGGTTGCAAGGCCGCCACGCCCGCGCAAGCCCACCAAGCCGACCTGGGGCTCGCAGCAAAGACGCTTGCAGGGCAAAAGCCTGCGCTCCGGCATCAAGGCATTGCGCGGGCGGGTGCATGACTGAGCTTGTGTAGCGGCAAAGCCACGCTCAGGTCGGTCAACTGTATCAAAAGGCATGCGCGCACCCTGTCGGGCCGAGTACGGATCGGTCAGCCGGCTGCGGGTCTGCGCTATATTGTTTTGATAGCTGCAGTCGCAGAATGCAAAAGCGCTACAGCCTGTTTCCCATCAAATTCCGTGCTGCCTTCGGGAGTTGTCCATGAGCACATTGCCTTTGACTTATCTGGAGCGGCCCGCGCAGCTGGACGCCGGCCGGCCTGCCTGGCTGCTGGTGCTCATGCATGGCGTGGGCAGCAATGAGCAGGACCTGTTCGGCCTGGTGCCCTATGTGCCGCCGCAATTTCATG
The DNA here is from genome assembly GCF_039581385.1 of Comamonas sp. A7-5. Taxonomy (NCBI): domain Bacteria; kingdom Pseudomonadati; phylum Pseudomonadota; class Betaproteobacteria; order Burkholderiales; family Comamonadaceae; genus Comamonas; species Comamonas sp. A7-5. Next base: position 69,118 of record NZ_JBCPWO010000010.1, read on the forward strand.
TGCTCAGTCTGCGTGCGCCCTTTGCCATGGGTATGGGTGCTTATGCCTGGTTTCAGTTCACTGTGGATGCCGATGGTACGCGCCATATCAATGTGCCGCAGGAGCAGCAGGCGCGTATCTTGCTGCAGCAGACGGTGGAGCAGGCCGCGCAGCAACTGGGCATTCCGCCCGAGCGGGTGGTGCTGGGGGGCTTCAGCCAGGGCGGCATCATGAGTCTGAGTCAGTTGCTGACCCAGCCCCAGACCTTGCGTGCCGCACTGGTCTGGCACAGCCGTCTATTGCCCGAGATCGCGTCGCTGCACGCGCCCGCTGCCGCATTCGAGGGCAAGTCGGCCTGGGTCAGCCACGGCACTTATGACAATGTGATTCCACTGACCAGCGCCCATGCCGTGCGTGACCGCCTGGCCTCCTTGCCCTTGCAGCTGAGCTATCACGAGTACCCGGGCGCCCATGAGATCCGGCCCGAGGAGCTGCGCGCCAGCATGCAGTGGTTGCAGGATCTGACGCAGTCAGTGGAGGACTTCGGGGGCGAGGGCGATCAGTGACCGGCGGTCTTTGAAAACAGATTGATCACCAGCACGCCCCCCACAATCATGGCCATGCCGGCCAGAGCGGGGGCATCGAGCTTCTGGCCCTGCCAGAAGTAGGCAACGGCCGAGACCAGCACGATGCCCACGCCGGACCAGATTGCATAGGCCACGCCCGTGGGCACGGTACGCAGCGTCAGCGACAGCAGATAGAAAGAAATCGCATAGCCCACCAGGGAAGCCGCGGTAGGGCCGAGCCTGGAGAAGCCTTCCGACCTGGCGAGGAAGGAGGTGGCAATCACCTCGCAGATGATGGCCAGACCCAGATACAGGTAATTTGTCATGCCGGGCACTGTAGTGCGGCTGGGGCCGGGCTGTTTCCAGGCTGGTTTCAAGACCCCGGACCGCTTCTGGCCGTTATTGCCAAAATCCAGCGGCTGTGCGCACATAGCCGAGGGCAATATGCGCGGTTCGCCGCGCTTGATCAGATGGCGGGGTAGTCGCCTGTACCCTCGGGCCAGGGGGTCAGCACCTCAAATCCGGTCTCCGTCACCAGCACCATATGCTCCCACTGGGCGGAGAGCGACTTGTCATTGGTGATCACGGTCCAACCGTCCGCCAGTTCGCGCGTGGCGGCCTTGCCGGCGTTGAGCATGGGCTCGATGGTGAAGATCATGCCGGGCTGCAGCGTCAGGCCCTGACCGGGCGTGCCGTAGTGCAGCACCTGGGGCTCGTCGTGATAGACCTTGCCGATGCCATGGCCGCAGTACTCGCGCACGATGGAAAAGCGCTCGCGTTGGGCCACGGTCTGGATGGCATGGCCCACATCGCCCAGCGTGGCCCCGGGCTTGACGGAGCGGATGCCGGCCACCAGCGCTTCATAGGTGGTGTTGACCAGGCGCTTGGCCAGATTGCTGGGCTGGCCCACGTAGTACATGCGGCTGGTGTCGCCGATCCAGCCTTCGGGCGTGGTTACTGCGACGTCGACATTGATGATGTCGCCGTCCTTGAGGACCTGCTTGGTATCGGGGATGCCGTGGCAGACCACATGGTTGACCGAGGTGCACACGGTTTTGGGAAAACCATAGTAGCCCACATTGGTGGGCGTGCATTTCAGCTCGTTGACGATGTAGTCGTGGCAGATCTTGTCCAGTTCCTCTGTGCTTACGCCGGGCTGCACATGAGGGGTGAGCATGGCCAGCACCTTGGCGGCCAGGCCGCCGGCCTTGCGCGAGAGGTAGATGTCGGTGGCGTCATGAATGGGTACGACTTTCTGTTTGCCGCGCTTCATTGCATGCCTCCTACCAGGCGCACCGGACGGGGGCGGCGCACGACTGTGTCGGCTTCATGAGCGCTGGCAGGCTGCAGCTCACGCTCGGCTTGCTGCAGCAGCAGGGCGCAGATGCCTTCGTAATTGAGCTGGGGGTGATGCTCGGCCAGCTGGCCTACACGCAGCCAGTGCTCGGCCTGGGCATTGATGGAGCGGCCGAGGGCCGCGCTGGAGACACGAATCTGGTCGTGCAACTGGTCTGAAATTTTGACGATTCCCATGGCCGAGCATCATAAGGTCTGTATACGTTTCGTATATTGACAAACGCAAATTGCATGGTTGAAGCAGCGGTTTTGCCGCTACTTGACAAGCGCTGTTCGTCGAATGGGGTTTTAAGGCCACGTCGTACGACATGGCGCTCAAGAAGTTGATAGCGCGCCACGCTTGATTGACATTGCTTGCAGCCAGGGTTATTCAGAAAATTGAAAGCTTTCAAGGCAGACCTTGCATTCGTGTAGCTCAAGTCTTATAAAAGATATATATCATCAGTATTTGCCTTGTCCATATTGAGTTTCATGCTATAAAAATTGAAGAACAATCAATGCGTGCCAGATATCTTGAGATGTTCTGGCGTCCGGTCACAACAGACGCAGAGTCAGGGTCGTTCATGGAAAACGCAGTCAATCAAGCAGAGCAGGGCGAGCAGCCCATCACCGAATCGCAGGAGCCGCAAGCTCGAAAGCCACAGCATCCACGCAATGGGCATGCGGCCCGCATCGTGGTCGTGGGCGGGGGCGTGGCGGGGCTGGAGGTGGCCACGGCCCTCGGCAAGCTCAAGAGTGAAAGCATTGACACGGTGACGCTGGTGGACAGCGACTCCGCCCATGTCTGGAAGCCCATGCTGCACACGATTGCCGCCGGCACTCGCGATCTGGCCCAGCAGCAGACCACCTATCTCGCCCAGGCCACCGATGCCGACTTTGCCTACCAGCCCGGCGAGATGTGTGGCCTGGACCGCGAGGCGCGTGAAATTCTGCTGGCCCCCATTTATGCACCCGATGGCCGCGAGCTGGTGGCGGGCCGGCGTCTTGCCTATGACAAGCTGGTGATTGCGGTGGGCAGCGGTGCCAACGACTTCGGCACGCCTGGCGTGCATGAGCATTGCTTCATGATCGATTCGCGCCGCAAGGCCGATGCCTTCAACCAGGAAATTCGTTTGCGCATGGTGCGCTGCATGACCAGCGGCGAGCAGTTGCAGGTGGCCATCGTGGGCGGCGGCGCCACCGGGGTAGAGCTTGCGGCGGAGCTGGTTCAGCTTGCAGAGAGTGCCACGGCCTACGGCGCCTTGGGCGAGGCCGCCAAGTTCCGCATCGTGCTGATCGAGGCCGGCTCGCGCCTGCTGCCCAGCTTTCCCGAGGAAATCTCCGAAGCCACGCGTGTGCGGCTGCAGGCCCTGGGCGTTTCCGTGATCGTCGGCGGCCGCGTCAGCCGTGCGACTGAGCAAGGTTTCGAGCTGGCCAATGGCGAGCTGATTCCTGCCAGCCTGCGTGTCTGGGCAGCGGGGGTAAAGGCCCCGGAATTCTTGATGCAGCTGGGTTTGCAGACCACGCGCAGCAATCAGCTGCTGGTCAATGACGAGATGCAGACCAGCGACCCCGATATCTATGCCCTGGGCGACTGCGCCAGCTATACCCTGCCGGGCAAGCAGGAGGCTTTGCCTCCTACGGCCCAGGTGGCCCACCAGCAAGCCCGCTATCTGATCGAGACTCTGCCTCATGTGCTGGAGCGTCCCGGTGCCAAACCCGTAGGCTTTGCCTATCGTGACTTTGGAGCCCTGGTGTCGCTTGCGCATTACGACGCCTATGGCTCGCTGGGCAAGTTCGGCCTGTTCAACGGCGGCGTGATCCGCGGCCGCATGGCCATGCTCAGCCACATCATGCTGTACCGCTCGCACCAGGCGCGGCTTTACGGCTTCTGGCGCGGCGGCCTGCTGTGGCTGATCGACCTGATGAACGCGCGGCTGCGGCCCTCCATCCGCCTGGACTGAGTTACAAAAATCCTTCGATGGGCAGCCAGCTCAGCACCCGCACCATGAAGCGCTGCCACCAGCTGGTGCCGGGGTCGGCACTGAAGGTCTGGGCTTCATGGGGCGGCTGCGGACTCTGGCCCGTCCAGCTCAGCCTGCCCTGCGCGTCCAGTTGCACCTTGTAGGCCATGTACGGCAGATGCTGATCCAGCGAGGTGCTGACCTGCTGGCTCAAGGCCGGGTCTTTGATGACCAAGCCCATTTCGGTATTGAGCATGGCCGAGCGCGGATCGAAGTTGAAGGAGCCGACAAAGAGCTGCTTGCCGTCGACCGCGAAGGTCTTGGCATGCAGGCTGGCGCCCGAGCTGCCCGTTGTGGCGGAGCTGCCGCTCAGCGCTGCAGGTGAGGGGGCTTCGCGCTTGGGAGTCTTTTCGGCAGGCTCGCTCTTCCGGGTCTTGTCCGGCTCGTTGGCTGCGGGCTGGTTGCGCAGATCGATCTGGCGGCGCATTTCGTAGAGCTCCACGCCCATCTTCAGCAGCGGTTTGCGGTATTTCTCGTAGCCGGCATGCACCACGGCCACATCGGTCGCCTCCAGGCTATTGGTCAGAATGCGTACTCGCACACCTTGCTGGCGCAGGTGAGCAAAGGCGTCGACTCCGGCCTGGGTGGGCACGAAATAGGGCGACACCACTTCCAGCAACTGCTGCGGCTGGCCAATCACAGGCTGGAGCTGGGACAGCAGCAAGTCCTCGGGCGCGGCTTCGCGCAGGACCTTGGCCGGGTCGTCGCTGACCAGGGTGGTCTCGGCCCATTGCAGCGGCAGTTGACCTGCCAGCAAATCGGTGCTGAAGCGGCTGCGGCTGACGGCCTTCACATAGGCCTGTGATTCGGGGCGATTCACATCGGCGTGCAGGCTTGCATAGACCTTGTCCACGGCCTGCTGTGGCATGGCGGGCAGCAGGCTGGCTGCCGGGTAGGCGGAGGGGCTGTTCCAGTAACGGTCGAACTCCGCTGCCACCTCGCCCACCACCGAGCCTGTTGCCACCACATCGAGGTCGGCGAACAGCACGCCGTCGGATGCGGCAAAGTACTCGTCGCCGATATTGCGCCCGCCCACGATGGTGGCGGAGGAGTCGGCCGTGTAGCTCTTGTTGTGCATGCGCCGCTGGGTGCGTGCGAAGTCCGTCACATAGCCAATCGCCTTGGGCGTGCGCAGGGCGAAGGGGTTGAATAGCCGCACCTCGATTAGAGGGTGCTGGTCCAGGGCGGCCAGGGTGGCGTCCGTGCCGCCGGTGCCGCCATCGTCCAAGAGCAGGCGCACGCGCACGCCGCGGTCTGCCGCAAGCAGCAGCTCATCGAGCAGCAAATGGCCGGTGGTGTCGTTGCGCCAGATGTAGTACTGCACATCGAGCGTGCGCTGCGCGGCTCGGGCCAGCAGCGCTCGGGCGGCATAGGCGTCATGGGCATCGGCCAGCATATGGATGCCGCTCTGCCCAGGATGTGCCTGCTGCAGCGGCGCCAGCGCCTGGCCGAGCCGGGTTTGCAGGGCCTGCTCGGCGGTCAGGGCCTCGCTGGCCATGCGATCCGGCAGGGGAGGCAGGCCGCAGCCTGTGAGCAGCCCCGCGATCAGCAGGGCGGCCGCCGTACCGCGCCACAGGGGAAGTTCGGGTCTCGAGGCCTGTGTGTTTTGCATGACCCGAGTATGCCGCAGCGCATCAGGCAATCTTTACAGGACCGGGGCGGCGGTCCTCGACCACAAAGCGTGCCAGCGTATAGAGGCTGCTGTTGGCGTGAAGCGGGTTGCTCACGGCGCGCAGCTCCGTGGTCATGGACTGCGGCGTGATCTCCACGAGGCTGTAGCCGCGCTCCTCGCAGCGCGCGAAAAGCACCTGAGGGTTGTGGGCCGCGATGGCATCGACCCTGGCTTGCGTGGTGCCGCTGTGCGAGCTGATGGAGGTGCCGCAAAATTCGCTGGCAATCACCGGATTGACCCTGTCCGGGGCCTGGTCGGCCTGGGCCGCAATGGCGCAGACATAGTTCTGGTGAATGTCCCCGCCGAGCAGCACGCTGTTGCGCGGCTGGCTTTCTGCAATCTGGCTCACCAGGCGTTGGCGTGCCTGAGGGTAGCCGTCCCAGCTGTCGGTCGACTGCCGGCCATTGGGATGCTTGCGGGCCGAGAACAAGGTGGTCTGCACCACGGTGCTCCAGCGGGTGGCGTCGACCCTCTCGCGTGCATCGTCCTGCAACTGCCGGGCCAGCCAGCGCTCCTGGTCCCAGCCCAGAAAGCTGCGTGCCGGATCTTGCAGGGCGGGGCATTCGGCCGGGTCCACGGTGCCGGTGCTGGCCTTGCCCTCGGGGCGGCAGGCCTGCAGATCGCGGTATTGGCGGCCGTCCAGCAGATGCAGCCTGGCGAGCTTGCCCCACTGCAGACTGCGGTACAGCGCCAGGCCTTGAAAGTTGCGCTGCAATGCGCTGTCACGCAGCGGCATGTTTTCGTAGAAAGCCTGCCAGGCCGCCATGCGCCTAGCTAAAAAGTGAGCGCTGTCCCCCCGCCCGTACTGGGCTACATAGTCGTTTTCAACCTCGTGATCGTCCCAGATGACGGACCAGTTGCATACGGCATGGGCGGCCTGCAGATGGGCATCGCTTTTGTGCAGCGCATAGCGGTCGCGGTAGTCCTGCAAGGTCTGGGCGGTACGCAGCGGCTGCGGACGCGCCAGTCCATCAGGCTTCGCTGGTTGCGCATATTCATAGATGTAGTCGCCGAGAAACAGCACCAGATCGGGCGAGGCCTGCGCGGCATCGGCCCAGGCACTGTAGAAGCCATGTTCCCAGCGCTGGCAGGAGGCCACGGCCAGACGCAGCTTGCGTACATCTGCCCCGGGCACCGGGGCGGTACGGCAGCGTGCGGTGGTGCTGAAGGCGTCGCCACAGCGGAAGCGGTAGAAATACCAGCGGTCCGGACTCAGGCCGTTGACCTGCACATGGACGGCATGGCCCCATTCGGCCCTGGCCTGAGTCTGCCCATGAGCCACGGGCTGGCGGAACTGGGCATCATGCGCCACTTCCCAATGCACGGTCTGTGCTGCCAGGTCTGGCGCGACCGCCGTACCAAGATAGGCCAGAGGCGCTGTGAGCCGTGTCCAGATCAGGATGTTGTCGGGTTCCGGGTCGCCGCTGGCCACTCCCAGGGTGAACGGGTTGTGGGCCAGTGATTCCGTGGCACGGGCCCAGGCGGGCAGGGCGCCCACGGCCGTGGCAAGGCTGGAGGCAATCAGAAAGCGCCGGCGATCCGGCGCGGGCGTGTGGGCAGGAGAAAACATGGCGATGCTGCGGTGTCGGGGTTTTGTAGCCAGTGGCTGGAAGTATCTCCCCGAGCCCACAGGCATCGCCGCGGTTTACCGCAGCTTTACGCGTTGACCAGCACCAGCTTGCCCTGTACCTGGCGCGAGCCCATGCGCTCATAGGCCGCGAACAGCTCGCTCATGGGCATGGTGCGGTCGATTACGGGCTTGATCCTGCCTTGCGCCCACCACTGTGCCAGCTCCTGCATCATGGCGGCATTGTTCTGCGGCTCGCGCTTGGCGAAATCGCCCCAGAACACGCCGACCAGGGAAGCGCCCTTGAGCAGAGGCAGGTTCAGCGGCAGCGAGGGGATGGGGCCGGAGGCAAATCCTATGATTAGATAGCGGCCGCGCCAGGCAATGGAGCGGAAGGCAGGTTCGGCAAAATCGCCGCCTACGGGATCGTAGATCACGTCGGGTCCCTTGCCGTCTGTCGCTGCCTTGATGGCTTCACGCAGATCGCCCTGGCTGTAGTTGATGGTGAGGTCAGCGCCCTGGGCCTTGCACAGCGCACATTTCTCGTCGGTGGAGGCAGCGGCAATCACCCGGGCACCGGCCGCCTTGGCGATCTGTATGGCTGCCGTGCCAACGCCCCCAGCTGCGCCCAGCACGAGTACGGTCTCGCCGGCCTTGAGCTGACCGCGATCGATCAGCGCATGGTGGGAGGTGGCATAGGTCATGATGAAGGCGGCGGCATCGACAAAGGGGAAGTCGGCCGGCAGCGGCATGCACATGGCAGCGGGTGCCAGCGTATGCGTGGCGAACCCGCCCGTGCCCGAAAGACAGGCCACATGCTGGCCTGGCTTGAGATGTTTGACCCCTTCGCCCACGGCCTGCACCACGCCGGCATATTCCGAGCCCGGCACAAAGGGCAGGGGCGGCTTGATCTGGTATTTGTTCTGCACGATCAGCAGATCGGGAAAGTTCAGGCTGGCGGCCTTGACTTCCAGCAGCACCTGGCCGGGGCCGGGCTGTGGCGTGGGCTGCTCGGTCCATTTCAGGGTCTCGACGCCGGTGGGGGTGGTGCAAAGCCATGCGTGCATATCTTGTCTCCTGATCTTCTTGAGGTGAGATTGGGGGGAATCGGCTCGCAGATGATAGAAGTGTGGTGCGAATGCCGCGTGTCTCTGTCGTGACCTTGGAGCCGCCTACAATCCGCCTCATCCATGAAGATTCTTATTTGCAATGACGACGGCTTCCAGGCCCCAGGCATCGTGGCCCTGCACGATGCGCTGCGCACCGTGGCAGACGTCGAAGTGGTGGCGCCCGAGCACAACAACAGCGCCAAGTCCAATGCCTTGACGCTGAATGCACCGCTGTATGTGCATCAGGCCTATAACGGCTTTCGCTATGTGAACGGCACGCCAGCAGACTGCGTGCATATCGCGTTGACCGGCCTGCTTGGCTACCGGCCCGATCTGGTGGTCTCGGGCATCAACAACGGCGCCAATATGGGCGACGACACGATTTACTCGGGCACCGTGGGCGCGGCCATGGAAGGCTATCTGTTCGGCATTCCCTCGATTGCCTTCTCGCAGGTGGACAAGGGCTGGGCCGAGCTGGAAGCGGCAGCTGCCACCGCCCGTCAGATGGTTCAGCAGATGCAGGCCCAGCAACTGATCGGTACTGCTCCCTGGCTGCTGAACGTGAATATTCCCAATATGCCGCTGCATGCACTCAAAAGCGTCAAGCTGTGTCGCCTGGGGCGCCGTCATGCGGCCGAGCAGGCCATTCAGCAGCAAAGCCCGCGTGGCGAGACCATGTACTGGATCGGCAGTGCCGGCGCAGCAAAGGACGACTCCGAAGGCACGGACTTCCATGCCACGGCCCACGGCCATGTCTCCATGACTCCGCTCAAGGTCGATCTGACCGATCATGAAAACCTCGGCTATTGGGCACAGACGGCCAGCAAGCTGGCAGGTCCATCCAACACATCGGCGGCCGCATCGTGAGCGAGCGTCGTCCGCCTCAGGTCCCGGGCTGGATTGCACGCTCGGTGCAGACGGGCACCGGCGCGGCACGGCCGCTTGTTGCTCCCAAGCCCATCAATCCCTTGCGTGTGGCCGCCTCGCCGGTGGGCGTGGGGCTGGACTCATCCACGGTGCGTGCCCGCATGGCCCAGCGCATCGGTGCGGCCGGGGTCAGCAACCCTGCCGTGCTGCAGGCCATGGCCACGGTGGAGCGTCACCGCTTTGTCGACAGCGCTCTGGTCAACCAGGCCTACGAAGACACCAGTCTGCCTATCGGCCTGGGCCAGACCATCTCCAAGCCCAGCATCGTGGCCCGCATGATCGAGCTGCTGCTCGACTCCGATGCGGCCCGCAACGGGCAAGGGCGCGTGCTGGAGATCGGTACGGGCTGCGGCTATCAGGCTGCAGTGCTGTCCATGCTCACCAAAGAGGTCTATTCGATAGAGCGGCTGCGCGGCTTGCATGAGAAAGCACGCAGCCATCTGCGCCCCATGCGCCTGTCGAATGTGCATCTGATTCTCGGAGACGGCATGGTAGGTTTTGCCAGTGGCGCGCCCTATGCGGGCATCATCTCCGCTGCCGGCGGTGACGTGGTGCCGCAAGAGTGGTGCGATCAGTTGGCGGTGGGCGGGCGTCTGGTGGCTCCGGTCGTGGTGGGTGCGGGTAAGCAGGCACTGCTGGTGATTGACAAGAGTTCACACGGTTTTACGCAGACAGTTTTGGAAGCAGTCAACTTTGTCCCTCTAAAATCGGGGATCGCCTAGAAGGGAATAGCTTATGTTGGTATCGCGAAGTCTTGGTGCATGGGGAACGGCCGTGCTGGCAGGTGTCATCCTGGCCGGTTGTGCTGCCCAGGCAAACAGGGCTCCTGTGGAGGATCGCGGACAGTCGGCCTCCTCGTCTTCAACTGTGGACGTCAAGTCGCTGCCCGGCGCTGAAAATGCCGGCAAGCCGGGTTACTACACGATCAAGCCTGGCGACACTCTGATCAGGATTGGTCTGGAGCACGGCCAGAGCTGGAAGGACATTGCTCGCTGGAGCAATCTGGACAATCCCAACGTGATTGAAGTCGGTCAGGTGGTGCGTGTGGTACCACCCGGACGCGAGGCGCCTGTCGCATCGTCCGGTTCGGGCCGCGGTGTCGCGCCCGTGGTTGTGGGTGGTGGCAGCGCCGCAACGACGACCACACCCGTGACTCCCCCGGCTGCAACCGCAACGCCAGTGCCATCCACGCCTGCAACAAGCCCGGCGCCTGTTGCCAAGGGAGCCGATGATGTGAACTTCATCTGGCCTGCCAGCGGCTCGTTGATTGCCGGCTTCGACGAGCAGCGCAACAAGGGCTACGACATCAGCGGCAAGGCCGGCGATCCCGTGCTGGCTGCTGCCGATGGCCGTGTGGTGTATGCCGGTGCCGGCCTGCGTGGCTACGGCAATCTCATCATCCTCAAGCACAACAACACCTATCTGACCGCCTACGCCCACAACCAGTCTCTGCTGGTCAAGGAAGATCAGGCCGTGAAGAAGGGACAGAAGATTGCCGAGATGGGCAGCACCGATGCCGATCGCGTCAAGCTGCACTTCGAGGTGCGTCGCCAGGGCAAGCCTGTCGATCCTTCGCGTTATCTGCCCTCGCGTTGAGCATGGCCTCGCAACGCAAGCAAGCCGCACAAGCCCCTGCCCCGCAGGGGCTTGTGCCTTCTGACGCGGTCGAGCAGAGTTGGGACGAAGCAGCCGAAGACGCCATTGCCTCGGCCGAGGTCGAGAACCGCGAATTCACGGTCGCCGCCGAGCATCATGGTCAGCGTGTGGACAAGGTGCTGGCGCTGGGGGTGTCCGAGTTCTCGCGCAGCTATCTGCAGCAGTTGCTGGCCGACGGTGCGGTCACTCTCAACGGCAAGGTTTTGCTCAAGCCCTCGGTCAAGGTGGCCGTGGGCGACCGCCTGAGCGTGGAAATGCGGCCCACCCAGCAGAGCATGGCTTTCCAGCCCGAGACCATGGATCTGCAGGTAGTCTATGAGGACGAGGATCTGCTGGTCATCAACAAGCCTGCGGGTCTGGTGGTGCATCCAGCGCCCGGCAACTGGACGGGCACATTGCTCAACGGCCTGCTGGCGCGTGACGAAAAAGCGCGTCAGGTGCCGCGTGCCGGCATTGTTCACCGGCTGGACAAGGACACCAGCGGTTTGATGGTGGTGGCGCGCAATCGCAGCACCATGGATGCGCTCATCAAGATGATTGCCGCGCGCGATGTGAGTCGCCAGTATCTGGCGCTTGCCCACAAGCAATGGGGCAGCCGCAAGCGCCGCGAAGTCGATGCGCCGATCGGCCGCGATCCGCGCAACCGTCTGCGCATGGCGGTGGTGGACCTGAATCTGCATCCCGGCAAGCAGGCGCGTACCGACTTCGATCTGCTCGATGGCGATGCCGCGCACAGCCTGGTGCGCTGCACGCTGCACACCGGACGCACGCACCAGATCCGGGTGCACATGGCTTCGCTTGGTCATCCGCTGATAGCCGATACGCTGTATGGCGGCCAGCCCGAGGGCGGGCTGGAGCGCCAGGCACTGCATGCCTTCAGGCTGGCCTTTGAGCACCCTGTGACGAAAAAGCCGCTGGTCCACTATGCGCCGCTGCCACAAGACATGGCCGGTGCACTGGATTTATGGGGTCTGCGTTACAATCTGCCGGAAAGCCTCTGACCATCACTCGCATGGCATCTTTGGGGCGCTTTCCTCTCTTCTTAGAATCAGGCGTCCCACCGCAGTCGGTGCGACAGCCGCTCCCGAAACGCTGCGCCCATGAATACGGTAGATGCCAAGCGGGTTCTTGAAACAGCATTGATTTGTGCCCCGCAGCCTGTGACGCTGCGGGAATTGCGCTCACTTTTTGATGATGTGCTGGGCTCGGACACGGTTAAGGATTTGCTGCTGGACCTGCAAAAGGACTGGGCCCTCAAGGGCGTGGAACTGGTGCAGGTGGCTTCGGGCTGGCGTTTCCAGAGCCGGCCAGAGATGCGCGTCTATCTGGACAAGCTTCACCCCGAGAAGCCGCCCAAGTACACGCGGGCGACGCTGGAGACGCTGGCCATCATTGCCTACCGTCAGCCGGTCACGCGGGGTGATATCGAGGATATTCGCGGTGTGACCGTGAACAGCCTGATCATCAAGCAGCTGGAAGACCGAGGCTGGATCGAGGTCATCGGCCATCGTGAGACCGTGGGACGGCCCGCGCTGTTTGCGACCACGCGCCAGTTTCTCGATGATCTGGGTCTGCAGTCGCTGGATCAGCTGCCCATGCTGGAGGAAACCCAGGCCCAGCAAAGTCTGTTCAAGGCGCTGGATGGGGAGGAGGGCGACCAGACCGCCGTGCCGCAGATCGGTGCAGAGGATGCCCAGCCCCAGGAGGGTGTGGAAGCCTTAGAGCCGGCCGAGGTCGCTGAGGATACGGATGTCGCTGCAGAGTCCGATGCTGCTGAGAGTGAAATCCTGAGGGCCCCGGACGAGGAAGGTGGCGCCGAGGAGCTGCTGGATACCGATGCCGACCCAGTGGCGCGAGCGCCTGCAGAGCTTGTGTCGGGGCTTCAGCCTGAGGCCGATGCGCCAGAGTTGGAGTCATATCCGGACCAGGCGCAGAGTCATATTGAGCAAGATGTTACTGAAGATATAGCGATTGAGCTGCCGGATTCGGAGCCAGGGCCGACTGAGGGGCCGCCATCCGTGAGCAAGCCCAAAGCGGCCAGGCCCGCCAGGACTGCCAAGGCAGCAGAGCCGGAGCCCAAACCGGCGGCCAAGAAAACAGGCCGAACCGAGTGGGTGGGCCTGAAGGCGTTTCTCGAGGATGACTACGGCAGCGACGACGACGAGGCCGAGGACGCAAAGACGAAAGCGCGGGCCGACGATGCCGTCGGGTCAGCAGAACAAGGAATTGTGGAGGGTGACGATGGCGTCATCCCCGAAGGAAAACTGGAATGAACAACGAGACATCGAACCCGATGCCCGAGTCCGCAGCCGCTTCGCCCGAAGCCGAGCCGGTCAAGAAGACTCGCAAGCCCCGCGCAGCCAAAGCCGATGGGGCCAAGGATGCCGCCGAGGCCAAGAAGCCTGCCGCACCGCGCAAGCGCGTCGGCGTCAAAAAGGACGCTGCTGGCGAGGCCAAGCCTGCGCGCAAGCGAGTGACCAAGCCGCGTGCCGAAGAAGCCGTGGTCGTCGAGGAGCCGGTTCAGCCCGTGGTCGAGCAGGAGCTGCAGTCCCGGGACCAAGACCAGGGTCATGACGCAGCAGATACCGTCGTTGCCGAAGTGGCTGTGCAGAGCGTTGCCGCTCCTCATGGGTCCAAGGGGCGCAAGGGTCAGAACATCGACTTTGCCGATGTGATCTCGGGCGACTTCGACGACGAGGAAGAGAACGGCAGCGCCATGCCCGCCAAGCGCGTGCTTGCGCCCCAGGTCGATTCTCCCAAGCTGCACAAGGTGCTGGCCCAGGCCGGCATGGGGTCGCGCCTGGAGATGGAGCAACTGATACTGGAAGGGCGCATCTCGGTCAACAACGAGCCTGCCCACGTCGGCCAGCGCATTCAGTTCGGCGATATCGTCAAGGTCAACGGCCAGCCCATCCGCTTCCGTATCGACCCGCCGCCCGCACGCGTGATTGCCTATCACAAGCCCGTGGGCGAAGTGGTGACGCATGACGATCCGCAAAACCGCCCCACTGTGTTCCGCAAGCTGCCCAAGCTGCAGCATGGCAAGTGGCAGTCGGTGGGTCGCCTGGACCTGAATACCGAAGGTCTGCTGCTGTTCACCAGCTCGGGCGAGCTGGCGAACTCGCTGATGCACCCCCGCTTCGGCCTGGAGCGTGAATATGCGGCCCGCGTGCTGGGCGCGCTGAGCAAGGAAGAAAAGCAGCGCTTGCTGGACGGCGTGCAGCTTGAAGACGGCGAAGCCAGCTTCGGTGCCGTGGAAGATGGCGGTGGCGAAGGTGCCAACTGCTGGTACCGCGTGACCATCTCCGAAGGCCGCAACCGCGAAGTGCGACGCATGTTCGAGGCCGTGGGCCATGCCGTCAGCCGTCTGATCCGCATTCGCTACGGCGCCATGATGCTGCCGCGCGGCCTCAAGCGCGGCGCCTGGGTGGAGCTCGATCAGGCCGATATCCAGGCGCTGATGTCGGCAGCCGGCGTCAAGGAGCGCGCTCCCGTCGAGCGCAACAACGGCGGTGCCCGTGGCGCCAACAATCGTGGCGGTCGTAACAACCGCAGTGGCGGCCGCGGCAATGGCATGAACGCCGATCGCGCCCCTCAGGGCCGTCGTGAAGGCGGCGGTCAGCGCCGAGGCGAGTGGGACGGAAATCGTCCGGCACCTAGCGGCATGTTGGGCGACAACCCGCGCAACAAGTCCGGCGGTCGCTCCGGTGGCTCGGGCCGTTCGCAGGGAGGCGGTCAGCCCGATCCCATGCGCACTTCGGTGGGCTATATCGGCAGCGACAGCCTGTCGCGGGCCCGCCAGAACGCCAAGCGTCGCCCTGGTGGCGGCGGTGGCGGTGGTCGCCGCGGCGGCCGCTAAAAAGGCGTCCGTAAGGATTTGAGTGCTGCCCGGACTTCAAGGTCTATGGCGGCACCGTTAAAATCAACTGTTTTGCTTTTTCGGCAAAAACCCATAGTAACCCTGATTAGGAAATAATCATCATGGCTATCGAACGTACCCTCTCCATCATCAAGCCCGACGCAGTTGCCAAGAACGTGATCGGCCAAATCTACGCCCGCTTCGAAGCTGCCGGCCTGAAGATCGTGGCTGCCAAGCTGGTGCACCTGTCGCGCGGCGAAGCCGAGCAGTTCTACGCTGTGCACGCTGCCCGTCCTTTCTTCAAGGATCTGGTGGACTTCATGGTCTCCGGCCCCGTGATGATTCAAGCTCTGGAAGGCGAGAACGCCATCCTGAAGAACCGTGAACTGATGGGCGCCACCGACCCCAAGAAGGCCGAAAAGGGCACCATCCGCGCCGACTTCGCCGACAGCATCGATGCCAACGCCGTGCACGGCTCCGACGCTGCTGAAACTGCTGCTGTGGAAGTTGCCTTCTTCTTCCCCGGCATGAACGTGTACTCGCGTTAATCCACGCTAGCTTTACAGCATGCTCTCGCTGACGCCAGCGCTTTGCATTCGTGCAAAGCGGGTGTCAGCACTTGAAGATGCTGGCCACGGCGTGGCAAACACCGTTCGCAAGACGCCTCGCCACATGCCGATATGACTACTAATTTGCTTGATTTTGACCTCGAAGGACTGACCGCTTATTGCGAGCAGCTCGGGGAGAAGCGTTTCCGTGCGACGCAGCTGTTCCGCTGGATTCACCAGCGTGGCGCATCCGATTTCGACCAGATGACCGATCTGGCCAAGTCTTTGCGCGAAAAGCTCAAAAGCCGGGCCCACATTACCGCTTTGCCTGTGGTGACGGAGCATGTCTCTGCCGATGGCACCGTGAAGTGGCTGTTCGATGTGGGTGACGGCAATGCCGTTGAATCCGTTTTCATTCCTGAGGACGACCGCGGCACGCTGTGTGTATCGTCCCAGGCAGGTTGCGCCGTGGGCTGCCGCTTTTGCTCGACGGGGCATCAGGGCTTCAGCCGCAACCTCAATACCGGCGAAATCCTTGCCCAGCTCTGGTATGCCGAGCATTCGCTGCGCAAGCGTTTCGGCACCGAAGATCGCATCATCTCCAACGTGGTGATGATGGGCATGGGCGAGCCTTTGCAGAACTACAGTGCGCTGGTGCCTGCCTTGCGCGTGATGCTGGACGACCATGGCTACGGCCTGTCACGTCGTCGCGTGACGGTGTCCACCTCGGGCGTGGTGCCCATGATGGACCGACTGTCGCAGGACTGCGCCGTGGCGCTTGCTGTGTCGCTGCACGCGCCCAATGATCCGCTGCGTGACAACCTGGTGCCGCTGAACAAGAAGTACCCGATTGCCGAGCTGCTGGACGCCTGCGAGCGCTATCTGGAGTTCGCGCCGCGTGACTTCATCACCTTTGAATATTGCATGCTCGACGGCGTTAACGATCAGCCTGAGCATGCGCGCCAGCTGATAGAGTTAGTGCGCGCGCGCGGCGATGGCAAGAGCTGGTGCAAGTTCAATCTGATCCCGTTCAATCCCTTCCCCGCTTCGGGTCTGCTGCGCTCGCCTTCGGCCCGTGTGACCGAGTTCGCTACGTTGCTGAGCAATGCCGGCATCGTGACCACGGTGCGTAAGACCCGCGGTGACGATATCGATGCGGCCTGTGGTCAGCTCGCGGGCGATGTGAAGGACAGAACTCGCGCTGCCGAGCGCATGGCCAAGCAGCGTACTATCCCGCTCAAGCAGGTGTCTTGACGGAGTTTTGAATAAAGGACAATCAATGAGGGCAGTGGTACAGCGACCGGTTTGGCAACATTGGGGCTTGTTGGCCCGGTGGGGGGTACCGGTTGCGGTCGCGGCACTTGTGGGTTGTACTTCGACAACGACCACCACCACTTCCTCTACGTCCGTACCCCAGGCTTCCGTGGTTGGCACGGCCGGGACCCAGGTCGCCGATGCCAATCGCCGTGCCCAGATTCGCCTGGAATTGGCTGCCAATTACTTTCAGGCCGGGCGCCTGGATGTGGCCATGGACGAGGTAGGGCAGGCTTTGGCTGCCAAGCCCGATTACGCCGATGCATACGGCCTGCTGGGCCTGATCCTCATGCAGAACCAGGACTGGACACAGGCGGAGATCGCCATGCGCAAGGCCGTGGATCTCAATCCGCGCGACGGCAACCAGATTCACAATTACGGCTGGATGCAATGCCAGCAAAAGCATTTCGACGTAGCCCAGCAGTGGTTTGATAGAGCCTTGCAGGCTCCGGGCTACCGTGAACAGCCCAGGACCCTGCTGGCCAAGGGCATGTGCTACCAGCAGGCGGGACAGTTGGAGCAGGCCTACCAGAACATGTTTCGTGCCTACGAGATGGATGTGGGCAACCCCGCCGCAGGCTACAACCTGGCAAATGTGCTTTGGCTCAAAGGTGATCTGAAGAAGGCGCAGTTCTACATCCGGCGCTTGAATAACAATAGCAATCAGGCCAGTGCGGAAAGCCTCTGGCTGGGGATCAAAATAGACAGGGCATTGCACGACGACATTGGAGTGCGTCAACAGGCCGATCAGTTGCGCGAGCGTTTTCCTCAATCGCGTCAGTGGCTGGCCTATGAACGTGGAGCTTTCAATGAATGAGGCTGCGGTGGAAGAGGAAACTATGCAAAGCGAAGAGCAGGTGCCAACTCAGGGGCAGGCCACGGCCGGAGTCTTGTTGCGTCAGGCACGGGAAGCAGCCCGGATGCAGTTGCCCGTGATGGCTGCGACATTGAAGGTGCCACAGCACAAGCTGGAGGCGCTGGAGGCCGATGACTATGCGGCCTTTCCCGATCATGTGTTCATGCGTGCCCTGGCCATGGGAATGTGCCGGACCTTGCATATCGATGCCGAATCGGTGCTGGCCAAGCTGCCACGCAGCGAGATCAAAAGCCTTGCCAATGCGGGTCCAGGCATCAACGAGACCGTCAAGGTGCGCAGCAGCTTCAAGGTCACGGGTACACCGCTGGACTCCGGCAACAGCAGCTCTCGCAAGATTGCGGCAGGCGTGCTGATTCTGCTGGCAGCTGCCGCTGCCGTGTACTTTGTGCCATTCCAGCAGATGGTGGACGGCCCCGATGGGGCAGGCGTGCCAGTGCCGGCTCAGGCCCAGTCCGGCCAGACGCCAGTGGTGAGCGCGCCGGCGGCAGAACCGCTTGCCCAGGCCGAGGGCGGCGCACAGGGCAGTTCTGCCACACCCGCGGCGGCAGTGACAGAACCTGTGTCGGTTGCTGCTGCCAGCATGCCAGGCGACGGAGCTGCAGCAAGCGCTCCCGCAGCTGCGACAGCTGCCCAAACCGCAGCCCTGGCAGCCGAGGTGGCCACGCCGGCGACCGGCGCTGCCGGCCTGCTGGTGCTGAAGGTGAATACCGGCCAGTCCTGGGTCAAGGTCAAGGACGGAGCCGGCAAGGTGGTGCTGGAAAAGACCCTGTCCAAGGATGAATCTGCGACTGCTGAAGGCCAGTTGCCCCTGTCGGTGATTGTGGGCAATGCCAAGGGCACGCAGGTGACGGTACGTGGCGAACCCTTCGATATCTCGAGCACACGCGACAATGTGGCTCGCTTCGAGGTGAAGTAACCGTTCGAGGTAAACAAGAGTGCAAGATTCTCAAAGCTCGCAGCAGCTCAGCCAGGCGATAGCCATCGCCAGCCCGCTGCCGCGCAAATCGCGCCAGGCCCGTGTGGTGTGGCGCAACAACGTGGTCACTGTCGGGGGTGATGCGCCCGTGCGCGTGCAGTCCATGACCAATACCGACACCGTGGATGCGGTTGAAACCGCCATTCAGGTGCGCCAGCTGGCCCAGGCCGGCTCGGAGATGGTGCGCATCACGGTGAACACGCCCGAGGCGGCGGCGGCCGTGCCCTATATCCGTGAGCAGCTCGACCGGATGGGCGAATATGTGCCGCTGGTGGGGGACTTTCACTACAACGGCCACCGTCTGCTGACCGACTACCCCGACTGCGCCCAGGCGCTGTCCAAGTACCGCATCAACCCCGGCAACGTGGGCAAGGGCGACAAAAAGGACAAGCAGTTCGGCCAGATGATCGAGATCGCTGCAAAGTACGACAAGGCCGTGCGCATCGGCGTGAACTGGGGCTCGCTGGACCAGGAAATCATGGCCGATCTGATGGATCAGAACAGCCGTCGCGAGAGGCCCTGGGAGACACGCCAGGTCATGTACGAGGCGCTGATCACCTCGGCCATCAGCTCGGCCGAGCTGGCGAGGAACATCGGCCTGAACCCCGATAACATCATCCTGTCCTGCAAGGTCAGCGGCGTGCAGGATCTGATCTCGGTCTATCGCGAGCTGGCGCGCCGCTGCGACTATGCGCTGCATCTGGGTCTGACCGAGGCCGGCATGGGCACCAAGGGCACGGTGGCATCGACGGCTGCGCTGTCGGTGCTGCTGCAGGAGGGCATTGGTGACACGATTCGCGTCTCGCTCACGCCCCAGCCGGGTGAAGCGCGCACGCAGGAGGTCGTGGTGGCCTCCGAGATTCTGCAGGCTCTGGGCCTGCGCGTGTTCGTACCCAGCGTCACCGCCTGCCCGGGCTGCGGCCGCACCACCAGCACCACCTTCCAGGAACTGGCCAAGAAGATCGACGATTTCCTGCGTGGCGAAATGCCGGTCTGGCGCACCCAGTTCCCTGGCGTGGAAGCCATGAAGGTGGCCGTGATGGGTTGCATCGTCAACGGCCCCGGCGAGAGCAAGCATGCCGATATCGGCATCAGCCTGCCCGGCAATGGCGAAGCGCCAGCGGCGCCCGTTTTCATTGACGGCGAGAAGGCCTTGACGCTGCGCGGCGAGCATATCGCCGAGGAGTTCCAGACCCTGGTGCTGGAATATGTGCAGCGCCGCTACGGCCTGAAGGCCTGAGCGACTCGAACGCTTGCAGCGGCCCGGCATGCGGGTGGTGATTACGCTTGCTGGCACAATGCCAGCGAGCCAAGACTTTGGAATTGATAGCTGCTTGCGCACTATCTGTATGGATTTGAATTAGGTTTCTAGTTGAAGGGCATGATTGCCATGCGCAATATGCTCTTGTTTTGCTAGTAACCCAAGTGTGAGACTTCACGTGGCCAAGAACGAAAAACTGACCGCCGTCAAAGGCATGAACGACATTCTCCCACCCGATTCGGCGCGTTGGGAGTGGTTTGAAGCCAAGGTGCGCGATCTGATGGGCCGCTTTGCCTATCGCAATATGCGCACCCCCATCGTCGAGCCCACGGCCCTGTTCGTGCGTGGCCTGGGCGAGGTGACCGATATCGTCGAAAAGGAGATGTACTCCTTTGAGGACCGGGCAGATAAGCATGGCCAGGCCGAGCATCTGACCCTGCGTCCTGAAGGTACGGCTGGCGTGGTGCGTTCGGTGGTGGAAAACAATCTGCTGTATGAAGGCGGCAAGCGTCTGTTCTACATCGGTCAGATGTTTCGGCGCGAAAAACCCCAGCGCGGTCGCTATCGCCAGTTCCACCAGGTCGGTGTGGAAGCCCTGGGTTTTGCCGGTCCCGAGCTGGATGCCGAAGTGATTCTGCTGGCCGCTCAACTTTGGAAAGAGCTGGGCATTGAAGGCGTGCGTCTGGAACTCAACAGCCTGGGTCAGCCCGAGGAGCGCAAGACCCACCGCGAGGCGTTGATTGCCTACTTCGAGCAGCACACAGAGGTGATGGACGAGGAAGCCAAGCGCCGCATGTACAGCAACCCGCTGCGCGTGCTGGACACCAAGAATCCTGCCATGCAGGAAATGGTCAACGCAGCTCCCAGGCTGATGGACTATCTGGGCGATGCATCCAAGGCGCATCTGAAGGCCGTGCAGGACATTCTGGATGCCAACGACGTGGCCTGGAGCCTGAACCCGCGTCTGGTGCGCGGCATGGACTACTACAACCTCACGGTGTTCGAGTTCATTACCGACAAGCTGGGTTCGCAGAGCACGATCTGCGGCGGCGGTCGTTACGACTATCTGATCGAGGAAATCGGCGGCAAACCCGCTCCGGCCGTGGGCTGGGGCATGGGTGTGGAGCGCGTGCTCGAAGTGCTCAAGGAGGTGGGGGTAGAGATTCCCCAGCCCGCAGCCGATGTCTACGCCATCATTCCCGACGCCTCGGTGCTGCCTCAGGTCTTCAAGACCGTGCAGCAGCTGCGTGCAGCCGGTGTGGCGGTTCAGATGCATGCAGCGGCCGGCGGCTCGGCCGAGGGCATGGGCTCGATGAAGTCCCAGTTCAAGAAGGCCGATGGCTCGGGTGCACGCTTTGCCCTGATCTTCGGCTCCGACGAGCTGGCCCAGGGCAAGGTGACCGTGAAGTCGCTGCGCGACGGCGAAGGCCAGCAGGTGCAGCAAGCTCTGGCGGATGTGGCCTTGTGGGCCGGCAGCCTAAAATCGGCGGTTTGATTTTCCGCACCTCGTTTTCCGACCAGCGTTCCACTCAATCTAAGTAGCCATGGCAAATCATCTCGATCTTGAAGAACAAGAGCAAATTGAGCAGCTCAAGCATTTCTGGAATTCCTGGGGAACTCTGATCACCAGCGTGCTGGTCGTGGTCTTTCTCGCACTGGCCGGCTGGAACGGCTGGCAGTACTGGCAAAAGCGTCAGGCCACCCAGGCCTCGGCCCTGGAGTTCGCCGTGGACGAAGCGCTGACGGCCAAGGATGCGGCGCGCGCAGACCAGGCTTTCAGCGAGCTGCGGGACAAGTACGCGGGCACTGCGCAGGCCGCCCAGACGGCTTTGCTGATGGCCAAGGCCTCAGTGGATGCCGGCAAGCTCGATGACGCCAAGGCTCAGCTGAGCTGGGTGGCCGACAAGGGCGATGAAAGCTTCAAGGCCCTGGCTCGCATTCGTCTGTCTTCCGTGCTGGAGCAGCAAAAAAGCTATGACGAAGGCCTGAAGGTGCTTGAGGCGGCCATGCCCGAGTCCTATGCCGGTCTGCAGGCTGATCGCCGTGGCGATCTGTATGTGGCGCTGGGCAAGCAGGCTGAGGCGGTTGCCCAGTACCAGGCTGCCTACAAGGCACTGGACAAGGATCTGGACTACCGCCATCTGGTGGAATTCAAGCTGAACGCGCTGGGCGTGGCTCCTGAAGCCGCAACCCTGGTCAAGACAACGCCGTCGGAGAAATAATCTTGAAGACTTTTGCCCATCAAGTGAAGTTCGCTGCCCCCGCAGCGCAATCCGCAGCCCGTGTGCTGGTGCTGACTGCTGTGGCCGCGTCGCTGGCTGCCTGCTCCATGTTCGGCGGCAAGGACAAGCCCAAGCCTCTGGACCTGGGGGCCAATCCGGGCAAGATCGCAGTGCATCAGGCTTGGTCGGCCAAGCTCGGCAACGAAGTGCCTCTGGCCATGCCTGCGCTGGTGCAAGGCAATACCGTCACCGTGGTCACCAAGGATGGCAGCGTTACGACGCTTGATGGCAATACCGGCAGCCAGCTGGGCAAGTTCAGTGCGGGCGAGCCGCTGACCACCGGCGTGGGCAGCGACGGACAGCGCACGGCGGTGGTTACACGCAGCAACCAGCTCATGGTGTTTGCCGAAGGCAAGCAGCTGTGGAAGAACAATCTGACTGCCGCAGTCTATACGCCGCCTCTGGTGGCTGGCGGCCGCGTGTTCGTGATGGCGGCGGACCGTTCTCTGGCGGCCTTCGATGCCAATACGGGTCGTGAGCTGTGGTCGGTTGAAGGCCCCAGCAATGAACCGCTTATTCTGCGCCAGCCAGGCGTTTTGCAGGCCGTTGGTAATAATCTGGTGGTAGGCGTGTCCGGACGTCTGGCAGGTGTTGATCCTGACAATGGCTCGGTGCGCTGGATGGCTCCTCTGGCCGCACCGCGCGGGACCAACGATGTGGAGCGACTGGTGGATCTGGTCGGCCCCGTCAGCCGTGTGGGCAGCAGTGTCTGCGCACGTGCGTTCCAGGCCTCGGTGGGGTGCGTGGATGTGAGCACTGCCAATGTGCGCTGGGCGCAGACCTCCAAGGGTAGCGATGGCGTGGCGGGCGACGAGCAGGCCGTGTTTGGCGCTGAAAGCAACGGCACGGTACAGGCTTGGAATCGTGCAGACGGTCAGCGTCTGTGGTCCATCGACAAGCTGCAGTACCGCAAGCTGACGGCACCTCTGGTGCTGGGCCGCTCCGTGGTGCTGGCCGATGATTTGGGGACAGTGCATATGCTCTCGCGTGAAGACGGCTCTGCACTGGCCCGTTTGGAAACTGACAAGGCAGGAGTTGCCACTTCCCCGGTTGTCGCCGCCAATACTCTGGTGATCGTCAGCCGAAGCGGAACTGTGTATGGCTTCAAGCCGGATTGATAGGTTGTTTTTGGAATGAAGCCAGTTATTGCCCTGGTAGGGCGCCCCAATGTGGGCAAGTCGACGCTGTTCAATCGACTCACGAAGTCGAGGGATGCCATCGTCGCCGACTTTGCAGGGCTGACGCGTGACCGCCATTACGGCCAGGGCCGTCAGGGCAAGCATGAGTACATCGTCATCGATACGGGCGGCTTCGAGCCGGACGCATCGCGCGGCATCTTCAAGGAGATGGCCAAGCAGACGCAGCAAGCCGTGGCGGAAGCCGATGTCGTGATCTTCGTGCTGGATGCGCGTGCCGGTCTGTCCGGTCAGGATCACGAGATCGGCAACTACCTGCGCCGTCTGGGCAAGCCCACGATTCTGGTGGCCAACAAGGCCGAAGGCATGAAGGATGGCGTGCAGCTGTCCGAGTTCTATGAACTGGGCCTCGGTGAGGTCGTGCCCGTGTCTGCCGCCCACGGTCAGGGTGTGCGCAGCCTGGTCGATGCAGCCCTGGGTCTGCTGAATCTGCCCGAGCCTGAAGACGAGGTCTTTGGCGAGGAAGATCAGAAGCCCGTGCGTCTGGCGGTGGCAGGTCGTCCCAATGCTGGCAAGTCCACGCTGATCAATACCTGGCTGGGTGAAGAGCGCCTGGTGGCTTTTGACATGCCCGGCACCACGCGCGATGCGATCACGGTGCCTTTTGAGCGCAATGGCCAGAAGTTCGAGCTGATCGACACCGCAGGTCTGCGCCGCAAGGGCAAGGTGTTCGAAGCCATCGAGAAATTCTCGGTGGTCAAGACGCTGCAGGCCATCGAAGGTGCCAACGTCGTGCTGCTGCTGATCGATGCCACGCAAGGCGTGACCGACCAGGACGCCCATATTGCGGGCTATATCCTGGAAAGCGGCCGCTCGGTCGTGCTGGGCATCAACAAATGGGATGCCGTGGATGACTACCAGCGCCAGATGCTGGAGCGCTCCATCGAGACGCGCCTGTCCTTCCTGAAGTTTGCGCCGCTGCACTTCATCTCGGCACAAAAGCGCCAGGGTCTCGAGCCGCTGTGGAAATCCATCATCCAGGCCCATCGTGCAGCCACCTGCAAGATGCCTACTCCTGTGCTGACACGCATTCTGATGGAGTCGATCCAGTTCCAGACGCCCAAGAAGGTGGGAGCCTATCGTCCCAAGATGCGCTATGCCCACCAGGGCGGCATGAACCCGCCCATCATCGTGATCCATGGCAACTCGCTGGAACTGGTCACCGATGCGTACAAGCGCTTTCTGGAAGGTCGTTTCCGCAAGGAGTTCAATCTTGTCGGCACCCCGTTGCGCATCGACTTGAAAACCTCCCATAATCCTTACGCCGACAAGGATTAATAGCTGTCTGCTGGTGCCTACGGGAAAACCCTTTTCGCTGTTTTTCCCGGGCCCTGTGGTAATGTGTCGGTTTACAACAACACTCTTCGAACACGGAGAATATCGTGAGCAATAAAGGTCAACTCCTCCAAGATCCGTTCCTGAACGCACTGCGTCGTGAACATGTGCCGGTCTCCATCTATCTGGTCAACGGCATCAAGCTGCAGGGCCAAATCGAGTCGTTCGACCAATATGTGGTGCTTTTGCGCAACACTGTGACCCAGATGGTATACAAGCACGCCATCTCCACCATCGTTCCCGGTCGCGCCGTGAACTTCTCGGCCGCTACTCCGGCTGACAACGACGCCGCTGCTGCCTAAGCTTTCTTGCGTCAATGCCCGCCGGCTAGTCCGGCGCGGCTCTTACCCTACGGGACAGGTATTTGAGTTCTGAATCCTTTGAACGTTCCGCGTCTGCGCCAGTGCTGCTGGTGGGCGTGGATTTTGGTGTTCCCCATTTCGATGACGAGCTGGAAGAGCTGGGCCTGCTGGCACAGACTGCTGGCTTGCAACCCGTGGCGCGCTTGACCTGCAAGCGCAAAGCTCCCGATCCCGCGTTGTTCGTGGGCAGTGGCAAGGCGGATGAGATCCGCATGCTGGCCCAGATGCACGGCGCCAAGGAAGTCTGGTTCGACCAGGCTCTGAGCCCGGCGCAGCAGCGCAATCTGGAGCGCCATATCCAGATGCCGGTCAACGACCGGACCATGCTGATCCTGGAAATCTTCGCCCAGCGTGCACGCAGCCATGAAGGCAAACTGCAGGTGGAGCTGGCTCGCCTGCAATACATCAGCACGCGCCTGGTGCGCCGCTGGAGTCACCTGGAGCGTCAGGCTGGCGGTATCGGTGGCCGTGGCGGCCCCGGTGAAAAGCAGATCGAGCTTGACCGCCGCATGATTGACGATGCCATCAAGCGCACCAAGGAGCGCCTTAAAAAGGTCAAGAAGCAGCGTTCTACGCAGAGGCGTCAGCGCTCGCGTCGTGAAGTTTTCAATATTTCCCTGGTTGGCTATACCAATGCCGGCAAATCCACGCTGTTCAATGCCATGGTGAAGGCTCGCGCCTATGCCGCAGATCAGCTGTTTGCCACGCTGGATACCACCACCCGGCAGATGTATCTGGCGGAGGCCGAGGAGTCGGTTTCCCTGTCGGATACCGTCGGTTTTATTCGTGACTTGCCGCACGGTCTGGTGGATGCTTTCCAGGCCACCTTGCAGGAGGCGATTGACGCCGATCTGCTGCTGCATGTCGTGGATGCATCGAACCCCGGATTCCCCGAACAAATACAACAAGTCCAAAAAGTTCTGGGTGAAATCGGGGCCGATGATGTGCCCCAGATTCTGGTTTTCAACAAGCTGGATGCCATTGAGCCCGAGCGTCAGCCTGCCATGCTGCAGGATATGTATGAGCTCGATGGCATGCCGGTGCCGCGTGTGTTTGTCAGTGCTCGCTCGGGGCAGGGGCTGGCGCAGCTGCGGCAGATGTTGGCTGACCGGGTTTTGCAGGTACGTGAAGAGGCGGCACGCGAAGAAGTCGAGGGGCAGGACGATACGTACTGGATGTCCCCTGATGACGACGCGCAATACTAGGGGCTTGCGTTCCTATTGGGCACAATGCTTGCCATGGTCCATGTCTTTTTGAAAACACAGAGACGTCTCGCATGAATTTTTCACAACGCGTCCATCGCCTGGCGGTGCTGCCGCAACGCATTCGCGGGATGTTCAATTTGAACGATCCGCGCTGGGGTCGTGGCGACAACAACAACGCAGATGGCTCCAAGCCGGACGGCTCGGCACCCGAAGGGGAGCGTCCTCCGATGCCGCCCGCACCCGAGCAGCGACCCCGTCCTTCCTCTCCTCAGCAAGGCCAGCCGCCTGATCTGGAAGAGGTGTGGCGTGATCTCAATCGCAAGCTTTCCGGCCTGTTTGGTGGTGGCTCCGGCAACGGCCGTGGTGTGCCGCCCAGCCGCAGCGGCGGTCAGCCTGGCGAGCCTTTCAACCCCGGCAAAGGAATTTTCCTGATTGCCGGCGTGGCCGTGCTGATCTGGCTGGGTACAGGCTTTTTCATCGTGCAGGAAGGCCAGCAGGCCGTCATCACGCAGTTCGGCAAGTACAAGAGCACCGTGGGAGCGGGCTTCAACTGGCGCCTGCCTTATCCCGTTCAAAAGCATGAGCTGGTCTATGTTTCGCAGATCCGCTCTGCGGAGGTGGGGAGCGACAACATCGTGCGCAGCACGGGGTTGCGTGAATCGGCAATGCTGACCGAGGACGAGAACATCGTCGAGATCAAGTTTGCCGTGCAGTACCGCCTGAGCGATGCGCGAGCCTGGCTGTTCGAAAGCCGCAGTCCTTCCGAGGCCGTGATCCAGGTGGCAGAGTCCGCCGTGCGCGAAGTCGTCGGCAAGATGAAGATGGACGCGGCTCTGGCTGAGGAGCGTGACCAGATCGCGCCTCGAGTGCGCGATCTGATGCAGTCCATTCTGGATCGCTACAAGGTGGGCGTTGAGGTGGTGGGCATCAATATGCAGCAAGGCGGCGTGCGGCCGCCCGAGCAGGTGCAGGCCTCGTTTGACGATGTGCTCAAGGCTGGTCAGGAGCGTGAGCGTGCCAAGAATGAGGCCCAGGCTTATGCCAACGATGTGGTGCCCCGTGCTGCGGGTGCAGCGGCGCGTCTGGGTGAGGAGGCTGCTGCCTACAAGTCCAAGATCGTGGCCCAGGCTCAGGGTGATGCCGGACGCTTCAGTTCGCTGTATTCCGAGTACCAGAAGGCTCCTCAGGTCACACGTGACCGTCTTTACATCGATGCGATGCAGCAGGTCTACACCAACGTGACCAAGGTTCTGGTGGAGTCGCGCCAGGGCTCCAATCTGCTGTATCTGCCTCTGGACAAGATCATGCAGAACGTGGGTGGCAGCGCCGCTGCTCCCGCTGCGTCGGGTGATGCAGCTGCCGGCGGCGCAGCTTCGGCTCCAGCCAACGTACGTGTAGTACCCAATCCCGCCGGTGATGCCCGCAGCCGCGATGCGCGCAGCCGTGACCGTGACGCACGCTAGGAGAGAATGCAGTGAATCGAATCGGATTTTTTGTCACCAGCATTCTCGTGGTGCTGGCCTTGCTGAGCTCGACCCTGTTTGTCGTGGATCAGCGTCAGTTCGGTGTGGTCTATGCGCTGGGTCAGATCAAGGAAGTGATCACCGAGCCCGGGCTTAACTTCAAGCTGCCGCCACCGCTGCAGAACGTGCGTTACATCGACAAGCGTCTGCTGACGCTCGACAGCACCGATACCGAGCCCATGCTCACGGCTGAAAAGCAGCGCGTGGTCATCGACTGGTATGTGCGCTGGCGCATCTCCGAGCCTTCGGAATACATCCGTAACGTGGGTCTGGATGAATCTGCCGGTGCCATGCAGCTCAACCGCGTGGTGCGCAATGCCTTTCAGGAAGAGATCAACCGTCGTACCGTGCGTGAGCTGCTGTCTTCCAAGCGTGAAACGCTGATGGCCGACGTCAAGCGTGAAGTGCTGGAAACCGTGCGCGGCTCCAAGCCCTGGGGTGTCGACATCGTCGATGTGCGCATCACGCGCGTGGACTATGCCGAGACCATCACCGAGTCCGTCTATCGCCGTATGGAGGCCGAACGCAAGCGCGTGGCCAACGAGCTGCGCTCCACAGGCGCGGCTGAGGGTGAAAAGATTCGCGCCGAGGCCGACCGTCAACGTGACATCACCATTGCCAATGCCTACCGCGATGCACAGAAGATCAAGGGTGAGGGCGATGCTGAAGCGGCACGGGTCTACGCAGAAGCCTTTGGCAAGGATCCGCAGTTTGCGCAGTTCTATCGCAGTCTGGATGCTTACAAGGAGAGCTTCTCCAAGAAGAGCGATGTGCTGGTGTTAGATCCTTCGCAAAGCGACTTCTTCAAGGCTTATCGCAGTGGCGGCTCCGCTGGCAAATAGGCCTTGGCTTGCGCAAATTCGGATCAGGCATGGTGTTTTGCCGATAGAAATGCCTGTTATGCATCCTTGTTTGCGCAAGTTCGGAAAGCTCTGACAACGTTACAAGCAATGGCCCCTTGAGGGCCATTTTCTATTGGGAGATGGCAATGGACTGGTGGGAGATCCTGGGACTGGCGATCGCCATGCTGCTGGTGCTGGAGGGGCTGCTGCCCCTGTTCGCGCCCGGGCTGTGGCGCCAGCTGTTTTCCCAGTTGCTGCAACTCAGGGATGGGCAGCTGCGCTTTTGCGGATTGCTCTGTATCGCAGCAGGCGCCATCATGCTGGTGCTGCTTTAAATACTGCCGATACTGGCTAGGCCTTAGCGGTCAAATTGGGCAGGGCTGGCAAAGCCGGTAGAATCGCATTTTTAACAGCCTCCCCATTTCTCCATGTCTGCTTGGGTCCTGCCGGATCACATTGCCGATGTTTTGCCCTCCGAGGCACGGCACATCGAAGAATTGCGTCGAGGATTGCTCGATACTGCGCGCAGCTATGGCTATGAGCTTGTCATGCCACCCATGCTGGAGTATCTGGAGTCCTTGCTGACGGGTACAGGCGAAGCTCTTGCCCTTCAAACCTCCAAACTGATTGACCAGCTCTCCGGTCGCACCATGGGCCTGCGTGCAGACATGACGCAGCAGGTGGCACGCATTGATGCACATTTGCTCAATCGCAAGGGCGTAACCCGTCTGTGCTACTGCGGTCCTGTCGTTCATGCGCGCCCCGATCGTCCGCGTGCCACGCGTGAGCCGTTCCAGTTCGGTGCTGAAATCTACGGCCATGAAGGCCTGGAAGCCGACCTCGAAGCCCTGCATCTGGCTCTCGACTGCCTCAAGGGAGCGGGCGTCAAGGACGTCATCGTGGATCTGGCCGATGTGCGCATCGTGCGCAGCCTGCTGGCTGGCGTGATGGTGGACGAGCAGGTGCTGCGTGGCGTGCATGCGGCCCTGGCCTCCAAGGATGCAACCGAGCTGGCTCAGCTGACCCGCGATTTCCCCGAAGCCTCGCGTGAAGGCCTGATGGCGCTGCTGCAGTTGTACGGCGGCATGGAAGTGCTCGATCAAGCTGAAAAGCTGCTGGAGCGCACTGCCGGCGTGCGCAATGTGCTGTCACATTTGCGCTGGCTGGTGCAGCATCTGGATGGCGTCAAGGTCAGCTTCGACCTGGCCGATCTGCGTGGCTACTCCTACTACAGCGGCACGCGCTTTGCGATCTATGTGCCCGGCGGCAGCGATGCCCTGGTGCGCGGTGGCCGTTACGACGAAGTCGGTGCAGTGTTCGGGCGCAATCGTCCCGCTGCCGGCTTCAGTCTCGATATCAAACAACTGGTGGCTGTCGTGCCCGAGCGTCCGCTCAAGGCTGCCATTCGCGCCCCCTGGGGTGATGACGCGCAAGTGGCTGCCGCCATTGCCGCATTGCGCCAGCAGGGCGAGACGGTGGTCTGCGTGCTGCCAGGGCATGAAAGCGAAGTGGATGAGTTCCACTGCGACCGTGAGCTTGCCAATGTCGGCGGGCAATGGGTCGTGCAAGCCATTTAAGGCATTTGACTAATTCTTCGATTTATCGGATTGGAATATGAATACATCCAAAGGTCGCAATGTGGTCGTCGTCGGCACCCAGTGGGGTGATGAGGGCAAGGGCAAGCTGGTTGACTGGCTGACCGAAAGCGCCAACGGCGTCGTGCGTTTCCAGGGCGGTCACAACGCCGGTCACACACTGGTCATCAACGGCGTGAAGACGGCTCTGCACCTGATTCCCAGCGGCATCATGCGTCCCGGCGTGAAGTGCTACATCGGCAACGGTGTGGTGCTTTCCGTGGGCAAGCTGTTTGAAGAAATCGAAGGCCTGGAAAAGGCCGGCGTGCAAGTGCGTGAGCGTCTGCGCGTGTCCGAAGCCTGCCCGCTGATCCTGCCTTTCCACCAGGCTCTGGACGTGGCCCGTGAAGCGGCCCGTGAAAAGGGTGGCGTGCAGAAGATCGGTACCACCGGCAAGGGCATCGGCCCCTCCTACGAAGACAAGATCGCCCGCCGTGCCCTGCGTGTGCAGGACCTGAAGCACCCCGAGCGCTTCGCCACCAAGCTGCGCGAGCTGCTGAGCCTGCACAACCACATTCTGGTGAATGTGCTGGGTTCCAAGAACTTCGACTTCGGCGCCGGCCTGGCTCCCTACATGAAGGACGGCGAAGTTCAGTTCGACGCCGTGTACGAAGAAGCCATGCGTCATGCCGAGCTGATCAAGCCCATGATTGCCGATGTTTCGCGCGAGCTCAATGCCGTGCACGCCGAAGGCGGCAACCTGCTGTTCGAAGGCGCGCAAGGCACGCTGCTGGACGTGGATCACGGCACCTACCCCTATGTCACATCGTCCAACTGCGTGGCCGGCAATGCCGCCGCAGGCGCTGGCGTGGGCCCAGGTCTGCTGCACTACATCCTGGGCATCACCAAGGCTTACTGCACCCGCGTGGGCGGCGGTCCCTTCCCCACCGAGCTGGAATGGGAAAAGGAAGGCACTCCTGGCTGGGTCATGTCCACCGTGGGCGCGGAAAAGGGCGTGACTACCGGCCGTTCGCGTCGCTGCGGCTGGTTTGATGCTGCGCTGCTCAAGCGCTCGGCCCAGATCAACGGCCTGTCCGGTCTGTGCATCACCAAGCTGGACGTGCTGGACGGCATCGAAGAGCTGCAACTGTGCGTGGGCTACGAGCTCGACGGCGAGACGATCGACCTGCTGCCTCTGGGCGCGGACGATATCGAGCGCTGCAAGCCCATCTACGAATCCATTCCCGGCTGGACAGACTCCACCGTGGGCGTGACCGAGTACGACAAGCTGCCCGTGAACGCTCGCCGCTATCTGGACCGTATAGCCGAAGTGACCGGTGTGCCCATCGCCATGGTGTCCACCAGCCCCGACCGCGATCACACCATCCTGATGCACAACCCGTACAGCGCCGCCTGATCGGGCTGGGTTTTACTGAACTTTCAAAGGAACTGTGCCCATGCTGACAGAAGACGGTAAGCACCTGTATGTGAGCTACGACGAGTACCACGGTCTCATCGAAAAGCTCGCCATCAAGATCCACCAGTCCGGCTGGGAATTCGACACCATCCTGTGCCTGGCACGCGGTGGTCTGCGTCCCGGCGACATCCTGAGCCGCATTTTCGACAAGCCCCTGGCCATCATGTCCACCAGCTCCTACCGCGCCGAAGCCGGCACGGTGCAGGGCCATCTGGACATCGGTCGTTTCATCGCCACGCCCAAGGGCGACATTTCCGGCCGCGTGCTGCTGGTGGACGATCTGGCGGACTCGGGCGCCACGCTCAAGGCCGTGATCGCCATGCTCAAGACCAACTACGCACCCATTACGGAGCTGCGCAGCGCCGTGATCTGGACCAAGGGCGTGTCGACCTTCGAGCCTGACTATTCGGTGGACTTCCTGGCCACCAACCCCTGGATTCACCAGCCTTTCGAAGGCTATGACACGCTGAACCCCGAAAAGCTGGCGGAGAAGTGGAAGGTCTGAGGACCCGTCACCGACGTTGGCAAAGGAGCCCTTTTGGGGCTCCTTTTTTTATAGAGCAATGATGTTCATCAATGGATGAGCGTCATGTGCCTTTATTCCAACGGTTTCAAGCTTTTTTAAGGCTGTACCGTAATAAAAGCAGGAGCTAGCTGCTCCTGTTTTTGAATTGTTGTCATGATGCGGCCTGCGCCGATCAGGCAAGCTTGGCGCGGCATTTCAACAAGCTTTGTAAACCAGAAGGCTTGTGTTGGCAGCGGCTGCATTGACGCAGCTACACTGCATGGATTCTGAGAAGGTGGTGGTTGTGGGACGTCTTTCTATTGGGCGCACTGGCGCTGCTGTGGCATTGGTCGTGGGCGTGGGCGCTGCGGCATGGTTGGGGGCTTCGGCCTTGCCCGGTTTCAAGTCTGCCAAGGCAGCCGCACCGGCGGTCCCTGCCGCTCCTGTGGTCGCGCCCGCGGCGGCGGTTGCAACCGGTGCACCTTTGCCGCCAGCTGCTGTCAAGCCGGCACAGGCAGCGCGTGCCGTGCAAGGCCCGACGCCCATCTTTGTGCTCAATTCCCTGGATGCATCCATCAGCGTGATCGATCCGCAGACCTGGAAGGAGCAGTCGCGCATTCCCACGGGCAAGGAGCCTCACCACCTGTATCTGACGCCAGACGAGAAATCACTGGTGGTGGCCAATGCGCTGGGCGATTCGCTGACTCTGGTGGATCCGCGCACGGGTGCCGTGCAGCGCGTGATCCGCGATATCGTGGACCCATACCACCTGCGCTTTTCGCCGGACATGAAGTGGTTTGTCACGGCTGCCAACCGCCTCAACCACATCGATTTCTACCGCTGGGATGCGGCCACGCAGACGCCGACGCTGGTCAAGCGCGTCTCCACCGGCAAGACGCCCAGCCATTTGTTCATCGACGCGCAGAGCAAGACGCTGTACTCCACCATGCAGGACAGCGACGCCCTGGTGGCCATCGATATCGCCACCCAGACCATCAAGGCCCGAGTGCCCACAGGCCCCATGCCTGCGGACGTCTATGGCAGCCCTGATGGCAAAAAGCTGTTTGTCGGCCTGACGGGCGGCGATGGTGTCGAAGTGTTCGACATCACCGGTCCCGAACCACGCAGCCTGGGTCAGATCAAGACGGCAGCCGGCGCCCATGCCTTCCGCGCCGCCGGCGATGACCGTCATCTGTACGTGAGCAATCGCGTGGCCAATACCATCAGCAAGATCGATATGGTCAGCAGCCAGGTCGTTGCCAATTACCCGGCGCCTGGCGGCCCCGACTGCATGGATGTCTCGGCCGACGGCCGCTACATCTTCGTGGCCTCGCGCTGGGCGCGCAAGCTGTCGGTGATCGACACGGTGGAGAAGAAGGTGGTCAATCAGGTCAATGTGGGCAAGTCGCCTCACGGTGTCTGGACGCTGTCCCACGCTGCGCGCTAAGGTGCTTGTCCCTGCTGCATCGAAACGGCAGGGATGGCTTGGTCTCCGTGTTGACCACCTCAAGGAGGGTGGATGCAAAGACGTTGTTTCATGCTCGGCTCGCTGGTCGGCGGCCTGCCTGCCGTCCCAGCCTTTGCTGCCGAAGCTGCAAGGAAGATGGCTTCAGGCGCTTGCTCCAAGGCGGTCTACCTGACCTTCGACACCGGGCATATGGGCATAGCCCAGCTTGTCGCCCAGGTTCTGCAAAAGCACAAGGTGCCCGTCACATTTTTTGCGGCCAATGAGGCCACGAAGGAGGGGGGCAGCAGTCTGAGCGACTTCTGGGCGCCCTGGTGGAAGGCGCGTGCCGACGAAGGTCACCAGTTCGCATCCCATACCTTCGACCATATGTACTGGCTGGCCGATATCCGCGACAAGGCCACGGGCCAGGTCACGCACTTCAAGGTCAAGCCATCGGCCGGGCCCAGAGCCGGTCAGAGCTATGTGGTGTCTGCCGATGAGTACCGCCAGGAGATTGCCCGCTCCGCTCAGAGGCTGGCACAGATCACGGGTCGCAAGACCTTGCCGCTGTATCGCGCGCCGGGCGGCAAGACATCGCCAGCGCTGATTGCCGCAGCGCAGCAGGGAGGCTTTCAGCATGTGGGCTGGGCGCCGGCAGGCTTTCTGGGCGACGAGTTGCCCAGCGACAGGTATCCCAATGAACGCTTGCTGGCCCAGGCACTCAAAAGCATAGGCGGCGGCGATATCTTGCTGGCCCACCTCGGCATCTGGTCGCGCCAGGACCCCTGGGCCCCGGCGGTGCTGGAGCCGCTGATCGTCGGTCTGCTGGATAAGGGTTTTTGCTTTCGTACGCTGGCCGAGCATCCGGCGTACCAGGGCTGGATTGCGCAGCACCGCTGAGTGCGGCAAGAGGAGTGAGTTGTGGATTGGTTGGTTCAGATGTTTGGAGAGGCGCAGCAACGCTTGTTTGAAGGCGTGGTTCAGCCGTTTCTGTTCCATTTCGGCATGGCGAACCTGCTCGAAGATGGCTACACAGCCACGGGCTGGCTGCTGGTGGGGCTGCTGCAGATAGCGGTCATGGTCGCGGTGATCGTGCCGCTGCAGCGCTGGAGGCCGGTCGAGCCAGTGGTGGACCGCCAGGCGATTCGCGTGGACATCCTCTACACGCTGATTCACCGGCTGGGATTTTTCCGGCTGGCATTGTTCTTCACGATCGATCCCTTGTGGGATGCCCTCATGGGCAGGCTTCATGTCTTGGGGATGCCTGGCTTTCATCTTGACGATATCTGGCCGGGCGTGACGGACAACGCCTGGGTCAGTCTGTTGATGTATCTGGTCGTCTTCGATCTGGTCGAGTACTGGATTCATCGAGGTCAGCACGGTTTTACCTGGTGGTGGAAGCTGCATGCCGTGCACCACTCGCAGCGCCAGATGACGGTGTGGAGCGACAATCGCAATCACCTGCTCGACGACGTGATCCATGACGCCATCATCGTGCTGGTGGCACAGCTGATTGGCGTGGCTCCGGGGCAGTTCGTGGCCATCGTGGCCCTGACCCAGCTCAGCGAGAGCTTTCAGCATGCCAACGTGCGCATCTGGTTTGGCCAATTGGGCGAACGCCTGTGGATCAGTCCACGCTTTCACCGTCGCCACCACGCCATCGGTATTGGTCACGAACCCATGGCGCCCGTGCGCAACAAGAAGGTGCATGGCAACAATTTCGGCGTATTGTTGCCCTGGTGGGACATATTGTTTGGCACGGCCAACTTTGATCTGCGCTATGACCCCACGGGTATTCGCGATCAGGTGCAAGCGAATGCAAAAGGTCAATTGCGCGACTATGGCCGTGGCTTCTGGGCGCAGCAGTGGCTGGCTGTCCTGCGATTGATGGGTCGCGCATAAGTCAATCCTTGAGTATGCTTGCCAGCATGAGCTTGCTACTTGACTCTTTTTGGCGTGCCATGGCGTATTGCCTGCATAAGCGGGTCATTGTCTGGTCACTCTTGCCGCTGCTGGCCATGGCCTTGATGGCCTGGCTTCTGGGCTACTTCTTCTGGGCCGATGCGGTCCTCAAGGTGCAAAGCCTGCTGGACGGGGTGGGCTGGCTGCATTCCTTGTGGCTATGGCTGCAAGGGCTGGGCCTTGGGTATGCCTCGGAGGTGGTGGCTTCCATTTTTGTTGTGTTGGGAGCAATGCCTGTACTCGTGGTGCTGGTTTTGCTGCTGGTGGGCCTGTTCATGGCACCAGTGCTCACCCAGCTGGTGGCCGAGAAACGCTTTGTCGGTCTCGAGAAAAAGCATGGCGGCTCCACCATGGCCAGCCTGGTCTGGTCGGGCGGCTCCACGCTGATTGCGCTGCTGGCCTTGTTTGTCACTCTGCCGTTATGGGTGTTCCCGCCGCTGATGCTGGTGGTGGCGCCTTTGATCTGGGGATGGCTCACCTACAGGGTCATGGCATTTGACGCCTTGTCTGAGCATGCCAGCAAGGACGAGCGCCGGGCCCTGTTTGCCCGTCATCGCATGTCGCTCATTCTGATGGGCGTGATCTGCGGCTATCTGGGCGCAGCGCCCGGTGTGGTCTGGATTTCCGGGCTGCTGTTCCTGGCCGCCTTCTGGATTCTTGTGCCCATTGCCATCTGGATCTATGCGCTGGTATTTGCCTTCTCTGCACTGTGGTTTGCCCACTTCTGTCTGGCGGCGCTGGAGCAGATGAGGGCGCAGACCATGCCGAGTGCTGCCGACCCGCAGGTCCCGTTTGCACCTGGTGCAG
The DNA here is from genome assembly GCF_039581385.1 of Comamonas sp. A7-5. NCBI lineage: Bacteria > Pseudomonadati > Pseudomonadota > Betaproteobacteria > Burkholderiales > Comamonadaceae > Comamonas > Comamonas sp. A7-5. Next base: position 105,305 of record NZ_JBCPWO010000010.1, read on the forward strand.
ATGATTCGGATGGTGCAGCTTCGGTGGCTCGCTGAAAAGCGTCTGCAGCAGGTTGAATCAGGTGCCATGCACCAAAAACAATCTTGTTTCAGAAATGCACCAAATTGGTGCTAATTAATTCACCAAGATGGTGCAATTGTTTGGCGTGCTCTGGCAGTGAGACAATGCGCGTCTGTTTGGTGCAGTTTGCAGATGCAGCTCTGGTAAGTGCTTATGTCTTGTGCCGAATATCTTTACACCAAGGCTCGGTTTCGGTGCGCAGATGTTGTTGTGAGGCGCCGAGGTCGAGTTGGCACGCAAACTGCTAGATACTATTCATTCTTTATTTGATCAGCCAAAGTTGGCAGGAGAGATCTAATGGCGAAGACCGTTGCAGACGTGATGCAGATGGTGCAGGATAACGAGGTCAAGTTCGTGGACCTGCGCTTTACCGATACCCGCGGCAAGGAACAGCACGTGACCGTGCCCGTGTCGCACTTCGACGAGGACAAGTTCGCCTCGGGCCATGCTTTCGACGGTTCTTCCGTTGCCGGCTGGAAGGGTATCGAAGCCTCGGACATGCAGCTGGTTCCCGATCCCAACACTGCCAATATCGATCCCTTCTTCGAAGAGACCACACTGATTCTGCAGTGCGATGTGATCGAACCCGGTGATGGCAAGGCCTACGACCGCGATCCCCGTTCCATTGCCAAGCGTGCTGAAGCCTACCTGAAGGCTTCCGGCCTGGGCGATACCGCTTACTTTGGTCCCGAACCCGAATTCTTCATCTTCGACGGCGTGCGCTGGGGTACCGAGCCTCACAACCCCTTCTTCGAAATCGAAGAATATGAGGCTCCCTGGAACACCGGCACCAAGTTCGAGACCGGTAACCGTGGTCACCGTCCTCGCGTCAAGGGTGGCTACTTCCCCGTTCCTCCTGTCGACAGCACCCAGGACATGCGTGCAGAGATGTCGCTGCTGCTGGAAGCGGTCGGCATTCCTGTCGAAGTGTTCCACCATGAAGTGGCCGGCGCCGGTCAGAACGAAATCGGCACACGCTTCTCGACCCTGGTCGAGCGTGCCGACTGGACACAGCTGCAGAAGTACATCATCTGGAACGTGGCCAACACCTACGGCAAGACGGCAACCTTCATGCCCAAGCCCTACGCTGGCGATAACGGCTCCGGCATGCACGTGCACCAGTCCGTGTGGAAGGATGGCAAGAACCTGTTTGCCGGCGACGGCTATGCCGGCCTGTCCGACTTCGCCCTGTACTACATCGGCGGCATCATCAAGCACGCTCGTGCGCTGAACGCCATCACCAACCCTGGCACCAACAGCTACAAGCGTCTGGTTCCCGGCTTTGAAGCGCCCGTGAAGCTGGCTTACTCGGCCAAGAATCGCTCGGCCTCCATCCGTATTCCTTACGTCAGCAACCCCAAGGCTCGTCGCGTGGAAGCACGCTTCCCCGATCCTCTGATGAACCCCTACCTGGGTTTCGCAGCTCTGCTGATGGCCGGCCTGGACGGCGTGGAAAACAAGATCCATCCCGGCGAAGCCGCGACCAAGGATCTCTACCACCTGCCCCCCGAGGAAGACAAGCTGGTGCCTACCGTCTGCCACAGCCTGGATCAGGCTCTGGAAGCCCTGGACGCAGACCGTGCGTTCCTGACCAAGGGCGGTGTGTTCTCCGACAGCATGCTGGATGCCTACATCGAGCTGAAGATGGGCGAAGTGACTCGCTATCGCCAGTCGGTGCACCCTGTCGAATACGATATGTACTTCTCGCTGTAAAGCAGAGGTCAAAAAAGGCGGCGCAAGCCGCCTTTTTTATTGAGCGCCCGCTGCGGCGGGCGTGGCAGCAAAGGAACCAAACGGGTTGGTGGCGGTCAAGTAGTCAATAAAAGCCGCAGGCTTGGAGCGATACTCAGGGTATTGCGGACTTGCGGCCGCCGTCTGCCTGAGAGGACCGAATGAAGAAGTTTTATGTGTTGTCGTTGCTGTGTCTTGCATCCGGGCTGGTTTCTGCCCAGGATGTGATCTACCGCTGCGGCAATGAGTACACCAACAATGTTTCGCAGGCCAAGGCCAAGGGATGCAAGCCGGTCGATGGCAGTGGCGTGACGGTGATTCACGGCACCAGGCCCTCGGGTGGCAATGCCGCTGCGGCTTCGGCCAAGCCCAAGCCGGCAAGTAGCTCTGCATCGAGCGCGCCGGCCACGGCCCGTAGCGACAGTGCCGCGCAGAAAGCGCGTGACTCCGATGCACGAGCCATCTTGCAAGGCGAGCTGAACAAGGCCCAGGCCAGACTGTCCGAGCTGAAGGCGGAGTACAACGATGGCAACCCCGTGCGCACGGCGCTGGAGCTGCGCAATCCTCAGGGCTACCCGGAGCGGGTGGCCAAGCTGAAAGCCGATATCACACGCCAGGAAAGTGATATCGCAGGCATCAGGCGAGAGCTGGACCGGCTGCCTGCGGTCAATTAATCCGGCCCCTGGGGCTGGTCATTTTTGGTCTATCGAATGAGTTCCACTGCAGCCCCGCTCCCCGATATCCCCAGGCCTGATCCGGATCAGGCCAATGCTCACGGCTACCAGTCGCTGGACTGGCTTTGCACCCTGATTGCCGTGCTTGACGAGTACGGCATGGTGCGCTTCGTCAACGCGGCGCTGGAAAACGCCCTGGGCCAGTCGCGCCGCATCATGGTGGGCAGTGACTTCGCCACCTGCTTTGCCGAGCCTGCCTTGCTGGACAAGGCGCTCAGCGGCGCCCGTTCCAACGACTTTGCTGCGCTGCGCTTCGAAGCCAGCCTGCTGCGCCTGGGGCAGGAGCCCTTGCCGATTCATGCGGCCGTTTCGCTGGCCGAGAAGGCCGGCCATGTCATGGTGGAGATGTGGCCGCTGGAACAGCAGGCCCGTCAGGATCGCGAGGAGCGCATCCGAGAGCAGGCGCTGGCGAACAAGGAACTGATCCGCAATCTGGCGCACGAGATCAAGAATCCGCTGGGCGGCATTCGCGGCGCGGCCCAGTTGCTGCAGATGGATCTGGTCACGCCCGAGCTGCTGGAATACACCACGGTCATCATTCACGAGGCCGATCGCCTGCAGGCGCTGGTGGACAGATTGCTGGCCCCGCATCGCCACCCGCATGAGGTGGGCGACGTCAACATCCACGAGGTCTGCGAGCGCGTGCGTTCGCTGGTGCTGGTCGAGCACCCCCAGGGGCTCAGGATCACGCGCGACTATGACATCTCCATCCCCGAGTTCAGAGGCGACAGCGCACAGCTGATACAGGCCTTGCTCAATATCGTTCAGAACGCGGCCCAGGCGCTGGGGCGGCGCATTGCAGAGGGCGATGCCGAGATCATTCTGAGGACGCGTGTGGCCAGACAGGTCACTCTGGGGCGTGAGCGCTACAGATTGGCACTGGAATTGCATGTAATCGACAACGGGTCAGGCGTGCCAGATGCCATCAAGGAGCGGATTTTCTATCCTTTGGTCTCAGGCAGAGACGGCGGATCCGGCCTGGGGCTGACGCTGGCTCAGACCTTTGTGCAGCGTCACCATGGCCTGATCGAATGCGAGAGCCAGCCGGGGAGGACGGATTTCCGAATCCTGATACCGCTGCCATAAAGCCTGACATTATCAATATGCAGAAGAAGGGAAGGATGTTGCACGAATGAAGCCAATCTGGATTGTGGACGACGACCCTTCCATCCGCTTTGTGCTTGAAAAGGCATTGGGGCGTGAAGGCTGGCCCATTCGCAGCTTTACCCAGCCGCGCGATGTGCTCAAGGCCCTGGCTGATGTGGACAACAGCGATCCCGAGCGTCAGGCTCCACAGGTGCTGGTCAGCGATATACGCATGCCTGGCGGCTCGGGCCTTGAGCTGCTGGAGCAGGTCAGGGCGCAGCAGCCTGGGCTGCCCATGATCATCATGACGGCCTATTCCGATCTGGACAGTGCAGTCTCGGCATTCCAGCGCGGGGCCTTCGAGTATCTGCCCAAGCCATTTGACGTACCCAAGGCCGTGGAGTTGATCCGGCGCGCCGTCGAGGAAAGCCAGCGCGAGGAGGTGGCCGATGTGCAGGCTCCGGTGCAGGCGGAAATGCTGGGTCAGGCACCCGCCATGCAGGACGTGTTTCGTGCCATCGGCAGATTGAGCCAGAGTCATGTCACGGTGCTGATCACCGGGGAGTCCGGTGCCGGCAAGGAGCTGGTGGCACGGGCGCTGCACAAGCATTCTCCGGTTGCCGGCGGACCGTTTGTGGCCATCAATACCGCAGCCATTCCGAAAGATCTGCTGGAGTCCGAGCTGTTCGGCCACGAGCGCGGCGCCTTTACCGGCGCGCAGACCCAGCGCAGGGGGCGTTTCGAGCAGGCCGAAGGCGGTACGCTGTTTCTCGATGAAATCGGCGACATGCCGTTCGAGCTGCAGACGCGTCTGCTGCGGGTGCTCTCCGACGGCCATTTCTACCGGGTTGGCGGACATCAGGCCGTCAAGGCCCATGTGCGTGTGATTGCGGCGACGCACCAGGATCTGGAGCTGCGCGTCAAGGACGGTGCTTTCCGCGAGGACTTGTTCCATCGTCTGAATGTGATCCGCCTGCGCCTGCCCGCGCTGCGCGAGCGCAAGGAAGACGTCCCCATGCTGACTCAGCATTTCCTGCAGCAAAGCGCGCGTCAGCTGGGGGTTGAGCCCAAACGCATGAGCACGGCCGCCATGAGCCGCCTGCAGGCCTTCAACTTCCCGGGCAATGTGCGCCAGCTGGAAAACATCTGCCACTGGTTGACCGTCATGGCTCCGGCCCAGCAGATTGCACTCAAGGACTTGCCGCCCGAAGTGCTAGGCAGCTCTGCATCGGTGAGCACAGCAGTCTTTGCCGGCGCATTGAGCAGTGGTGTGGGCCTTGACCAGTCCAAGGTAAACCTGCCGGAGGCGGCGTCCATGTCCGTGCCTGGCACTGCGGCAGCTCCTTTGACCGAAGCTCCGACATTGACCGAGGGCTGGCTGGAAGGGTTGGGCAAGCAGGCCGAGGAACTGTTGTCGCAAGGCCACCACGATGTATGGGATCAGCTGTCCCATCAGTTCGAGGCACAGTTGCTGCGAACGGCTCTGGCAGCCACGCATGGTCGCAGAGTGGAAGCTGCCAGCCGGCTGGGGATTGGCCGCAACACCATAACCCGGAAGCTGCAGGAGCTGGGATTGGAAAACGAGAATTTCGACTGAAGCAGTGCAGTGGCCACTCGCTCTCGCGGTGGGTTTTATCCGTCCTACATGGTGCAATCACGGTTGACGACATGAGGCAGATGGCGCAGGGGTAAAAATCAACAGGCCTTTTGTTGATTGGACTGTTTGCGTTGTCTGCCTTGCCTTTATCCATCTCTTTCCCACCTGCACCGGAGTCTTTCCCGCGGGATGCGAACGCCTTGTCGCCATTGCTGCAGATGCCGGAGGCCGAGGAGGCCTTCTGGCACGAGCGCTATATGTGCGAGCCTTACTTTGTCCCAGGGCGTAGCTTTGATCAGTATTACCCTGCCTATCTGCTGGGCTGGCAGGCCGGCAGATATCGGGCTCGGCAGACGGCTTCGGGGGGGAGCAGGAGTTTCGAATCCCTGGAGGCCGAGCTGCGCCGGCATTGGTCGCTGCATTGCGGGGGCAGCCTGCTGGACTGGTCTCAGGTCAGAGCAGCCGTCAAGGCAGCCTGGCGCCGTGCGATTGTTCCACCCGCGTCCAAGCCTTGCGCGGAGGCCGTACTGGGCCAGATGGCGAAGAACAGTCTTGCTCTGGCGTTGCAGGCAGGACTGCGTTTCGCGCAAAGCTCCAGACTGTTTTTGACGACTGCGGACGCCAGCATGGCTGTCGATGCCCTGCGCCGCTTCTCGCAGGATTCACACAAGCTGGTTTCCGAGCTGGAGGAGCTGCTTGATGGTGTTCCGGCGGCCCCGCTATCCATGGCCTTGGATGAGGGCGGTCTGCTGGAGCGGGTGCGCAAGACCTGGCTTGACTATCTGGGAGAAACGGTGGCCGAAACCTGGCTGGATGTGCTGCGGCGCTTGCAGACCTGGCTGGAGCGCACGGAGCACACTGTTCAGCTGGATTTGCCGGTCAAAGTCGCCAAGCTGCTCAAACGCCATGTGATGCTGTTGCGTGGCCAGCTGCAGGCCTTGCAGTGGCTGAGCCATGGCGCCGTCTGATCCGTACCGCCTCAGTCCAGTGTGACGACCACGGGGGCGTGATCGCTGGGCTGTTTGTTCTTGCGCGGAGCACGGTCCACGCTGCAGGCGCTGACCTTGCTCTTGAGAGCCTCGCTGACCAGAATATGGTCGATGCGCAGGCCGCGATTCTTCTGAAAGCCCAGCATGCGGTAATCCCACCAGGAGTAGCTTTTTTCCGGCTGCTCGAACATGCGGAAGGCATCGCTCAAGCCCAGCTGCAGCAGGCGCTGGAAATGGTCGCGCTCTTCCACTGTGTGGTGGATCGTGTCCTTGAGGCCGACGGGGTCGTAGGAGTCGCGATCTTCGGGAGCCACGTTGAAGTCCCCCACCAGCACCAGGCGCGGATGCAAGGCCATCTGTTCCTTGACCCAGTCTTGCAGCGCCTGCAGCCAGCGCATCTTGTAGGCAAATTTTTCCGAGCCAGGTTCCTGGCCGTTGACGAAGTAGCCGTTGATCAGACGAATTTCGCCGTTCGGCGAGTCTATGGTCGTGGCAATGATGCGGGCCTGTTCGTCGTCAAGCCCAGGGATGTTGCGCACCACATCGCGCCCCGTGTCGCGCGTGATCCAGGCCACGCCGTTATAGGTCTTCTGGCCGTGGCTGACTGCCTTGTAGCCGGCTTCCTCGAACGCCATGTGCGGGAACTTGTCGTCGGTGAGCTTGAGCTCCTGCAGTCCCAGCGCATCGACGGGGTTGGCGGCAAGCCAGTCCAGCACCTGCGGCAGTCGTACGGACAAGGAGTTCACATTCCAGGTGGCAATTTTCATTGTCATATAAGCCCACTTGAATTCAATGGGTTGCGTATCTGATTTTTAGGTTTCTAGCTCTAGCTACCCAGCTAGCTACCCAAAAAAGGTGTTCAAAAGATGGTCGTGCTTTCAGCTCCTTCTATCGTATCAGCCACATAGTTCCCGCTGAGCGAGCGCGTTTTGGAATAAGGTGGCCAAGTTGCAGTCGCAAGCCTGTGAGTGATGAACATGCCCTCAAGCCGTCGCACATGTGGCATCACCTGCACGTGCATGTGCCGGTGTTACAGCCAGAGTGCGATCAGGCTACGCACACGCTCCAGGGCCTTGACGGCTTGTATCAGCGAGGTGGTTGAGCCATGTCACAGCAACAAGGCTGGTTCGGCATCTCCGTCAGGCTCGTATTTGGGCGAGTGCCATTGGCTAAAACATATGACGTATACCGACGCCGAAGCCTGTCTGGTTGATTCCGGCGACCGGCAGGCTGCCAGCCTGGCCGCTGCTAGCGCTGAATGTGGCATTGCCGCTGTTCTTCATGTGTCCCAGTGACGCATAGGCGGCGGTTCGTTTGGAGAAGTGGTAGGTGCCACGCAGCACCATGAACTGGCCTTTGTCGCTATTGGACTTGTACTGGAGCCGGTAGTACTGGGTGTCGAAAGTCCATGCTCCTGCGGGATACGAAAGGCCGACGAACCACAGGTCGCTGCGGGGGGAGACCTTGTAGCCATCGTTGTCGCGGCGCAGAAATCCCGCTCCAATCTTGATTCCGTTGAATTTCACATAACCGTTGAGCATGGTGCGCTTGTCACTCATGCCGCTTTGGCTTAGACCACCAAATGCACCTGAGCCTCCTTTGAGCACGTCATGAGCCAGCGCAGTCCCCCAACTGGCGGAGTCGTACTTGAGCAACATCGACCATTCGCGGCAAGCGTTCCTGTCGGTGCCACTCTCGCCGGCACAATTTGTGCCGGCGGGGCTAGGGCCAGCATTGGCCGTATCGCGCCCGAAGCTGTAGGTCATGCCCACGGTCAGTCCTGAGAATGTGCCCTTGTAGGAGATGGCGTTGTCGGCGCGTGCATTCGGAAAATAGCTGTCGAAGTTCGCAATGCTGTGCATACCCGGCCCGATGACATCGGCGTCATGCATCGACCAAAACAGCATCGTGTACTGCCGGCCCAGGCCAACCTGACCCCAGGGGCCGTTCAGGCCAACAAACGACTGTCGCCCAAACCCGCGCCCACCTTGGTTCAAGACGCCCGAATCAGGTGCGATGCCCATTTCGAGAACGAACTGGGCACTTATTCCGCCACCCAAATCTTCACGGCCACGAAATCCCAGCCTGGATGGAATGTTGCCCGCATTGCTGGGGATGCGCATGAGCCCAGAACCAGTGGCGCCCACATGGTTGATGTGCTCGACAGCGGTGTCGAGCAATCCATAGATCGTGATGCTTGGTTGGGCATGACAGGCGCCTCCCAACCACAGGAATGCAGCGGCACAGAAAAATTGCTTGTTCATCGGGGTCTCCTCCAGGATTGCGGTCCAACTTCCGCACGTACCTCAGGCGATAGCCGTCGGCAGTGGCGAGCAATCAGCCTGTTCGCTGAGCTCCATCAGCAACTGCATACACAACTGTCCGCGCTCGGCAGCGCGCTCATGCCACAGGTTGTGTTGCTCGAGCGGATCGGCGTGCAGGTCGTAGAGCTCGCACAGCTCGGGCAAGTTGCTCAAGGTCAGGCGCCATTCTTCGCTGACGAGGCTGCGAAGGCGGTAGCGGCGCGTTCTTCCGTGCGGCAGCACCACGGGCTCGCTTTCGACAATGACACCAGGGCGCGATGGGACTGTTTGCGATTGCCCGTCCAGCCAGGGCAGCAGATTGAGTCCCTGGATCCCGTTGTAGGGGGCGAGCCCGCAGCGCGCCAGCACGGTCTTGGCAATGTCGATGGTTCCGGATGGCAGCTCCAGGACTGGAGGAGCGGCCCGGCTGCATGGGTCCTTCCAGATGAAGGGTACGCGCGTGAGCCCACTGAAATGCATGGCGCCCTTGAGCACGATGCCATGGTCGCCCATCATGTCGCCGTGGTCGCTGGTGAAGATGATGACCGTGTCGTCCTCTATGCCCAACTCCTGAAGAGTCTGGAGTAACTGCCCGACCTGCTCGTCGATCATGCTGACCATGCCGTAGGTCAGGGCCAGCGTTTCCTGGCATTCACGGCTGGTTACGGCGTAGGCGCCGTAACCCTCGCGGGAGCCTCCCTCTCTGGTGTAGCGATGAACGTCGACCAGCAGTTGAGAGTTGCCGGGCTTGCCGAAGCTGGGCGGCAATGGCATGTCCTCAGGCTGGTACATATCCCAGAACCGTCCCGGAGGAGTGAATGGATGGTGCGGATCAGGAAAGGACAGGTTGAGAAAGAACGGCTTGCCGGGTGAGCCCTGCACATGTTTTCTGAGCCAGTTGCAGCCGCGCTCCCCCACCCAGGTCGAGGGATACAGCGCCTCGGGTATGGCCGTGCGCCATGCCTGCGGCGCGCTGTAGCCTGGTGAAGGCAGGGCGTTGGCACGGCCGCGCAGACTGTCGGGAGCCGGATGGCGCTGGGCCAGCCAGCGGGCATAGTCACCTTCAACCTGGTCGCCGTGGAACGTAGCCAGCTCCACATGTTCGAAACCGTAGTAAGGGGTGGTCACCGCAATGCGCTTGCCACTGCGCCAATCGGGCGTCCATTCGTTCAAATACCCGTCGCCGTCACGCTGGCGCTTTCGTGCGTCCAGTAGATCGAGCGGCGGCGCGACACCTTGGTCACCCTGGCTCCAGCGACGGCGTGCCGGGCCGTCATAGCCAAAAGACTGCAGGTGAGACTTGCCTATGAGTGCCGTGGCATAGCCTCCTGCGCGCAGCAGTTCCACAAAGGTAGTGTGATCGCGCGAGAGACTGATGCCGTTGTGCACCACGCCATGCAGCGATGGCAGCCGTCCGGTCATCAGCGTGGCGCGATTGGACATGCAGGTGGTGCTGGCCGCATGGAAGTTACTGGCGCGTACGCCGGTGCGGGCCAGGCGGTCGATGTTCGGCGTCCTCAGCAGCGTGTTGCCCGCGCAGCCCAGGTGGTCGGCACGCTGCTGGTCGGTGACGATCAGCAGCACGTTGGGAGTCTTGTTCGTCATGAGGCCGGCTTTCAGTCGGCAGTGATGCCAAGTTCTTTCACAAGCTTGCCGTAGCGCTTGTAGTCGGCGCGGGTCTTTTCGGCGAAAGCGCTGCGTGGCTGGTTTTCCACGCTCTGGTACAGGTTTCTGAACTGGGCTTCGACCTCGGGCTTGGCCAGAATCTCGCGCAAGGTTTTGTTGATATCGTCAGCCAGCGCCGGGTCCATGTTGCGGGGGCCATAGACGCCGAAGGAAATGTCGACCTCCACCCCTGCAAAGCCTTGTTCGTGCATGGTTGGCAAGCTGGGCAGAAAAGAGCTGCGGGCTTTGTCTGCCACGGCCAGCGGTACCAGGCGTCCCGCATCGATCAGGGGCTTGGCAACAGGCATGCCGAGGAAGGTCAGCATTACATGGCTGCCCAGCACGTCGTTGATCGCCGGTGTCGTGCCTTTGTAGGGCACATGGCGCAATTGCACGCGAGCTACCTTATTGAACAGCTCGCCCACTATATGCATGGGAGACCCATTGCCCGAGGTGGCGTAGCCCAGGTCGGGCTGTGTCTTCGCTATCCGGGCCACATCGCCCGCCGTTTTTGCACCGAGTCTGGGGTTGGCGAGCATCAGCATGGAGGCTGATGAGAGCAGAGCGATCGGAGTGTAGTCCTTGACGACATCGGCATGCTGCCCGCCCGCCGGCAGCACGTGAGGGACCATGGTGAAGGTATTCGGTGTCACCAGCAGGGTGTGGCCGTCGGCCTCGGCGCGGGCTACGGAGTCGTTGCCCAGGTTGCCCGACGCTCCCGCCCTGTTCACCACGATGACGGGATTTTTCCAGCGCGCTTGAAGCTGGGGCGCCAACAGGCGCGCTATCTGGTCGGGAGCCCCTCCTGGCGGGAACGAGACGACCAAGGTGATGGGCCTGTCCGGATGTGTGGGCATGCCGGTTTGCGCGGCCGCGCCCCAAGCTGCCCCGCCGAGGCCGAGGCAAAGGGGAAGTAATAGTTGTCCAAGCAGGTGGGGCATCTGTGTGTCTCCGGCGATTTTGAATGTTTGCCAAACTTTACTTAGCGCCCGCTTGCTGTCACAGTGGGTGAGAGATTGAAATAGCTTCAAGCAGAATTTGTAAATCCATGGACAGGCTTAGACTCATCACCACATTCATGAACGTGGCTGAGGCAGAGAATTTCAGCCGTGCCGCGCAATCGCTGCACCTGACGCCACAGGCTGTGAGTCTGCAAATATCACAGCTCGAATCGTGGTTGGGCGTGCGCCTGTTCCACCGCTCCACCCGCCGCATGGCATTGACGGAAGACGGCCGTGTGTTCTATGAGCGTTGCCGCGTCGGCCTTCAGTCGATCGATCAGGGCGAGCGCGAATTGCGCGACCGCGCAAGCGGCATCACCGGCTCGATCAAGGTGGCCTCAAGCCTGAGTCTCGGGCAGTTGCTGGTGGCGCCACTGCTGGCACAGTTCAATGAAAGCTATCCCGATATCCGCATCGAACTCGTGACACAGAACCCCTGGCCCGACACGGTGGACCTGGGTATGGATATCGGTGTGATCGGCGGGCCACTGCTCAACGTATCGCTGGTCGCGCGCAGAGTCGGGCGCTTCACTCACATGCTCTGCGCCGCGCCTGCCTATCTGGCTGCCAAGGGGACACCCAAGAGCCCGCAGGAACTGCTGCAGCACTGCTGCATCGGCCTGAGGCACCCACGCACCAACCGCATCTGGCCCTGGACCTTTCAATCGGCGCGCCGGCAGACGATGCTGGAGCCACCGTTCTCCTTCATCACGCAGGACCCTGCCGTACAGCGGCAGCTCGTGCTGCAGGGGGCAGGTATCGGCCAACTGACAGATTACTTTGCGCGACCTCTCATAGCCAGCGGAGCGCTGGTAGAGCTCCCCCTTGGCTACAGCGGCCCTCGTCTGGACGTGCATGTTTTCATTCCCCAGCGCGAACACACGCCCCGGCGCATCAAGTTGCTCAATGATTTCCTCTATGAAAGGCTCAAGCAGTTCTTTCACAGCTAAAACAGCTAAAGACGAAGGATAGAGGGGCCCTGGTCGATAGCGAGGGCCGCAGATGCAGGAGTGGGAGTACACCAGAATAGGTATCTGGCGCATCAATGCTTTGCACGCAAATGGTGAGTTCGGGCATGTTTCCCCGCTGCGAAACTCACGCGAGCTGGACACCTCTCCAGCCACCCATCAGGCGCACAACCGGGCTACCCCTGATGAGGCGTACTTTGCAGCATTGCCGTTTGCACAAATGCAGGCGGCATAACCCTGAGGATCTCGCTTAGCAACAGGGTTGAGTTGTTCAAAGGAATGGGGCCACTTCTCACGACGGCGGCGGCTGCATAGTCAACTTGTGCTGAACGGCACAGTAGCCTCCGAATAAGCCGCCATACCGCACTGGTCAGTCGATTACTCCGCCAGTTCCTTTAGGAAATTTCCGAATTTTCACTTTAATGCTGGATTTAAAAAAGAATCATTATTATTTGCGTTAATCTTGATTCTTGCTGATTTTGGCGTTACGGATTTTCCAAAATTGGGAGGGAAGCGATGAATTTTATGGGTGCCACCTGGGTTACCGGAACCTGGGAAAACATGCTAGTAGTGGGTGTTGCCTGGTTCGTGGTTTATTTCGCGCAGTACGGTGCCTACCAACTAATAAGGAAGTTATGGAAAAAAGATTGGGATAAAAAACCAAACCTATTAGTTTTTATATTTATGACATCTACTTCCGGTTTTGCCTCGTCCATGGCTGAGAAGTGGTTATTATTTTGAAAGGAAATGTGTGAGAGAACTAACTTGCAAAAGCAGCTCAAGCTGCGAACCCCTAGCATTGGTGAACGTTTGGCATAGTTCACCCCGTCATAAATGGTTCGGAGTTTTTCCAAGGCTAGGAATTAAGAAGGAGTTCATAGAAGCCGGATACATATCTAGTGGAGCAGTCGTTCTCGCTCAGCAAGCTCTGATCTTAGACAATCCTGCTGCAGCCTTCCTCAGAATCTCACCGGAAAATATCGCTAATCCGTGCGTGTCGGCAATGATCTGAGAGTGGCTGATCTCGCCTATAGATGTGCAGTCTGTTCCTCGTTTCGAGCACCTTGCTCGTCTTGCCAGTCAAAAGTCACTGACGGCGCTTGCTTTTAAACGGCCAATAGATAAAGAAACTATGAATATACCCTACATTCACAGCAGCCTATTTGCCGGTATCTTGAAGGAGTAAATAAATGGATTTTCTTGGCGCGAAATGGCATTTAGGTACCACCTCTCACTTCCTAGTAACACTTTCTATCACGCTAATAGTTTTCTTTATTATTTTTGGAGGTTATCAATTACTTGGGAAAATGCAAAAGAAAAATAGAAAAAAGGAACTCAACGTCGGTTTTTTCACACTGACTCTTGCAGTATCGGTTGTTATAGGCCGTTGGGCCGAAAAATGGATATTTAGTTGAAATGGAATTATTATGAGAGAGCTAACAATACAGGACTGTGAAGTGGTAAGCGGCGGCTTCGGCCCTGTGGGGGCTGGCATTGGTGCAGTGACGGGGGCTACGACATATATTGGTGCCACCATTGGTAGCGGTACCGGCTTGCTTGGCGGGCTACTCAACAGCACTGTTAAATCGGAATATTTACTGGCCAGCCAGTCCCAACGGCACAGTAGCCTCCGAATAAACCGCCATACCGCACTGGTTCAGTCGACTACCCCTCAGTTTCTGCATGAAATTTCCGACTTTTCACTTTCAATGCTAAATTAAAAAGAATCATTCTTATTTGCATTAAGTTTGATTCTTGCTGATTTTGGCGTTACGGATTTTCCAAAATTGGGAGGGAAGCGATGAATTTTATGGGTATCACCTGGGTTACCGGAACCTGGGAAAACATGCTAGTAGTAGGCGTTTCTATGTTCGTGGTTTTTTCCACGCTGTACGGCGCCTACCAACTAATAAGGAAGTTATGGAAAAAAGATTGGGATAAAAAACCGAACCAATTAGTTGTGTTGTTTATGACATGTACTTCAGCTTATGCCTCAGCCATGGCCGAGAAGCGGCTTTTGTTTTAAAAGGACTGCAATGAGAGAACTTACATTACGTGATTGCGAAGTTGTTAGCGGTGGATTTGGCCCCGCTGGAGCCGTCGTAAATGCTATAGGGGCGGGTGTGACATATACAACCCATTCCGCAGTTTCCGGGACGGGGTCGTGGGGGGCCTAGCCCTCGCTGTCGCAGGTGGCGCAGCTGTTGGCTTTGTCACTGGGCCTGCTGCTACGACCGTGACGCAGTTTGCGGCCAATATGGTTTTAAATTCTGTCGTCGGGTCCAACGTAGGACTGGCCACTGGCGCCGGACAAAAAATGCTAGACGAAGCGGGTACTGACTATAGCGGAACTAATTATCAATAATCAACTGTATTAATGGTTGACGTGTAGCAAACATATTATTTGCTACACGGTTTGAAGAATATATAAAATATCTTAGTAATATGAATTTAGAGCTTGGCATTTCCTCTTCAGATTTTCAGGAGAATTATTTTGGGGTAAAGCCGCTGCTAATCCGTGGCGCAGTTTCCCCCTCTTTGATTACCTGGCAAGCTGCAAACGAAGTTTTCGGACGCTGTGATGTCTTGTCTAAAGACTTCAAACTCTCACATGGAGGGCCGGTGGATAAGTCCCTGTATGTGGAGCCGTACATGGACATTGGCGTTCTTCGACACCGCCTTATCAAACCCGTGGTGTACGACTATCTGCGTGATGGATCCACTCTAATCGCCAATAAAATCAAGAATGAACCACTCATTGACTCGCTTGCAAAACAGATTTGTCGGTTTACGGGGCAGCAAGTGGTTAGTAGCATCTACGCTGCTTTCGGTACACGAGATTCCTTCCGCGCACACTGGGACACCCGTGATGTATTTGCAATCCAATTAATTGGCCGCAAGCGCTGGACTGTTTACGAACCATCGCTGCCCTACCCAATCTACACTCAGCAGAGCAAGGATTACGAGCACGCCTACCCTTGCCCGGACCAGCCTTGTATGGATTTCGTGCTTGAAGCGGGTGATGTGTTTTATCTGCCTCGTGGCTGGTGGCACAACCCTCTTCCCCTTGGCGAGCCGACATTTCACCTATCGGTTGGTACGTTCCCGCCACTTGCCCACAATTACCTGGCATGGGCCGTCGAACAGGCCAAGTCGTATGTGGAACTTCGGAAACCTCTTTCTGAGTGGGACCAGAGTCAAGACACCATCCAGGCAATGGCTAGCCACATCGCAGCCTTTTTAGCCAACTCCGACAATTACCGGAGGTTTCAGGATGAGCATTTAGCGGCTGCCCGCCTCGACTCGTCGTTAGCTATTGAGACTCTGGGCAGTCCAGGCGATACCACCCTGCCCGACGAGCAGCGCCTGCGATTGTGCGCGATTGCATTGCATGGTATGGATAAAAATACCTAATTGCAAACGGAACCCGAGTAGATTTCGACGAATCAAGTCTTTCAGTAATTCAGTCAATTGCTCATACGCCGGGAATTACAGTCGGTGAATTGTTGTCACAGCACCAAGCCATCGCACCTAAAAAGATTCGATCACTTGTCACTGAGCTTTGCCGCCAAGATGTCTTGGAACCCGTCTTCTAATCGGTGACGGGTATGGCTCCAGTCGATTTTTATCGAAAAGAGGCATCTTCTGCCGAGGTTGTGCCGTGGTTAGGAAAGATCATTCTGACCCGGCCATTATCGTTCACGATGCTTGTCACTCTCGCAGGCACCGTGACCGTCACGCTGTTTGCAATACTGATACTGGGGTCCTATACCAAACGGACAACGGTAAAAGGTCAATTGGTGCCTGTGGGCGGACAGATGAAAGTCTACGCGCTGCAGGCGGGCGTCATTCTAGAAAAATACGTCTCTGAGGGCATGACGGTAGCCCGCGGTGCTCCGCTATATAAGATTTCCAGCGAACGCTACGATGCCAACGCGTCTCCGGTGCAAGCGGAAATCAGCAGCCATCTCACGGACCGCCGCGACCTACTGACTGGCGAACTAGAAAAAGCTCGAAAATTGCATGCCGATGAGCGCGACACCTTGGTCAGAAAATTAGCCAGCATATCGCGGGAATCTAAAGCGCTGGAGGCCCAGATCGTCAGTCAGCGACAATTGGTTCACATCACCAAAGATGCTTCGCAGCGTTACCAGGGCTTAGTCGAAAAAGGCTACATCTTTACCGACCAATTTCAGCAGCGCCAGGCGGACCACCTCGCACAGATGAAGGTGCTTCAAGGCTTGGAACGAGAACTTGCCGCGCTAGACCAGCAACGCGTAGAGAGAAGCAACGAACTATCGGGATTGGATCTGCGGCAGGCTAATCAGTTGGCCGCAACAGATCGTCTGATTTCCGCCGTTAAGCAGGAACTTGCTGAAAGCGAAGCGCGAAGAACCGTGCTCATCCGTGCACCCGAGGCCGGAGTTGCGACTGCGGCCTTTGCCGAAGTCGGACACAGCGTTGACAGTGGGCTACCGCTGGTGAGCATTGTGCCGTCAAACACTCAGTTGGAGGCGGAACTGTACGCACCCAGCAAGTCCATCGGTTTCATTAAATCAGGTGATGCGGTCAATATTCGCTATCAAGCGTACCCATACCAAAAGTTCGGCATCTATAAGGGACAAGTCCTGTCGATCTCGCGCTCCAGCATTCCACCGGCAGAGCTTGCTCGCACCGTAAACGGAATTCACGGCATGGACAGCAGTACCGAGCAGCTCTATCGCCTACGCGTTGGGCTGTCGGCACAGGACGTCTTAGCTTATGGCCAGCCACGCCCCCTGCAAAGTGGCATGCACTTGGACGCAGACATCATGCAGGACAAGCGACGTCTCTATGAGTGGGTGCTTGAGCCGTTGTTCAGTCTTACGGGCCGGGTGTAGGAGAAGATATGTACGGATTCGATGCGCTCGCGTTGGGCTTTGGCCGACGCCTTCCTGTGGTTATACAAACGGAAGCGGCTGAGTGCGGGCTGGTTTGCCTAGCCATGATCGCCAGCTACCACGGATACCGCGCAGATGTGACGGAATTACGCCAGCGCTTCAGTGTGTCGCTCAAAGGCATGACTCTGGCGCAGATTATGCAAATAGCCCAGCAATTGAAACTAGGTACGCGAGCTCTTCGACTGGAGTTGAATGAGCTAGAAAATTTGTCGTTACCTTGCCTAGTTCATTGGGAATTTGATCATTTTGTTGTCGTCAAATCCGTTAATGGCCGGCACGTGGACATCCATGATCCAGCCTGCGGCGCCCGGCGCCCGGCGCCCGGCGCATGGCATTGAGTGATTTTTCCAAGAAATTCACAGGAATAGCCTTGGAACTGTGGCCGTCCGCAGACTTTCAGAAAAAAGAAGCTAAGCCCCGGATACGGCTGCTTGGTTTGATGGGGAAGATTAGCGGGTTACGACGCTCGCTAGGCCAGATTCTGGTCTTGGGCTGCGCGTTGCAGGCATTCACCCTCGTTGGCCCTTTTTTAATGCAATGGACCATCGACAATGTAATTGTCAGCGATGACCGCGGCTTGCTTAACACGCTAGTGCTAGCGTTCTCGGCACTGCTCATCTTGCAGATCGTGCTCGGCAGCGCCCGCGCTTGGGCCATGATTCATATGAGCACGCTATTTAGCGTTCAATGGCGAACCAACGTCTTTAGCCATCTTTTGAGATTGCCCAGCCAATATTTTGAGAAAAGGCACTTGGGCGATTTGGTCGCGCGATTCGGATCAGCCGATCAAATCCAGCAGACCCTTACTGCAAGCTTCCTGTCCGTCATTCTGGACGGGCTGATGGCAATCACGACAGTTACGCTGATGTTTGTCTTTAGCCCCCAGCTAGCAATGGTGGTAGTCGGTGCCATGACGATCTACGCCATGATTCGATGCGCCTGGTACACCCCGTTGCGCGACGCTACTGAGGAGCAAATCGTCCATGCTGCTCGACAGCAGACCCACTTCCTCGAAACAATTCGGGGTATCCAAGCAATCAAGCTTTTCCGTCATCTTGATCTGCGACGCTCAGCCTGGTTGAGCCTATTCGTTGAGCAGATGAACGCAGGCATTCGATCTCAAAAGCTGCAACTTTTTTACCAGCAGGCCAATGCGCTGCTATTCGGAGTTGAGAACTTAGTGGTGGTTTGGCTAGGTGCCACCATGGTGATGGACGGGGAGTTCACGGTAGGCATGTTGATGGCTTTTTATGCGTACAAGTCACAGTTCAGCGGTCGTGTTGGTAGCTTAATAGATCGTGTTTTCGAGCTGTTCATATTGCGCCTGCATAGCGAGCGCCTCGCCGATATTGCCCTTCATCCTCCAGAGGATGAGACGATTCAAATGGACCGCGAATCAATCGTAAATTTACGCGCAAATATCGAGGTGAAAGGTTTGAAGTACCGCTACTCGGACCAGGAACCTTGGGTGCTTGACGGGGTTGATTTCACCATTGCAGAGGGTGAATCCGTAGCGATAGTGGGACCGTCTGGTGGTGGGAAAAGCACCTTGTGCAAAGTGTTGCTTGGCATCCTGCCAATCGGCCAAGGCAGCATACGTGTGTCGGGGCAGGAAATTACGGCACTAGGAGTTGGCGCATTGCGCGACATTTCCGGCAGCGTTATGCAAGATGACGTGTTATTCGCCGGGACTCTTGCCGAGAACATCAGCTTTTTCTCTCCTGATTCCGACATGGTCTGGGTTATGGAATGCGCAAAAACTGCAGGCCTACACGACGATATTGAATGTATGCCTATGCGATACAGCACTCTGGTCGGTGATATGGGCGCCGCGCTGTCGGGCGGGCAGCGGCAACGACTGCTGCTGGCTCGTGCCTTGTACAAGCGACCCAAGATACTTTTCCTTGACGAAGCGACCAGCCATCTCGATACCGACTGCGAACGTCGAGTCAATGCTGCCGTGAGAGCATTGAAGATTACCTGCATTATCGTTGCCCATCGGCCTGAAACAATCGCCAGCGCCGACCGAGTCATCGTCCTCGCTAATGGCCGCGTCGCAGACCTGCATAGCCATAGTCCATCATCGAACCGGTACGAGGAGCAGCTTTCTTGCGTCGATTAGCTGTTCCCATCCTCTTGATTGCTACCGCTTGTTCTGCATCTATCTCTGCCGCCCACGGCGTGGGGTCAAAAGCTAATGCGATTGAGCCAATCCAGTTAGCGCTTGAACAGACGTTACACGCTGACCGTGATTCTTGCAGCAGAACCGGAAAAATAGCCACCCCGCTCGCCCTTGCTGAAGCAATAGAACGAAGCCTTTGTCATGACCCCACCCTACGGCAAGCGCTAAGCGGAGCGCAACTGCGTCTAGCTCAATTGGGCCGGAAACGTGCGGCATACCTGCCACGTATCGATGGCCAGTCCGTAAATTCATCGGGTCGTTCGGTGATCTACGAGGATGAGCGTGACCCAATGCGAACGAGCAGCCGGGCGCAATCGGGGGGTCTTAGTTTTAGTTGGGTTCTATTTGATTCAGGCCATAGGAAATCGGCACTAGATGGTGCGCGCGAGCTGCTTGCAGCCGCTAATGCCGACCAAAACGATGCAATGCAGCGTGCATTTTTAGACGCAGCTCAGCTGTATTTTGCGGTGCAAGCAGCGCATCGGCGTTTAACCGCGGCAGAGCAAGTCTTAGCCATGTCCAAAGAGCACTTTGTTGCGGCAAGCGAGAGGCATAAGGCCGGCGCCGCCGCATTGGCCGATCGCTATCAAGCACAGACTGCCTACACCCAAGCAAATCTGCGACGGTCGCGCGAACAAGGCGCATTAGTCAGCTCTCAAGGAGTTCTGGCCTTAAGAATGGGGCTGAGCGCGAGTGATCCTGTGCCCGTCATAGTCGACGAGACGAATTTGCAAACTCATCGTTACGTTGAGCATGTGGATGAATTGATTGCGGTGGCGCAGCAAAAACATCCGGTACTGGTAGCTGCACAAGCGCGCGTGGCTGCCGCTAACGCGGCCGTGGCTGAAGTTAAGGCGCAGGGTCGCCCGACATTGTCATTGACGGGAAATCTGAATAAAGCAAAAAATCGTATGACAGGCAGCGTAGGCGCTGAAAGCAACCGCAAGGAAAGCACGATAGGGCTGCAATTGAGCATCCCAATATTTCACGGTTTCGAGAAAACTTACCAAGTACAAGAAGCGCAAGCGCAAGCGGCCATTCAGATTGCGGCTCTGGATACACATCGGTTGCAAGTATCAACGGATGTGTGGACGCAGCACGCGAGTTTGAAGATGGAAACTGAGAATCTTTCACACACGACACAATTAGTCCAGCAATCGATGAAGTCCTTAGAGATCATGCAAGGTCGATACCTAGCAGGCGTGGGCAGCATGACCGATGTACTCAATGCCATGAGCGCCTATGCAAGCGCGCAAGAGCAACATATCGAAGTTACACGGAGTTGGCAGGTGAATCGCTTGAGTTTGGCAGGCAGTCTTGGCCGCCTGGGATTCTGGGACTTGGGCGACGAATGACTCTGCGGGTCACACACAATAAAGATCTGTTGCCGGCAAGGCTGTCCGCCATGATCTCTCGAGAGACTTCGTTCTTCGCGGGTCTGAAGCCCAATGCGCATAGGCCGGCGTGCAGGGGTTTGCTACATTGAACCCATGAAACATGCTTCAAGCCTGGCAGGGATGATGATCGTCGTGGCGGCAGCCGGTGGCTGCGCGCAGTCGGTCTCGGTCAATTTTGGCAACCCCTCGGAAGCCAACTGCAAAAAGCAGGGCGGCGTGCTGCGCACCGAGAAGGGGGCGGATGCTGATCGAAATACCTGCGTGCTGCCTGACGGCTCTGCTTTTGAGGAATGGGTGCAGCACGCGCGGCAGCCGCCCGCGAAATAGGTCTAGGCCCAGACCTGAATTCAGGCAGTGGCAAGGCGCTGCTCAGGCCAGAGCTGCCTTGATGCCGCGAGGCCTGGCAGGCGTGGAAGCTGGCTTCAATCGCGCAGCACCACGGAGTGCTCGAAATTTTCCGATATGGCCTGAGTGCCGTCGTCAAAGACCAGTACGCGCTCGGGCCAGCGCATGGCGGCGAGCTTGCTGCGCTGCACAGGGTTGTCGCCGCGCAGGCGGTCTAGCCAGCGGGCGCCCACCGAATAGTCCACGCAGAACACATTGCCGCGCAGGCCGTGCCATGACAGCGGGGGCGTTGCGCCAAACAGGTTTTCAAACTGCGAGCCATGCGCCGGTGCGTCAGCCGGGCGCAGGCGGCGCCAATAGTGGCCGACGATGACGGCGGGCGCTTCTTCATATTCATTCCACCAGCCCACGCGTTCGACAAAACGCCATTTGCCGCCCGCGTAAAAGGGGTTGCGGCATTCGCGCTCCACGCCGGCCGTCAGCACCTTCAAAGGGTTGACCATGGCCTTGTTGAGTTCGTTCTCGCTGTGCGCTTGCAAAAAGGGTGGCTCGTGGCGATAGTCTTCCAGGCTGTAGGGCCAGCTCAGTTCTTCCTGGCGCATGCGTTCGGCCACGCATTGAGCGACGGACTGTTCTTCGGCAATTGTCTCGAAGTGGTCGTAGGCGGCGCGTGCGCTGCCGCTGGGCAGTTGGCGAATCATGGCGATCTGTTCGGGCCTCCAGGCGGCGTGAACAATGCGCAGATCCTCACGCTCCAGTGCGATCGGCAACTGGCCGAGCCGCTCGAGCATGGCGGGAATCTGCTCGGCCGGCATGCGTGCAAAAGGCGCGTACTTGGGCTGATCGGAGTCGATGCGGCTATCGAAGAACCAGCCCGAGCCATCCTTGGCATCTTCGCGCAGCAGATTGATTTCGTGGTTGCCCAGCACCGCATGGGCCGTGCCCGAGGCCAGCATGGCGCCGACCAGCGCGAGCACGGAAGGGCTGTCCGGCCCGCGGTCGCAGAAGTCGCCGACAAACACCAGTCGCCGTCCTTCGGGGTGATTGCCCTGCAGGTCGTAGCCCAGATGGCCCAGCAATTGCACCAGCGCGGCGTATTCGCCGTGGATATCGCCGACGATATCGAGGGCGCCAGGAGGCAGGGGCTGGACTAGGCTCATGATGAAGGGCGATAGGCTTGCGGGTTTGGAGGGCTCAGGCTGCAGCAGGCTGCCTTGCCATTGTCATACGGCAGTCATGCAATGAAGCTGACAATTGTTGCAATGCAACACCGCGAAGGCAAGAGAGTTTTGTCTCTTGCCGGACTGCTGGCCGCCCCGTGCCGATGCGATCCCGCACGGCACGAGACAAGGGTCAGCCCCGGCGCTCGAAGCGCACAAAGCAGTAGGGCAGGCCATTGGCGGAGACATGCTCGCTGCGGCTCACGGCTTGCCACTGCTCGCCCAGCTCGGGGGCAAAGGCATCGCCTTCGAAGTCGCGGCCGATTTCGGTCACTTCCACGGCATCGGCCAGTGACAGGGCCTGGGCATAGATCTGCGCGCCGCCGATGACCCAGACGTCTTGCGAGAGCTTGCGGCCCAGCTCCAGCGCTTCTGACAGGCTGGCAGCGCGCAGGACCTGATCGGATGCCGGCTCGGCTTGCCAGTCGGCCTGGCGGGTGACGACGATATTGCTGCGGCCCGGCAGGGGACGAAAGCGCGGCGGCAGCGAGTCCCAGGTCTTGCGGCCCATGATGACGGCGCAGCCCCGGGTCAGTTCCTTGAAATGCGCCATGTCTTCGGGCAGATGCCAGGGCATGGTGTTGTCCTTGCCGATGACGCCGTTGGCTGCGCGGGCGTAAATGAGTTGAATGGCCATAGCTATCAATAAAGAAGCTGCTGGCGCTTGCTATTCATGGACTTCAGATATGAAAATATTTGAAATCGCAGGATGGCAAGCGCAAGCAGCTTTGATTTTTATAGTGATCCGGAGGGTGCAGCTCAGACCGCCACGGGAGCCTTGATGCCGGCATGGTGCTGATAGTCCAGCACTTCGAAGTCTTCGTACTCGTAGTCGAAGATGGATGCGGGCTTGCGCTTGATGTTCAGCGTCGGATAGGCGAAGGGCTGTCGAGACAGCTGGGTCTGCACCTGCTCGAAGTGGTTGTTGTAGATATGGCAGTCGCCGCCGGTCCAGATGAAGTCGCCCACTTCCAGGCCGCATTGCTGGGCCAGCATATGGGTCAGCAGCGCATAGCTGGCGATGTTGAAGGGCACGCCCAGGAAGATGTCGGCGCTGCGCTGGTAGAGCTGGCAGCTGAGCTTGCCGTCGGCCACATAGAACTGGAAGAAGGAGTGGCAGGGCATGAGCGCCATCTGGTCCAGCTCGGCCACGTTCCAGGCGCTGACGATGATGCGGCGGCTGTCGGGATTGCTCTTGAGCTGCTTGACGACTTCGGCAATCTGGTCGACATGCGTGCCGTCGGCCTTGGGCCAGCTGCGCCATTGCACGCCATACACCGGGCCCAGGTCGCCGGTTTGCTTGTCGGCCCACTCGTCCCAGATGGTGCAGCCGCGTTCCTGCAGCCACTTCACATTGCTGTCGCCGCGCAGAAACCACAGCAGCTCCAGAATGATGGATTTCAGATGCACCTTCTTGGTGGTGACCAGGGGGAAGCCTTCATTGAGGTTGAAGCGCATCTGGTAGCCGAAAACGCTGCGCGTGCCCGTGCCCGTGCGGTCGGTCTTGGACGCGCCGTGCTCGTACACATGGCGCATAAAGGTTTCGTACTGGCAGCGCACGGGGCGCAGGGTGCAGGTGCTGGAGTTCATGGTGCAAAAAGCGGTCAAAGACTGGCAAAGACTGGCTGTGCTGGCAGCGTACACAAGGTGCCGCAGCTCTTGAAGAGGGTGGGCCCCGAGGGCCGCGATAGCCGAAGTGTGCCACGTGCCGGAGCATGCCGAGTTGCCCGCTGTCAATGACCCGTCCTGCGGCCCTGTCAGTCTCAAATCTGCCGCAGCTGGCTTCACAATGTCATGGAAAACAACCGAGCCGAACAAGGAGAGTGAGTTCATGTCACGCAATTTTGTGAGCACTGCGGCTGTTGCGCTGGCGATTGCGGCCTTGATGGCTGCCTGCGACAAGACCAAGGCACCATCTCCCACCGCCGCTGCAGCGGATGCCCGGGCAGCGGCCGCTGCGGCTGCCGCCCCGCCCGATGCCATGCCCCAGACCCAAGAGTCCGCTGCCACGGCGCAGATCGAGGAGGCGGCCACGGTCTCCATCGAGGAAGTACGCGTTCCCCATGTGGTCAAGGACGGCGAGCCAAGCCTGGACAGCCTCAAGCCGCTGCAGGGCAAGTACCGCTGGGATGGCGTGGACTATGTGAAGGACGGCGTGCTGGCCCAGCGGCTGAAGACGCTGATGGGCGGCAGTCAGTACGAGACGCTGCTCAAGAATCTGCAGGCCCTGGGCCCGCTGGAGCCCTCTGCAGGGCTGCTCTATGTGATGGGAAATCGCCAGCATCAAGGGGGCGAGGAAATGGCAGCCGTGGTGATTGATCCTGTGCGCAACGGCTTGCGTGTCTGGTTGCTTAGCGAGGGCAGGCAGACCGTGTTCACCGATGTGGATGGCGCAGACATCCCCTGGCCCAGCGCGGTTGAGAACATGCTGCGCAATATCGTGGCCTCTCGCTAAAGCCCTGGTCAATGCAAAAAGCCCTGCACAGCAATGCAGGGCTTTTTTGTCGGCGATGCCAGGATCAGCCGCGCGTCAGCACCACGCCGGGGTTCATGAGGCCCTGGGGATCCAGCGCATTCTTGATGGCGCGCATCATCTGCAGCGCAACGGGGGACTGGTATTTTTCGAGCTTGTCCGTCTTGAGTGCGCCCACGCCATGTTCGGCCGAGAACGAGCCGCCGAAGGCGTCCACGGCCTCGTAGACCAGATGGTTGACCAGGGCTTCCTTGTCGCGCAGAAAGGCCTTGCCGTCCTCGCCCTCGGGTACTTGCACGTTGTAGTGCAGATTGCCGTCGCCCAGATGGCCGAAGTTGACCAGACGCACGCCGGGAATCTCGCGCTTGAGCACGGCGTCGGCATGTTCGACAAATGCCGGGATGCGCGAGGCTGCGACCGAGATATCGTGCTTGATGTTCAGGCCTTCCTCAGCCTGGGCCAGAGGAATGCTCTCGCGGATATGCCACAGGTCATGGGCCTGGGTCAGGCTCTCCGCCACCACGGCGTTGACCACGCAGCCGTCCTCAAAGGCCAGCTCCAGCAAGTGCTCGAAGCGCAGGCGCGCATGCTGTTCGGACTCGCTGTCGCTGTTCTCCAGCAGCACACAGTAGGGTGCTTCGTCGCCCATGTCGGCAAATGGCACGCGCAGCTGCGGCATGTGCTTGACGACCAGGCTCAGCGCAAACTGGCCCATGACTTCAAAGCCCGTCAGTCCCGCGCCCAGATGCTGGTGCGCCAGGCCCAGCAGGCGCACGGCAGCTTCCATGGACGGCACGGCGGCAAAGGCCGTGAGCTGGGCGGCCGGCTGCGGGAACAGCTTCATGGTGGCGGCGGTGATGATGCCCAGCGTGCCTTCGCTGCCGATGAACAGATCGCGCAGGTCATAGCCGGTGTTGTCCTTGCGCAGGCCCTTGAGGCCATCCCAGATTTCGCCCTGAGGCGTCACCACTTCCAGGCCCAGGCACAGATCGCGGGTGTTGCCATAGCGCACCACCTGTGTGCCGCCCGCGTTGGTGCCCAGATTGCCGCCGATCGTGCAACTGCCTTCGGCGGCCAGCGACAGCGGGAACAGCAGGCCTTGCTGATCGGCCAGCTCCTGCAGGTTCTGCAAAATGCAGCCGGCTTCAACGGTGAAGGTCAGATTGTCCTTGTCGATATGGCGCACGGCGTTCAGGCGCGTCAGGCTGAGCACGACCTGCCGGCCGCTGTCGTCGGGGGTGGAGCCTACGGAAAGCCCGGTATTGCCGCCCTGGGGCACGATCTGCACGCCGGCTGCGGCGCAGGCCTTGACCACGCCGGCCACTTCGGCCGTGTTGCCGGGGCGCACCACGGCCAGGGACTTGCCGTGTACGCGCTTGCGCCAGTCCTGTTCGTAGGCGCTGAGGTCGCCGTCGGTCAGCACATGGGGAGCGCCCACAATCTGGCGCAGGGATTCGAGCAAAGCGGTGGAAGTCATGACAAGCAGGCCGCAGCAGGGGCGGCAGAGAGGGGAGACAGACGGAAATCCTAAGCCACGCACAGCGCTGCGACCGGAAAACCATGAAGCCGCAAGCGTAGAGCATGGCAGACTACGGGGCAATCGAAATAAATTGCTTGGTTATGCCAGTTTTTCCGAACAATGTCAGCCTGCGCCAATTGCGTGCCTTTGACGAGGTGGCGCGCCAGGGCGCGTTTGCCCCCGCGGCACGCGAACTGTGCCTGACGCAGTCGGCCCTGTCCGAATCCATTCGCCAGCTGGAAGATGCCCTGGGCCTGCGGCTGTTTGATCGCACCACGCGAACCGTGGGGCTGACGGCTGCCGGCCAGGCCTTTTTGCTCGATGTGCGCCAGGCCTTCGAGACCCTGGAGCAGGGCTTTCAGAACCTTGGCGATCTGACCGCACTGCGCCGCGGCAAGGTGCGCATTGCTGCCGCTCCGTCGGTGCTGGCGGTGTTGCTGCTGCCGGTGCTGCCGGCCTTGCGGGCCAGGCATCCGGGCATCGAGGTGGATCTGATCGAGGACAGCGCCGAAGGCATTGCCCAGCGTGTGCAGGCCGGCAGTGTGGATTTCGGCGTGGGAGCGGCACACCCGGCCGGCGGCGATTTGCTGACCCAGCCGCTGATCAGCGATGCCATGGGACTGGTGGCCAGGCTCGATGAACCTCTGCTGCAGGCGGGGCGGCTGACGGCGGCCGATCTGGCCCGGTTGCCCCATCTGGCTTTTGTGGGCCTGACCACCGATACCGCCATCAGCCAGCTGCTGGCTTCGGCCCCGGGCATGCCGCAGAACCTGCTGCAGACACCGCTGCGCCTGTCCAATCCGCAATTGCTGTTCGAGGCCGTGAGTCTGGGCCTGGGCGTCAGCATCGTTCCGGCGCTGACGGCGCGTCACCCTTCGCTGGGCCTGCAGGGCGATCTGGGCTTTCGCCTGCTGGACGAGCCGCGCATCTTGCGTCGCACGCTGCTGATTCAGCGCCCGCGCCGTGCGCTGTCGCCGGCCGCGCAGCTGCTGTTCGATGCGCTGGCGGCGCAGGTGCGGACGCTGGCGCAGTTTGAAGGCATCACGCCTGATTGAGCCGGGCCGCCTTGACGGCACGTTGGCGCAGGCGCACATGGGCTGCGCAGGCGATGAAGAGCAGCACGCACAGCGCCACCTCTGCCAGCGCCAGCCAGCGGCTGGGCGCGGCATCGCTCCAGGCCCGCACCACGCCTTCGGTGAAGTACAGCCACACCAGCAGGCTGAGCCAGCGATAGGTGTACATGCGGCGCTTGAGCAGGCCGATCACGGCGAACGCCAGCGGAAGGGCTTTGAGAAACAGCCAGGTGCCGCCTTCGCGCAGCGGTGCCAGCCACAACTCCCAGGCCACGCACAGCAGCATCAGTGCCAGCAGGCTGCCCACGGCCAGCCAGCGCGTGGCGGCCACATCGGAGCCGGGCTGCTGGATTGGTGAAGAAGTGTTTTCGGCGGCTTGGGGCGAGAGGGCGTCGGTCATAGCAGTGGCATCATATCGGTCATGCCAGCTCTGTTTGAATCCGGTCGTTTTGTTTTGCGTTCTGCGCTTGATGTTGCGCAGCACCCGTCCTCCTTTTGCGTTCGTGAAGGAGTGCCGTCATGAAGAAAAACGAGCGTGCCGGCTTTTGGGCTGCGTTGGAAGGCAAGGCGCAGCAAGCCAGGCCGGTGACGGAAGATCGGGACCGTGTGGTATCGCCGGCGTCGACAGCCGCAACTGCTGCCGCGAACGTTGCCGCCGAGCCCAGACAGGTAGAGCAGCGCCAGGAACCCAGCCTCGATGGTCCGGGCCTACCGCTGGAGCCATTGTTCGAACCCATGCCAGATCTTGGCAACGATCTGGCTCGGCCCGAACCCGTGCCAGCTCCTGCCGCGACGCCTGCGGCGGCATTCAGCACGGCAGCTCAGGGTTGGACCAGCTATTCCACGCCGAATACGACGCCAGCTCAGGAACAGAAAGCGGTGCATGCTTGCGTTTCAGGAGTGACCGACAGTCCTGACGACAGCTCGCAGCGCGCTGCCGAGAGCCCGCGCAGCAGCAGACTCGACAAGGCCAGGGCGCTGGCGGCTAGCTGCAAGGATCTGGCCGGGCGTATCCCCAAGCCCCAGATGCCCAGCCAGCAGGAGCTCAGGACTGAGCTGCGCCGCAGAAGCCGCCGTGCGCAGCAGCGCCTGCGAACCTTCCCCTGGCACAACACGGCCCAGGTGCTGCTGGCGCGCTTCAAGGAAGACCGTTTGGGCGTGACGGCCAGCAGTCTTACTTTCACATCGCTGCTGGCGCTGGTGCCATTTTTTACCGTGGCGCTGGCCTTGTTCACGGCTTTTCCGATCTTTGGCAAGGCGCAGAAGGTGCTGGAGCGCTGGCTGATGGACAGCCTGATTCCCGAGACCATTGCGCGCCAGGTGCTGGGCTATCTCACCCAGTTTGCCTCCAAGGCCAGCCAGCTGGGCCTGGTCGGCTTTTCCATACTGATGGTCACGGCCATTGCGCTGATCCTGACCATAGACCGCACGCTCAACAACATCTGGCGCGTGCGCCAGCTCAGGCCGCTGGGCCAGCGCGTGTTGATCTACTGGGCCGCCATCACGCTGGGGCCGCTGCTGCTGGGCCTGAGCCTGGTGCTGTCGTCCTATGTGATGTCGGCCTCCAAGGGCATGGTCAATGCGCTGCCCGGCAGCCTGCGCTTTGTCTTTGATTCCATAGAGTTCGTGGTGCTGGCCGCTGGCATGGCCGGGCTCTACCACTATGTGCCCAACACGCCGGTGCGCTGGCGCCATGCCTTGGTGGGGGGCGTGTTTGTGGCCGTGTTCATGGAAGTGGCCAAGAAGGTGCTGGGCCTGTATCTGTCGTCCGTGCCGACCTACTCGGTGATCTACGGCGCGTTTGCCACGCTGCCCATCTTGCTGATCTGGATGTATGTGGCCTGGAGCATTGTGCTGCTGGGGGCTCTGGTCACGGCCTATCTGCCCACGGTGCTTGCCGGGGTGGAACGGCTGACAGGACATCGGGGCTGGCAGTTCGAGCTGGCCGTCGAGGTACTGCAATGCCTGGCCAAGGAGCGCGAGCTGCCGCACAAGGGCCTGTATGTGCACCAGCTTTCGCGGCGCCTGCGCGTGGAAGCCTCTCAGATTCAACCCGTGCTGCAGGCGCTGGCCAAGCTGGACTGGGTCGGGGCCGTGCAGCCGCCCGATGCCTATGTGTCGCTTGAGAGCACCGAGCCGCGCTATGTGCTGCTGGTCGATCCGCATGTCACGCGGGTCGAGCCCCTGGTGCAGAGCCTGTTGCTCGAGCCCTCAGAGGCCGTGCGGCCGCTGTGGCAGCGTGCCCAGCTCGATTCCATGACCATGGCCGAGCTGATTGCCGCGCCTGGAGGCAATATTCATAGAGTTTGATGGCTGTGGCGGATATCTATGAATATCTGCGCTCAAGATCGGGCCGCCGATTCGCTGCCTGCAAAGCAGGCCAGCGGGCGCGCTTCAGAGGGGGAGTGGCACTACATCTTGATGCGGCCCAGCAAGATGTCGCGCCACATCATCCAGTCGCCGAGAAAGCTGTAGAGTGGACGCTTGAAGCTGGCTGGCTTGTTTTTCTCAAAGCCGAAATGCCCCACCCAGGCAAAGGCATAGCCGCAGATCAGGCCTGCGAGCAAATACCACCAGTCGCCCGTCAAAAACAGCGCCAGCAGGAACACCAGCGACAGGCTGGTGCCGATGAAGTGCAGCCGTCTGCAGGTGGCGTTGCTGTGCTCGCCCAGGTAGAAGGGGTAGAACTCGGCAAAGCTCTTGAACTGGCGCGGGTCCACGCTGGCTTTGACAGCGTCGTCCGGTTCTGAGGTCGTGGTCTGTGACATGGCGAACCCCGGTGAAGTTGATGCTGTTTTTATACTGCCGACAGCATGGCCAGGCCAGCGGGTTAGCGAGTGCTGGCAATTTGCTGCCGGAGGTCTTCGTCACCTGAACGACAGGCTATATACGGTAAGACTGCGCAAAATCGGCCAGATTCGTCATCTTTGCGGCCACTCCAGCTTCTGGCTAAGCTGCCATGAGCGTTCTCTTGCTAAGGTGACCGTGCACCTCATCGCCATTCAACCCAGACCCTGCCCATGTTTGACGACACCATGCCGCCCGTTGTGATCAGCTCCAGTGAAACCCGTGTTCAGACGCCCGACGGGCTGCTCCATGTCAAACGCTGGCAAGCGCAGGGCGGGGCGGCCAAGGCGCCGCTGGTGCTGATGCACGACTCTCTGGGCAGCGTGGATCTGTGGCGCGAATTTCCCGCGCAGCTGGCCGCGGCCACCGGGCGTGAAGTCATTGCCTATGACCGCCTGGGCTTCGGTCATTCGGACCCCAATCCGCATCGGCTTCAACCCAGTTTTGTGGAAAGCGAGGTCGAGGCCGGCTTCACGCCGCTTCATCAGGCGCTGGGTCTGGACGCTTTCGTGATGCTGGGACACAGCGTGGGCGGCGGCATGGCGGCCATGGTGGCAGCTGAGTATGGACGGCAATGCCAGGCGTTGATTACCGAATCGGCCCAGAGCTTTGTCGAAGACCGCACCTTGCAGGGCATCAGGGCGGCGCGAGACAACTTTGCCCAGCCCGGCCAACTGGAGCGGCTTGCCCGCTACCATGGCGACAAGGCGGCCTGGGTGCTGTCAGCCTGGGTGGACACCTGGCTGAGCCCGCCTTTCGCGCATTACCGGCTGGATGCGGCCTTGAGACAGGTGCATTGCCCGGTGCTGGCGATCCACGGCGAGCTTGATGAATTCGGCTCCCTCGTGCATCCGGAGAACATCTGCACCTGGGCGCAGGGCCCTTGCGAAGCGGAAATCATTGCCGGCGGCGGCCATGTGCCGCACCGCGAGCTGCCTGATCGCATCAGCAGCCGCATCGCCGGTTTTCTGTCAAGAATCGCCTGACTCTGTTTGAGCCAGGCGCCCGCGGGCGTAGTCGACCAGATCAGCCGGGTAGTGCGGGCTGCTGCGCAAAGCGCTGTCATCCCAGCCATAGAGCACGGCCAGGGCGGCCACCTCCAGTGCCCAGTAGCCCGTGCCCAGCCACGGACTGCCTTTCTTCTGCTGCTTGGGCGAGAGCTTGAGAAACTCCTGGTACTGGGTTTGCAGATAGGGCAGCAGTGGGTCAGGCAGAGCTTCGAGCTGTTCAAAAAAAGGCTTCATGGCGCCGTAAGGGCGTTTGTGGAAAAGCTCCTCGCTGACCTGCTGCAGCTGCAGACCGCCTGCGCACAGATAATCCAGCAACTGGTCCGTATCGAAGGCCAGCACATGCTCATCGATCGCCGGTACGTCATCCTGCGCATCCAGCAGTGTGGCCAGTGACAGCAGGGTCACGGCAACAGCGTAGTCGTCAGCGCGTGTGTTGATGGGCGGAGCTACGCCATAGTCCTCGCCAGTCTCCTGCGCCATGCTGGCGCGCGCATGCTCGGCCACCGAGGCGGCATCAATCCACAGCGCGGTCACTTCCTGGTAGATGGGGCGCAGCACATCACCGTTCAGGCCCAGATCGATACCATAGATCAGCAGCCAGCGCGCCTGCTCGCCCGCTTCCTTCCATTTCCAGTAGTTCTCCAGCGCGGCATGTGCCTGGAAATCCTGGTGAGCTTTATAGCTATCGCTGTTGGCAAAGCGCTTGAGCGCGCTCAGTGCTTGCTTCCAGTCGGCTTTTTTATCGCTCAGATTGAGATTGCGCCGGGGCTGCAAACCGGTCAGTGAAATCTTGGCCCATTCGGCGCAGGCGGCAGCCAGTTGGCCGTGGTGCTGGAAGGTTTGGCTCATGGCCCAAGCTTAATGGCTCATGCAGCCAGAAAATCCCGAATCGCAAACAGCGTCGCATCGGGCGACTCCGTCATCTGGTTGTGGCCGTTGGGAATGATCTGCACGCTCACCGTTTTGCCCGCGCCTTTGGCGGCTTCTATCAAGCCTTTTGCAGCCTTGGGTGGTGTCATCTGGTCTTGCTCGCCCAGCACAAACAGAAGCGGGCAGCTGACCTGCGTCATGGCCGCTTCGCCGCCCGCATAGCTGTCACAGGCCTTGAAGCCTGCATGCAGCAGATTCGTGTGAGCATTGCTGGCCAGCACGCGGCGGCCCAGGGCCACGCCGGCGCCAAACACCCAGCTGCCTGCGCCATTGGGCGGTGCCAGCGTGGCGCGCGAGAAGGTGTTGACCATCTGGATGGCT
Source organism: Comamonas sp. A7-5 (assembly GCF_039581385.1). NCBI lineage: Bacteria > Pseudomonadati > Pseudomonadota > Betaproteobacteria > Burkholderiales > Comamonadaceae > Comamonas > Comamonas sp. A7-5. The sequence continues at coordinate 137,696 of NZ_JBCPWO010000010.1, forward strand.
TTCTCGGGCGTATTCAGGGCCGACTCCAGCAGCGCGGGCGAGACCTTCATGGGGAAGGCCGTACCCACCAGCACCAGATGGCTGATGCGGTCCTGCAGCCTGGCCGCAGTCTCCATGGCAATCAGACTGCCCCAGCTATGGCCGATCAGCGCAGCTTGCTGCAGGTTTGCCGCATCCATCAGCGCGCCTATGAAGCCTGCAGCCTCCTCGACGGATTCCGGTGCTTGGCCGCCGCTTTTGCAATGGCCAGGCAAATCGATGGCCAGCACGTTCCAGCCGTGATTGGCCATGTAGCGGCTTTGCAGCGCCCAGACACTGTGATCGCAGAGCACGCCGTGGATGAAAATGGCCGTGGGCTTGGCCGCGTCGAAAGCCTTGCCGCCGGTGTAGGCGTAGATGTCTGCGCCTTGCACATTGATTTGCATGTTTGTCTCCGGTTCTGTTCTTTGTGATTCAGCAGTGTTCATTCAGCCATTGCTGAGCCAGCTCGCGTATGTCGTCGCTGGCATCGTGTTCAGCGGCATGCTCAATCGTGGCGCGCTGCGCTGCGCTGGCTTTTTTCCAATACCGCAGGCCCAGCATGGCCTGATAACGTACGTTTTCGTTGCGGTCGTGACTCAGGGCTTGTGCCAGTACAGGAGTGATGCGCCTGCCCGCGGCGGCCCCAAGGCTTCGCTCTCCCATGATGCAAGCCGCATGAACGCGCACCAGAGCGTGAACGGACTGCAGAGCGAGCAGGGCTTGCTCCAAATCCTCAACCCGAAGGCTGCAATAACCGGTTCCGGGTGATAGCTCTTCATTCAGCGCCTGGGTCAAGGCCGGATGCTTGAGGTCGAGCGCCCGCTCCAGCGGCGCATAGTCAAGGTGCAGGGCCGTGGTGCCTGGTTTGCTGTTCCAGGAACGGTAGGGATAGGCAATGCCTTGCGCGATTCTGTCCACAGGCACGGCCGTGGTGCCTATTTGCTGCTGCAGCCATTCCTGGTCACCTAACGACCCCAAGGCACTGGCGCACCAGCCTCGCTCGCTTTCTTCCCGGGTGCTGCGGATGGGGGCCTGAACCTGCCGACGCAGTGCAGTCAGTACCTGTTCGTCTCGGTAAGCTATCTGGGCCAGCAACATGGCCGCGCGCCACTGTTTGCCAGGCCGATTCAGCATGGGCAGCAGCGCATGGGCCACCTGGCTGTGATTCATGGCAAGCAGCGCAGTCTCGGCCTCTTCCCCCAGCAATTGCGCCTCTTTTGGGCTCAGTCCCAGTTCCGGGCACCCGATACCTTCAAGACAGCTCAGATGGTATTGCAGCTGTTGAGCGGGGGAGAGCGCGGCAACTCTGGCGCGTCTTTGCGCTTGCTGGTCATGGCTGGGAAACAATGCAAGAAAGCGTGCCTCCCCCATGCACTCGCGTGCCATGGCTTCGCATTCCTGAGTGTCTTCCACATAGATCAGCACCGCAAACTCTGGAGTGAGCTGGCCGGACCAGGGCGATTTTTGGCAGGCTTTGGTCAGTTGCTTGCAGATGCGGATCAGCGCCTTGATCAGCTGCGCCTCGGTACGCAACCAGTGGGCAGGCGTGCTTTTATTGGCCTCGGCCAGCAAGGCTTGTTCCAGTTGCTCCAACTCCTGAGAGTCCGAGGCTGAATCCAGCTCCTCCCATTCCCAATCCGGCGGGTTCCAGCGCAGACTGCCCAACTGGCCGGTATCCAGGTCGAATTCGGACAAGCGACCCTGCGGCTCGGGGGCATTCACCATTTGTGAATAAGCCTGCTCGCTATTGGCAGACAGCGTGGGCAGGTAAATGGGGCCGTCCTCCTCGCGGTACAGGCCGTTCAGTGCCAGTGCGTAGATGCTTTCTTGAGGGTTCGCGGCCAGGAACGCCTGAGCATCTTGCCAGTAGATGCTGAATAAAGTCTGTTCAAACTGCTTCCAGTCCAGCGATGCAGAAGTTGTGGCAACCATGTTTGTTCAGGTCTCTCAGGCTGCTTTCTCGGCCGCCTTCAGCGCGCGCTTGAGGTCGTCGATCAGGTCGTCGGCGTCTTCCAGGCCGATCGACAGGCGGATCGTGCCCTGGCCGATGCCGGCCTGGGCGAGAGCCTCGTCGCTCATGCGGAAATGCGTGGTGCTGGCGGGGTGGATCACGAGAGAGCGGCAGTCGCCCACATTGGCCAGATGGCTGAAGACCTTCAGCGTTTCGATGAACTTCTTGCCCTGGTTGCGGTTGCCGGCAATGTCAAAGCTGAACACCGAGCCGGCGCCGCGCGGCAGCAGCTTCCTGGCCAGGGCGTGCGAGGGGTGGGTCTCCAGCATGGGGTGGCCCACGCGACTGACCAGCGGGTGGCTGGCGAGGAACTGCACCACTTTTTCGGTGTTGCGCATATGGCGCTCCATGCGCAGCGGCAGGGTCTCTATGCCTTGCAGGATCAGCCAGGCGCTGTGCGGGCTCATGCAGGCGCCGAAGTCACGCAGGCCTTCGCGGCGAGCGCGCAGCAAAAATGCACCCGTGGTGGATTCCTCGCTGAACACCATGTTGTGAAAGCCGTCATAGGGCTGGGTCAGCTCGGGAAAGCGCCCCGATTTTTCCCAGTCGAAGCTGCCGCCATCGACGACGATGCCGCCGATCACCGTGCCGTGGCCGGACAGGAACTTGGTGGCCGAGTGGTAGACGATGTCCGCGCCATGTTCGAAAGGCTTGATCAGCCAGGGCGAGGTCAGCGTCGAGTCCACCAGCAGCGGCACGCCGGCTTCGTGGGCGATCTGGCTGACCGTGGGAATGTCCAGCACATCGAGTCCGGGGTTGCCCACGGTCTCGCCAAAGAACAGCTTGGTGTTGGGGCGCACCGCAGCCTTCCAGCCATCGATGTCGCCTGGCTTGACGAAGGTAGTCTCTATGCCGAAGCGCGCCAGCGTGTAGTGCAGCAGGTTCTGCGAGCCGCCATACAGGGCCGTGCTGGCCACGATATGGCTGCCCGCGCCCATCAGCGTGGCAATCGACAGGTGCAGCGCCGCCTGGCCGCTGGCCACGGCAATTGCGCCCACGCCGCCTTCCAGGGCCGAGACGCGTTGCTCGAGCACCGCGTTGGTGGGATTGGAGATGCGGCTGTAGACGTGGCCGGGGCGCTCCAGATTGAACAGGCTGGCCGCGTGGTCGCTGGATTCGAAGACAAAGGACGTCGTCAGATGGATGGGTACGGCACGTGCGCCGGTGGCGGGGTCGGGCTGGGCGCCTGCATGCAGGCTCAGGGTGTCAAAGCCGGGGTCAGAGTAGCCGGGCATGTTTTGTCTCCATGGCTGGTTTTGATCGACGCAATGTGTGATCGAGCACGCAATCAAATATCGATTTGGTCGGATAGACGAATGAATATGTGGAAATTCATATGTTTCGTCATTGATTTAGTTTTTCTCAATGCAAGCCATTGTGGGCTATATTTGTGCACGCACCTGCATTCTGTGCAAAGCGATGCCGCATGTGCTGACACATGCAGGACAAAAGCTGCCACAGCGTGCCAAACAGATTCGGAGAACAGCAATGAAAGTTAGTGACATCCTGCGCGTCAAAGGCAATACCCTGTACACGGTGTCGCCCGACGAAAGCCTGGCCGCGGCGGTGCAGGTGATGTCGGAGAAGGACATTGGCTCGCTGGTCGTGATGGATCACGGCGATGTGGTGGGCATGCTCACCTTCCGCGAAGTGATCCAGGGCTTTGTGAAGACCGGCGGCGTGGAGAACATCTCCGTGCGCGGCGCCATGGACGACGCGCCCATGACCTGCACCATGGAAACCGATATGGACGAGGTGCGCCGCATGATGCTGGACCGCCATGCGCGCTACATGCCCGTGATGGACAAGCGCATGCTGATGGGCGTGATCTCGCTGTACGACGTGGCCAAGGCCGTGGTGGACAGCCAGAACTTCGAGAACCGCATGCTCAAGGCCTATATCCGCGACTGGCCCGAAGGCGAGCGCCAGGGTGCCGAATAAGCCAGCTTTTGCTGCAGACCCCGCCGAGGCGGGGTTTTTCATGTCCAGCCTGATGTGCTCTGCAGGCGACGCAGCGCTGCCTTATGGCTGTCGGTCGGCTGGGCTGTGCGGGCTCTGCAATACAGTTGTTGGCGACTTTGCCTTGCGCAGACCCTTGAGTAGCAGCCCCACAAAGCACAGCACGGCGACACCCAGGCCCACCATCATGCCGATCACGGCCTTGCCGTAGCCGCAGGCATACTGGCCCGCGCAGCGCGACGGTGCAAATTCGAAGAACAGCAGACCGCCGACGCCGCCGATCACCACGGACACCAGGGCCGAGGCCAGAATAAACGCAAGTTTGAGCATGGTGAAAAGACTTTAGGCAGGACAGTGTGCAGCCGTCAATCATCACTTCAACGATAATCAGCAGCCTATGAGCGGCAATACCTTCGGCACAATTTTCACGGTCACCAATTTCGGTGAGTCCCACGGCCCGGCCATTGGCTGTGTGATTGACGGCTGCCCTCCGGGCATGGCCTTGAGCGAGGCGGACATCCAGCATGATCTGGATCGACGTCGCCCCGGGACCAGCAAGTTCGTCACCCAGCGCAACGAGCCCGATGCCGTGGAGATTCTCTCCGGCGTCTACGAAGGCAAGACCACGGGTACGCCGATTGCGCTGCTGATCCGCAACACCGACCAGCGCAGCAAGGATTACTCCAATATCGCGCAGAGCTTTCGTCCCGGTCATGCCGACTACGCCTACTTCCAGAAGTACGGTATCCGCGATCCACGCGGCGGCGGTCGCTCCTCGGCACGCCTGACAGCGCCCACGGTGGCAGCGGGTGCCGTGGCCAAGAAATGGCTCAAGGAAAAGTTCGGCACCGAGTTCCGCGCCTGCATGACCCAGATAGGCGAGCTGTCCATAGGTTTCGAGAGCTGGGAGCATGTGCCGCACAATCCCTTTTTCGCGCCTGTGGCCGATGTGAGCCGCTTCGAGGAATACATGGAGCAGCTGCGCAAGAGCGGCGATTCCTGCGGTGCGGCGCTGCGTGTGAACGCCAGCAATATGCCGGTCGGCCTGGGCCAGCCCCTGTATGACCGCCTGGACGCCGACATCGCCTACGCCATGATGGGTCTGAACGCCGTCAAGGCCGTGGAGATCGGCGCAGGCTTTGACAGCGTGGCCCAGCGTGGCACCACGCATGGCGATTCGCTGAGCCCCGAGGGTTTCCGCAGCAATAACGCGGGCGGTATCGTGGGCGGCATCAGCACCGGCCAGGATCTGGAAGTGCGTATCGGCATCAAGCCCACCAGCTCCATCATCACGCCGCGTGAGTCCATTGATGTGCACGGCCAGAGCACCGAAGTCATCACCAAGGGGCGCCACGACCCCTGCGTGGGTATCCGCGCTGCGCCGATTGCCGAGGCGCTGCTGGCGCTGGTGGTGATGGACCATGCGCTGCGTCACCGTGCGCAGAATGCCGATGTGGATTCTGGCCTGGCTCCGATTCCTGCCTCGGCCAGCTGACATCACCCAGACCTTTTTGTGCGTTAAAACCTCTGACTCAGGAGAGTCTGATGGTTTCAGCTGACAAAAAACCGGATCAACGCCAGTCTCGCGCCCTGTCGCCAGGCTGGCGTTGTGCTTTTCGCAAGGTCTCCGCTCCTCTCTGCGCTACGCTGCTCGCATTGGGCTTGAGCGCATGCAGCGGTGGTGTGACAAGGCCTGCCAGCATGGAGATCACCTTGCTGGGCTTCAATGACCTGCACGGCCATCTGGAGCCGCCCAGACTGGCCGTGACGGCCCAGAACGCGCAGGGGCAGAACATTGCCGTGCCCGCTGGCGGCGTGGCCTATATGGCCCGGGCCATCGCCCAGCGCCGCCAGGCCAGCCGCTATGTGGCGCTGGTCACGGCCGGGGACATGATAGGGGCCTCGCCCATGGTCTCTGCGCTGTTTCTCGATGAGCCGACGATAGAGGTGCTCAACCTCATGCGGGTGGACTTTGCGGCCACCGGCAATCACGAATACGACCAGGGCGTGGCCGAGCTGCTGCGCATGCAAAACGGTGGCTGCGAGAAGTTCACCAGCAAGCAGCCATGCCAGATCAGCCAGCCCTTCAAGGGTGCGGAGTTCCCGTTTCTCGCGGCCAATACGCTGCGTGAAGACGGCCGGCCACTGTTCCCGGCGACCGGGGTGAAGTTTTTCGAGCAGGACGGTCTGCGCATAGGCGTGGGCTTCATCGGCATGACACTCAGGAACACCCCGCATATGGTGCGACCCAGCGGGGTCAGGGGGCTGGCATTCGCCGACGAGGCACAGACGGCGAATGCGCTGATCCCGCAGCTGCGTGCGCAGGGGGCCGATGTGATCGTGCTGCTGATCCATGAGGGAGGGGCCACCACGTCCGGCCTGCAGGACGATAGCTGCAAAGGCCTGTCCGGAGCCATCGTGCCGATTCTGGAGCAGCTCTCCGGCGAGGTCGATGTGGTGATCTCCGGTCATACCCATCGCTCCTATATCTGCGATTACGCCAGGGTGAATGCCCGCAAGCCGTTCCTGCTGACCAGCGCCGGTCAGTACGGCGCGCTGCTGACCGAAGTCAGACTGACGGTGGATGCGCACACACGCCGCGTCAGCCGCAAGTCGGCGCACCAGACCATCGTGCAGGGCGAGGCCTATCGCAGCGCTGGTGGCCAGGTGGGCTTGCAGCCCGAGTTTCCGGTCTTTGACGCCGATGCAGACGTGGCGGCGCTGGTGGCGCGCTACAAGGCTGCGGCGCGGCCGCTGGCCGAGGCCGTTGCAGGGCAGCTGGCCGGGCCTGTCAGCCGCATGCCGCAAGCCAATGGCGAAAGCGTGATGGGGCGCATCGTGGCCGACGCCATACTTGCGGCCACGCGCGATGTCGCCGCGGGCGGGGCACAGCTGGCCTTTGTGAACCCCGGCGGTGTGCGCGCCGACCTGCTGCCCGCGGCCGACGGCAGCGTGAACTATGGCCAGCTGTTCAGCGTTCAGCCGTTCGGCAATACGCTGATGGTGATGAGTCTGACGGGCGAGCAGATTCGCCAGGCGCTGGAGCAGCAATTCGACAGCGGCAGCAACACCGTGAATGCGCCACGCATCCTGCAGGTCTCCGAGGGCTTCAGCTACCGCTTTGACCGTCGCCTGCCCGCGGGCCGGCGCGTGAGCGAGCTGCGCCTCAACGGCCGGTTGCTCAAGATGTCACAGCGCTACCGCGTGGGACTGCAGAGCTATCTGGGCAGCGGCGGCGACAATTTCAGCATTTTCACGCAAGGCATCGACGTGGTGGGCGGCATGCTGGATCTGGATGCACTGGCGGAGCATGTACACGAACAAAGCCGCAGCGGGCCGATGGCGCTACCTTTGAAGGAGCGTGTTACGCGCGTTCATTAAGGAGATCAGATAAAAACTTGTCTGATTTCCTTTTAGATCAGGCGCTAGATGCTCATTAGTTCATAGCTGATGCTTGCCATCGAGCGCGCAAAACAAAAGCCACCCAAGGGTGGCTTTTGGCATGGCAAGGCACGGCGGTCAGAGCTAGGGCTTTTTGGCGGCCTTGGCCTTGGGGCTGCGAACCTCATCCATGATGTTCTTGAAGTCGTCCACATCCTCGAAGCTGCGGTAGACGCTGGCAAAGCGGATATAGCCGACCTTGTCCAAGCCCTTGAGTTCATCCATCACCAGCTCGCCGAGGCGGCTGGAATCGATTTCACGCTGGCCCAGATTGAGCAGCCTGTCCTCAATGCGCTCTATGGCTGCATCGATGAGCTCGGTGCTCACGGGGCGCTTGCGCAGCGCGATCTGAAAAGAGCCTTGCAGCTTGGCGCGCTCGTATTCGATACGGCGGCCGTCTCTCTTGACCACGGTGGGAAAGCTGACCTCGGGGCGCTCGTAGGTCGTGAAGCGCTTGTCGCAGCCTCCGCAGCGGCGGCGGCGGCGGATGAAGCCCCCGTCCTCGGACTCGCGGGTCTCAACAACCTGCGTGTCCGGATGGTTGCAGAAGGGGCACTTCATGACAGATCAGCGCAGCTGGAATTACTTGCTGTAGACGGGGAACTTGGCGGTCAGCTCGGCCACCTTGGCGCGCACGGCGGCCAGATTGGCTTCGTCTTCGGGCTTGTCCAGTACATCGGCCACCAGATTGGCAGTGATGCGGGCTTCTTCCTCGCCGAAACCACGGGTGGTCATGGCGGGCGTGCCGATACGGATGCCGCTGGTCACGAAAGGCTTCTCGGGGTCGTTGGGGATGGCGTTCTTGTTCACTGTGATGTGAGCCAGACCCAGGGCCGCTTCGGCAGCCTTGCCGGTAATGCCCTTGGCGCGCAGGTCCACCAGCATCACGTGGCTTTCGGTGCGGCCGGAGACGATGCGCAGACCGCGCTCGGTCAGCGTTTCGGCAAACACCTTGGCATTCTTCACGACCTGTTCCTGGTAGGCCTTGAACTCGGGAGTCAGGGCTTCCTTGAATGCCACGGCCTTGCCGGCGATGACATGCATCAGGGGGCCGCCTTGCAGGCCGGGGAAGATGGCGCTGTTGATGGCCTTCTCGTGCTCGGCCTTCATCAGGATCACGCCGCCACGGGGGCCACGCAGGCTCTTGTGGGTGGTGGTGGTGACCACGTCGGCATGGGGCACGGGGTTGGGGTACACGCCTGCGGCAATCAGGCCGGCATAGTGGGCCATGTCCACCCAGAAGATGGCGCCGACTTCCTTGGCGATCTTGGCGAAGCGCTCGAAGTCGATGCGCAGGGCATAGGCGGAGGCGCCGGCCACGATGATGCGGGGCTTGTGCTCGCGGGCCAGTTCTTCGAGCTTGTCGTAGTCGATGGCTTCGTCGGCGTTCAGGCCATAGGAGACGGCCTTGAACCATTTGCCGGACATGTTCAGCGCCATGCCGTGGGTCAGGTGACCGCCTTCGGCCAGGCTCATGCCCAGAATGGTGTCGCCGGGCTTGGCGAAAGCCATCAGCACTGCCTGATTGGCTTGAGAGCCGGAATTGGGTTGCACATTGGCGGCTTCGGCGCCAAAGATCTGCTTGATGCGGTCAATGGCCAGCTGTTCGACCACGTCCACATGCTCGCAGCCACCGTAGTAGCGCTTGCCGGGGTAGCCTTCGGCGTACTTGTTGGTCAGCTGGGAGCCCTGGGCTTCCATCACTGCGGGCGAGCAGTAGTTCTCGCTGGCGATCAGCTCGATGTGCTCTTGCTGGCGATGGTTTTCAGCTTCAATAGCTGCAAACAGTTCGGGGTCGACTTTCGCGACGGTATCGGTGCGTTGAAACATGGCAGTCCTGTGAACTTAGAAATTCCCTTGAGGCCAAGGGCTGCCCAGGCGAACGGCTGAAACGCTTGCAGGCTGCAGTCGCTGCGACCCTGGGCGGTACGCTCCCCGGTGGTTCACAGACCTTGCAGTCTGCCGGATTCCACGTCAGCGGCAGAAAATTCTGCGCCTATCGCCAGTTGCGTACACCCGCTAGTGTAGCTGAGCTGGCATGGCTGAAGAACCTATGCCCGTTTTTCCCGCAGGACCTGGCCGGGGCATAAAAAAAGCTGGCCGGAGCCAGCTTGAGAAATGCAGGGGTCTGTCGCTTAGAGGTTGGAGTTGGCCAGTGCCACTTGCTGAGCGTGAGAGACCTTGGTGGCTTCGTCGGACTTGGCCGTCATCAGCGGGCTGGCCTGCAGGCCCACGCCCTGGCGCAGACGCTGGTGTTCGGCAAGCACCTTGGCGGCATAGCCGCCGTCCGAAGGAAGATTGGCTGCACCCACGTAATAGCGCAGGCCACCCTCGATGGAGCCGGCGCGGGCAATGCATTCCTTGAGCACCTTGACGCCGACCTTGAGATTGGTCACTGGGTCGAAGGCAGCGTGCTGGCCGCCAAAGCTTTCGTACTTGTCGGTGTGCACGGAAGTCATCACCTGCATCAGGCCCTGGGCACCGACCGAACTTTGGGCAAACGGGTTGAAGCTCGATTCAATGGCCATGATGGCCAGAATCAGCGTCGGATCCAGCTTGTTGGCTTTGCCCTGGACATAGGCTTCGCTGACCAGGGCGGCAATCGGCTCGGGCGCCACCCGGTATTTTTTGCTGAGCCAATAGGCCACAGCCGCCTGCTCCTTGGGCAGGTTCTTGGGGTTGACGGCCGTGGCGCGGTCGCTGGCGACGACAATGTTGGCGGAAGCAGGGGCTTCCTCCACTTCGGCGGCAGCCACCACGGTGCTGGCGGGCAGGCGTGTGTCGAGCCACTCGCGCAGCTCGGTTGCACCGGCCAGACGCAGGTCCGGACGAGAGATCAGAATCAGGGCCGAAATGGCCACGGCCAAGCCCAGCAGGGCGAAACCGTTGTGAGTAAGAGCAAGAAAACCGTGGGCCGTCTTATGGCCCAACGTTCGCGCAGAGGCGATTAATTTTCCTGACGCTGGCATAGCTTGTCCTTTCTTGGCTATCGCCCGAGGCCGCACCGGATCAATCTCGCGGTGCAACCAGGACAACTGGCCGATGAGGTTTGCTGCGGGCCGATTAAAAGCGCCCCTTGGGGCGCTGATCGGTCTGCTCAGTCGTGAGGCAGCGGAAACAAAAAACGCTCATTTCGAGCGCTGGCGGATTCTAGAAGCGCCCTAAATATTCAGTCAACACTAACAAAAATACTTTTTAGATTTTAAAATTATATAAAAACTGTATGAATGTACAGCTTGCTCAAAAAATTACAGCAAAAAATCACGGATTCAAGAGGTGTATACGCTCACATCGTTTTATTTGTCATCAAGGCGAAATAAAGTGCAAAAAGCCTGGTAGCCCTACGCGAGCACAGATATAGTGAATCTGCCTGCACGTTGCAGGTGCTTGCCAAAGGAAAGGAAAAGCAAATTCCGCCGAGGCCTTTGATTCCATGGGCTGTTGGCACTTGCTCTTTATCTTCGCTTGAGGCACAAAAGGGAGCAATCGTTGCTTCCAGCGGCAAGGACCACACCCTCCTTGATCCGCGAAAAACGGCCCGGTCTGGTACCGGCCGTAAAGCCCGGAAGTCGGTTTCGCCACTTCCGGGCTTTGTCATTTCCGGCGTTGTCTTTTCTCTGCAGCGCATTGTTTGCATTTTTCGCGCTCATCTGCCTCTGGTCGGCATTCCTATGGCGCAAACTTCTCCCTTGGAAACGCCTCTTGCCTCTATCTATATATAGAGCGCAATCTAGATACACCAGGGTGCGCTCAAGGTACAGTGGTGTTCCGGGCGCGCGGCGGGTCCCGCCCCTGAGAGTCTTGGAAGGCTTTCAATCTCTGCATCAATAACAATTGCCCATGTCCTTGCTCACATCGAATCGCTGGCTTCGCCGGCTGATCTGGTCTGTTCTTGCTCTTTTGCTGTTATGGCTGCTGCTCTGGGCGGTAGTGCCCTGGGTGGCTAAAAGCCAGCTGGAAAAACGGGCTGCCGAGAAACTGGGGCGCGGCGTCCATGTGGGCAAGATCGAGTTTGCGCCCTGGGCCATGTCCATCACCCTGCATGAACTGGTGATCGATAAGGCTATAAAAAAAGTAGCTGAAACCGCTGATGCAGAGAGCTCTGTGGCTCAGAAAGATCTGAAATCCGCCGCCGAGCCACAGCTGCAGATCAAGCGCATCTTCATCAATGCCAGCGCGCAGTCCTTGTTCAGGCTCGCTCCTGTGCTGGATGCGATCGAGGTCGATGCGCCGGTGGTGCGCCTGACGCAGCATTCACTGGGCAAGCTCGATATCGACGATGTGATTGCCAAGCTCTCCGAGCCCGATGACGAGGAGCCGTCCAAGCCCCTGAGCTTTGCGCTCTACAACATTGCCTTGCGCGACGGCCGTATCGAGCTCAATGACGAGTTTGTGCAGCGCAAGCACGAGCTCAAGGACTTGCAGCTGAGCATTCCTTTCATCAGCAATCTGGCCTCCAAGCGCGAGATCAAGGTGCTGCCGCATCTGGCTTTCGATCTCAACGGCAGCAAGTTCGATACCTCGGGCGAGAGCACGCCGTTCACTGACACCCGCCAGACGGCGATGCAACTCAAATGGGAGCACATCGATCTGGCCCCTTATCTGGGCTATGTGCCTGCCAGCGTTCCCGTGCAGCCTCTGTCTGGCGTGCTGGACACGGATCTGCAGATCAGCTTCGAGCAAAAAGACCAGCCTGTGGTCAGCATCAGCGGCAAGCTGGCCTTGAGCAATGTCGCGGTGCAGGACCGCCAGAGCGCGCCGCTGCTGAACTTTGAGGCGCTGGAGGTGCAGCTCAAGAATGTTCTGCCTCTGCAGAACCAGATTGCGCTCGAATCGGTGCGCTGGGTCAAGCCCGAGGTTCATGCCAGCCGCAATGCGCAGGGCGTGATCAACTGGCTGGGGCTGAATGCGCCGTCCACTGCTGCAGCAGCGCCCGCCGAAAATGCAGAGCCTGAGTCTGATTCCTCCGACGCCAAGGCTTCGGTCCAGGCGGGCACCAAGGCCGAGGCGCCCGCCCAGTCCCTCGCAGTGAGCGTGAAACAGTTCGATATTGATAGCGCTACAGTGCATTGGAGGGATGCTGCTACAGGCGCGGCGCCTGCGGCGCTGACCCTGGCTCCTTTGATGCTGCAGGCCAAGAATCTGGCTTGGCCCATGAATGCGCCTTTGCAACTGACGGCCACTGCAGGTTTGCAAACGGCTGAGCAGGCCCGGGTGGAAGGGGCTGCCAGGCTGGCTGTGGATGGAGAAGCCACGGACAAGGCGGGCAAGCTCAATCTCAAGCTCGAGCAGTTGCCGCTGCAATGGGTGCAGCCCTATATGCAAGCGCACTTCAAGCCGCAGCTCAGCGCCATGCTCAATACCGATGCCCGGATTTCCTGGGGTGAGGGCGGAGTCGTGGCAGAGGTGGCCGAGCTGACTGCCGACAAGCTGCAGCTGCAGGACAAGCAGGCCCCTGTCAATATCGAACAGATCAAGGTCAGCGGCGTTCAGGTCGATCTTGCTGCCCGGCAGGTGCAGGTGGAGGCCATTGCCGTGCAGAAGCCGCAACTCGCGGCCCTGCGTGACGCACAAGGGCACTGGATGTACGAGCGTTGGTTGCCCGTGGCATCGCCTGCAGCCAGGCCGGCAACGCAGGGCAGCAAGGTGGAGCCGGGCAAACCCTGGTCGGTCAAGCTGGCAGCGATTGCCGTGGATGGCGGTGCGCTGCAGTTTCGCGATGCAGCACCTGTGCAAGGCGGGAATGCACGGCCCGTGCAGCTGGATGTGAGCGCCTTGCGCATACGCCTGGGGGCTTTCGAGCCTCTGGCGGCCAAGGCAGCGCCGACTCCGCTGGAGGTCTCGGCTCAGCTGGCTGCCAGTCGCCGTGTGCAGGCTGGTCATATTCAGTTCAAGGGGCAGTTGGGTCTGACCCCTGTTTCGGCTCAGGGGCAGTTGCAGGCCCGTGCCGTGCCCTTGCATGCGCTGGAGCCGTATTTCGGTCACAAGCTCAATGTGGATCTAGTGCGTGCCGACGGCAACTTCCGGGGCAAGCTTAACTATCTGGCCCATGCCAAGGGGCCTCAGCTGTCTGTGTCGGGCGATGTGGAGCTCAACGACCTGCGCGTACGCTCCACGCTTGCGGCCCCGGTGCAGGAAGAGGTGGGCAAGCCCAGTACCGCCAAGGGCGCGCTGACGGCAGTGCTCAATGACTCAACGGCAGACCGTGCCAAGGCACTGGCTGCGCGCACAGGTCTGGGTCTGGGCGATGATTTGCTGGCCTGGAAAACGCTGATGGTGCGCGGCCTGGACCTGAATATGCAACCGGCTCAGCCGCTGCGGGTGAGCGTGCGCGAAACCGCGCTGAGCGACTTTTTTGCGCGCGTCATCGTGCAGCGCAACGGCCGCATTAATCTGCAGGACATTGTGAAGACCGAAAAGTCCGAGCAGTCCGTCGCACAGAACGAAGAGGCGAACGCCCAGGCGGCTGCTGGCGAGAAGCCCGAGCTCAGCAGACCCGTGGCTGAGCCCGTAAAGCCCGAAGATGTCGGCCCCGCGCCCATCATCAAGGTCGGGCCCATTGTGCTGACGGGCGGCAAGGTGCAGTTTTCCGACTATTTCATTCAGCCCAACTACTCGGCCGATCTGAGTGAGCTGAACGGCCGTCTGAGCGCCTTCTCTTCGCAGGCTCCTGCAGGCCAGGTCGAGCCGCAAATGGCCGATCTTGAAATCAAGGGCAAGGCCCAGGGTACGGCGAAGCTCGATATCAGCGGCAAGGTCAATCCGCTGGCCAAGCCTCTGGCGCTGGATGTACGCGCCCAGATGAATGACCTGGAGCTGTCGCCGCTGTCGCCATATTCCATCAAGTACGCGGGCTATGGCATAGAGCGCGGCAAGCTCTATATGGATGTGAACTACAAGGTGCAGCCTGATGGGCAGCTCACGGCATCGAACAAGCTGGTGCTGCGCCAATTGACCTTTGGCGACAAGGTGGAGGGCGCGCCCGCATCGCTGCCCGTCAAGCTGGCTGTGGCCCTGCTGTCCGACCGCAACGGCGTGATCGATCTCGATGTGCCTCTGAGCGGCTCGCTCAACGATCCGCAGTTCCGTCTGGCGCCCATCATCTTCAAGGTGATCGGCAACATCATCATGAAGGCAGTGACCGCGCCGTTTGCGCTGTTGTCGGGGGCGTTCTCGGGTGGCGACGAGTCGGGCGCAGTCAACTTTGCGCCGGGCAGCGCCAAGCTCGACGGCAAGGCCAGGGAGCAACTGGCCAAGATCGTCAAGGCACTGAACGACCGCCCCGCGCTCAAGATGACGGTGGTGGGCGAGTCGCGTGAGGCCGAAGACAAGGAGGCCTGGAAGACTGAAGAGCTGGATCGTCTGCTGCTGGCCCAAAAGCGCCGCAACGTGATTCGCGAAGGCAAGAGTGGAGACGAGGTGATGGAGTTCAGCGATGCCGAGCGTCCGGCTCTGCTCAAGGCCGTTTACGGTCGAGCCGACATCAAAAAGCCCCGCAACATGGTCGGAATGGCCAAGGATCTGCCTGCAGACCAGATGACGGCGCTGCTGGTGGCCAGCATCAAGGTGCCTGACGATGCCATGCGCGAGCTGGCGCTGGCGCGCGGTGTGGCTGTGCGGGACTATCTGGCCACGCAACAGCTGCCGCTGGAGCGCCTGTTCCTGGGCGCTCCCAAGCTGGATGTGCAGGACAAGGACTGGACGCCACGTGCCCAGTTGAGCCTGTCTGCGCAGTGATGAAAGTGCTGCGAAACACCTTGCGATTTCGCATTTTTTGGCTTGCCTTTAAATAAAGGCGAAAATACCGGTTTGCCCAGGTGCTCATGTGCCTGGGCTTGCGCTTGGAAAGTCTGCCCTCATGTGGGCTGGCACTGGCCCGTTGCAGCGTTGACTGCGCTGGCTGCCAAGCATTTTCTGACCCTTACATGACATCTATTTCTCCTAGCAGCACCATGTCTGATGCATCTGAAGTGAACCCGGCCTCTGCCAAGAATACTGAGCAACATCCGCTGGATGCATTGACGGGTGGTGCTTTCTCCGCCGAGACGTCGGGTGATCGCGCCGCGCGCATTCGCGACTGGTTGGCGACTCAGCCCACGGTCGAGCAACTCCAGGACGTTCACAAGGAACTGAGCAAGGGCGACAAGAGTGCTGCCCGTGCCGTGCGCGAACGCCTTGACGAAATCCGTCGCACCGCGAATCAGGAAAAAATTTCCGTGGAATGGGCCGAGAAGGCTCAGGCACTGCTGGCAGCAGAGCCCTTCGATGCCGCGGCTGCGGCTGCCTGGCAGCGTGATGCCGCCAAGGCCGGTGCCGCGCTGTCGCGCGAGCCTCTGTCGCAGTTCAAGGCCCGATTGGGCGAGCGCGTGAAGGCGGTGGAAGACCTGCAGCATCGCACCCAGGTGCAGCGCGAAGTGGCGCTGCTGCTGGCGCAGCGCATCGAAGTGCTGTCCACCAAGTCCTGGAAGGATGCCAAGGCGGTGCTGGAAGCCCTGGGAGTCGATGTCGCGCGCTGGCAGGAGCAGGCCAAGGAGCTGACCGGCGACGCCAGCTGGGGCAGTGTGGACGGCCGTTTCCCGCCTCAGCTGGAGGCAGCCTCTGCACAACTGGCACTGGTTTGGGATGCTTTCCAGTCTGCACTGGCACAGACCGAGGCCGCTGCCGCCGACGAGGCAGCGCCGTTGCCCACGGTCCCCGTCTGGGCCGACGAAATCCGCGTGGCTCGTGGTTTGCCTCCCGAAGCCGCAGCTGTGGAAGTGGCCAAGCCCGCAGCACCGCGCGCAGCAGCCGCCGGCCGTGGCAAGCCCACGCCCGAGCAGGTGGAAGCAGCCAAGGCTGGCCTGGGCCAGGCCCTGCAGGCGCTGAAGGCAGAAACTGCAGCTGGCAACAGCCAGGCCGGCTCCGAAGCCGTGCAAGCCATGCGCGCAGCCATCAAGGCCCATGGCCGTTTTGTGGACGAAGCGCTGGTGGGCGAAGTGCATGAAGCCCTGTTGGCCGCCGGTGAGGCCGAGGGTTGGCAGCGCCATCTGGCCGAGAAACTGCGCGAGGACCTGGTGGCCAAGGCCGAAGCCTTGCTCAACCGTCCCGAAGGCCAGGCACTGGGTGGTCGCAAGATCCAGGAAACCCTGCGCAGCCTGCGCGAACAATGGAAGCAGGCCGACCAAGGTGCCATGGCCAATCATGCGCTGTGGAAGAAGTTTGACGAGGCCTGCAACGCAGCCTACAAGGTGGTCGAGTCCTGGCACGACAAGATTCGTCAGGACAGCACGCAGGCCAAGGCGCAGCGTCTGGCGCTGATCGAAGAAATCAAGGCCTGGGCTGCAAGCAATGCGGCCAGCCAGGACTGGAAGAGCATGTTGCGCGCGCTGCGCCAGTTTGGCGAGCGCTGGCGTGAAAGCGGCCATATCGGCGAAAAGCTGTTTGCCGAACTGCAGCCCCTGTTCAAGCAGGCCATGGCTGCTGCCGAAGCGCCCCTGCAGGCTGCACAAAAGGCCAGCCTGGAGCGTCGCCATGCCATGATCGACGAAGCCACGGCCCTGGGGGCAGCCCCCAGCCTGCGCATCGACGCCGTGAAGGCGCTGCAGCAGCGCTGGCAGGCCGAAGCCCAGGTGGTGCCGCTGGATCGCAAGCACGAGCAAAAGCTCTGGGATGCATTCCGCAAGCCGCTGGACGATGCCTTCAATCGCAAGAGTGTGGAGCGTGGTGGTCGCAGCCAGGTGGCGGTCGAGTTGTCCGAGCATGATCGTCGGGTGCTGGATGCGTCCAAGGCGGTCGAGGCGGCCAATGCCAGCGGCGATGCGCAAAAGATTCACGCAGCGCTGGCCGAGCTCGAAGCAGCCATCAAGGCTCAGCCCGCCAAGTCTGATGAAAACCAGCCCCAGGGCCAGGCAGAGCAAGCGTCTGAAGCTGTTGAGGCGCAAGCGAGCGAAGCCGCTGCAGTGGCCAAGCCGGCACGTCCCGTGGTGGCCGTGCGTGGCGATGACCGCCCTGGCATGAGGAAGGAAGCGGCAGCTGCTGCAGGTGGTCGTCCTGGTGATCGCAGGGATGGCGGCCGTGGACGCGATGCAGCGCGCGGCGAGCGCGGTGGCCGCGATGGTCGCGACAGCCGTGATGCCGGCCGTGGCCGTCGCGAGTTCGCGCGAGAGGAGCGCGGACCGCGCCTGGCCGATCCGGCCTTCCGCGCCCAGCGTGATGCCGTGGAGCATGCCCAGGAAGCTCTGCGCAAGCTGGCGGCACAGGCGCACGGCGAAGCGCTGACTCAGCTGCTCGGTGCCTGGCAGGCTCGTGATGCTGCGCAGCTGCCATCGGCTCAGCAACTGGGCAGCAAGGTGACGGCGCCTGTGCGCTCTTCCTGGTCCGGTGCTGTGGCTGCTGCACCCAAGGGCAATGCTGCAGAGGCCCTGCTGCGCCTGGAAATGGCTGCCGATGTACACACTCCGGCCGATCAGCTGGCGGCACGCCGTGCGCTGCAGCTGCAGATGCTGACCCGCCGCAACGATCCTTCGCCCCAGCAGACCTGGGGTCAGGACGTGGCCACTGTGCTTGGCAGTGCCAGCGATGAGGCATCTGCCCGTCGCCTGCAGACCGCACTCAAGCAATTGCTGCGCAAGTAAGCGACATGTCGCCTCGATGGGAGGCGGTTGCCAAAGAAAAAGGGAGCCGTTGAGCTCCTTTTTTCGTATGTGCCGCGTACTGTCAGAGGGAGTCGGGGGTGCCAACGAAAAAGCCGCTGCATTTGCATGCAACGGCTTGTCGTGT
>NZ_JBCPWO010000011.1:0-148582 GCF_039581385.1 Comamonas sp. A7-5
TCGCAAGGGCAGCAGCTACGGACCGCGCGAGCAGGGCCGTTATGCCCAGGAGTTCTACACCACGGTGAAGACGGCCTATACGCTCGCGTGATGCGCTGGCTTGAGCGAGATCGTTGATTGTTGCTTTTCTTTTGCCGGGCCTTGAGCCCGGCTTTTTCATGGCGCTGTGGCGATCAGCCCAGCAGCGCTGCCCTGATGGTCTTGACGCCGTCGGCGTTGTCCCAGACCCCTTCTTCCAGCGCGTCATGAATGCTCTTGTCCAGAGCGGCAGCCAGCTGCTCGCGTGCCTGGGCAGCCTGGGGGCTGGCGTCCAGCACGATGCGCAAGGCGGTGGCCAGTGCCGTGATCTGGGCTGTGAGATTGACGACGGCGGTGTTGGAGCTCATGAATCGGTCCTTGAAAATGCGATGAACAGGGCAGCTGGCATGGCGCGCAGTGCGGGGTGTCCAGCTGTCAACGGCCTTCAGTGTCGCGCGGGTGGATACTGCTGTTAACGTATCAACAATGAGCGGCGGCCGTGAAGATATCGCCTGGTTTCAAGGGTGCAAGGTCTTCAGATGCTTTACGGTAAAGCACCGGCAGCTACTGCTTTTTGAGAGTTCTATAAGACAGGAGAGACAAGAGCATGGGTCTGAAGAGAGTCTGTATCTACGGTGCCGGCGCCATTGGCGGCTGGCTGGGTGTGGCGCTGGCCAAGGCCGGCTGTGAGCTGAGCGCCGTGGCGCGGGGCCAGACGCTGGCTGCACTGCAGCACAACGGCCTGACGCTGGTGCATGGCGAGGAGCGCGAGACTGTGGCCGTCAATGCGCAGCAGGACCCGGCCGCCCTGGGCGTGCAGGATGTGGTGGTGATTGCCGTCAAGGCGCCGTCCATGCCCGATGTGGCGCGTGCCGTCGCACCGCTGATCGGCCCGCAGACCCTGGTGCTGACCGCCATGAACGGCGTGCCCTGGTGGTTTCTGGCTGGTGGCGTGGATGCCGGCCTGCGCGGCCTGCAGCTCAGGACAGTGGATCCGCAGGGCGAGATTGCGCGTGCCATCCCCACCGGGCAGGTGCTGGGTTCGGTGGTGCATGCCAGCTGCTCTCTCGATGCGCCGGGGGTGGTGCGCCGTCATTTCGGCAACAGCCTGATCGTCGGCGAGCCCACTGCCCTGCCCGGCGATGCGCCCACGCCGCGTCTGCTGGCGCTGGCCGAGCTGCTGCGCGTGGGCGGCATCGAGCTCAGGCTCAGCGACAACATCCAGCGCGATGCCTGGTACAAGCTCTGGGGCAATATGACCATGAACCCCGTCAGTGCCATCACGGGCGCGACCACGGACAGGATTCTGGGCGATGAGCTGGTGCGCAACTTCATCACGGCCGTGATGCTGGAGGCCCGCGAAATCGGCGCGCGCATCGGCCTGCCGATTGCCGACAGTCCGCAGGACCGCCATCAGGTCACGCTCAAGCTGGGCGGCTTCAAGACCTCCATGCTCCAGGATGTGGAAGCCGGCAAGCCGGTGGAGCTGGATGCCCTGGTGGGCGCCGTGCGCGAGATGGGCGCCATGTGTGGCATGACCACGCCGTTCACCGATGCGCTGCTGGGACTGACACGGCTGCGCGCGCAGCAGCTGGGTCTGTATCCGGTGTAAGGCGGTGGCGGGCAGGGCGGTCTTGGGCCTAGACTAGGCAGCATGAGCACCACATCTACCCAGACCGCACCTCTCAAGTCCGCGTCCGCGCAGGACAGCCATTGGGCCACGCTGTGCGTGGTGACGACGACCGTTGGGCACTCGGCCGAGGCCGAGGACATGGCGCGGGCGCTGGTCTCGGCCAAGGCTGCGGCCTGCGTGCAGACCGAGCGCATCACCTCGTATTACGAGTGGGACGGCGTGCTGCAGACCGCTCCCGAATGGCGTTTGATCTGCAAGACCCTGCCCGAAGCCCTGCCGCGGCTGACCGCGCTGCTGCGCAGCCATCACAGCTACGAGGTGCCCCAGATCACCATGCGCACCGAGCGCTGCCTGAACGACTATGCCAAGTGGATCAAGCAGCAGGTGCAGCTCTGAAGGCTGAATAATAAAGGAGCGCCTTGCGCGCTCCTTTATTGGGTTTCAGTACTGAATCTATCTGAAAACTCGATAGATAAAGCGCTGGAAGCTATGGTTATTGTGCTTCAGGACAGCAGGGCCTGGGCGAACTCGCGTGCGCTGAAGGTCTCCAGATCCTCGATCTTCTCGCCCACGCCGATGAAGTAGACGGGCACGGGGCGCTCCTGCGCAATCGCGGCCAGCACGCCGCCCTTGGCCGTGCCGTCGAGCTTGGTGACGATCAGGCCCGTGAGCTGCAGCGCATCGTCGAAGGCGCGCACCTGGGTCAGTGCGTTCTGGCCGGTATTGCCGTCAATCACCAGCAGCACCTCGTGAGGCGCCGTGCCGTCGGCCTTGCTCACCACGCGCTTGATCTTCTTGAGCTCTTCCATCAGATGCAGCTGCGTGGGCAGGCGTCCGGCCGTATCGACCAGCACCACATCCTTTTTGCGCGCTTTTCCGGCTGAAACGGCATCGAAGCTCACGGCGGCGGGGTCGCCACCGTCCTGGCTGATGATTTCCACGGTGTTGCGATTGGCCCAGACGCCCAACTGCTCGCGCGCGGCGGCGCGGAAGGTGTCGGCGGCGGCCAGCAGCACGGACTGCTCGCCGTCGGCCAGATGCTTGGTCAGCTTGCCGATGGAGGTGGTCTTGCCCGCACCGTTGACGCCGGCCACCATGATGACGGTCGGTGTGTGCTCGCCGATGGTCAGCGGCTTTTCCAGGGGCCTCAGCAAATCGGTCAGCGCATCGGTCAGCAGCGCCTTGACGGCGGCGGGCTCGGTGGTCTTGGTGTCCTTGACGCGGCGCTTCAGGTCTTCCAGCAGATGCTGGGTGGCCTTGACGCCGGTGTCGGCCATCAGCAGCGCGTCTTCCAGCTCTTCATAGAGCCGGTCGTCGATCTGCGTGCCGGTAAAGACGGTGGCGATGCTGGAGCCGGTCTTGCGCAGACCGGCTTTCAGCCGTTCCATCCAGTTTTGACGGGAATTTGGGGCTTGCGGCTTTGCGGTAGGCTCGGGGGCTGCTACAAAATCCTGAGTGGCAGGCTGATCTTCGGCGGTCTTGGCCGCCGCGCCGCCACCAAAGGGCTTGCGCCACCAGGAGCTGCTGCCGTTTTCGGCAGGCGTATCCTGTGGAGCGGGCCCGGTTTGCGGGGCAGGAGCGGGCGCCGCGGCTGCCTCGGCAGCGGGCGTGGTGTTCACTGCATCGGGTGAACTGGGCTTTTTCTTGAAAAAACTGAACATTGGCGGGTTTTTAGAATCGCATCATTCTATGAAACATGTACGCGCACTCCCTGTACTGGGCTTAATGGCCTGTTTGAGCGCTGGGGCAGCCTTGGCTGCGCCGGGCGCATCGTCGCAACCTGTGCCTGCTGCCGCCACGGCGGCCGCGCCACAGGTGCAACAGTTCACGCTGAAGAACGGCATGCAGCTGATCGTGCAGCCCGACCGGCGCGCGCCCACGGCCGTGCACATGGTCTGGGTGCGCGTAGGCTCCATGGACGAGGTCGACGGCACCACGGGCGTGGCCCATGCGCTGGAGCACATGATGTTCAAGGGCTCCAAAAGCGTCAAGCCCGGAGACTTCTCGCGTCGCGTGGCGGCGCTGGGCGGCCAGGAAAACGCATTCACCTGGCGTGACTACACGGGCTATTACCAGCAGATTCCGTCCAGCCGTCTGGAAGACGTGATGAAGCTGGAGTCCGACCGTTTTGCCAACAATCAGTGGCCGGACTCCGAATTCAAGAAGGAAATCGAGGTCATCAAGGAAGAGCGCCGCATGCGCACCGACGACCAGCCGCGCGCCATGCTGATGGAGCAACTGATGGCGGCCACCTTCATGGCCTCGCCCTATCGCCGCCCCGTGGTGGGCTGGATGAGCGATCTGAACTCCATGACGCCCGGCGATGTGCGCGATTTTCACAAGCGCTGGTATGTGCCTGCCAACGCCGCCGTGGTCGTGGTGGGGGACGTGAACGTCAACCAGGTACGTGCCTGGGCCGAGAAGTATTACGGCAGCATTCCTGCGCGTGCCCTGCCGCAGCGCAAGCCGCAGACCGAACCCCGGCAGATCGGCGTGCGCCGTATCGAGGTCAAGCAGCCTGCCGAGCAGGCTTTTATCGCCATGGCCTATCGTACCCCCACGCTGAAGAGCGTGGACAAGCTGCAGGCCGAGGACAAGGACGCGCTGGCGCTGCTGGTGCTGTCCGCTGTGCTCGACGGTTATGACGGTGCTCGCCTGGAGCGCGCCCTGGTACAGGGCGAAGGCCAGGCCAACGGCCGTGTGGCCGATAGCGCCGGCAGCTCGGCCAACATCATGGGGCGCGGGCCCAGCCTGTTCATGCTGACCGGCGTTCCGGCCCAGGGCAAGACCGTGGCCGATGTGGAGGCTGCGCTGCGTGCCCAGATCAAGAAGGTGGCCGAGGAGGGCGTGCAGGCTGACGAACTGGAGCGCGTCAAGACGCAGTGGATGGCCTCCAACGTCTATGAGCGTGATTCCGTCATGGGCCAGGCCCAGAACCTGGGCAACTACTGGATCCAGAACATGCCGCTGGATGCCGAGGACAAACTGCTGGCCGAACTGCGCAAAGTCACCTCTGACGATGTGAAGGCCGTGGCCGCCAAATATTTTGGCGACGACCAGCTCACTGTCGGCACCCTTGTGCCTCAGCCTCTGCCGGCGGGTAGCAAGCCCCAGCGTCCCATGTCGGGCAAGGCGGATGCAGACAAATCCATGCACTGAGCGCAGCGGAGAAACATATGAAAACTATGAAAAAGATAGCTGCTGGCGCTTTTGTGGTAAGCGCTGGAATGGGTTTTCTAACCAAATCTGCCTGGGCCTTGCTGCCGATAGAGCATTGGACCCAGCCCAGTGGCGCCCAGGTCTGGCTGGTGCAAAGTCCTGGCATTCCCATGGTGGATGTGCAGGTGGACTTCGACGCCGGCAGCCGCCGTGATCCCGAGGACAAGGTGGGCCTGGCGACAGCCGTGGCCATGATGTCCTCCAAGGGCATCAAGGCGGCAGGCGATGCGCCTGCGCTGGATGAAAATGGCCTGGGTCAGGCCTGGGCCGACCTGGGGGCCAGCTTTGGCGCCAGTGCGGGGCGTGACAGCTTCAGCTACGGCCTGCGCACTCTGACCGAGCCCAATCTGCAGCAAAAGGCCGTGGCCCTGGCGGCGCGCCAGATCGCCTCGCCAAGCTGGCCCGAGGCCGTGTGGCAGCGTGACCGCGAGCGCTGGAGTGCCTCCATCAAGGAAGCCGACACCCGTCCCGGCACCGTGGCCTCCAAGGCATTCCGCAAGGCCGTGTTCGGCAGCTCGCCCTATGGCTATCAGACCACGGTCGACAGCCTGGGCCGGATCGATGTTTCGGCCATGCAGGACTTTCACCGCAAGCTGATTGCCGCCTGCCGCGCCAAGGTCAGCGTGGTGGGGGCGGTCAATCGCCAGCAGGCCGATGCCATGGTCAAGCAGTTGCTGGGGCCGCTGCAGGCCACCAATGGCAACGACTGCCCGCCGCTGCCTGCCGTGGCCAAGGTGCAGGATCTGCAGCAAGCCAAGGTCGAGAGCATTCCGTTCGAGTCGGCCCAGGCCCAGGTGCTGATCGGCCAGCCGGGCATTGCACGCAACAACCCCGATTTTCTGGCCGTGATGGTGGGCAACCATATCCTGGGCGGCGGCGGCTTCACTTCGCGACTGATGGAAGAGGTGCGTGAAAAGCGGGGCCTGACCTATGGCGTCTCCAGCGACTTCTCACCCGGACTGGATCGCGGCGCCTTCATTATCGGCCTGCAGACCCGGCCCGATCAGGCGGCCGAGGCGCTCAAGGTCTCGCAGGACGTATTGCGCAAATTCATTGCCGAAGGTCCTAGCGACAAGGAACTCAAGGCGGCCAAGGACAACCTGATCGGCGGCTTTGCCTTGCGCATAGACAGCAATCGCAAGCTGCTGGGCAATGTGGCCAACATTGCCTGGAATGGCCTGCCGCTCGATTATCTGGAGCACTGGACCGATCGCGTTCAGGCTCTGACCACCAAGGACGTGAAGGAGGCGATGCAGCGCATGGTTCAGCCCGAGCGCATGGTCACCATCACTCTCGGAGCCAAGCCATGAGCCGCAGCGCCATCAAGCTACACACCCCCGCAGGCCGCAAGGCGCTGGACAAGATGATTCACGAGTCCGAGCGCAAGGCACAGGAGCTGGCGGCCAGCCGTCCGGCCCGCCCCGGAGCCAAGGCTGCCCAGCCCGCTGCAGCCAAGCCGGCCGCCACGGGGGCCGGTGAAATCCGCATCATCGGCGGGCAATGGCGCCGCACGCGTCTTTCCGTGGCGCAAAAGCCCGGTCTGCGGCCCACACCCGATCGCGTGCGCGAGACACTGTTCAACTGGCTGGGCCAGGATCTGAGCAACTGGAAATGCATCGATGCCTTCGCGGGCACGGGGGCGCTGGGCTTCGAGGCCGCATCGCGCGGCGCCAGCAGCGTCATCATGAACGAGCAGGATGCGGCCCTGGTGCAGCAGCTGCAGCGTCTGCAGCAAAAGCTCGATGCCAGGATGGTCAAGGTGCAGCGCGGTGATGCGCTGAGCTGCCTGAAGACCGTGGCGGGCCAGGATCTGATCTTGCTGGACCCGCCATTCGGTCAGACCGAGCTGTTCGAGCCCGCGCTCAAGGCCGCCACGGCGGCCTTGAATGATGGCGGCTTCATTTATCTGGAGGCTCCCGAAGCCTGGGCCGAGGACCGCTTGCTGGAAATGGGGCTGGAGCTGCACCGCTATCTGAAGGCGGGCGCCGTCCATGCGCATCTGCTGAAGAAGCAGTAAACCTTTGCTGGCGAACCGGGAGCTGCTGGCGCTTTGAGCAGAGGCGTCAGCAGCTCTTTTTTGCATGGGTCAGCACTGTGCAGGCCTGAATGCATAATCTCTTTACGCTGCACTGCAGCAGCCCTCACCCTCATCAAGACCCGCAGGAGAGAGATAAGCCATGAGCCAGGACCTGATTGCTGTTTACCCCGGAACCTTTGACCCGATCACGCTGGGGCATGAAGATGTGGTGCGCCGGGCTGCACAGCTGTTTGGCAAGGTCATCGTGGCCGTGGCGGCAGGCCATCACAAAAAGACGCTGTTCACGCTGGAAGAGCGCATTGCCATGGTGCGCGAGTCCTGCGCCAACTATCCGCAGGTGGAGGTGGAGAGCTTTGACGGGCTGCTGGCGCATTTTGTGCTCGCGCGAGGTGCCAAGGCCATGGTGCGCGGCTTGCGTGCGGTGACGGACTTCGACTATGAGTTCCAGCT
This sequence comes from Comamonas sp. A7-5, assembly GCF_039581385.1. NCBI lineage: Bacteria > Pseudomonadati > Pseudomonadota > Betaproteobacteria > Burkholderiales > Comamonadaceae > Comamonas > Comamonas sp. A7-5. Next base: position 7,359 of record NZ_JBCPWO010000011.1, read on the forward strand.
TGCCGGCATGAACCGCACGCTGATGCCCGAAGTGGAAACCGTGTTCCTCACGCCCAGCGATCGCTATCAGTTCATCAGCTCCACCTTTGTGCGCGAGATTGCCACGCTCAATGGCGATGTGGACAAGTTTGTCTCCAAGGGCGTGCATGAGCGCCTGATGGTCAAGGTCGGCCGCAAGGCCTGAGCTTTCAGCCTCCCTGGCTAGTCACCCTGCTGCGATAGCTGCTGATGGTCTCGTGGACGAAGCGCAGCTTGTCCCAGGCCGGGCCGGAAATGGCAAAGGGATAGGCGTCGCCATGGCCGAGGCTGCGATTCAGGCTGTTGTGCAGCAGGGTCAGCGGCACCCACTGGGACTGCATCACCGAAAAATCGGGCGGCACCGGCCCCAGCGGGTTTTGAATGAGTTGCTGGCCCGTGCTGGGTATGTCCGGCACGGTAATGCAGGTGCCGTAGCTGGCAGCGGTCTCCAGCAAGTCCACCATGTGCAGATAGTGAGCCCAGGTTTCGGCCCAGTCCTCCCAGGGGTGTGAGGTGGCATAGGCGCTGATGAACTGACCGCGCCAGCTGTTGTCCAGAGGGTCCTTGCCGTAATGGCGCTGCAGAGCCTGGGCATAGTCCTGATTCTCATAGCCAAACAATGCCCTGAAGCGCTCCAGATGCTCGCTGTTGGCTATCAGCTGATCCCAGTAGAAATGTCCCGATTCGTGACGCAAATGTCCTATCAGCGTGCGATAGGGCTCGTGCAAGGCCTGGCGGCGTTTGGCACGTTCGTCGTCGTCTGCCTCGACCACGTTGAGCGTGATCATGCCGCTGGCATGGCCGGTCATGACGGGATTCTGGCCGGGCAGGTCTGCGAGCAGGGAAAAGCGCGGTTCGGCCACGCGGTGCTCATGCGGGTCCAGCAGGCCCAGCCTGGCCAGGGTGTAGAACAGCCTGCGCTTGGCGACCTCGATCTTGGCCCAGCGCAGCTCATTGGCGGGATCGCTGCCGTCCGGCAGCCATTCGGTCTGTCGGCAGGAAACGCAAAGCGGCTGCGGGTCTGAGGCCTCGATCGCAAAATTGCACAGGCTGATGTTGTGTCGGTGGGCGCAGGCGCGGTAGCGTGTGTCGGGGCCCCCGGCCGGGGGCAGAATGCCCACGCGCAATTGGTCGGGAAGAAAGGCCTGGCTTGCTCCGCAATGCACGCATTGCAGGCTTTCAAAATAGATCAGGTGGCCGCAGGCCTCGCAATTGAAAACTTGCATGCGGACACTTTAATGGCGAAGTCAGCGACCCGGTTGTAGGAAAAAACAAAGCCAGCTCAAAAGCTGGCTTTGGGGCTGGAAGTGCAGCCCTCAGACAGGAGCTGGCTTCAGGTGCGCATCGTCAAGGCCTGACCACGATGCTGTTGCGCACTTCACGCACATGCTTGGTCGTGCGGGCGATTTCGCCGGCTCGGGCTTTCTCTGCTTCGGATTTGGCAAAGCCCGAGAGCTGCACAGTGCCGTTCATGGTTTCTACGCTGATGGCGGTTGCCGAGACGGTCTTGTCTTCGGCCATCTTGGCTTTCACCGCAGTGGTGATGCCAGCGTCGTCCACATAGGAGCCCACAGTCTGCTGGTCACGAGCAACCGAACAGGCCGTGGTTGCCAGCACGGTCGTTGCAGCGACCAGACTGAAAGCCAAAGCACGAGTCAGATTTTTCATATGGTTCTCCCTTGGTTTTAAAAAGGCGTAAAGAACGCCTGCGAAAAACGGCTCAGAATGAGGTTTTCTTACTTTCTGCGCGAGCGGCCCAGAAAGAAAGCGGTCGCCAGAGCCGCGCCGGTCGCAGCTGCAATCAGCACGGAGCGCCCGGGCTGTTCGGACACATATTTGGTGGTCGCATCCGCTGCGGTGTTGAACTGACGACGTGCACGATGTGAGTTGTCGGCCCAGAAGTTGATACTGCGCTCAGCCAGATCCTGTGCGCGGTTGGCCAGGTTGTCGATCAGCGGGTTTTCGCTGTCTTCTACATTGCGCATATGACGCCCCGTGGAGTCAATGGCCTCGGAGGCTGTGCGACGGGAGCGGCGTGCGGCGTCATGAACCTTGTCTGCGACGTCCTCTGCGATGTCCTGAGCTTCATGCACCATTTTCTGGGCGGCCTGCTTGCCGGAGTCCACGGCGTCCTCAGCACTATCGGCCATCTTCTGTGCCGCGCTCTGGGCTGATTGGGCGGCATGCTTTGCCGAGTCCTTGACATCGGCAGCCAGCTCCTTGGCCGCGTCCTTGAGATCTTCAACCGTGTCCTTGGCGTCTTTTACGGCTTGGCTCATTGTTTGGAACTCCCTGAAATCTAGAAATTATCGTGACAGCGTGAAGTAACGCCAGTCTTCGTAACTCGGCCTCTCGGAGGCAGAAGCTGAGAGCGATCATGGCGAATACTGGTGGTTTGTGCAATGTGCAGGAACAAAGTTCTACACATTTGGCGCCAGTGCTATTTCTTCACGAGGCCCATCAGGAAGGTGATGACGGCCATGACCAGGAAGACAAAAAACAGAATCTTGGCGATACCTACGGCGCTGGCCGCGATGCCGCCGAAGCCGAAAACTGCAGCGATCAAGGCAATCACCAGAAAGACAATGGCGTAGTGCAACATGGTTTTCTCCTATCGAATGCAGGCCGACAGGCATTGCCGTGCGGCCATGTATTGACTGTAGAGAACTGAGCAGCCCAAGCTTGACGGTGAGTTTCTGTCACCAGGGTCGGGGTATTTAGGGACAGTCATGTAGGACTGCGTTGACCTGCGCACCCAGTTCAGGTGTTTGCCATTGTCAAAGGAATGACTGCCGAGATAGTGGTTCCCTTGCCGGGCTGGGATGCCACGGTAAGCCTGCCGCCGACAGCTTCAACGCGGTGCTTCATGCCTGCCAGCCCATGGGAGTTGGGGCGCATGCTGGCCGGCTCGAAGCCTTGGCCATCGTCCTGGATCTGCACGGCCACATAGGTGGGATAGTTGTGCACCGTCACGATTACATGGCTGGCTCTGGCGTATTTTCCGATGTTGGTGAGGGACTCTTGTACGACGCGATAGACCGTCAGCTGCGTGGATTCAGGCAGGTCCACTTGCTCCAGGCTGCATTCCACCTCGATGTTGCTGCGTTCACCGAATTCTCGGGTCAGGATTTCCAGCGCGGTGGTCAGGCCCAGGTTGGAGAGAGAAGAGGGGCGGAGGTCTTCAATGATGCGGCGTTTGAGTGCAATCCCGCTGTTGAGCGTCTCGATCAGGTGGGTGATGCGTTCGGAGACGTCGGGTGTCGAGGTGTCGATCTTGGACTTGAGGCGCGCAACGTCCAGTTTCGCGGCGGTCAGCAGCGAGCCCAGTTCGTCGTGCAACTCGCGTGCCAAGTGCGCTCGCTCATCCTCGCGTACCTGCTGCAAATGGGTTGCCAGCTCGGTGAGGGCCGCGGTGCGGTCGCGAACGACTTCCTCCAGACGATTGCGTTCATCGCGCTGAATCTCCTGCTCGCGCTGATGTGAGTGCTGCAGCGCATTGGCCTGTCGCAGGTACATGAAGAAGCCCAGAATCCCCAGGGCGGTCACTGTCGCAATTCCCAGGCGTGACAGACCCAGCGTTTGTTCGATATCCGCGAGATTGGACTTGACGCGCTGATCGATGCTGTCCATCAGGGTTTTGATGTGGCCCCGTATGGCATCCATGTTTTCCATGCCTACGTCGGTAAACATCACAAAGCGCCACGCTTCATCGTTGCCCTGGCGATAGAGGCGCAGGCTCAGCTCCATTTCGCTGGTCTTGCGCTCGACCTGGCGGGCCAGCGGAGTAAAGGTTGCCAGCTCTTTGGGATCCATGATGAAGATGCCGCGCAGGTCATCCATGCTGCTGCTGATAGCGGCGGAGGCGGAGTTATAGGGCTCGAGATAGCGCTCCTCTCCTGTCAGCAGGTAGCCGCGCAGGCCGGTTTCCGCATCCAGCATTTGCTGCATCAGCAAATTGAGCTTTGCTCTGGTGGCTTGCGTCTTGGTGAGCGTGTCCAGAGCCTGCAGCGAGCGCTTATAGCCTGCTTCATTAATGCTTACCATTAAGACTGCCGCAATGACTGCGATCGTCAGGCTGACTGCAATTTTGCGGATATTGGTCCAACGCATCTACATCCTCTCACCTACAAGGCAATTACCTGATATTCTGCATAACCGTAGCGTCAACGACTGACATCATAGTGCGGGTCTTAAAATGTGATGCGCCCTGGAGATGAGCGCAGTTTCATGAAAAGAGGTGTTCATGATAAAAGTAGGCATAGTGGATGACCATGCGATTGTTCGCTCGGGATTACGCCAATTCCTGTCGGAACATGTAGATCTGAGGGTCGTGGGAGAAGCGGGCAATGGGCGGGAGGCCATTGACCTGGTTCGGGAGCATGAAATTGACGTGCTGTTGATGGACTTGTCCATGCCAGGGCAAAGCGGCATAGATGCCTTGGCCATGCTCAGAGCCAAAGCACCTGATATGGGCATCCTGATACTTAGTGGATACCCTGAGGAGCATTACGCAATCAACTTGATTCGTCAGGGGGCCAGCGGATATCTCAACAAGGAGTGCGATCCTCAGGATATTGCAGAGGCCATCCGGACTGTGGCTCTGGGAAGGCGTTACCTGACGCCGGCAGTGGCCGATCTCCTGGCCCAGCAACTCAACCGCAAGGATGATGTTCCGGCACACGAGCAATTGTCGGAGCGTGAGTTTCAGGTATTCCTGAAGCTTGCGCGCGGCGAGACGGCTGGAGACATTGCCAAATCGCTTTCGTTGAGCGTGAAAACAGTGAGCACTTACCGGACAAGGCTCATGGAAAAAATGGGCCTTTCCTCAAATAGCGATCTGACATACTATGCGTTGAAAAATCGATTGATCGATTAATGGAGACTCAAATAAAAAAGGCTTGAAATATTCAAGCCTTTTTTATTTTGCGTTATTTTCAAGATTTACTGGTATTTAAATCAATACAGAAATCTATAAGCGCATCGATTTCGTTGGATTTGTCAAATACGGCATCTGCGCTGAGTTCAAGGCAGCGCTGTCGTATATCGGCGGTCGCGTAATTGCTCAACACGAGCAGCTTTTTCTGCGGTGGTCGATGTTGAAGGCTTGTGACGATGCCGAGACCGCTGCCCTCGCGCAAGAACAGGTCCACGATGACCAGATCCCAGGCGTCAGGGTTGTGGCTGAGCCAGCGTACAGCATCGGCTTCGGTCTCTGCCACCCCCACCGCTTCCACATCGGCAAGCTCCGCCATCGTCGCAATCAGGTTGTCGCGAATCGTGGGATTGTCTTCAACAAGAAAGGTACGCAGTTTCACGACGGTAGCAAGCTGATGAGGTGGACGCCAAGGATCAAGCGGCGAGAGTCATTTCAATTCTCAATGTGGAAAATCAATTACGGCCCATGAAAAAATCATTGTATTGTCATTTTTTGTAATTTGTGTTTGGCGTTCCGCAGATATCACAGGTTTTAACCCTAGCAATTTTCATCCTACTCCACTCCATGGAACGTGCATCAAGCATTTGAAGTTGTCCGACAGAAGATCGGCCAAAACCGACAATCAGCTTCAGTGCTTCTGCAGCTTGCTGGGTGCCGATCAGCCCAACCAGCGGAGCAAAGACGCCCATGGTTGAGCACTGAACCTCTTCGAATTCAGCCTCTGGCGGAAAGATGCATGCATAGCATGGGCTGTCGGGGTTGCGTGGATCAATGACCATCAACTGGCCATCGACACGGATGGCAGCTCCTTCGACCAGGGGTACGCCGTGGCGTACGCAAGTCGCATTGATGGTCTGGCGGGTCTTGTAGTTGTCGGTGCAGTCGAGCACGATGCTTGCCTCGGGCAGCAGTTCATCGAGCAGGGTCTCGGTTGCACGCTGCTGGATGCAGCGAACTTCGATCCCGGGATTGATGGCATGTACGGCAGTGCGGATCGATTCCACCTTGGGCATGCCTATGCGCTCGGTCGTGTGGGCAATCTGGCGCTGCAGATTGGTCATGTCCACGACGTCGTTGTCGACGATGGTGATGCGCCCTACACCTGCCGAGCCCAGATAGAGTGCGGCAGGCGAGCCCAAGCCGCCAGCTCCAATGATCACTGCATGCGCCGCCAGAATGCGCTCCTGGCCTTCGATGCCGATCTCGTCGAGCATGATGTGACGGGAATAGCGTAGCAATTGATCGTCATTCATCGGTTTGCTTCCATGGTTCCAAGAAAAAAGCCGGGCAAGCCCGGCTGATTTTGAGCGGGTTCCATAACCCGGTGCTTATTTTTTGCTCTTGTCGGAGTCGCCTTTTTCGGGCGCTTTCTTGTCAGCGGGCTTTTTGTCCGCGGCCGTCGCGTCTCCGGGCTTCTCTTCGATTTTGCGCTCCGTCAGGGTTTTGCTGACCTTGACAGGTTGGCCTTTGAGCTTGTTCAGTGCCTGTTGCAGCTGAAAGTCCTTTTCAGACCCGAATTCCGGCAGGCGGCGTTCGGCGGCTGGCTTCTTGGCTTCCTCTTCCAGGCGTTTGCGCGCTTCCTCGCGGGCCTTTTCAAGTGAATCGTTCTTGACCTCCGCACCCTGTCCGCTGGACAAATGCTTTTCAAGGTCTGCTTCACGCATGCTCAATGCCGCAAACAAATCGCCGTCTGCAGTCTCGTCCACCATCACATCGGGCACGATGCCCTTGGCCTGAATGGATTTTCCGCTAGGCGTGTAGTAGCGCGCCGTCGTCAGCTTGAGAGCCGTATCGGGCCCCAGAGGGCGCACGGTTTGCACCGAGCCCTTGCCAAAGGACTGGCTGCCCATGACGGTGGCACGTTTGTGATCTTGCAGAGCTCCGGCCACGATTTCGCTGGCCGAGGCCGAGCCTTCATTGACCAGCACCACCAGAGGCAGCTTTTTCAGTGCTGCAGGCAGGCGTTGCAAGGGGTCGCCAAAACCGCGCTGGGCGTAGAACTCGGGCGAAGCCTTGTAGACGGCCTTGCTTTCGGCCAACTGGCCGTTGGTCGAAACCACGGGCACATCGGGTGGCAGGAAGGCCGCAGAGATGGCTACGGCAGCATCCAGCAAACCGCCTGGATCGTTGCGCAGGTCCAGCACCAGTCCCTTGAGATTGGGTTCCTGCTTGTAGATTTCCTCGACCTTGCGGACAAAGTCATCGACGGTGCGTTCCTGGAACTGGCTCAGGCGGATCCAGGCGTAGCCAGGCTCGATCACCTTGCCCTTGACCGATTGGGTCTTGATTTCTTCACGGGTGATGGTGACGGGGAAGCTGCGGCTTTCATCCTTTCGCAAGATGTTCAGGCGCACCTTGGTATTCGGTTCGCCACGCATGCGCTTGACAGCGTCATTGAGCGTCAGGCCCTTGACGGCCGTGTCATCGATCTTGGTGATCAGGTCGCCGGTCTTGAGACCCGCACGGAAAGCGGGCGAGCCTTCGATGGGGGAGACGATCTTGATCAGCCCGTCTTCCATGGTGATCTCGATGCCGACGCCCACGAACTTGCCGGAAGTGCCTTCCTTGAATTCTTTGTAGGTTTTCTTGTCGAAGTACTGGGAGTGAGGGTCCAGGCTGGAGACCATGCCGGAGATTGCGTCGGTGATCAGCTTCTTGTCGCTGACCTGCTCCACGTAATCGGTCTTGATCAGGCCGAAGACGGCCGACAACTGCTGGATTTCTTCAAGTGGCAGAGGCGTCACACCCCCGCGAGCCAGCGTCTGCAGGGATACGGTGGTCAACGCACCGGCGACCACGCCCACAGAGATCCAGCCTGCAATTTTGATTTTTTGACCCATAGCACCCCTTAAACCATTCGCAATATACACCTTGGACGGCGGAAGGCCCATGAGGTTCCACAGGCCTTTTGCCGTGTCAGTCCTGTTCAGACTGCGCAAGCGGCCTGAACAGGAACGGTGAAGAGGTCTCTCTCAGGCCTTGCCCTGGGCTGCAACTGCCGCTGCAGCCTTGGCTGCGGCTTCGGCGTCGCCCAGGTAGTAGTGGCGGATGGGCTTGAGGTCGGCGTCCAGCTCATAGACCAGAGGAATGCCGTTGGGCACGTTCACGCCCACGATCTGGTCGTCGGCGATGTTGTCCAGATACTTGATCAGGGCGCGGATGGAGTTGCCGTGTGCGGCCACAACCACCCGTTTGCCGGCCTTGATGGCGGGTGCGATGGACTCGTCCCAGAACGGCACAACGCGGGCCACCGTGTCCTTGAGGCACTCGGTCAGCGGGATCTGCTCGGGCTGCAGCTTGGCGTAGCGCACATCGCTGCGTTCGCTGCGCGGGTCGGTGGCTTCCAGGGCGGGAGGCGGCACGTCGTAGCTGCGGCGCCAGACCAGCACTTGCTCGTCGCCGTACTGCTTGGCCATATCGGCCTTGTTCAGACCCTGCAGGCCGCCATAGTGGCGTTCGTTGAGACGCCAGCTATGCACCACGGGCAGCCAGGTGCGGTCCATTTCATCCTGCACATGCCACAGGGTACGGATGGCGCGCTTGAGCACGCTGGTATAGGCCACATCGAAGTCATAGCCTTCTGCCTTGAGCAGTTGGCCGGCCTTCTTGGCCTGTTCGACGCCGGTGGCAGTCAGATCCACATCGGTCCAGCCGGTGAAGCGGTTTTCAAGGTTCCAGGTGGATTCACCGTGGCGGATCAGAACGAGCTTGTACATGGATTCTCTCAAAGTAGCAAAGCAGTAATGACACAAAGTCAAAACCGTGCATTTTAGGGGCTGGCCTTTGTCCGGGCTTGAGGCAAGGTAAGCCGGTCGTGTCCAGCGGTGGCCGCCAAGCTATTCCTGTTGGGCCCTTCGGGGATTGTGCAGAGCACTCACTTGCGGCCTAGGGCATATGAACAGAGGGTTTGGGATTACGGGAGGAGGGGCTGTGGCCCTCTGGGGCGATCCGCCGGCAAGCCTGCCTCTAAAATCGTTCGGTTTGCCATCCCAAGGAATGACGTGAAATTCATCATTGATAACTGGTATTTGATCCTGATTGCCGTGGCTTCGGGTGTGATGCTGCTGCTGCCCGCACTGCGCGGTGCCACAGGTGGTTCGCTGTCGGCAGCGGCTGCCGTGCACCTGATCAACCGCGAAAAAGCCGTGGTGCTGGACGTCTGCGAGCCCGAAGAGTTTGCGGCCGGCCATGTCAACGGAGCCAGGAACCTGCCGCTGAGCCAGTTGGAAGAAAAGCTGCCCACCACCGTCAAGAACAAGCAGCTGCCCGTGGTGCTGGTGTGTGCATCGGGCGCCCGTGCCGTGCGTGCCGAAGCGGTGGCCAAGAAGCTGGGTTACGAGAAGGCCCAGGCGCTGGCTGGCGGCATGAAGGCCTGGCGCGATGCCGGCCTGCCGGTTGAAAAAGCCTGATTCGGCCGCAACTGAGAACTCTGACGACTGCAGCACAGCATGCTGCATTGCAAAAACTACAAGGAAGTTGCTCATGCAAGCCGTGAAGATGTACACCACCGCCGTCTGCCCCTATTGCATTCGTGCCAAGCAGATTCTCAAGTCCAAGGGCGTGGATCAGATCGAGGAAGTGCGCATCGATTTCGATACCGCTGCCCGCGATCACATGATGCAGGTCACCGGCCGCCGCACCGTACCCCAGATCTTCATTGGCGATACCCATGTGGGCGGTTGCGACGATCTGATGGCGCTGGATGCCAAGGGCGGTCTGCTGCCCCTGCTGCAAAGCTGATTACTTGCCGTGCCACTGCCGCCAAACGGCATGAATTTGCGCTTTGTGCTGCTTGCTACGATGCAGCCTCTGGCTGTCACTGCATAATGCAAAGCGCTATTTCATGGAAATGCCTGCTGTGAGGATAGCTGCGTGCTAGTCCTCTGCGCAGGCATTTTCATTTCCCTCTCAAGATTTTCTGAAAGACCTAGCTCATCATGGCCGAACAAGACAACAGCCCCGTGTTCCAGATCCAGCGCGTGTATCTGAAGGACCTGTCCCTGGAGCAGCCCAACTCTCCCGCCATCCTGCTGGAGCAAGAGCAGCCCAGCGTGGACATCCAGCTGGGTGTGGAAGCCACTCCCGTGGCTGAAGGCGTCTACGAAGTGGCCGTGACCGCCACGGTTCAGACCAAGATTCAGGACAAGACCGTGTTCCTGGTCGAAGCCAAGCAGGCCGGCATCTTCGAAATCCGCAACGTGCCCGAAGATCAGATGGGCGGCGTGATCGGCATTGCCTGCCCCCAGATTATCTACCCCTATCTGCGCGGCAACGTGGCCGACGTGGTGACCCGCGCCGGCTTCCCTCCCGTGCACCTGGCCGAAATCAACTTCCAGGCCATGTACGAGCAGCAGCAAGCGGCTGCCGCAGCACAGGCCGAAGGCCAGCTGCCCCAGTAAGCTGATGGCAATTGCTGATTCCTGCGATGTGCAAGAATCGGCAGCCAGGCAAAAAAGAGGCCCTAGCGGCCTCTTTTTCTTGTGCGTTGTGCACAAACTGCTATCAAAATTCAGGTATGAAAATTCTTGTCATCGGCGCTGGCGCCTGGGGTACGGCCATGGCCATCAGCGCGGCCACCCATCCGGAGCAGGACCGCGTCAGCCTCTGGGCGCGTGACCCGGCGCAGGCGCAGCTCATGCAGGCCGAGCGCGCCAACAGTCGCTATCTGCCCGGCATCCGCTTCCCGGATGCGCTCACGGTGGTCAGCGGAGATGTGATGGCCCATGTGGCGGATGCCGATCTGATCGTGCTGGGCACGCCCATGGCGGCGCTGCGCCAGTGGCTGGGCCAGCTCAAGGATTGCCGCCAGCCCGTGGTCTGGCTGTGCAAGGGCTTCGAGGCCGTGGCCGCCGACGCACCTGCCGGCAGCTATGGACTGATGGCGCATGAAGTCTGCCAGCAGGTGGCGCCGCAGCTGCAAAGCGGTGCGCTCAGCGGCCCCAGCTTCGCGGCCGAGGTGGCGCGCCAGCAGCCTACGGCTCTGGTGGCAGCCAGCGCCCACGAGGGCGTGAGCGAGCTGCTGGTGTCGGCCTTTCACGGCGAGGCCATGCGCGTCTATGCCAATCAGGACATCGTGGGCGTGGAAGTCGGCGGAGCCGTCAAGAATGTGCTGGCCATTGCCACGGGTCTTTGCGACGGCCTGCAACTGGGGCTGAACGCGCGTGCAGCCCTGGTCACGCGCGGCCTGGCCGAGATGACGCGCCTGGGCGTGGCGCTGGGCGCGCGCGCCGAGACCTTCATGGGCCTGTCCGGCCTCGGCGATCTGGTGCTGACCGCCACCGGCGATCTCTCGCGCAATCGCAAGGTGGGTCTGCTGCTGGCCGAAGGCAAGAGCCTGGAGCAGGCCGTGACCTCGCTGGGCCATGTGGCCGAGGGCGTGTACAGCGCCCGCACCGTGCTCGCCCGGGCACGCCAGGTCGGTGTGGAAATGCCGATCACCGAAACCGTGGTTGCCTTGCTGGACGGCCAGCTGCCGGTCACCGAAGCCGTGCAGCACCTGATGGTGCGCGATCCGCGCGGCGAATAAGCCAATAAAACAATAGCTTCTATCGCCTGGTATTCATGGATTTCAGATGATTTTGTGTCTGAAATGCAATGAATTCATGCGCTTGCAGCTATTGTTTTAGGGGGTAATGCCTATTTCCCCTCTCTGACGCTGAGCCAGGCACTCGCCGCCCCGCACAGCGCAATGACGACCATGCCCAGTACGGCCCATTGGTCGGGGATATGGCCATAGACCAGCCAGCCTGCCAGCAGTGCGCAGGGAATCTGGCTGTAGAGAAACGGCGTGATGGTCGCAGGCTCGGCTTTTTCATAGGCCTTGAGCAGCATCAGGTGTCCGACGGCGCTGCCTGCACCCATGGCAATCGCGGCCAGCCAGAGAGCGGCGCTGTCCGGCAGCTGCCAGACCCAGGGCAGGGCCATGCAGCTCAGGCCCAGGGCCACTAGGCTGGTGTAGATCTGCGTGGTCAGCGGGCGCTCCTTGCCCGCCATGCGGCTGCTCAGGATCTGATAGGCGGTATTGGCCAGCAGCTGCAGCGCAGGCCAGACCAGGGCCCAGCCGCTGAACTGGCCGCCGCCCGGCCGCAGGATGACCAGCGTCCCCGCAAAGCCCAGCGCCACCAGCACCCAGCGCAAGGGGCTGACCTGCTGGCCCAGCCAGAGCGCGGCCAGCAGGGTCAGTGCCAGCGGCGTCAGCGCCACGATGGCCGTGAACTCCGCCAGCGGCAGATAGCGCAGGCTGAGCATGGCCAGCGCATTGCTCAGGCAAAACAGAATGGCGCGCAGAAACTGAAAGCCCGGGCGCCGGGTGCGAAAGATGTCCAGTCCATGGCGAGCCACGCCAAAGCCCACGGTCAGCGCCGACTGCAGCGCATAGCGCAGCCACAACGCCATCAGCAGTGGTAGCAGGGCGCCCGCATATTTGGAGCCCGTATCGAGTATCGAAAAACAGGCGCAGGCCAGCACCGTAAAGCCAATACCCGTCAGCGTGTGGCGATGGGGGGAAGTGGCGGGTTGCTGTGACATGGAGAGAGCTCATTGGGCACTGCGCGGTGCCATAGAGAAAAGAAATTCAGGTGATTCTGGCCTGAAACCCTTTAAAGATAAGCGCTAGCTGCTATTTAACTTGAAGATGCAATTGCTAAAGGGCGCGGGCCAAACAAGAGCAGCCAAGCAAGGGCCGCCCCGCAGCGATGGCTGCGTCCCCCTCCCATAGCGCGCAGCGCGTAGAGAGAGGGGGAAGCCGCAAAGCGGCTCAGGGGGAGCTTACAAGCCCAATTCCAGGGCCAGCAGTTCCTCCACCGTCTGGCGACGGCGAATCAGCTGGGTCTGCGCGCCATCGACCAGCACTTCGGCGGCCAGCGGGCGGGTGTTGTAGTTGCTGGACATGGAGCTGCCGTAGGCGCCCGTGTCATGAATCACCAGTAGGTCGCCCACGCTGGCGCCGGCCAGCGAGCGCGGCAGCACCACGCCGCCGTCGCCCTGGGTGAAGACATCGCCCGATTCGCACAGCGGGCCGGCCACCACGCTGTCCTGCGCGGGCAGGCTCTGGCCGTCGCGGCGCAGCACTTCCATGCCGTGGTAGCTGCCGTACATGCTGGGGCGCATCAGCTCGTTGAAGCCGGTGTCCACCAGCACGAAGTGGTTGCTGCCCGCATTCTTGGTGGCGCGCACGGTGCCCAGCAGCACGCCGGACTCGGCCACCAGGAAGCGGCCGGGTTCCAGTTCCAGACCCAGGCTGTGGCCCACGATGCCTTCTGCCTGCTTGCGCGCCGCATCCCACAGGCCGTGGTAGTGCTGGGTGTCGATGGTGGCATCGCCAGCCCGATAGGGGATGGACAGGCCGCCGCCGGCCGAAATCGCATGCAGGTCCACGCCCGCCGCCTTGGTGCGCTCGACCAGCTTGACCATGGCGCCGCAGACTTCCTGCAGATGGCCGTAGTCCACGCCCGAGCCGATGTGCATGTGCAGGCCGGCCAGCACCAGGCCGCCGGCCTTGATGGCGTCCAGCGCGTCTTCGAGTTCGCTGTGCCAGATGCCGTGCTTGCTGTGCTCGCCGCCGGTGTTGGTCTTGTTGCTGTGGCCGTGGCCGAAGCCGGGGTTGATGCGCAGCCAGACATGGTGGCCCCTGGACACGGCGGCCAACTGGTGCAGCATGTCGATGGAGCCCGCGTTCACAGGCACCTGGTGCTCGACCACGGTCGCCAGCGTGGCTTCGTCCATCACGTCGGCCGTGAAGACGATGTCGGCAGGTTCGCCGAAGCCGGGCGTGAAGCCCGCCGCCAGCGCGCGCAGGACTTCGCCGCGCGAGACCGCATCCACCTTCACGCCTTGCTCGCGCATGAGCTTGAGGATGTGAATGTTGGAGCAGGCCTTCTGGGCAAAGCGCACGGTGTCGAAAGCCTTGAGCTGGGCAATGCGCTCGCGGATGGTGGCGGCGTCATACACCCACAGCGGCGTGCCGTACTGGTCGGCCAGGTTCCAGAGCTGTGCGGGAGAGAAGGGGTTTGCCATGGGTGGTCTCTTGAAAGGGAATAGTTCAGCGCATCATGCATGCGACTATCTATTCAGTCCAATAGCTTGATTTTTGAAGATCATTCAATATTGATATGCTTTGGGTATGACCGATTCAGAAGCTTCTCAGCGCATCACCCATCGCCATATCGAGGTGTTCCGTGCCGTCATGACGGCCGGCAGCGTCACGGGTGCGGCGCAACTGCTCTATACCTCGCAGCCCACGGTGAGCCGCGAGCTGGCTCGCATGGAGCAACTGCTGGGCTATGCGCTGTTCGAGCGCGTGCAGGGCCGGCTGCGTGCCAATGCACGTGCCTTGCTGCTCTGGGACGAGGTGCGGCGTAGCTGGCAGGGCCTGGAGCGCGTGATCGACCGCGCCGTGGAGCTGGGGCGCCCGCAAGGGGCGAGCATCAGCGTGCTGTGTCTGCCAGCCCTCAGCCACGCCTTGCTGCCGGGCGCGCTGGCGCGTATGCAGGCCAGTCACGGCGCAGTGGCCGTGAGCGTGAGCACCCAGGAGGCACCGCTGTTGCAGGAGTGGATGGCGGCCCAGCGCTTCGATCTGGGTCTGTCCGAGCTGGCCGATGCGCCACCGGGCACACGCAGCCAGCCCTTGCCTGCCATGGACGAAGTGGCCGTGCTGCCTGCCAACCACCCGCTGGCGCAGAAGGCGCTGCTGAGCGAGAGGGACTTTGAAGGCGAATCCTTCATCAGCCTGGCGCGCGACGACCCCTATCGGGCCCAGATCGATGCGGTGTTTGCCCGCGCCGGCGTGCAGCGCCGGCTGAGCCTGGAGACCGCCAGCGCCGTGGCCGTCTGCGCCATGGTCCAGCACGGCCTGGGTCTGGCCATCGTCAACCCGCTGACTGCGCGGGCTTGTGCCGGCCCGCAGCTGGTGGTGCGGCCGCTGGCGTTTTCGATAGCGTTTCAGGTGCATATGCTGCTGCCGCTGCACCGGCCTGCCGATGCGGGCCTGCCCTGGCTGACGGCGGCATTGGAGCAGGAGGCACTCAGCCTGCTTGGGCACAGGCGCTGAATTCGGCGATAGGGCTTTCACAGGTGAGCTTGCGCAAACTTCTATGTTGCAGTGCACAATAAAACGCCTGAATGCAAGGAGTTACACATGCCTGAATCCGCCATCCCCCACCGCACTGCCAGCGAACTGCTGGACATCAGCATGGCCGTGCCTCAGGTCATCAACCACCGGCTCACGCGCATGGCCCTCAGCGGTCCGGTGCTCTCTGCGCGCGACCAGAAGGAGTTCACGCGCATGGTGGTGGAAAAGCAGGTCGCCTTCAGTCAGGCCTGGCTGACCATGGGGGCCGAAATGTTCAAGGTGCAGCAGCAACTGTGTCTGGCCTGGATGCGCAACCCCTGGACCATGGGTCAGAAGCTGCCCGTGGCGGCCGACAAGGTGGCGGCCAGAAGCCTGGCGCCGATTCGCCGCAAGGCCGTGGCCAATGCCAAGCGCCTGTCGCAGACCAGCCTGAAATAAGCGGCCACCAGCCGCCAAACCTAGACCCTGATGCGTTCTATCAGTCGTTGACTGGCCTCGTCCAGCCCCGTCAGCTCCACGTGGCAGCCATGCTGGCGCAGGCGCTCCATCACCTTGTCCAGCGCGCCCACGGCGGTGATGTCCCAGAAATGCGCGCCACCGACATCGATGCGGGCCTGCTTTCCGGCTGCGGCACGCACGTCGAAGGCTTCGATCAGAGCATCGGCAGAGGCAAAAAACACCTGGCCGCTCACCGTCCAGGTATAGAGATCGCCAGCCTCGTTCAGGCCGCCCTGGACCTGCAGCATATTGGCCACCTTGAAGGTGAAGAACACGCCCGAGAGCAGCACGCCCGCCACCACGCCGGCGGCCAGATTGTGGGTGGCGATGGTGATGACCACCGTCACCAGCATCACCGAGCTGGACAGGCGCGGGTGGCGCACCAGATTGCCCAGCGACTTCCAGTCGAAGGTCGAGACCGACACCATGACCATGATGGCCACCAGAGCAATCACCGGTACCCGGGACACCCAGGGCTTGAGGGCGACCATCAGAATCAGCAGGAACACCCCGGCAAACAGGGTGGACAGGCGGCCGCGGCCGCCGTATTTCACATTGCCAACGGCCTGGCCTATCATGCCGCAGCCCGCAATGCCGCCGAACAGGCTGGCCGAGACATTGGCCAGGCCCAGGCCCGTGCATTCGCGGCTCTTGTTGCTGGGCGTGCCCGTCAGGTCGTCCACCACGGCTGCCGTGAGCACCGACTCCAGCAGGCCCACCATGGCAATCGCCAGGGCCGGCAGGGCGATGATGCGCAGCGTCTCCAGACTCGCAGGGATTTCGGGCAGGGCGAACAGCGGCAGGCTGTCCGGCAGATGACCCAGATCGGCCACGGTCTTGAGCGGCAGACCCATGAAGCTGGCGAGCAGCGTCAGCACCAGCACGCAGATCAGTGGTGAGGGAATGGCACCCAGCGCCTTGAGCTGCAGTCTCTGTCCCAGCCAGGGCAGGCCGTAGATCAGGGCCAGGCCCAGGGCCAGCATGGCCCAGGTGGCGGTGTTGGCTCCATGCAGATGCGGCAGCTGGGCTGAAAAGATCAGAATGGCCAGTGCGTTGACAAAACCCGTGCGCACCGAGCTGGAGACAAAGCGCACCAGGCTGCCCATCTTGCACAGGCCGAAGGCGATCTGCATGGCACCCGCCAGCAAGCCTGCGGCCAGCAGATATGGCAGACCATGCGATGCGACCAGCGGAGCCGCCACCAGGGCCACCGAGCCGGCTGCTGCCGAGACCATGGCCGGACGTGCGCCGAAAACGGCAATCACGATGCTGATGATGAAGGAGGCATACAGCCCCACGGCCGGGTCTACACCCGCGACAAAGGAAAAGGCAATGACCTCGGGAATCAGCGCAAACGTGGCGACGGCGCCGGCCAGCAGCTCGCGCGGTACGCTGGGCGCCCATTCGGCGCGCCATCGGCTCATGGAAAAATGGGGATTCATATCGCAGCAGCAAGTGATGCGCTGCCTGTGCAGAGCAGGCAGCGCCGGTGGGCGATATTAAGCAGTGCCCAGGACTTTTGCTGCGCGAGGGTCAGGCCGGGCGCTTGAAGCACACCATCTTGGGCCTGAAGCGCTGCAACACCTCGCCGCGCTGGTTTTTGGTGTGGGAGAGCACGCGCACCAGGGCCCGGTTGGGTTTGGACTGGGAAGGAATGATCTCCACGATTTCCGACTCGACCTGCAGCACGTCACCAGGGCGTGTGGGCTGGGGCCAGGCCAGCTCTTCCATGCCGCCACCGATCACGCCGTCGGCCAGGGGAATGCTTTGCGTCACCAGCAGCATGCTGATGGAGGCCGTATGCCAGCCGCTGGCGGCCAGGCCCTGGAAGAAGGTGTGCTTGGCGGCTTCGGGGTCGAGGTGAAAGACCTGGGGGTCGAACTGCCTGGCATAGGCAATGATTTGCGCTTCATCCAGCGGGTAGCCCTCGCTGACGAACTTCTGGCCCACGTACAGATCATCGAGATACAGTTTTTCGCTCATTTGGCTCCTCGTTCCTTCTTGTGTGGAGTAGCCGGCAGTATGCGCGGCAGCGGCCCTGGCTGCTGTTGCCAAGGTGCCAGAGCGCTATGCTCGGGCCCATGAATTTCGAGTTTGAAGATTCCGAGGTCGCCGCAATCAGCCTGCAGGACGGCGCATTGCAGATCCGCTTTTCCGCCGCCCGTCTGTATGACGGCGACAGAGCAGGCGCTGGCGAGGGCCTGTGGCAGCCGTTGCTATTGATATGCAAGCACATTGCGCTTACTGAAGAAGCTTCAGAGGCTGATTTGACTCCAATCCTGGCTGCCGTGGGCCGTGTCCGGCAAGCGCAGCTGCATATTGCTGGTCAGCGTCTGCGCAGCCTGCCCCTGCCTTTTGTCAGCGATGCCGATTTTGTGCTGGAGCTGGAAATGGGCAGCGGCCTGTTCTGCCGCTTGCAGGGCCGGGGCCTGGAGTTGAGGGCACCGGCAAGCCAATGCTCCGTGGACTCCTACCAGTGCTGAGAGCGCTACTAGCCTCTGCATTGTTCTTGATGCCTGACACTGGCGCGGCCTGAATCAGAGACACGGGGCAAGGGCCTGATCCTGGGTTGGCCGCGCCACAGCGGGTGTGCCGCCCGTTGCCCACATGCCCCGCCACAAAGCGCCTAAGAGGGGCTAGAACTCCAGGTTGTCTATGAGCCGGGTGCTGCCCAGGCGTGCAGCGCCCAGGGCCACCAGATCGCCGCTGCGCGCATCAGCAGGCGCTTGCAGATCGCTGCGCTGGCGCACGCTCAGATAGTCGGGTTCCCAGCCCTTGGCACGCAGCGCGGCCATGGCCTGCGTTTCGAGATCGGCCAGATTGCCGCCCTGGCGTGCGGCATCGGCCAGTGCCTTGAGCGCCTGCGACAGCGCCATGGCCTGCACACGCTGCTCATCGCTGAGGTAGCCGTTGCGCGAGCTCAGTGCCAGGCCGCTGTCGGCGCGCGCCGTGGCGCAGCCGATGATCTCTATGGGCAGGGCGAACTGCTGCACCATGCGGCGGATCACCATCAGCTGCTGATAGTCCTTTTGCCCGAAAACGGCCGTGCCGCCGCCCGTGGTGGCAAACACGGCCTGGAACAGCTTCATGACCACGGTGCAGACGCCGGTGAAGAAGCCGGGGCGGAAGTGCCCTTCCAGAATGTCGGCCAGCTGCGCATCGGGCTGGATCTTGAAGGTCTGCGGTTCGGGGTAGAGGTCTTTCTCCCTGGGGGCGAAGACGATGTCGCAGCCCTCGGCTTCCAGCTTGGCGCAGTCGGCATCGAAGGTGCGCGGGTAGCTGTCGAAGTCTTCGTGAGGCAGAAACTGCAGACGGTTCACGAAGATGCTGGCCACGGTCACATCGCCATGCTGGCGGGCCTGGCGCACCAGGGAGAGATGGCCCTCGTGCAGATTACCCATGGTGGGCACAAAAGCAGGGCGGCCGCGACCGGCCAGGGCAGCGCGCAGGTCGGCGATGGTGTGAACGATTTGCATGACTCAAACAGTGGGAAAACAAAAACAAAAGCCCGGACTTACCAGGCGTGCAGGGCATTGTCGGGGAAGCTGCCATTCTTGACGGCCTGCACATAGGCCTCCATGGCGCCCTTGACGCTGCCTGCATCGGCCATGAAGTTGTGCACGAACCTGGCCATCTTGCCCAGGTTCACGCCCAGCATGTCGTGCAGCACCAGAACCTGGCCGGCCGTGCCATTGCCCGCGCCAATGCCTATGGTGTGGCACAGTGGCAGCTCTTCGGTCAGTTGGGCGGACAGGGCTGCGGGCACCATCTCCAGCACCAGCATGGCGGCCCCGGCGTCCTGCAGCTCCAGCGCATGCTGGCGCAGCGTGGCCGCTGCCTGCTCGTCCTTGCCCTGGACGCGGTAGCCGCCCAGTGCATGCACGGTCTGCGGTGTCAGTCCCAGGTGGGCGCAGACGGGCACGCCGCGATCGACGAGAAAGCGCACGGTGGGAGCGGTCCAGCCACCGCCTTCGAGCTTGACCATATGGGCGCCGGCCTGCATCAGCTGGCAGGCGCTGCGCATGGCCTGCTCGGGACTTTCTGCATAGCTGCCGTAGGGCATGTCGGCAATCACCCAGGCTGTGGCCTGGGCGCGATGCAGGCCGCGCGTGACGCTGGCCGTGTGATAGGCCATATCCTGAAGCGTCACGCCCACGGTGCTGTGCAGGCCCTGGCAGACCATGCCCAGCGAGTCGCCGACCAGGATGCACTCCACCCCGGCCGCGTCGGCCACTGCGGCAAACGTGGCGTCATAGGCCGTCAGCATGGTGATTTTTTCACCGGCCGCGCGCATCTGAGCCAGGCGCGGCAGGCTGACGGGGCGGCGCTGGGGCTGGGGCGAAGAGGGGGGGATGGTGCCGTAAGGCGTGCCGGTAGCGGTCATGGGATGTCTCCTGGTCTTGTCTATGGCTGGGCCCCGCAGAAAAGCCTGCAGGCAAATTTGCCCGCGAGTCTATGCGATGCTGCGCTGCAGCGCCACGTTGAAAAAGGGTATGGCTGCTGTCGGCCACCTTACTATGCTGTGTGGCCATGCATTGCATGGCCCTGCGTTTTGCGGCCTTCCATTTCTTTTTGCACAAGGTTGTTCATGTCCATGGTCGAGCCTCAGCTGTCGTCGGTTTCTTCCCCTGTTTCAGCCGTGGCCTGGCAGGGGCTGCGCAGCGTGAGCTGGCTGGAGTCGCTGTCCGACGAGAGGCTGTCCGTGCTGGCGGGGCAATGCCTTTGGCACCGGCTGGAGTCGGGACAGGTGCTGCACGGGGCCTATACCGATGAGCGCATGTACATGCTGATCAACGGCCAGCTCAGTGTCGGCAGCTACAGCACCAGCGGGCGGGCCATGATTCTGGGTTATCTGGAGCCCGGTTTCTTTTTTGGTGCTTTCGCGTCCAAGCCTCTGGTCAAGCATGTGTCCGTGCAGGTGCAGGCCACGCATGAAAGCCTGGTGGCATCGCTTTCTAGTGCCGAGCTCGAAGCATTGATCATGAGCGATGTTCTGGTCATGCGGGCCGTGGTCCAGCGGCTCAGCGAGCTGGCCGGGGTGCTGGCGCGGCGTGTGGTCAGCCTGGGAACCCTCACGGTGCGAGGCCGCCTGCATGCCCAGTTGCTGGAGCGGGCCGAGATGGCGGGAATCGAGAACGACGAGGCCCTGCTGTCGCCGGCTCCGCGCCAGAACGATCTGGCCTTGATGCTGGGCACCAGCCGCGAAGAGGTCGCACGCGAGATGTCGCGGCTCACGCGCCTGGGTCTGCTCAGACGTGAAGGGCGCAATCTGCGTCTTTGCCGCGTCGATGGCCTGCGGCTGTTGCTCGAAGAAGCGCATTGATTTTTCGCAATGTGAAATGAGTTTTTGCGTGAGAAAACGCACAGACGGCTCGCGGGGGCCGGGCGCATAGTTCAGTCGTGCAGCACGCGGCAGGTCTTCTTTCCGCCGCTGCGCCGTTGAAAGGATTGAAAATGCGCTCCCTCACCCGTTTGTTGACCACAGCTGTGCTGACCGCCAGCGCCGCGGTTGCCATGGCTCAAGACCTCCCCCAAACTTCCGTAACCTCCAGCAAAAGTCGTGCCGAAGTGATGGCCGACCTTGAGATGTACCAGCGTGCAGGTCTGGGTTATATGCCCACGCCTGCGGCTTATGTCGAAACAGAGTTCAGCACCGAGTACCGCAAGGCTTATGCCGAATACCAGCGTCTGCTGGCCAGCCCCGCCTACACGGCTGCCGTGGCCAAGTACCAGTCGCAACTGGGCGGCAAGTAACAGAGTTCTCTCTTAGCCACCCGACAGAGGTGGCCTATTGGTGGATGCGCGCTGAGGGATTCCTTCAGCGCGTTTTTTTATGCCGGCAATGCCAGGCTGATGGATATAGCAAGTTTGATAGCATTCGGCGCATATTGATAGTGTGCTTGCAGGTGATCTGACTTGAAAACCGTTCTTGATTTCACCGCTCCCTGGCAGACGGGGGTTGCCCGTTTGCAGCATGGCTTTGGCGAGCCCGAGAAGGTCTTGCAAGCGTATCGGCCCGAGGA
The DNA here is from genome assembly GCF_039581385.1 of Comamonas sp. A7-5. Classification (NCBI taxonomy): domain Bacteria; kingdom Pseudomonadati; phylum Pseudomonadota; class Betaproteobacteria; order Burkholderiales; family Comamonadaceae; genus Comamonas; species Comamonas sp. A7-5. Next base: position 28,903 of record NZ_JBCPWO010000011.1, read on the forward strand.
CGTGCCTGCCGTGCTGGAAGCCGTGCAGCAGGCTGCCGAGCAAGGCCTGTGGTGCGTGGGCTGGCTGGCCTATGAGGCGGCCAGCGGGTTTGATCGCGCCTATGCCGAGGCCGTGCATAGGAATTCCACTGGCCAGCCGCTGGTCTGGTTCGGCCTGCATCGTGGGCCGCTGGCTGCCTGCGGGCAGAACCCGCCCGTGCCTTCTGCGGCAATACATTGGCAGACGGCTCTGAGCCGCGAACAGTTCGATGCCCATGTGGCGCGCATTCATGCGGCCATCGCGGCGGGCGACTGCTATCAGATCAATTACACGGCCCCCTTGACTGCAGAGCTTTCGGGGGAGAAAGAGTCCGATACTTCCGCCCTGGCCCAAGAGCTGTTTGCAAGGCTGCAGCAGGCCCAGCCCGGAGGCTATGCGGCGCTGGTCGACAGCGGCGACATGCAGGTGCTGTCGCTGTCCCCGGAGTTGTTTTTCGACTGGGACGGCGAGCGGATTCTGACCCGCCCCATGAAGGGCACGGCGGCGCGCGGCAGGACCCCCGAAGCCGATGCGAAGGCCGCGCAGACCATGCGCGAGTCGGCCAAGGAGCGGGCCGAGAACGTGATGATCGTGGACTTGCTGCGCAACGATCTGTCACGCATAGCCGTGCCGTACAGCGTGAAAGTGCCGCAGCTGTTTCAGGTCCAGGCACTGCCGGCCGTCTGGCAGATGACCTCGGATGTGGTGGCACGCACGCGCCCGGATGTGCGGCTGGTGGATGTATTCGGGGCGCTGTTCCCTTGCGGCTCGATCACCGGGGCGCCCAAGCGCCAGGCCATGCGCCTGATTCGCGAGCTGGAGCCCGAGCCTCGTGGTGTCTACTGCGGTGCGCTGGGCGTGGTGCGACCCGGGGCCAAGCCGGGGAGTATTCATGCAACTTTCAATGTTCCCATTCGCACAGTGGTGCTCAGGAATGGGCGCCTGAGCTGCGGCATAGGCAGCGGCATCACGGCCAGCGCCAATGCGGCCGATGAATGGATGGAATGGCAGCACAAGCAGGCTTTTCTAAAGGTGCTTGAGCAAGGTGTTGGAGCATGAACACAAATCTTGAAATTCTCGAAACCCTGGCGCTCAAGGATGGCCGCTGGCAGAACTGGGCCTTGCACTGGGCCCGCTTGCAGATTACTGCACAGCATTTTCGCTATCCCTTGATGCAGATGCAGCTGGAGTCCGATATGGAGCGCATGGCCAGTCAGACGCATTCCATGGGCGACTGGCGCGTGCGGCTGGCGCTTTCGATCACCGGTGAAGTGCAGATCACGGCCGAGCCATTGCCGCCCTCGGTCCAGCCGGTGGCGCTGCAGCTGGCGCATCAACCCATTGCAAACGCGGTGGCGCATAGTGATGTGGTGCGTTTCAAAACCTCGGTACGTCAGCATTACGACGCTTTCAAGCCCCAGAGCGCCGGCATTTTCGATATCGTGCTTTTCAACGAGGACGGTCAGATCACCGAAGGCACGCGCGGCAATATTGCCGTGCAGCTGGATGGGCGCTGGGTCACCCCGCCGCTGCAATGCGGGCTGCTGCCGGGCGTGGGGCGGGCACTGGCCCTGTCCCAAGGCCGGCTGACGGAGCAGGTGGTGACGCTGGAGCAGGCGCGTCATGCCAGCGGCTGGGCCTTTATCAATAGCCTGCGTGGCTGGCTGGATGCTCGTTTGATCGCCTAGGCCTGGTTTGTTATTGTGCTGACGTAAGCAACCTGGAGGAGTCTCAGCCATGGATGACGACGACTTTGATGCCCTGTATCTGGACCTGATGAAGGAATTCCTGGCCACTGCCACGCCCCTTCAGTGGCTGGCCGTGGTCACCACCATGAACTACGACAACGGCAGCGCGCTACCCGACTGGATCAGCAAGCATCCCAAGCTGGAGCCGGCCGTTGCCAAGGCCTTGTACTGGTATCAGCAGCCGGGCTACTTCCAGCACTATGCTTCGCAGGACAAGGTCCCCAGCATCAACCGCTCAGGCTGGGCCCGTGTGCAGGCACTGAGCCAGCGCTTTGAACAGGGCAATCTTGCTCCGGCCACCATTGGCTGGGATCCGGCCAACGATCTGGCCTCGCCCACGGGCAATGAAAAGCATCCTGGCTATGACTGGACCAGCGAAGCCGTCAAGGGCGATGAAGCCAAATGGCAGATTCCGGCCATCATGCTGCAGGCCGTGCCCGGCGAGCAACCCGATATCTATGCCTATGTCGACGAGCATGGCTGGGAAGACGGCATGCCGCCCCATGTCCAGGAGGAGCTCAATGCCGCCATGGATGGGGACGAAGTCGAGGATGAGGACTGAGGCCCAGAGCCTGCGCGCGATGGCCTGGCAATGGTTGTAGCTCAGGGCATATGTAAGCATGCTTGCAACCCAAGCCCAGCGCCTGGTGAGTAAAAACAGCTCTTTGGGTATCTTCTGGCGATACCTTGTGAAGAAACTCTTGGCTTGAGAGAATGGATTTTCTACTATCCGTTCACCACAACTTTCGAGACAAGCTCATGAACTCTCAAGCCGTCACCAGCCACAAGCCTTCAACAGCCTTTGTCGGCGCATCCTGGGCCGCCTTGCTGCTGGGTGTCGTAGCCTTCATGGCCGGGCTGTGGAATGCAGCCATGCAGCTCAACGAGAAAGGCTTTTACTTTGCCGTGCTGGTGCTGGGCATGTACTCGGCCATCTCGCTGCAGAAAACCGTGCGCGACAAGCTCGAAGGCGTTGCCGTGACCGGCATTTACTACGGCATCAGCTGGGTGGCGCTGATCATCGCGGTGCTGCTTCTGGGCACAGGTCTCTTCAACGCCACGTTGCAGCTCAGCGAAAAAGGTTTCTATGCCATGGCTTTTGCGCTGGCCCTGTTCGGTGCGATTGCCGTGCAGAAAAACACCCGCGACAGCCTGAGCGCCGACGATGGAGCAGCAGAGCGCAAGCGCGGCAAGAGCGAGCGCAGCGGCCCCGCTCTGGTGGTGACCGATCCCGCCAAGCCTGCCGATGTGCCTGAGCAGGTGGTCAATAACCGCTGAGTCGAAAAGCCGTTTGATGGCTGAACATCAGGCGCTCCTTTGGGGCGCCTGATTGTGTTGGCGCAGCTGCATTTGCTGCGCCACAAACTGCTTGAAGACTTCATGTAGTGTTGAATTGGCTGACCCATCTGCGGTCCAGTTGTGCAGCTGTGCCAGGGCCTGGGCCGCTGCCTCGAAGCTGGAGAGCTGCCCTGGCAGATGGGCCTTGCGGATGGCGTAGCCGGAGTCCTCCACATTTTGGAGGGGCAGGCGCGGCAGGGCTTGCAGTGCAGGATTGAGATAGAGCATCTTGCGGCTTTTGCGCCAGGTGCCGTCGATGACCACCAGCCGAAAGCGCTCTGGCGGCTGCGGCCAGGGCAAAGGCAGGGGGCTGGCCGCAGCCAGCCCCAGGGCGGCATCCTGCTCTGCGGTATCGGGGTAGAGCAGCAGGCTGTGGCGTGGCGCACCATCGGTATCGGCCCAGCTGGCCCAGCTTCCATGGAGAGCCGCTTCCAGCTCGGCGGCATCGAATTCCTCGCCCACCATGACCCGACTATGCGGCAGACACAGATGCAGCAAATGCCCCGTGCCCTTGGCTTCATGCAATTCCATGGGATGCATGAGGATCAGCACTTCGGCCTGATGCGCGACCGCCTGGGCCAGCGAGCAGATGCAGGTGCGCAGTGCTCGGTGACAGTGGGGGCAGCGGGGGCGAGAGTCAGGTCTGCTCATGATTCAAGAGCTGTTTGTGCCTTTGGAGAAGGCAAGGCGATTTTTATTCAGGCCGATGTCCCTGAAACAGCAACGCCCGCAAGCATGGGCTGCGGGCGCTGTTGCGGGAGTCGTGAAGGACTTACAGGCGACCCTTGAAGTAGGTGGCCTTGTCCATATCGGATACGTCCACGCTCAGCTGCACCATCACATCGGCAGGCTGGGGCACGAGGCGGCTCAGGACTTCGGCGATGCCGTCCGACATCTGCTTCTTGGCTTCGGTGCTGCGGCCTGCCATCAGCTGCAGGTGTACATGGACAAAGCCGCGCTTTTCGGGCTGGGTGCCGATATAGACATGGTCCATGTTCAGGCGGGCAATACGGGCCTTCACATCGGCTTCATCGAGAACGGTGGGATGGGAGCAGACCACAGCGTTGATGTCGCGCATCAGTTCGCGCTCGTTCAGGCCGGTCAGGTTGTCGGTGTATTCAATATGCAGATGAGGCATGGAGTTCTCTCGCTCGGTGTTGGAGGCAAAAGCCGTTTTTACAGCATCTGGGTGGGCACTTTGTGGCGCAGCTCGACCTGTTTGTTGCTGTCGTCCACAAAGACCAGCTGGGGCTGGTGCTCGGCCACATCGCTTTCATGAACCTGGGCAAAGGCGGCAATGATGAGCAGATCGCCCACGCTGGCGCGGCGAGCGGCCGAACCGTTGACGGAAATCATGCCCGAGCCGCGCTCGCCCTTGATGGCGTAGGTCACGAAGCGCTCTCCGTTGTCGATATTCCAGATATGGACCTGTTCGTTTTCAGCAATGTTGGCGGCATCCAGCAGATCCTCGTCGATGGCGCAGGAGCCTTCGTAGTGCAGCTCGCATTGCGTGGTCTTGACGCGGTGGATCTTGGATTTGAGCAGGGTGCGGAACATGGTTGTCTCTCTGGGGCGCTTTGCGCGTTGCTGAAATGGGGCAGGCCTGTGCTTGCGAAAAATCACGCAAGTCTAAATGCGATCGGTAAAACCCATGTAGTTCATTGAGGGCATTGACAGGGAAATGCGGCGCCTGCGCATTCTCGATGTCGATAGTTCTGCCAACCGCTGATGTAGGACGATGTGACGATTGTGGTTGAGATTGTTGTTTTGTTGAGAATTTAAGGGTTGTAACTAATGTTTCATTTTCACTTTGTTTAATGACTTCAGTCCCAGACGGGGCCCGTCCAAGGCAGGCCATTTCCGTACTGCATGGGCTTTCTCATTTCTACAAACAAGTGAACAGCATGAAACGAACTCTTCTCGCCCTTGCCGCCCTGACCGTTTCCGCCGGTGCCCTGGCTCAATCCAGCGTGACCGTCTTTGGCGTGGCCGACGTGTCGGTGGCCCATATCTCCACGACCGGCAAAAGCGTTTCCGGCCTGGCCAACGGCGGCAACTCCAGCAGCCGTCTGGGCTTTCGCGGCGTGGAAGATCTGGGCGGCGGCATGAAGGCCGATTTCTGGCTGGAGGGCAGCCTGAGCGTGGACGACGGCACGGCTTCCGGTTTCAAGTTCGATCGCCGCTCCACCGTTAGCCTGCTGGGCAACTTCGGTGAAGTCCGCCTGGGTCGCGACAAGACCCCCGCCTACCAGAACCTGGAAACCTTCCATGCCTTTGGCGACACCGGCATGGGCGCCATCAACGGCCATAACCTGATCAGCGGCTCGGCTGCAGGCACCTCCGAAGGCTCCAACCCCAAGCGCAACTCCAATGCCATCAGCTATCTGCTGCCCAAGCTGGGTGGCGTCTACGGTCAGCTGACCCACAGCTTCGGCGAGCAGGCCGACGACCACAGCCTGGCCAGCTCCACCGGCTTGCGTCTGGGCTATGCCAACGGTCCCCTGAACGTTGCCGCAGCCTACGGCATCGCCCGCGGCGGCACGGCTGCCGCTGGCGTGGACTACAAGACCATGAATCTGGGCGCTTCCTACAACTTCGGCGTTGTCACTCCCATGCTGCTGATCGCGTCCGACCGCGGCAACGGCAAGCGTGTCGATCTGTACAGCCTGGGCGTGAAGATGCCTCTGGGCGCCGGCGAACTGCGCGCAGCCTATACCTGGTACAAGGACAAGAAGCAAAGCGATGCGGACTCCCAGCGTCTTGCCCTGGGCTATGGCTACAAGCTGTCCAAGCGCACCGAAATCTATGCGGCCGTGGCACGCATGAGCAACGACGACAAGGCTTCCCGCAAGCTGGGTTCGTCGCTGAGCCCTACACCCGCTGTGGGCAAGAGCCTGACGGGCTACGAAATCGGCCTGCGCCACAATTTCTAAGAGCATGGGCAGCAAAGAGCTGTGGCGGCTGCCGCACTCTGCTGCCTGATGATCTTGCCGAGTTAGGCCTCCTGGTGGGGAAGCCGTCTGACTCTCAGCAAGCTGGCCCCGCAATAGCGGGGCTTTTTTTTGGGGGGTGTTTCGGGGCTTATGCGGCGGCTGTCTTCAGGACAGATCGAGCACGCAACCGTCGCCGATGCTGTCGCGCCAGACGCGGATGCGGCTGGGCGCGGGCTCAAGATCGGCCAGGGCATTGGCGATGAAGAGACAGAGGTTTTCCAGCGTGGGCTTGCCCAGGCCCGGCACTTCATCGAGAAAGTGATGGTCTAGTTGATCGCGCAGCAACTCCAGGCGCGCGCGCAGGTGGCCGAGGTCGATGACCATGCCGTTGTCCGGATTGCGCGGGCCTCTCACGCTGACTTCCGCCCAATAAGTGTGGCCGTGAATACGGCGGCTGCCCTCGGTCTCGATAGCGCGCTCCAGCGTGTGGGCGGCATCGAAGAAAAAACGCTGGTGAACGGTGAACTGCATATCAGTGATCGGTGGCGCTGAGCATTGCCTTCGGCCTTTGAGCTGGGAACGAACCCCATGGCGCACGGCCAGCAAGGGCCGCCCCGCAGCAAAGGCCGTCGTCCCCCCGGGGGGAAGGCGCGAAGCGACTCAGGGGGGTCATCTAATTCCCGTGAGCTTGTGGGTTTGCAGGCTCAGGCGCCAGCCGGGGCGCTGCATGCATTGCGCGATACAGGCGGCAATATTGCTGCCCTGCTGGGCGTTGTCCATGGGCTGCAGAAAATAGTGCTGGAACTCGGTGCTGGCTTCAATGGCCGCCAGATCGAACGTGGGCTGAGGCCAGACCAGCTTGAGCTCCTGCCCGCTGCGCTGAATCCAGTCCGCACCGGCCTTGGGGCTGATGCACAGCCAGTCTATGCCTTCGGGTGCGGCCACCGTGCCATTGCTTTCCACCGAGATACGAAAACCGCGCATATGCAGGGCTGAGATCAGGGCCTGGTCGACCTGCAGCAAAGGCTCGCCGCCCGTCAACACCACCATGCGGTGCCGGCTGTCGTCGGCGGGCCACTGGCCCAGAATGCGCTCGGCCAGTTCATCGGCCGTGGCGAACTTGCCGCCCAGCGTGCCGTCGGTTCCGACAAAATCGGTGTCGCAGAACTGGCAGATGGCCTTGGGCCTGTCCTGCTCACGGCCGGTCCACAGATTGCAGCCCGCAAAGCGGCAGAACACGGCTGGCATGCCGGCCTGGCCGCCTTCGCCTTGCAAGGTGTAGAAAATTTCTTTGACGCTGTATGTCATGTCGTGTGTGTCGCGTCAAGGCGCGGTGGAACAGGAGGCTGGCGTGCTGCAGCCCAGGATGCGAATGTAAGCCCTTGCTGAACTTCTGGTGGGCCATAGGGTTACAAGGCCGAGGCCCTGCAACTGTTCTCCGGCCTCACACCGGGGTATAGGCCAGGCGCACATAAATGGGCGCGTAGGCTTCGGCCTGGGTGATTTCGATCAGCGTTTCCTTGGCCAGCTCCAGCATGGCGATAAAGGTGACGACCAGCACGGTCGAGCCTTTTTCCGGATTGAAGATGCGCTCGAACTCCACAAAACGCTGACCCTGCAGCTGCTTGAGGATCTGGCTCATGTACTCGCGCACCGACAGCTCTTCGCGCGTGATCTTGTGGCTTTGCACCAGCTTGGCGCGCTTGAGGATGTCGCGCCAGGCGGCTTGCAGCTCGCCGATTTCCACATCCGGAAAGCGCGGTTGCAGGCTTTGCTCGATATAGACCGTGGCCTTGAGAAAGTCGCGCCCGTAGGTGGGCAGCTGTCCCAGTTGCTGGGCGGCCAGCTTCATCTGCTCGTATTCGAGCAGGCGGCGCACCAGCTCGGCGCGCGGATCCTCGGCTTCTTCGCCGTCCTCCTGCTTCTTGGGCGGCAGCAGCATGCGCGACTTGATCTCGATGAGCATGGCCGCCATCAGCAGATATTCGGCTGCCAGCTCCAGATTGCGGCTGCGCACCTCGTCCACATAGGTCATGTACTGGCGCGTCACGTCCAGCATGGGGATGTCGAGGATATTGAAGTTCTGCTTGCGGATCAGGTAGAGCAGCAAGTCCAGCGGGCCTTCAAAGGCTTCGAGAAAGACTTCCAGCGCATCGGGCGGGATATAGAGATCCTGGGGGAGCGCAAACAGCGGCTCGCCGTACAGGCGTGCCAGGGCCACCTGATCGACGACCGAAGGCGACGGATCAGAAGCGTCCGGGTTCTGGCCCGGCAACAGGGTCTGTTCTTCAGCCTCGCTCATGGTCTGCTATGGATTGCAGAGCTGAGCGCGCTTGATGAGTAAGCGCTTGAGGCTGATTTCATCGAAAAGATCAGGAGTGGTTGGTCTGGTACACGTAGGGCTGTTGTTCCACGCGACCGGCGCGCAGATCTTCCCAGACTTCATAGTTCACGTCCTTGTCCCACAGCAGGGCGCGACCGGCTTGCTGTTGCTTGTCCAGCTCGGGCTTTTGCTGCTTCAGGTCGTTGATGAAGTTGGTGGTGTCGGAACGGTAGTCGGGGCGGCGGAAGAAAGACATATGTGTAAAACCTCTCAGAACAGCGGATTTTAGCCCGACGCGGGCGCCAGGCCCGCACCGGGCCTTTAGAACGTGCTTGCGATCTCCTCGCGCCGCGACAGAGGCTTTGCGGGATGGGATGCCAGGGGGCGGCACCCTGCGCGCGATACCGCAGCAATAGCTCTGCTGTTGCGAGGATTTGCGCGGACGGCGAGGCAACGCCGCAGACCGCCCCTGACCGGACGTCCGCAAAGACACTGTCCCGAAGGGTTGGAGCGAAATCGGGCGATTTCTGCGCGCTGGCCCTTGCTTGCACCCCGGTGCAAGCGGCGAGCCACCGCTTCGAACTCATCCCGATTGCGCTCCAACGCGGCTGCGTAGAGATCGCAAGCTCGTTCTTATAGATCCTTGAGACAGATCTGCGCGAACTCCTTGCAGTCGTCCGAGGCCAATGGCGAATCGACGATCTTGCGCAGCACAGCGGCAAATTCGGCGGATCCGACCGGGTTCGGATCATTGCGCTGGAAGTCCTCGTCCACGCGCATGGTGCGGTCCAGCCAGCCTATCACCTGCACGCTGGGTTGGCGCTCCAGCGACGCCAGCAAGGCTGGGGTGTAGGAGGCCATGGGGTGCTCCTCGATCAGGCTGCCGAACGGACCGGGGCCGCCGTAGTCCAGTTCGGGATAGGTTTCGATCAGCGCCAGGATATGGGGCAGGACCTGCTCCAGTGCGGCGTCCTGCAGTGTCTCCAGGTGTTCGTAGACGGGATCAATGATCAGCCATTTGTCCTGCTGATCCCGGGCCGCCTGTGCTGCGCTGCTGAATTGGGAAAACAGTTGTTCTAGGGTTGTGCTCACTGGGGATGACTCCGTTTTGACAAGCGTTTGCAAAAGTGGCGCGTGTGCGCGGGTGGCTTGATGTCAGAATTCGCATTCTGTCTGGCAAGCATTGTGATTCAAGCCCATGAATATTTTTTCCCGTTTGACGGCGGCCCTGGCGGCGGCTGCAATCAGCACCCTGGCGCTGCTGGGCTGTGACGAGCAGAAGATCAAGGAGCTGGAGGAAGGCCTGTCCACCGAGGCCGATGTGCGTGCGAAGTTTGGCGAGCCCGAGCGCATCTGGAACGAGGAAGATGGCTCGCGAACCTTCGAGTACAACCGTCAGCCTGCCGGCGCCAGGAACTACATGATCACCATAGGCGCGGACGGCAAGATGAGTGCGCTGCGCCAGGTGCTGGCTCCGCATGTGTTTGCCAAGGTCGTGCCCGGCATGGAGGGAAACGAGGTGCGCCGCATGCTGGGCAAGCCCGCCAAGATGATGACTTACAAGCTCAAGCAGGAAACCGACTGGGACTGGAACTACATCGATCCACCCACTCGCGAGATGCAGTTCACGGTCACCTTTGGCTCCGATGGCCGGGTGCTGCGCACGCTCAACCGCGAGCGCCTGCCCGACGAGTCGCGCGGCTGATCGCCTGCAAAGCCACCGGATCTGTTCAAAGCCCTGTTTGCGATGGCGCAGACAGGGCTTTTTTGCCTCTGGTCTGAAGAGGGGCTGAATGCTGTGGTGGCGGGGGAGTCGAGATGCTTCTGAATTGATAGCTATTGGCGCTTTAACTGTAAGCGACGGAAGCCGAAAAGAGTGAAATATACGGCGGAGTTGCGCCTGAAATTCCCCTTCGAGATTTGTTGCGTTGCAGCAAATCATGTGCATACAGCATGAGTCCATCCGTAAAATTAAGGGGTTTCCCGGTGTTATCCGCACCGGCTCGCCCCGGTCTTTATCGAGATCATGGGCATCAATCTTGCTGTCTTACCCGACATGTCCACACCGCTATCTTCTTCGGCCAGCTCTGCACTGGCCGGCCGCATGGATGCCCCCGCTGCTGCTGCACCGGCCACTTCGGGCCTGCGCCATGGCCGCTTCGAGGACGCGCAGGCCCTGTTCACGGGCTCGCTGTTTGTCTCCATCACCATGATGCTGTTTGCGCAGGCGGGACTGCTCACGGGCAGCACGGCGGGCGTGGCCTTTTTGCTCCACTATGTGACGGGACTGCCTTTCGGTGCCATTTTCTTCGTCATCAATCTGCCGTTCTACTGGTTTGCCTGGAAGCGCATGGGCGCGGAATTCACGATCAAGACCTTTGTCTCGGTTGCCATGCTGGCGCTGATGGCCGATGTGGGCCCGCGCTTCATTCATATCGACTACCTGAATCCGCTTTATGCGGCCGTGGCTGGAGGCTTGCTCATGGGATCGGGTTGCCTGTTCCTGGCACGCCATCATTCCAGCCTGGGCGGGGCCACCATCGTCTCGCTCTATCTGCAGGACCGCTACGGCATTCGCGCCGGCAAGGTGCAGATGATGATCGACTGCACTGTTGTGCTGCTGGCGCTGGTCGTCGTGCCGCTGGAGCGTGTGGCGTATTCGGTGCTTGCGGCGGTGATCATGAGCATGTTTCTGTGGATCAGTCATCGCCCCGGCCGCTATCAGGGCAACTGAGGTCTGTCATTCATGAAAAAGCCCCGCTCCGGTGCAAACCGGGCGGGGCTTTTTCATCGCCGGGCCACCCCAAGATAAAACGCCGGGGCCGCCTAGGCCCTCTCCGAGGGCCCAGCCACACCTAGTGGGCAAGCGTGGGGAGCCATTTCTCATGGCTCTCGCGATCAGGTGACGCTGATTGTCTTCTGGGCGCTCAGTGTCTGGCCTTGCTCGTCCTTCCACTGCATATTCAGCTCGCCGCTTTCGCGCGCCACAAAGGTGAACTCGATATAAGGGTTCTGGGCAATCGAAATACCTGGCTCCCAGGCAAACAGCAAGGTATTGCCCAGCTTGGCTTCAAAGCGGCTGACGATATTGCGCGGGCGCACCTTGCCCGTGGCCGGGTCGGTGCGCAGACCGCTTTCCATCACATGTTCCATCTGCGCGCGCACGCGCAGCACTTCGCCTTTCTTGGGGGTGGCATTGCTGACCCATACGCGGGGTGGTTTATTCATCAAAATTCCTTTCAGTTCAGGCATCTATCGTGAATGTGGATGCAACTACGCTCCATACCAGAAGCGGGCCTGGGCCAGCAACCGCCGCGCAAAGGCCGCCCTGCCGCGCGGGCGGTGTCCCCCTCGGCCACGCAAAGCGTGGCACAACAGAGGGGGAAGGCGCGCAGCGACTCAGGGGGTGTTTCCAGATTCACATGCCGCAGCCGCTGGCGGCCACGGTCGTTGCCTGTTTGGCGACCAGGATCTTGCCGCTTTTCATGCGTGCCAGGGCATGCACGGTCTGCGACTGGGACAGGCGTATGCGCACCGCCGCCTCGGCCGTTCCGGCTGCTGCAGTGAACTGCATGCGGCAGGTCAGCGGCGAGGGGTTGAGCTCGGCCAGCACGATGATCTCCTCGCACCAGTCCTGCTCGGTGATGGGCAGCGTCACTTTGACCTTGACGGGCACGGCGCTGGGGTTGTCGGCCAGCACGGGCACATCGAGCTGCAGGCCTTCGGCCAGGCCAGGCTTGCCGCTCGTGAACTGCTCCATGGCTTTTCTGAACTCGGCCGGGTTGGGGGCCAGCGGTCCGACCAACGGAGCCTTGGCCTGGGCGAGAGCAGGGGCGGGCAGAGCCAGACTGGCCCCGGCTGCCGCCGCGCTCAGCACCATGCTTCTACGGGTGGTGTTCTTGAACATTGCTTTTCTTCAATCCAATCAACAGAACTTCAAAACTCGCACCGGCTCCAAGCGAGAGACGCCAAGCAAGAGCCGCCTCGCGGCGGGGGCGCCTAGCAGAGGGCGTCGTCCCCCTCCCGAAGAGAGAGGGGGAAGCGGCAAAGCCGCTCAGGGGGAGATTTAAGTGCCCAAGAAATCACCGAACTTGCCGTTGATCCAGGCAAAGTCTTCCTTGACGAGATCGGAGGTGCGCACGTCCATGTCGATCTGGGTCTGGTTGACCTGGCCGCTGGCGTCCACCTCGTATTCGAACTTCACCGAAATTTCTTCCTGAGGGTCGCCGTTGACCATCATGTAGCAGAGGTTGTCGGGCAGCCGGGCCACGACCTCCTTGCCGGCCACGCGCTCGGCAATGTTCCGGGCGACGATCTTGCCGATGTAGTTGGCCACATGGCCGCTCTTGGGGTAGTGGCCGAACTGGGGCGAGATCGCGCCCATCAGATCGCCGACAAAATACACGCGGTCGTCGCTCTTGGCGTGGAACAGGCGGTTGTGCATATCGGCCCAGCCCGTGGGCTTGCCGGTGGCCGCATCCTTGCCGATGAGGTCTGCCTTCCAGACCATGTCTGCGGCCTGGTGGGGCGGCATGAGGATGGCATCGTCAAACTTGAAGTCGCCTGCAGCGGTCTTGATCTGCTTGTTGAAGGGGTCCACTTCCTTGACGCCGGCATTGGGCACATGGGTGATGATGTCTACGTACAGCTCCTCGAAAGCCTGCTTGTAGCCCACGCCGATGGGGGCGATCTTGGGCTTGGGGTCGAGGATCAGGATCTTGCCGGGAATCTTGTTCTTCTTGATATGCCAGGCGATCAGGCAGGCGCGCTCATAGGGCGAGGGCGGGCAGCGATGCGGTGGAGGCGGCAGCGTCATCACCAGCGTGCCTCCCTTGAAGTTCTTGACCTTGCTCTTGAGCGAGAGCATTTCCTGATTGGGGATGTAGGCGTTGGGAAAGTGGGTGCGCGTGTACTCGATGGCGTGCTGGTCGTTGCCAAACCAGGCCTCGTAATCGTTGCGAATGCCGCCCGAGAGAATCAGGAAGTCGTACTCGATCAGGCCATGGGCCGTGCGCACCAGCTTTTTGTCGCGCTCGAAACCCGTGACTTCGGTCTGCAGCAGCGTGTAGCCGTATTTGTTGGCCGGGTGCAGCATGTCGCGGTTCACGAAGTCCGTGCCAACTATGTCCACCAGCCATTTGTTGCTCATGGGGCCTGACCAGAAGGTCGGATTGCGCTCCAGCAGCACGACGTCGGAAGCGGGAATCAGCTCGCGCAGATAGCGTGCCGCCGTGAGGCCGCCCCAGCCGCCGCCGCAGATCACGATGCGCGGTCCCTTGCCCTTGCGCGGCAGGATGGGCGACTGGCTGCTGATGATGGCGGGTGCAGCCATTGCCGGGCCGGCAGCGGCGCCCAGGGCGAGTGCGGGCGGAGTCCAGAGGAAATGGCGACGTTGCATGAGCATTGCTCCTGTAATGGGAATGAAGGCCTGATCAAGGCCTCGGATTCGGGGGAGGGAAGCAAGCTTGGGCGCAGCGCGATGGGATTGCCTCTCAGCCGACACGCGGCACAAGCAGAGCTGGTGGCTGCAGATTCTAGGAGCAGGCCCTGATCCGGCGTCGGCGAATACCCAAGCGAAGCCAGCGCTATTGCTGGCGCAGCAGGCGCAGGCTGAGAAGCGCTCCGAGCAGGATGCCGGCAACGGCCGCAAAGCTGGCCAGCGACAGCGTGGACAGCCCGCTTAGCCCCTGGCCGATGGAGCAGCCTGCGGCCAGCACGCCGCCAATGCCCATCAGCAGGCCGCCACCGGCGCTGGCAGCCAGGCGGCTGGTGGAGTCAAAGCCTTCCCAGCGCGCCGTGCGGCTGCCAAGGGCTGCGAGAAAGGCGCCGGCGAGCACGCCCGCCGTCAGTGCCAGGCCTATGCCGGGCTCGCGGCCCACGGACAGCTGCAGGTAGAGCAGGGCCTCGGCAATCGGGCCGATGAAGCTCAGCGAGGTGAGGCGGGCCGACTCGAATTCATCGACCCCGATATGCGCGGTGATCCACCAGCCGGCAGCTACCAGCAGGCCGATGAGCAACGCGCTGCCCCACTGCAGCCGGCTCTGGCGCAGGCCGGGACGCAGCAGGGCGTAGGCCAGCAGCAGCAAGGCCAGCGCAAGCGTCAGCAGCCATGTATTCAAGGAAGACAGATAGGCGGGCAAGGTGGCGTGAGCTAGAGTGAGGGGGGTGATGTCCTGCAGCCACAGGCGCAGAGGCGTCAGCACACCGGTCATGGCCAGTTGCGCGCCCAGCGCCAGAAACACCAGGGTGACCAGAGAGCGCAGATTGCCTCCCGCCAGCAGCACCAGAGAGCGTGCTCCGCAGGCGCGTGCCAGCACCATGCCGATGCCAAACAGCAAACCACCAATCAGCACGCCAGCCATGGAAAAGCTGGGCCGCGCAATGGCGGCCTGGCTCAGATCGAGCATTCCCAGAGCCTGCAGCCCCTGCGAGGCCAGCAAGGCCACTGCCAGAGCCAGCGCAAAGGCCTGCAATGCAGGTGCCTGGCCCGCAGCGACTTCGGTATCTCGCCCCATTTGCTGGCGCAGGCCGCGCAGCAGACAGAAACGTCCCAGACGCGCGGCGACGCCGAAGGCCATGCCCAGCAAAAAAACAGACCACAACAACATATCAGTCGTTCAATAAAGCAGAGGAGGGCGGGTGGCAGAGATTCGCATCCAGCGCATGAAGCGTGAACTTTCGCTCGGGCTGGCGAGCAAGGGCCGCCCCGCAGCAAAGCCAGCGTCCCCCTTCCCGCAAGCGAAGCGTCGCGAGAGAAGGGGGAAGGCGCGGATGCCTCTATTCAACCACCCCAGATATCCGCGCTGATCGCTTTGTACCAGGCTGCGCCGTAGTCGGCCTCGGCCTTGCGGAAGGCGGCATCGCCGTTCAAGGGGCTCACGCCGCCGGAGTCTGGCACCTCGATCAGCTTGCCCGCCGCCGTGCGGTAGACGCCGGCCACGGAGATGCCGTAGTCGGTGCCGATCAGGCTGTAGCAGGTATTGGCAAAGGCCGCCGCAGGCAGGGGCTGGCCGCTCAGTTCGGCGGCAATCGCGGCAGCGGCCACCTTGCCTTGCGTATTGGCGGCAAAGCCGGACTTGGGCATGGGCGCGGCAATCGTGGCGTCGCCCAGCACATAGACATGCTGGACCTGAGTGGACTCAAAGGACTCGGGCTTGACGGGCACCCAGCCGCTGGCATTGGTCACGCCGGCACGGTCGGCAATAAAGCCGGCCTTCTGGGGCGGGATGACGTTGAGCACATCGGCCTTGTGCCTGGTGCCGAACGCGGTTTCCACTTCCAGGTTCTTGGCATCCACGCGTGTGACCTTGCCGTCATCGGCCTGCTTGACCCATTCGATCATGTCGCCATAAAGCGCTTTCCAGCCCTGAATGAACAGACCTTGCTTGGAGAAGGCATCCTTGTCGTCCAGCAGCAAAATCTTGGACCGGGGTTTGTGCTTCTTGAGGTAGTGCGCCACCATGGCCGCGCGCTCGTAGGGACCGGGCGGGCAGCGGAAAGGGTTGGCAGGGATGACCATCACGAACTTGCCGCCGTCGGGCATGGCTTCGAGCTGCTTCTTGAGCAACTGGGTCTGCGCTCCGGCCTTCCAGGCATGGGGAGCAAGCTGGGCGGCCGCCTCGTCATAGCCTTCCAGTGCATTCCAGCGCATGTCGATGCCGGGCGAGAGCACCAGCTTGTCATAGCTCAGCGCCTGACCGTTGGACAGCAGCACGCGCCTGGAGTCGGTCAGGACCTGGTCGGCACGTGCATGGACCACGTTCACGCCGGCCTTGCGCAGACCGCCGTAGCCGTGGCCTATGCTGTCCCAGCTGCGCAGGCCGGCCAGGTACAGATTGGAGAAGGGGCAGGTATAGAAGCGCTCGGCCGGCTCCACCAGTGTGACCTGGATATGCGGTGCGAACTGGCGCAGATAGCGCGCGGCCGTGGCTCCGCCAAAGCCGCCTCCGATCACGACCACGTGGGCCGAAGCTGCCTTGGCCTGGACGATGGCGGGCACGGCGAAACTGGCTGCGCCGGCGGCGGCACCGCCGAGAATTTGACGACGATTGATCTGCATTACTGGCCCTTCTTGCTGAACCACTGGGCCAGCGCTTTGAGTTGCTCATCGTCGTAGCCCTTGGCCAGACGGGTCATGACGGTGGCGTCCTTGGCGGTGCCGGCCTTGAAGGCCTGCAGGCGCTGCAGCAGATGGGCCTCGGGCAGGCCGCGCAGCTGGGGAATGACGCCCGTGGAGCGGCCGTCCGGGCCGTGGCAGTTGGCGCAGCTGGCAGCCAGCACGGCCACATCCTGCACACGCAAGGAGGTGGCAGCAGAGCTGGCCAGGCTGGGCAGCGGCGCTGCCAGGGCAAGAGCCAGCCATAGCGCAGAGCGCGCTGAAGTGAGCAAGGGTTTCGATCGCATGGGGCCTCCCGTTGTCCCCACGCAAGGCCGCGTGGGGGATTTATGACCTCGATGCCTGAATGTGCGCGGCCTTTGTTATGTGTGGCGAATGTCGAGCATTCTTCTGGGCAGGGGCGGAGCAGGCAGAGCTGATGGAGTCGGATTCTAGGAAGCGGACCGGCTCTGACAAGCTCAATATCCCGGTGGTGTAACAGGAAGTTATTGGTTATTTAGTTATGCGCTGCGCTTGTGCTTGTGGGTGCGCGCCAGGGCATGAAAAAACCGCATTGCGCTATCTGATGTGTAGCGCGATGCGGTTTCCTGTGAACGGATACGGGTGATTCGTCAGTTTTGCGGCGGCAGTCCGTCAGAGGGCGCGGCAGGTATGGTGTTGGCGGTCGCTGCCGGCATTTCTGCCGCTGCGGGAGCGCTTGCCGACGGATCGCGGTAGCGAATATTCACGCCGCTGGCATCGGGCTGATCCTCATCCATCAAGGCATCGGCGGCCTTGCCAACCCCCTTGCCCACGATCTTGGCTGTGCCGATGGCGGCATCGGCGGCCAGGCCCACGGCCCCGGCTGTCACGCTGATGGCAGTGCCGGTGACGGCGATCACGGTGCAGCCCGAAAGCGCCAGGCATAAAAAAGCTCCAGCCAGCCAGAAGCCGCAGGAGCCTGATGAGGCACGCCCCCGGGAGGAGACACCGGGCAAGCGCCTAAGGCGGCCCTGCCGCCTCGCGGCGAAGGTATCGTCCCCTCGGGGGGAAGGCGCCGAAGGCGACTCAGGGGGGATCATGAGATCAATGAATCCGCATGCCGGGCTGGGCGCCGGGGAAGGGTTCCAGCACATAGATGCCGGGGTGGGCCTTCTCGTCGGCATGGCTGGCGGCCAGCACCATGCCTTCGGACAGTCCGAACTTCATCTTGCGCGGAGCCAGATTGGCCACCATCACCGTCAGCTTGCCCTGCAGCTGCTCAGGCTGGTACATGCTGCTGATGCCGCTGAACACGTTGCGGGTCCTGGGCTGGCCGTTTTCGTCCTTCTCGCCCACGTCCAGCGTCAGCTGCAGCAGCTTGGTCGAGCCTTCGACCGTCTTGCATTCCAGAATCCTGGCGATGCGCAGATCGACCTTGGCAAAGTCGTCGATGCTGATGGTCTCGGCCAGCGGCTCGCCGCCGGGGGCATTGGGGTCGATCACGGGCTCGGCCTTCTTGGCCGCCTTCTTCTCGGCCTTGGCGGGTTCGGCGGCGGGGGCGGCCTGGCCGGCGGGCGCTTCGAACAGGGCTTCGAGCTGCTTGGGATCGACGCGCTGCATCAGATGCTGGTAGATGCCGATCTGGTGGCCTGCGCCCAGAGGCTTGACCACGTCGGCAAAGCTCTCGGGCGGCACGATGAGGAATCGGGCCACTTCGGCGGCCACGCCGGGCAGGATGGGACTCAGGTAGATGGTCAGGATGCGGAAGGCTTCGATGCAGGTCGTGCACACATCGTGCAGGCGGGCATCCATGCCTTCCTTCTTGGCCAGTTCCCAGGGCTTGTTGGCGTCCACATAGCTGTTGACCTTGTCGCACAGCAGCATGATCTCGCGCGCGGCACGGGCGCTGTCGCGGGCTTCGTAGGCGGCGACGATGGCGGTTTGCTGCTCGCGCAGAGCGGCCAGCAGGGCCTGGCCGTCTTCGCTTACCTGACCCAGCCTGCCGTCAAAGCGCTTGCTGATGAAGCCTGCGGCGCGCGAAGCGATGTTGACGTACTTGCCGATCAGGTCGGAGTTGACGCGCAGCATGAAGTCTTCGGGATTGAAGTCGATGTCTTCGTTCTTGCCGTTGAGCTTGGCGCCCAGGTAGTAGCGCAGCCACTCGGGGTTCATCTTGAGCGACAGGTACTTGAGCGGGTCGAGGCCGGTGCCGCGGCTCTTGCTCATCTTCTCGCCGTTGTTCACGGTCATGAAGCCGTGCACGCAGATCCTGGTCGGAGTCTTGCGGCCGCTGAACTTGAGCATCGCAGGCCAGAACAGCGTGTGGAAGGTGATGATGTCCTTGCCGATGAAGTGGTACTGCTCCAGGTCGGGGTCGGCCATATAGGCGTCGTAGTCTTCGCCGCGTCGGTTGAGCAGTTCCTTGAGCGATGCCAGATAGCCCACGGGCGCATCGAGCCAGACATAGAAGTACTTGCCCGGCGCGTCGGGGATCTCGATGCCGAAGTAAGGCGCGTCGCGGCTGATGTCCCAGTCGTCCAGGCCTTCGCTGGTCGAGCCGTCGGGGTTGGTGCGCACGCCGAACCATTCCTTGATCTTGGCCGCCACTTCGGGCTGCACATGCTTGCCGTTCTGCGTCCACTCGGTCAGGAACTCTACGGCGCGCGGATCGGAGAGCTTGAAGAAGAAATGTTCGGACGACTTCATCACCGGCGTGGCACCCGACAGGGCCGAGAACGGGTTGATGAGGTCGGTGGGCGCGTAAACCGAGCTGCAGACTTCGCAGTTGTCGCCGTACTGGTCCTTGGCGTGGCAGCGCGGGCATTCGCCCTTGATGAAGCGGTCGGGCAGGAACATGTTCTTCTCGGGATCGAAGAACTGCTCGATGGTGCGGGTTTCGATGAAGCCGGCCTTCTTCAGGTCCAGATAGATCTGCTTGGACAGCTCGTGGTTTTCGGCGCTGTCGGTGTTGCTCCAGTTGTCGAAGGCGATATGGAAGCCGTCGAGATACTGCTTGCGGCCGGCGGCGATGTCGGCCACGAACTGCTGGGGCGTCTTGCCGGCCTTTTCGGCGGCAATCATGATGGGCGCGCCGTGGGCGTCGTCGGCACCCACGAAGTTGACCGCATTGCCCTGCATTCGCTGCGCACGCACCCAGGTGTCGGCCTGGATGTATTCCATGATGTGGCCGATGTGGAAGTTGCCGTTGGCGTACGGCAGGGCGGTGGTGACGAATAGTTTGCGTGCGGTCATGAGGAAACAGCTTTCACAGAGAACCTGTCATTCTAGAAGGGCTTGGCGCCAGGGTGCGGGCGCGGGTTTTGCGGCGGCGCCCACCGAGTTCGTTCGGGAACGGTAGTTGCTTTGTTTTTTATAGCTAATTACGTAGTTCAAATATTGTTTTCAATGTAAAAATAATAGTAATTCTATGAATATAAAGCGTAAGCAGCTTCAAAATTGGAAGCGATAGCCGAGGCTGCGCTCAACTCACCGCAGGCCTTTTGTTGCGGTACATGTCCTGGTCGGCCACCTTGAGCAGACTTTGCGCGTCCTGGGCATCCCTGGGATACAGGGCCTGCCCCACGGATGCGCCCACAGTCACGGCTTCGCCCTCGGGAATGCCTTGCAGCGTGCCCAGCGGCTGCTGCAGCGCATGCTCTATCTTCAGGCGCACGGCCTGAACCTGCTCCTCGTCGCTGACGCCGCGCAGGATGAGGATGAACTCGTCACCGCCCAGACGCGCCACGACGTCATCCGGGCGCAGCAGATTGCGCAGGCGCAGGCTGATCTCGGCCAGTGCCAGATCGCCGTTGTCATGGCCCCAGCGGTCATTGAGCGGCTTGAAGCGATCCAGGTCCACAAACAGCAGGGCAAACGGGGCGGCCATGTTCTGGCCGGGCAGGGGGCGGGTGAGTGTGGTCAGAATATGCTGCAGTGCGCTGCGGTTGCTGGCTCCGGTCAGTGGATCGGTAAACAGGCTGTGGCGCATGCGGTGGAAATTGTGGGCCAGCTCGCCAATTTCATCGCGGCGCTGCACTTCGATCGGCGTGTCGATTTCGCCCAGGCCCACGCGGCGCACGGCGCGGGTCAGCGAGCGCATATCGTTGGCCACTGCGCCGAAGATGCGGGTGCCGATGACGACGGCCACGACCAGGGCCAGCAGGCCCAGGCTGCCCACCAGGGCCATATGGCGGTAGACGCCGGCCAGCATGTCCTTGTGCGGCACGGCCACCACGGCCATCCAGTCCTGACCGGCTCCATTGCTCAGGCGCCGGTAGGCAATGCGAATATGGTTGTGCCTGTCATCTTCGAGCAGGGCCGTGCCGGGGCCGTCGCTGGACAGCGAGGACTGGAAGGCGCCCTGGATTTTGTCGTACACCGCCTGAATCAGCGGGTCCTGGCTGTTGGCGGCGCTCATGCGCTCCAGCTTGCCGTCTTCGCGCCGGTGGATGTTGGGCATGCCGGTGGCTGCGATCAGGGAGCCGTCGGCCTCGATGATGAAGGCGCGGCCATGTTCGCTTAGATGCAGCTGGTTGACGAATTCGTTGAGCGCGCGCAGCGAAATATCAGTGGCAATCACACCCTCTAGGCTGCCCTTGCTGGAGAGAATGCGGCGTGCGCGAGTGAGCACCAGGTCCTTGGCGCTGAAGTCGATATAGGCAGGAGTCCAGATCACATCGGTCGACTCCGCGGCAAGCTTGAACCAGGGGCGCTGGCGCGGCTCGAACAGATTGGTTTCGGTGGATTCGTAGATCGGCTCGGCATGCATGCCGGCGACCTTGAAGTAGCTGCGGTGCTCGCCGGGCTGAATCTTGAGGCGCAACTGGCCCAGTTCTGGAGCCACTCGCTTGAGAGCAATGCCCTGGCCCGCGATATTGGCGTAGTAAACATAGTCATTGGGCCGGGTATGCAGCGAGGTCGCCACCCACAGCCGGGAGATCAGGTCGGGAATATGTTCGCGGATGTCGGCAGCTACGGGCTGGCCGCTGGGAAACGCAGCCTCCAGCACGGCGCTGGACGGGTGCAGGTGACGATCCACGATCAGCGCGATACGCTCGGCTTTCTCTTCCATCACCTGTTCGGACAAGGCGGACACCGTGTTGCTGCCCGTCCAGTACCAGAGCATGCCCAGGGCCGATGTCAGCAGCGCAATCAGTGCAACAAAAGGCAGGATCAGCGAGAGCTTGAGCGATTTGGAAGCGCGGATGGGCTGTGGGGATGGAGTCACTAGGCGATTGCCGGAAAGATGATGAAGGTCATGCAAAGTGTCTCACGCATCATTTGCCTGGCTCCTTTCGCATCATTAACATTTGTTACATTCTTGAGGCCAACCCAGGAAGGCGCACAGCTCCTCACTTCGGGCCAGTGCGTCTTTGCGGCCCAGTGCTATCAGTTCACGGGTATAGCCTTGCTCAAACAGCAGGTAGCTGGCCAGCGCACCGTCACGCATGGGGTTGCCCGTGCCTGAGCGCACGCCCAGCGTGGCCAGCAGGGTGCGCACCGGCAGCGGCAGCTTGTCGATGTGGCGCGTGGCAATATCGTCGATGCGCTCGCTGGGGGTGATGGCCAGTACCTCGATAGGGCGCAGCCGGCTGTGAATGCGCTCGGCCGGAGAAATCAGGCTCAGCGTGTGATTGATGCGTTCGGCACGCTCTATGTCCACAGCCAGCGTGTCCAGAAAAATGCTGGACAGCGCGTGCCCGGCCACCTGGGCCAGTGTGGGATAGCTGGCATCGACCTGCGGCTGGCTGCTCACAGGCTCGTGGCGTCTGCCCGCGCCGACGACCAGCAGTTTGCTGGCGCCCAGATGAATCGCTGGTGCCAGGGGCGCAGTCTGGCGCATGGAGCCGTCGCCGAAATGCTCGAGATGTCCGTCCATGGGCAGCGGCATGGCTGGAAATATGAAGGGCAGGGCCGACGAGGCCAGCAGGTGATCGGCGGTCAGCAGGGTCTGCACGGCCTTGCGCTGGTCGCGCACCCAGGGGCTCAAGGCCTCGCGAGTCTGAAAGAAAGTGATGTGCTGACCGCTGCTGTAGCTGGATGCGGTAATGGCCAGGGCGTGCAGATGACCGCTGTCGATGAGCTGTGGGATGCGCTCGAAAGGCATGAGGCCGCTGTTCATCAGGGTTTTGAGCGGAGCATTGTCCAGCAGCGAGCGCGGGCGCATGCGGCTCCAGCGGGCCAGCGCCCAGCCCAGCGACAACAGCGTCAGCCAGCGTGCGCCGCTGCGCAGCACGCTGAGCGAGTCGGCCTTGTAGATTTGCTCGGTATGCATATGGCCCCAGACATGCAACATGCGCCGCACTGCGCTGTCAAAGGCATCGGCATGGCAAGCCAGGGCTGCGACATTGATGGCGCCTGCCGATGTGCCTGCAAGCACTGGAAAGGGATTGGGGCCATGCTGCAGACCGCGAGCGCGGCGCAGCTCGGCGATGGCGGCCAGCACGCCGACCTGGTAGGCAGCCCGGGCGCCGCCGCCGCTGAGCAACAGGCCGGTCTGCCCGATGCTGGAGCTAGGGCCTATGGAGCTCTGCCGCTCTGCTTCGGCAAGACTGGATGGGAGGGTGGGAGAGAACTGCACTGCCGCCATGGCTGCAGTGTGCCCGGATTGGGCCGCGGGCGGTAGGTGGGCCGGGCCATCGAGCGGGCCGGCGGCGGCCCTGGTGACAGTCTGCGGCGGCCGTCAGCTCTTTTTCTGGTTCTTGGCAATCAGCGTGGCGATGGACTTGGCATCCAGCACCACCAATTGATTCTGCGCGGCCCAGCTGGCGGCATTTTCGCCCAAAGGCTGCAGAGCCACGTAAACGCAGAGATCGGCTTTCAGCTTGTGTTGTGCGGCCTGCAGCTCGCGCAGCGGCTCCACGCCATGGGCGGCGGCTTTCCAGCGGCGCGCGCCGACCACGCTGGTCTGGCCGTTGCGCGTCAGCAGCAGATCGGCACCGGCCTGGTTCAGGCGCTGAACCTCATAGCCTTCGGCTTGCCAGGCTGTCTGCAACTGTGCACTGAAGTCGGCCCAGGACTGCTCGGCGATCACCTGCTGAATCTGCTCCAGCCTGGCCGGGCTGGGGGCCCGCAGCTGCTTGTAGCAGGCAATGCAGCCGACGACGAAGAACGGGAAGGCTCCCAGAGCGGCAAAAGGCGAAATGTCCTTGGGGAACACCGCCAGCGACACCAGCACCACCGCAGCGCAGATCGCAAAGCTGATCCACCAGCGTGAACGCATCAGGACTGCAAACAGGGAATTTTCGGCCATCTTCAATTTCACGGGCTGTCTCTCAAATCTTGGGCAAAGGGCTGCATTGTCTCCTGTGCACAGGGGTTGGACAGCTTCGCTAGACTATCCCTCATTGAAGAAACCTCTGGAAAACTAAATCCAATGGCTGTTACAGAACAAGCGCTTCTGAGCGCGCTGGCCACCGTGCTTGATCCGCACACAGGCAAGGACTTTGTGAGCACGCGCGCCCTGCGCAATCTGCAGATTGCCGGTGACGACGTCTCGTTCGATGTGGAGATGGGCTATCCGGCCCAGAGCCTGCAGCCTGCCCTGCGCAGCCAGTTCATCGCTGCGGCCAGGACTGTGGCGGGCGTGGGCAATGTCTCGGTCAACATCACCACCAAGGTGGCCTCGCATGCCGTGCAGCGTGGCGTGCAGTTGCTGCCCGGCGTGAAGAACATCATCGCCATCTCGTCCGGCAAGGGCGGCGTGGGCAAGAGCACGACCACGGCCAATCTGGCGCTGGCGCTGGCCGCCGAAGGTGCTCGCGTGGGCATTCTGGATGCCGACATCTACGGCCCCAGCCAGCCCATGATGATGGGTGTTTCGGGCAAGCC
This sequence comes from Comamonas sp. A7-5, assembly GCF_039581385.1. Lineage (NCBI taxonomy): Bacteria > Pseudomonadati > Pseudomonadota > Betaproteobacteria > Burkholderiales > Comamonadaceae > Comamonas > Comamonas sp. A7-5. The sequence continues at coordinate 53,171 of NZ_JBCPWO010000011.1, forward strand.
CGAAAGCCATGATGGCAAGACCATGGAGCCGCTGGAGAACCATGGCGTCCAGGTCATGTCCATCGGTCTGCTGGTCAACAACGACCAGGCCATGATCTGGCGCGGCCCCATGGCCACCCAGGCGCTGGAGCAGATGCTGCGCCAGACCAACTGGAAGGATCTGGACTATCTGCTGGTCGACATGCCGCCCGGAACCGGCGACATCCAGCTGACGCTGTCCCAGCGCGTGCCCATGACGGGTGCCGTGGTGGTGACCACGCCCCAGGACATCGCCCTGATCGATGCCAAGAAGGGCATTCAGATGTTCGAGAAGGTCGGCGTGCCGATTCTCGGCCTGGTCGAAAACATGGCTGCCCATGTCTGCACCAACTGCGGCCATGTCGAACATATCTTTGGCGCCGACGGCGGCAAGAAGATGGCAGGCGAGCAGAACATCGACTATCTGGGGGCGCTTCCCCTGTCGCTGCAGATCCGTCTGCAGGCCGACAGCGGCAAGCCCACGGTGGTGGCCGAGCCCGAGAGCGAAGCCGCACAGGTCTACAAAAAGGTGGCACGCGATCTGGCCGTGAAGGTGGCTCTCAAGGCCAAGGACTTCTCCAGCAAGTTCCCCACGATCACGGTGAGCAGCAATACCTGATGAACCTTCTGACCTCCATGCGTTATCTGGTGGCGCTCAACGAGCACCGCCATTTCGCAAGGGCGGCGCAGGCCTGCCATATCACGCAGCCTGCACTGTCCAATGCGCTCAAGGCGCTGGAGGACGAGTTCGGTGCCGTCATCGTTAGGCGCGGCCGCGTGTTTGGCGGGCTGACTCCCGAGGGCGAGCAGGTGCTGGCCACGGCACTGTCCATGCTCAGGGCCGAGGAGGCGCTGAGACAGGATCTGAGCGCCGCAGCCGGCCAGCTCAAGGGTCTGCTGCGCATGGCTGCCGTGCCTACGGCCATCCCCATGCTGACGCGCTTTGCCGCGCTGCTGCGGGTCCAGCACCCGGGCATCACGCCCATGGTGCTCTCCATGAGCTCGCTTGAGATCGAAACCGGACTCGAAGATCTCTCGCTAGATCTGGCCCTGGGCTACAGCGAAAGGCTGGAGTCGGGCCGCCGCACGGCACGCAGCACCCGCATCACCGTCTGGCCGCAGTATCAGGAGCATTATTTCCTGCTCAGTCCTGCGGCTGAGGAGCAGAGCCAGAAACCTGTGAAATGGGCTCAGGCGGCCAGGCTGCCGCTATGTCTTTTGACGCCGGACATGCATAACCGGCTGATTGTGGACCAGAGCTTTGTGGCAGCCGGCTGCGAGGTCAGTGCAGCCATGGAGACCAATTCCGTGCTGAGCCTGATGCTGGCCGTGACCGAAGGCGGTCTGCACAGCGTGCTGCCCGGTGCGCTGGTGGCGACGCTGCCCGAGTCGGCCCGGATCTCGGTGCGTCCTCTGATTGCGCCCAAGGTGCAGACGGCCATTGCTTTCCTGACCCCTTCGCAGGAGCAGGCGACCCGCGCGCAGCAGGCCGCGCTGGCGCTTATGCAGTCCCAGGCCTGGCGCCAGCAATGTGCGAGCTTTGCCGGGGCCGTGCGCTGATTTGCAATTTGAATCGCGTCATCAATTCAAAGAATTTGACCTGAGATACGGCCGGGGCTGAAATACGGCATGAGACAAAGGGCGCTGGTGCGCCCTCATAACAAGGTCGCCCCATGCCCCATCACCCTATTGAGCAGCCGCAGGAGTCTGAGCAGCTGCTCAGCCCCGAACAGCAGGACGCCCTGACGCACTGTCTGGCCCGCTTTGGCCAGGAACCCGGTGGCCTGCTGCCACTGCTTCATTCCCTGCAGGACAGCCTGGGCTTCATCCCGCGCGCCGCCGTGCCCGCCATTGCCGAGGCCCTGAATCTTTCGCGTGCCGAGGTCCATGGTGTCGTCAGCTATTACCCGCATTTGCGCGAGCAGCCGCATGGCAGGACGCTGATCCAGATCTGTCGGGCCGAAGCTTGCAAGTCGCGTGGTGGCGATGCACTGTTCGCCCATGCGCAAGAGACACTGGGCTGCCAGGCCCATGGCACGAGCGCCGATGGCAGCGTGACGCTGGAGCCTGTCTACTGCCTGGGGCTGTGCGCCCAGTCGCCGGCCGTGATGGTCGATGAGAGCGAAGTCCATGCGCGAATGACTGCGGACCGGCTCGATGCCCTGCTGGAGGAAATACAGCAAAAACGACTTGAAGCCAAGGCAGATGAAGCGCAAGCAGCTATCGAAAATGAAGCTTTTGCTGCCGCACGCATCTATGTGCCGCGCGATGCCGCAGCCCTGGCCGTGGGCGCGGATGCGGTGGCCCAGGCACTGCAGCGCGAGTGCGAGGCGCGAGGCCTGGCGGTGGAGTTGGTACGCAACGGCTCGCGCGGCTTGCTGTGGCTGGAGACCCTGGTCGAGGTCGAGACTGCACAGGGCCGCGTGGCCTACGGCCCGGTTCAGGTGGCTGACGTGCCGGGTCTGCTGGACGCCGGCATGCTGCAGGGGCGGTCCCATGCGCTATGCCATGGGCTGACCGAACAGATGCCTTATCTGGCACGGCAGGAGCGTCTGACTTTTGCGCGCGTGGGCATCGTCGATCCGCTGAGCCTGCGGGATTACGAGGCCCATGGCGGCTGGCAAGGCCTCAGGGCCGCTGCAGCCATGGCGCCCGAAGCCATCGTCCAGCAGGTGCTGGACTCCGGCCTGCGTGGTCGCGGCGGGGCGGCATTTCCCGCGGGGATCAAATGGAAGACCGTTGCTGCTGCACCAGGGCCGCAGAAATACATTGCCTGCAATGCCGACGAAGGCGATTCAGGCACGTTCGCTGACCGTCTGCTGATGGAGGGCGACCCGTTCTGCCTGATTGAAGGCATGGCGATCGCTGGTCTGGCCGTGGGTGCGACTCAGGGCTATATCTATGTGCGCAGCGAATATCCGCACTCGATTGTGATGCTGAACGAGGCGATTGCACGTGCCAGTGCGGCGGGCTGGCTGGGCGCCAATGTGGCCGGCAGCGGCAAGGCGTTCTACCTGCAGGTGCGCAAGGGAGCGGGCAGCTATGTCTGCGGCGAAGAGACCGCCATGCTGGAGAGCATCGAAGGCAAGCGCGGCATTGTGCGCGCCAAGCCGCCGCTGCCCGCAATCGAAGGCCTGTTCGGCAAGCCCACGGTCATCAACAATGTGATCACGCTGGCGACCGTACCCATCATCCTTGCCAGGGGCGCGGCCTTCTATCAGGGCTATGGCATGGGGCGCTCGCGCGGCACGCTGCCGTTCCAGCTCGCGGGCAATATCGCGCATGGCGGACTGGTGGAAAAAGCTTTCGGCCTCACGCTGCGCGAGCTGGTGCAGGACTTTGGCGGCGGCACGGCCAGCGGTCGGCCCGTCAAGGCCATTCAGGTTGGCGGCCCGCTGGGCAGCTATGTGGCGCCCGAGAACTGGGATGATCCGCTGGACTACGAAGCCTATGCCGCCAAGGGCAATGTGGTCGGCCATGGCGGTCTGGTCGTGCATGACGACAGCGCCGATATGGCGCAGTTGGCGCGCTATGCCATGGAGTTCTGCGCCATCGAGTCCTGCGGCAAGTGCACGCCCTGCCGCATCGGCTCCACGCGGGGAGTGGAGGTGATAGACCGCATCACGCGTCAAGGCGGTGCAGAGCATGCGGCCAATGTGGCGCTGCTCGAGAGCCTGTGCGACACCATGCAGCATGGCAGCCTGTGCGCCATGGGCGGCATGACCCCCTATCCGGTGCGCTCTGCGCTACAGCACTACCCGCAGGACTTCGGTATCGAGCCCGTGCAGACCGTGAACCCCGCCTGAGGAGAGAGCCATGCTGGAACATCTGAAGAACACCGATTGCGGAACGCCTGCCAGCCTGTCCGAGGAACTGGTCACGTTGCATATCGACGGCCGCGAGGTCACCGTGCCCAAGGGCACATCGCTGATGCGCGCCGCCGTCGATGGCGGCATCAAGGTGCCCAAGCTCTGTGCCACGGATTCGCTGGAGCCCTTTGGTTCCTGCCGGCTGTGTCTGGTACAGATCGAGGGGCGCAAGGGCTTTCCTGCGTCCTGCACCACGCCTGCCGAAGCGGGCATGAAGGTGCGCACCCAGAGTCCGCAGCTGCAGGAGCTGCGCAAGGGCGTGATGGAGCTCTATATCTCCGACCACCCGCTCGATTGCCTGACCTGCTCTTCCAACGGCGACTGCGAGCTGCAGGACATGGCCGGAGTGGTCGGTCTGCGCGAGGTGCGCTATGGCATGGATGGAGCCAACCACTTCAAGGGCGAGGCCAGGGCCGAGGTCGATACCTCCAATCCCTATTTCAACTACGACCCCAGCAAGTGCATTGTCTGCAATCGCTGCGTGCGCGCCTGCGAGGAAACGCAGGGCACGTTTGCGCTGACGATCAGCGGACGCGGTTTCGAGTCTCGCATCACGGCAGGCCAGGGCGACGGCTTCATGGCCAGCGACTGCGTGAGCTGCGGCGCCTGCGTGCAGGCCTGTCCCACGGCCACGCTGCAGGAAAAGACCGTGGTCGAGCTGGGGCAGAGCGAGCACAGCGAGATCACGACTTGCGCCTACTGCGGCGTGGGCTGCGGCTTCAAGGCCGAGATGAAGGGCGAGCAGGTGGTGCGCATGGTGCCCTGGAAGGACGGCAGGGCCAACGAAGGCCATGCCTGCGTCAAGGGGCGTTTTGCCTGGGGCTATGCCACGCACAAGGACCGTATCACTCAACCCATGATCCGCGCGAAGATCACCGATCCCTGGCGCGAAGTGAGCTGGGAGGAGGCCATTGCCCACGCGGCCAGCGAGTTCCGCCGCGTCCAGGCCAAGCATGGCAGGGACTCGATTGGCGGCATCACCTCGTCGCGCTGCACCAATGAGGAAACCTATCTGGTGCAAAAGCTGATCCGCGCGGCCTTCGGCAACAACAATGTCGATACCTGTGCGCGTGTCTGTCACTCGCCCACGGGCTATGGCCTGGGCCAGACCTATGGCACATCGGCAGGCACGCAGACCTTCAAGTCGGTCGAGCACTCCGATGTGATCATGGTGATAGGCGCCAATCCCACGGCGGCGCATCCGGTATTCGGCTCGCGCATGAAAAAGCGGCTGCGTGGCGACGCCCGGCGTGCCGGCGCCGGCCTGATCGTGATCGACCCTCGCGAGATCGAGCTCGTCAACTCGCCCCATGTCAAGGCCGACTACCACCTGCAGCTGAGGCCCGGAACCAATGTGGCCATGATCACGGCGCTGGCCCATGTGATCGTCACCGAGGGCTGGCTGGCCGATGCCTATATTGACGAGCGCTGCGATGCCAAGTCCTTTGCGCAATGGAAGGAGTTCGTTGCCAGGCCGGAGAACTCGCCCGAGGCAACTGCCCAAATCACCGGCGTGGCTCCCGAGCTGGTGCGCGGCGCGGCGCGGCTGTATGCATTGGGCAGTGCGGATCATCCGCAGGGAAAGCAGGTCAACTCCGCCATCTATTACGGCCTGGGCGTGACCGAGCATGCCCAGGGCTCGACCATGGTCATGGGCATTGCCAATCTGGCCATGGCCACGGGCAATGTGGGGCGCGAAGGCGTGGGCGTGAATCCCTTGCGCGGCCAGAACAATGTCCAGGGCTCTTGCGACATGGGCAGCTTTCCGCATGAGCTGCCGGGCTATCGCCATATTTCGGACAGCATCACCAGAGCCGAGTTTGAAGGCGCCTGGGGCGTGAAGCTCAGTCCCGAGCCGGGTTTGCGCATTCCCAATATGTTCGAGGCTGCGCTGGAAGGCAGCTTCATGGGCCTGTACTGCGAGGGCGAGGACATCGTGCAGTCCGACCCGAACACCCAGCATGTGACGGCAGCGCTGTCGGCCATGGAGTGCGTGGTGGTGCAGGACATCTTCCTCAACGAAACCGCCAAGTACGCCCACGTGTTCCTGCCCGGATCGTCCTTCATGGAGAAGGACGGCACGTTCACCAATGCCGAGCGTCGCATCTCGCGCGTGACCCAGCTCATGCAGCCGCTGGCCGGCTATGCCGACTGGGAGGTGACGCAACTGCTGTCCAAGGCGCTGGGCTATCCCATGAACTACGCCCATCCGCGCGAGATCATGGCCGAGATCGCGGCACTGACCCCGACTTTCGCGGGCGTGAGCTACGAGAAGATAGAGCGCCTGGGCAGCGTGCAGTGGCCCTGCAATGAAGGCACTGAAGAGGCGGGCACGGCCATCATGCACCAGGAGAGATTCGTGCGTGGCAAGGGCCGCTTCATCATCACCCAGTACGTGGCCACCGATGAAAAGGTCACGCAGCGCTTTCCGCTGCTGCTGACCACGGGGCGCATTCTCTCGCAGTACAACGTGGGCGCGCAGACGCGGCGCACGGCCAACAACCAGTGGCATGGCGAGGACAGGCTCGAGATTCATCCGCATGACGCACAGGACCGTGGCATACGCGATGGCGACTGGGTGGGCATTGAAAGCCGCGCCGGCCAGACGGTTTTGCGCGCCACGGTGACAGAGCGCATACAGCCCGGCGTGGTCTACACCACCTTCCATTTCCCCGAGTCGGGCGCGAATGTGATCACCACCGACAGTTCGGACTGGGCCACCAACTGCCCCGAGTACAAGGTGACGGCCGTGCAGGTATTGCCCGTGGCGCAGCCTTCAAGCTGGCAGCAGGGCTACAGGCGTTTCAACGACCAGCAGCTCGGTCATCTGGCCGCGGCTCAGCTGGAGATGGGAAGTCAGTGATGGATGTGAACAACCTGATCCGCATGGCCAACCGCATAGCCGAGTTCTTCGAGGCCATGCCCGAGCATGACGAGGCGCTGGATGGTGTGGCCCAGCACATCCAGAAGTTCTGGGAGCCGCGCATGCGGCTTCGCATTCTGGCGGCTTTGAATGAGCCTTCCGAGGCTGCGCAGCTGCGGCCTCTGGTGCGCGAGGCGCTGCACAAGCATGCCGCGCTGATGGGGCCTGTGCAGGCATAGCGCAGTGCGCCAGACGGTAGCGGCATGCATCCATCCGGAATGTGTTGCAGGTATATTGGGTCTTCAGATCCCTGATCTGAGCCGCTGCCCGCGATCGAATGGCCGCGGCTTTTTTATTGGCCATCTTCATGACTTCCGAATCCGTCAAGAGCTCTTTGATGAGCGCGCATCTGCGTCTTTTGGGCATGGCCCTGATGTGGGGCGCTTCCTGGCCGGCAGGCCGCATTCTGGCGCTCAATATGCCGCCATTGGCCGCATCGGCACTGCGCTTTTTGTTGGCCGCGACCCTGTTGCTGCCCTGGCTGTATTTCTCGGGCGGGCTGGGTGCTCTCAGGCACTGGTCTGCCAAGACCTGGCTGGGCATGTTTGCCGCAGGCGCGACCGGGGTGTTCGGCTACGCCAGCTTTTTTCTCACGGGTCTGCAGCATCTGCCCGCAGGCAAGGCGGCGCTGCTCATCACGCTCAATCCGGTGGTCACGCTGGCGTTCGCCGTGTGGCTTTTCAAGGAGCGCATCAACGCCACCATTGCGCTGGGCATGTTGCTGGCGGCCTGCGGCGCCGTGGTGGTCATCTCGCATGGCGACCCCATGCAATTGCTCAACGGAACGGTAGGGGTGGGCGAGATGCTGATTCTGGGCTGCGTGGCCTGCTGGGTTTGCTACACGCTGATTGGCCGCGCCATGTTGGCAGGCGTGGATGCGCTGGCTGCGACCACCGTGACTTCCATTTTTGGCGCCTTGCTGCTTCTGGCCGCCAGCCTGGTGCTGGAAGGCCCGCAGGGGCTGGTTTCGGCATTTCAGGCCAGCGGCACTGCCTGGACTGCCATGGTCTTCATGGCCTATGGCTCCACGGCCCTGGCTTATGCATGGTACTTCGCGGGCGTCAAATCGCTGGGCGCAGGTGCGGCCTCGGGCTATATCACGCTGGTGCCGGTGATCGGCGTGCTGCTTTCTGCCCTGCTGCTGGGCGAGAGCATTGAAGGCTCCATGGTGCTCGGCGGCGCCATGGCGGTGCTGGGTACAGCCGTGATGAACTGGGGGCGTCGCTCAACAGCCTGAGGTTGGATCTCATGTTTGATAGCATAAAGTGCTTGTAAAGAAAGCATTTCAAGCCGATTTTGCTGATATGGGCCTGGCTTGTTCAGGGTGCGAAAGCCGCTGCTGCCTGCGGCTCAAGCCTGGTTGATCGTGCCTGCGTTCACGATCATCTGGGAGATCACCTCCAACTGATGTTCGGCCGCTGCATCGTCGATCTCGAACAGACGCATGACGGCCAGGCCTCGCAGCGCAGCAAACACCACAGATGCAAAGTGGCTGGGCTGAGGATGGCGCTCGGCGATTTCCGGGAAAACCTTCACGAAGTGTTCGAAGGAGGCGGGGTCATGCTGGGAGCGGTGCGCGTTGATGCGCTCGAATAGCGGTGTGCTCTTGCAGCCGAAAAACATGCTCCAGGTCGCCACATAGCTGGGTTGGGCATAGACGCTTTGCCAGGCCCTGCGCACGAATTCGCGAGCGCGCGGCTCCAGCGGCAGTTGGGCGGCATCTTCGGGCCAGCCCGCGCCCGCAGCCGCCAGCGGCGCCATGATTTCATCGACCACCTGCTCCATCAGCGCCTGACGGCTGCCGAACTGGTGCTGCACCGCCCCCAGCGTGACTTTGGCGCCACGCGCAATTTCCTGCAGATTGGTCTGCTGAAACCCAACCTTCTGTAGCAGCCGTATGGCGGATTTGATGATCTTGCGCTGAGTGGTCTGACTGCGTTCTGCCTGGGTACGGCGGGGGGCGGTTTTGCTTCCTGTTTGATTCATGGGCTGCGTGTGTGATTCATAAGGCGTCGATGACGCACCACACCAGATGCTACACGCTCCGGCACTGACGGCTGGATGGGCCTGCTTGGGTAATTTCACCCTCGGGTAATCCATGATAAATAAAGATTAAACGTTTAATGTTTTATGTTTTAGACTCCGCCTCCATTGTTGTTCATCAGCGACCTTGGAGAGCGAGTCAGCTTCCGAGGGCTCTTATTGGAAACCGCCATGTCACGCTCTGTTTACCGCCTTCCCGCCGACGACCGCACCAATGGATGGAGCGCGCTGCTGGGAACTCGCCAGCCGAAGGCGCCGCTGCAGGGCGATGTGGCGGTGGACTGGGTCATCGTGGGCGCCGGCTATGCGGGGCTGGCGGCAGCACGCCAGCTGGCACAACAGCAACCTGATGCTTCCATCGCCGTGGTGGATGCAGGCGTGGTGGGGGAGAACGCCTCGGGCCGCAACTCGGGCTTCGCGATCGATTTGCCGCACAGCTCGGCTCCTTCCGATGCTGCGGTCGAGGCGGGCCGCCGCGTGATCCGCGTCAACCGCTTTGCCGTGGATGCACTGGAGCGGGCAGTGACTGAGCACAGCATCTCCTGTGGCTGGCAAAAGCGCGGCCGCTACCACGTGGCAGTGACGGAGGAGGTGGCGCAGAAGTCGCTCAAGCCCTATGCACGCAATCTGGATGCCTGGCAGGAGTCCCATGAATATCTGGATCGTGATGCGCTGCGCCAGCGCATAGGCACCGATTACTACGCGGCTGCGGTCTACACGCCGGGCACGCGCCTCATGAATCCCGCGGCGCTGGTGCGTGGTCTGGCCGACAGCCTGCCGTCCCAGGTGCAACTGTTCGAGAACTCGCCGGTCATCGAGGCGAAGCTCGAAGGCGCGACTCCCTTTGTCCGTACGGCCCAGGGCAGCATCCGTGCGCGCAAGGCCATTCTGGCCGTCAATGCGTTCTCGCAGTCATTCGGCGTCTACCAGGAGCGCCAGGTACCGATTCTGCTGTTCGCCAGCCTCACTCACCCGCTCAGCGATGCCCAGATCGCTCAACTGGGAACGGATGCAGCCTGGGGTGTGACGCCCGCGCATGGCGTGGCGGGTTCCACGGTACGGCTGACGCACGACCGGCGGCTGATGATCCGCCAGGGGTTCGAGTATTCACCCAGCCTGCGCACCACTGACGGGCGCCGCGCCAAGGCCAGGGCCATGAACCAGGCGCTGCTGCGCCGCCGCTTTCCACAACTCGGGGCCATCGAACTCGAGCATTTCTGGATGGGCTGGCTTGCGGTCTCGCACAACCATGCGCCCGCCTTTGGCCGGATTGGTGACAACGCCTGGGCCGCGTCCTGCTGCAACGGCTCGGGCATCGTGCGCCACACCGCTGCCGGCATGCTGATTGCCGACCTGGCGCTGGGCCGCAAGAACCCGCTGATAGACGACTTCCTCGTCGAGGGCACTGCCAACTACATCCCGCCGCGCCCGCTGCGCGACGTCGGCGTGGGACTCACGCTGGCATGGGATATGTGGAGTGGCCGGGCCGAGCAGTAAGCGCTTTTCGGATTCGCATAGGTAGATATAGATAACAGGAGACAAACCATGCATACCCCTTCCTCCAACGGGCATCTGGAGCGCAAGCTCAAGAACCGCCATATCCAGCTGATTGCGCTGGGCGGCACCATAGGCACCGGGCTGTTTCTGGGCTCGGCCGGCATCATCGAGCTGGCCGGCCCTGGCGTGCTGCTGGGCTATACCATCGGCGGCCTGCTGATCTTCTTCATCATGCGTTTCTTGGGCGAAATGCTGGTCGAGGAGCCTTCTGCCGGTTCGTTCAGCTATTTCGCCAACCGCTACGTGGGGCGCTTTGCCGGTTTCCTGTCGGGCTGGAACTGCGTGGCCCTCTATGTGCTGGTGGGCATGCTGGAGCTGACCGCCGTGGGCAAGTTCATCCAGTTCTGGTGGCCCGATATCCCGGTCTGGGTGACGGCCGCCGTTTGCTTTGTGCTTATCAACGGCGTGAACTTCATCAACGTCAAGGCCTATGGCGAGTTTGAGTTCTGGTTCGCGCTGATCAAGATCGTGGCCGTGGTGGCGATGATCGCTACGGGCATCTACCTGCTGTCCACCACGCACAACCCCACGCAGACGATCAGCAACCTGTGGACGCAAGGCGGTTTCCTGCCGAACGGCTTCAAGGGTCTGTTCATGGCCTTTGCCTTCATCATGTTCGCCTTCGGCGGCGTGGAAATGCTGGGCTTTGCCGCTGCAGAAACCGAAGAGCCGCGCAAGGTCATCCCTAAGGCAATCAACCAGCTCATGGTGCGCGTGCTGCTGTTTTATGTGGGCTCGATGGCCGTGCTGCTGTCGCTGACGCCCTGGACTGATCTGGTGGCCCAGCTCAAGGCCGGTGGCGGCACCTACAGCAGCAGTCCCTTTGTGCTGGTGTTCTCGGGCATGGGCGAGCACCTGGCCGCGCATATGCTGAATTTCGTGATCCTCACCGCTACGCTGTCGGTCTACAACAGCATGGTCTACAGCTCCAGCCGTCTGCTGTATGGCATGGCCCAGGAAGGCAACGCACCGAAGTCGCTGGCTGAAGTCAACAAACGCGGTGTGCCCGTGAAGGCCATCGTCTACCCCGGCATCGTCACTGCCTTCTGCGTGGTGCTGAACTATGTGGCGCCTGCCGGCGTGATCGAGCTGCTGATCTCGTTGATCACGGCGGCGTTGGTGATCATCTGGACCATCATCATCATTTCGCACCTGAACTACCGCAAGCTGCATGATGCCAAGGGCACGCAGCGCAGCTTCAAGGCGCCGCTGTTCCCGCTGACCAACTACATCTGTCTGGCGGCCATGGCGCTGGTGGTGGTCGTGATGCTGCTCACTCCCGGAGTACGTGCCTCTGCCTATGCCATTCCGGTGTGGGTGCTGGCGGTCTATGCCATGTACCGCATGGTGTTTCGCCAGCCCGTTCGGCTGGTGCAGACTGCGGTTTGATTGAATGAGGGCTTACGCAAACAAGGATGCACCAGGACTGTTTTTTTGAGGAAAGGCTCTTGTCCGAACCTGATTTGCGTAAGTCGTGTGAATGAGGGCTTGCGCAGACCTTGGCGCCAGCCTGTTGTAACCACCTGAACCTTGAGAGCACTTCGATGAACTCCACTGCAACTTTTTATCCCGCGCCCGGCGGCATGCCCTTCTCTTCCGCAGTCCGCGCAGGCGGCCTTCTGATGCTGTCGGGGCAGATCCCCTTCGGCGAGGACAAGCGTCCGCTCACCGGCCCCATCGAAGAGCAGACACATGCCGTGCTCAAGGCCATCGCGGCGCGGCTGGAGGCGGTGGGCAGCTCGCTGGACGATGTGGTCAAGGCCAATATCTGGCTCAGCGACCTGGCTCATTTCGATGCCTTCAACAAGGTCTATGCAAGCTATTTCAAGGAAGGCCGTTACCCGGTGCGCAGCCTGGTGCAGGCTCAGCTGGTTTTTGGCGTAGGCGTTGAGATCGAAGTCCAGGCGCTGGATAAAACCGCCTGATCGCGCCATCATCAACTTCATTTTTTTCAGGAAACCTCCTCATGACCGATTTGTTCGAAAACCCCATGGGCCTGTGCGGCTTTGAGTTCGTCGAGTTCGCCTCGCCTGCAGACGGCGTGCTGGAGCCGCTGTTCGAGAAGCTGGGCTTCACGCTGGTGGCCAAGCATCGCTCCAAGGACGTGGTGCTGTATCGCCAGGGTGGTATCAATTTCATCATCAACCGCGAGCCCAGGAGTCAGGCAGCCTATTTCACGGCCGAGCACGGCCCCAGTGCCTGCGGCCTGGCTTTCCGTGTCAAGGATGCGCACAAGGCCTACAAGCGCGCGCTGGAGCTGGGCGCCCAGCCCGTGGACATTCCCACCGGCCCCATGGAACTGCGCCTGCCCGCCATCAAGGGTATCGGTGGTGCGCCGCTGTACCTGATCGATCGCTACGAAGACGGCAAGTCCATCTACGACATCGACTTCGAGTTTCTGCCCGGTGTGGACCGCAATCCCAAGGGCCACGGTTTCCAGGTCGTCGATCACCTCACGCACAACGTCTATCGCGGACGCATGGCCTACTGGGCCGACTTCTACAACAAGCTGTTCAACTTCCAGGAAATCCGCTACTTCGACATCCAGGGCGAGTACACGGGCCTGACCTCCAAGGCCATGACTGCGCCTGACGGCCTGATCCGCATTCCTCTGAACGAGGAAGCCAAGCAGGGCGGTGGCCAGATCGAGGAATTCCTGATGAAGTTCAATGGCGAGGGCATACAGCACATCGCGCTGCTGTGCGAAGACCTGCCCACGGCCATCGACAGCCTGCAGATGGCTGGCATTCCGCTGCTGACTGCGCCCAACGACATCTATTACGAGAACCTTGCCAAGCGCCTCCCCGGCCACGGCCAGCCCGTGGGCGAGTTGCAGTCCCGTGGCATCTTGCTGGATGGCACCACCGAAGGCGGCCAGCCACGCCTGCTGTTGCAAATCTTCTCCGAGCCGCTGTTGGGCCCCGTGTTCTTCGAGTTCATCGAGCGCAAAGGCAACTACCGCGAAGGCTTTGGCGAGGGCAATTTCAAGGCGCTGTTCGAGTCCATGGAACGCGACCAGATCAACCGCGGCGTGCTCGAAACCGCCAAGGAGTGAGCACCATGAAGATCGACCGCTTCCGTACGGTGGACGACAGCGGCTGGCGTATTGGCGTCGCGATCGGCAACTAGGGGCTGGACTGCGCACCGCCGGCCTCATCGACCATGCGGACATGTATCGACTGATGCGGGCCACGCGGCAAGAGCGCCAGGCCCTGCGCCAGGCGCTTTCCGAAGGCTTGCGCGCGGGCAGTATCAGGTAGCCGGCATGGGCGTCGGCGCTGCTGCCGCAGTCTGCCGTGGTGCTGGGCCAGCCTTGCGAGGTGGGTGACTACGCCGACTTCTACGTAGATGTGTGGCTGCAGGCCTGTATGGAGTATCTTTTTCCGACATGCCATGGGCACACGAAATGGTGAATGAGCGTCTTCATGGCCTGGTATTTTCCGGACGCTACGGTGCCGGGTGTCTGCGGCCGCCATGAACTGGCGGTGGGTGCGCCGTAGCCTGAGCGCTTCAGCGGCTTGCCCAAAGCAGGTCGTAGCGCGCGTGCCTGGGGTTGAACCAGCGCAGTTCCTGCTTGCCCAGGCTTTGCAGATGCTCCCGCGCCTGTTGGACAAGAGGCATTTTCAGATCCTTGGGCTGCAGCGGGCGTGACTTGCCGGCTTCTTCCAGTCGCAGCACGCTGGCTTGCTCCCAGGTATCGCTATAGCTGCGCATCACAAGACTCAGGCCGCCCAGCGTAAAGCGGTAGATGTCGTACTCGTAGTAGTACGCGTAAAAGCCTTCGGCATCAGCTTCGCTGGCGTCGATATGGTGGCTGAACTCCACCCGCATGATGTCCGTGTTCATGCCTCAGGTGCAATCGGTGTGCAGCCGGTGCATGCCGCACTTCACGCAGCGAAACAGGTAGCCGCCCACCGGATCACCGGTCTTGCTGATGGCCTGCAGATAGCGCCCCGGCATGTTGGCTATATCGGCTTGCAACTCGGCCTGCAGGGTCTGGATTTCGGCGTAATCGGTATAGCCAAGAAAGGCACAGGGCTGGTTGCAATGCACCAGCCACTGCTCCTGCTGCCAGCTGTGATAGCTGGGCGTGCGTTCGCAGACTTCCAGCAGCAGCACGTGATCCATGACGATGCTGTCAGGTTCGTCGGGATCGGCGCTCACGCCTTCAATGCCCAGGTAGTCGTTGAATTCGCCCTCATAGTGCTTGGCCGCGCTGCCGTCGGCAATACACCAGGGGCAGAGATAGTCCGGCTCTTCGCGGCTGTAAAACGAGCTGTTGTACTTGAGCTCACGCGCTTGGCCACAGCAGGAGCAGGTACCGCTTTCAGCCACAAACAGATCCAGTGCATAGGCATTGGGGCTGAGTCGGAATTTCGGCAAATCCATGGAGAGCTCCATTCAGGTCTGGCGATTCTGGACGATGTTTTGCAGCAGATTTCGGCAGGCATCTTCCACCAGATCGAGCACATGCTCGAAGCCGCTGTCGCCGCCATAGTAGGGATCGGGCACTTCGCGCTCGTCAAAGCGCTGGCAGTAGTCGGTCAGCCGCTTCATGCGCTGCTGCTGGGCGGGCGTGGCGATGCGGCGCGCAGCGATTTCGTTGGCACTGTCCATCACCAGCACCAGATCGAAAGCGTCGAAATCCTGCTTCGTCAGCTGCCGCGCACGCTGCCCGCTGAGGTCATAGCCTCGGCGGCGTGCATGTTGCTGGCTGCGGGCATCGGGAGCCTCGCCAACGTGATAGCCGTGTGTGCCGGCGGAGTCCACTTGCACCAGATGCTGAAGACCCGCATCCGCCACCATTTTTTCCAGCACGCCGTGGGCAGTGGGGCTGCGGCAGATGTTTCCGGTGCAGACCATGAGAACGCGAACGGGTTTGGCTGCAGTCATGGCTGATCTTTCACTGTGGCTTGTACCTCGGCCATCCTGGTTTCCAGTGTGCGGATCTGGGTCTTGAGCTGGCGCATGCTGCTTTGCATGGTCACGCCCAGCAGGCGACGCATGCCTTCGAAGAACAGCACCATGAAAAGCACCACGGGCAGGACACCCCAGCGCAGCCAGGGCGAGGCCTGGTTGAGCCATGCGACGGCGCAGACCACCACGGCCATGGCCACGGCAAGATAGTTCCATTTCCTCGAACTCTGCATCTTGCTTTCGTACTTCTGCGCGGTGGCTTCGAGCTGCTGTTCGGTGACTCTGAGTTTGGCAATGGACGCCTGAATCTCTTCAAGGCTGGAGGGCTTGTCTGACGGCATAGGGCAGATGGTCGTTAGGAGAGGAGGCGGGTGTTCTGCCTGCTTGAATTGATTTTGATAGCTGAAGGCACTTTATGGAAAGCGCTGCAGCGATATTTGATTAGAAGTGGTGTGTGCTGCTCAATGCATCGAACTCTGCGCTCCACTGCTGGCGCAGGCTGCGCTTTTCGCTCTCGTCTAGCCAGGCCGCATCGATGCCGTTGAGCATGAAGTCCTTGAGGTCGGCAATCGAAAAACCAAAGTCGCTGACCATCTTGGTCCAGGCCCCTGTGGGGTCCACATGGTGCAGCGTGGGGTCGTCGGTGTTGGGATGCACGCGAAGGCCCAGGCCGGGCATCTGGCGTATCGGGTGGTCCAGCGCCCAGCGCTCGGGTGCCAGCGTGCGCAGGTAGTAGGAATTGGTCGGCACCACGGTGAACACAATGCCCAGATCGGCGCAGCGCCGGGCCAGCTCGGGGTTGTCGATGACGGTGTAGCCGTGGTCGATGCGGTCCACCTTGAGAGTCTCTATGGCCGTTTGCAGATTGTTCCAGGGCAGGCCGAACTCGCTGGCATGGGCCGTGGTCTTGAGGCCGTTCTGGCGCGCCAGCGCATAGGCCTCGACAAACAGCTCGGGCGGGCGCTCGTTTTCACGGTAGTCGATGCCGATGCCGGGCACATCGTCATGGCGGTTGTCCAGCATCCATTGCACCATCTGCACGGCGGCCTCGGCCGGGGCTTCGCGGTCGATGGACGGCACCAGGCGGCCACGTATGCCGCAATCCTTTTGCGCGGCTGCGGCGCCGGCCAGGATGGCTTGCTGGGCGGCGGCATAGCTCATGCCCGAGCATTGCACCGTGCCCGTGGGGTTCCAGAAGAATTCGGCATAGCGCACATGGTGGGCAGCGGCATCCTGCAGATATTCATAGGTAATGCGCTCCAGATCGGCCGGCGTCTGCAGCAGCCACTCGTCGAGTGCGCGCAGCACGCGCAGCACGCCCACGGGCTTTTCGCCGCGCGTGTAGAAAGCCTCGATCTCTTCGGCAGTCAGCGGCGCCTTGGTGCGCTGCACCAGTTCGATGAAGGTGTTTTTTCTGACCGTGCCCAGCAGGTGGCAGTGCAACTCCATCTTGGGGATGGCGTGGGCAAAGGCGGTCAGTTCAGGTGTGGGGGCAGTAGGCGCGGCATTCATGCCGCAGATGGTAGTGGCTTGCGATCAGCCTTGCCGTAGGCAGTTTTACGTTAGGGTGCCAGGAACAGCCGCGGCACGGATGCCGCCAGCATGGCGATGCCCGAGCAGGTCAGCAGGCTCAGCACGATCTGGCGAAAGCGGGCATCGCTCACGCCTTTGTAGACGCGGGTGCCGAAGATCACGGGTACCAGCACGGCCGGCAGCACGATGGCGAACGAGGGCCACATGGCGGGCTTGACCAGGCCGGTGGCCAGATAGCTGGCCATGGTGACGGCCAGCACCGAGAGGTTGAAGTTCTGGATCACCGTGCGCTGCACATGGCGCTCAAAGCCGCGCAGCGTGCACCACAGCGTGGGCACGGTGCCGCTGAAGCCGCCCAGCCCGCCCATGGCGCCGCCGATGAGCCCCGCAATCGCATCGCTGCAGCGGGCCAGCAGGCCGCCGCCCAGCGTCAGCCGGGGCAGGTGGGCGCTGAGCAGCATGGTGGGGCACCACAGCACCAGCAGACAGCCCAGGCCGAACTTGAACCAGTCCATATTGAGATGCGGCATCACGGCCACGCCCATGGGAATGCCGGCCAGACCGCCGGCGATAAACGGCAGCAGCGACTTCCAGTGAAATTCGCGCCGCACGGTGAAGGCCGCAATGATCTGCCCCGTCAGCGAGCCAAACACCGAGAGCACGGCGGCCAGCTGCGGCTCCAGCACCCAGGCCCAGAACGACATGGCCACCATGCCGAAGGCAAAGCCCGACAGCCCTTGCACAAAGCCTGCCACCGCAGCCCCCAGGGCCACCACCAAGATCACTTCCACGTTCTGGCCTCCGTCTGAAGGCACCGATTATCGTCCCGCTCAAGCAGGACATTGCCATGCAGTTCTGGCATGGCGGCAGGCCGCTGCGCTATTGTGCAGACCATGCAAGCATCATCTGTCTGGATTCTGGGGCTGCGCAATCTCTGGCGCGATCTGCGCGCTGGCGAACTGCGCCTGATCATCGTGGCCGTGCTGCTGGCCGTGGCGGCACTGAGCTCGGTGGGCTTTTTTGCCGACCGCCTGCAGGCAGGCCTGCAGCGTGACGCCCGCCAGTTGCTGGGCGGCGATGTGGTGGTGGTCAGCGACAACCCCGCTCCCGTGGTTTTTGTGCAGCAGGCCAGGCAGCAGGGGCTGCAGACCGTGGCCACGGCCAGCTTTCCGACCATGGCGCGGGCCGCTCAGGAGCAGGGTGGTGCCAGCCGTCTGGTGGCGCTCAAAAGCGTGGAGCCCGGCTATCCTTTGCGCGGCGTGCTGCATCTGAACCAGGGGACGGGCCAGCCGGATCTGGAAGTGCGGGCGATTCCCGAAAGCGGCCATGCCTGGGTCGATGCGCCGCTGCTGGAGGCGCTGGGCCTGAAGCTCGGCGACAGACTGCTGCTGGGCGATGCGAGCTTTCATATCTCGCACATCATCGCCATCGAGCCCGATCGTGGCGCGGGTTTTATGAGCTTTGCCCCGCGCGTGATGATCAATAGCGCCGACCTGCCCGCCACGCGCCTGGTACAGCCGGCCAGCCGCATCACCTATCGACTGGCCGTGGCTGCGCAGGCAGACGCCGGGCGCGGCGCAGAACGGGCTGCGCAGGACTATCTGGGCTGGGCGCAGGAGCTGGCCAAGAGCCTGCATGGCGTGCGTGTGGAATCGCTGGAAAGCGGCCGCCCCGAGATGCGCCAGACCCTGGACAGGGCCGAGAAGTTCCTGAGTCTGGTGGCGCTGCTCTCGGCGCTGCTCTCGGCCGTGGCCGTGGCACTGGCGGCGCGTGCTTTTGCCAACAGCCATCTCGATGCGTCGGCCATGCTGCGCGTGCTCGGCCAGAGTCAGCGCCGTATTGCCCTGGCCTATGTCGTGGAATTCGTGAGCATTGCCCTGGCCGCCAGCGCGGCCGGCGTGCTGCTGGGCTGGGCCGTGCACCATGTGTTTGTCTGGCTGCTGGCCGGACTGGTCGAGTCCGCCCTGCCTGGCGCGAGCCTGTGGCCCGCATTGTTCGGCATGGGCATGGGGCTGACCCTGTTGCTGGCGTTTGGCCTGCCGCCCGTGCTGCAGCTGGCCCAGGTGCCACCGCTGCGCGTGATGCGGCGCGATCTGGGGGCGCTCAAACCCGCCTCATGGCTGGTGCTGGGCGTGGGCGTGACGGGGTTTGCGGCCTTGCTGATGGTGGCCAGCCGCGACATCAAGCTGGGCCTGATTGCCGTGGGCGGCTTTGCCGTGGCCGTGTTGCTGTTCGCGGGCCTGGCCTGGCTGGCCGTCAAGCTGCTGCGCCAGGTGGTCAATGAGGCCACGGCGCCGCGATGGCTGGTAATGGCCACGCGCCAGGTCTCGGCCAAGCCCGTGTATGCCGTGGTGCAGGTCAGCTCGCTGGCCGTGGGGCTGCTGGCCCTGGTGCTGCTGGTACTGCTGCGCACCGATCTGATTGCCAGCTGGCGCAAGGCCACCCCTGCCAATGCGCCCGACCGCTTTGTGATCAATGTCCAGCCCGATCAGGCGCAGGACTTTCAGGCCGCGCTGAAAAAGGCTGGCGTGCACAGCTATGACTGGTATCCCATGATTCGCGGCCGGCTGATTGCCGTCAACGGCAAGGCCGTCAGCCCCGATGATTATGAGGAGGATCGCGCCAAGCGCCTGGTGGACCGGGAGTTCAATATCTCCACTGCCGAAACCATGCCGGATCACAACCAGATCGTGGGCGGCCGCTGGCAGGCGGGCGAGCAGGGCGCGATCAGCATGGAAGAAGGCATTGCCAAGACCCTGGGCCTGAAGCTGGGCGACACGCTACGCTTCGATATCGGCGGCGAGGAAAGCGAAGCCCGCATCACCAGCCTGCGCAAGGTGGACTGGAGTTCCATGCGCGCCAATTTCTTTGTGATCTACCCCGTGCAGCATCTGGAGAACGTGGCCGTGACCTATCTGGCGGCCTATCGTGCGCCGGACATCAAGGGCTTTGACAATGCGCTGGTCAATGAATTTCCCAACATCACCAATGTCGACCTGAGCAGCACGCTGGCCCAGGTGCAGCAGGTGATGGACCAGGTCATACGCGCCGTGGAGTTTCTGTTCGGCTTCACGCTGGTGGCGGGGCTGGTGGTGCTGTTTGCTTCCGTCACCGGCACACGTGAGGAAAGAGCGCGCGAATACGCCATCATGCGCGCCGTGGGCGCCAGGTCGGGCCTGCTGCAGCAGGTGCAGAGCGCCGAGCTGGCCGGAGTGGGCCTGATGGCCGGCTTTCTGGCCAGCTGCGTGGCCCTTGCCGTGGGCTGGGCGCTGGCGCGCTGGGTGTTTGATTTCGAGTGGAATGTGCTCTGGTGGGTGCCCCTGGTGGGCGCGCTGGCGGGCGCATTGCTGGCCTGGCTGGCTGGCTGGTGGGCCTTGCGCGAGGTGGTCAGCCGCCCCGTGATGATCACGCTGCGCCAGGCGGCGGAATAAGAATGTTCTAAGGCTAGCCCTTGAACAACCGCTCGCTCGCAAAGTCCACAAAGGCCCTGACCTTGGGCGAGAGCTGGCGGCTGGAGGGCCAGAGTGCCGAGAACTGCCCGCTATGCGTGAGCTGCTCGGCCAGCACCTGCTGGAGCTCGCCACGCGCCAGTGCGTCGCGGGCCAGGAAGTCGGGCATATAGGCCAGGCCCAGGCCTGAGACGGCCGCGCCCAGCATGGCTTCCATATTGTTGCAGACCAGGGCGATGGGCATGGCCGGCAGTCCGGGCAGCATCCACTCTTCGAGCTTGCCGCTGTTCAGAAAGCGATAGCGCAGGCTGCTGTGTCCGGCAAGGTCGGCCGGCGTCAGCGGCAGGCCGCGCTCGGACAGATAGGCCGGCGAGGCTGCCAGAATGAAGCGAAACGGCCCGAGTCGGCGGGCCACCAGCCGCGAGTCGGCCAGCTCGCCGCTGCGGATGACCACATCGAGGCCGGCTTCGACGACATCGACCAGATGGTCGTTGAAGTCCAGATCCAGCTCCACCTCGGGATAGCGGGCCTGAAATTCGGGCAGCACGGGCAGCAGAAAACGGTAGCCGATGGTGGGCAGGCTCACGCGCAGCCGGCCGCGTGGCGCCTCGGCAGCGGCCTGCATGGCGGCGCGTGCATCGTGCAGCTCGTCGAGGATGCGCCGGCAGCGCTCGTGGAACAGGCTGCCTTCCTGAGTGAGGCGAACCTGGCGCGTGGTGCGATGGAACAGGCGCAGGCCTAGCTGCTGCTCCAGGCGCGCCACGTTCTTGCCCACGGCCGAGGCCGAGATGCCGAGTGCGCGACCGGCCTCGGCAAAGCTCAGAAGATCGGCGGCACGTACAAAGGACTCAAGTCCGCTGAAGCTGTCCATGGTAATTGGCAACCTTTGGTTGGGATTGTGGGGAGTTCTAACGCTATTTTCGTTTCATTGGAGAGCTTTTATCTTTCATGTCTGATTGATTCACGACGCCAGCCCTCCATGTCTTGCCCCACTTCCCCATCCCGCCCGCACGCGGACCTTTCTTTTTGCACCCGCCGCGCATCGCCTGTCTGGGTGCTGCTGTCGGTCTGCCTGGCCGCGCTGGCCATGCCGCTGAGCTTTACCGGGCCGGCCGTGGCGCTGCCGGCGCTGCGTGAGGCTCTGGGCGGTGGCCCTCTGGCGCTGAACTGGGTCACCAATGCCTTCATGCTGAGTTTCGGCTCCACTCTGATGGCGGCAGGAGCACTGGCCGACATCTACGGGCGGCGGCGTGTGTTTCTTGCGGGGCTGGCAGCCGTGGTTGGCAGCGTGCTGCTGCAGGTCTGCCTGCAGGGCAAGGGGGCCATCATCGGCTTCGATCTGCTGCGGGCGCTGCAGGGACTGGGGGCGGCTGCTGCATTGGCGGCAGGCACGGCAGGCCTGGCCCAGGCCTACGATGGTGCCAGGCGTACCCGGGCTTTCAGTTTCGTGGGTACCTCCTTTGGTGTCGGGCTGGCCTTCGGGCCATTGCTGTCGGGCTGGTTGCTGCAAAGCTGGGGCTGGCGCAGCGTGGTGCTCAGCGCAGCCGCCGCGGCATTCGCTGCGCTGCTGCTGGGTCTGCACCATATGCCGGAGTCGCGCAATCCGCAGGCACAGCGGCTGGACCTGCCGGGCGCGCTGTCGTTCACGCTGGCGCTGGCCCTGCTGACCTGGGGCATGCTGCAAGTCCCGGAAACGGGCTGGTCGCATGGCCGCACATGGCTGCCGCTGGCGGCCGCCCTGCTGGCGGCAGCGGCCTTTGTACAGATCGAGCGACGCAGCCCCCATCCCATGCTGGATCTGTCGCTGTTCCGCTATCCGCGCTTTGTCGGTGTGCAACTGCTGGCCGCTGCGCCCGCGTATGGATTTGTCGTGCTGCTGGTGCTGCTGCCTCTGCGTTTTATCGGAGTGGAAGGTCTGGCACCGCTCGCGGCCGGGCAGCGCATGTTCGTGCTGTCGCTGCCCATGCTGTTCGTACCGCTGCTGGCGGGCTGGCTCTCGCGCTGGCTGTCGGCGGCCCTGTTGTGCGGCGCGGGGCTGCTGGTCTGCGCCGCGGGCCTGCTGTGGCTGGGGCGCTGTGCGCCAGACTCGGACCTGACGCAGATGGCCGCGCCGCTGCTGCTGATCGGTCTGGGCATAGGACTGCCCTGGGGACTGATGGACGGGCTGGCCGTGACGGTGGTGCCGCGCGAGCGTGCCGGCATGGCCACGGGCATCTTCAGCACCGTGCGTGTGGCAGGCGAAGGCATTGCCCTGGCAGTGGTCGGGGCAGCGCTGGCCGCGCTGCTGGCGCGGGAACTGGCTGCTCTCTCGCCCTCCATGACGCAGGGCTCGGCCGTGGCCCAGATGCTGGTCACCGGCAATATGCAGGGAGTGCAGGCGCTGATGCAGGATGCGTCGGCCGCAGAGCTGCTCAAGGCCTATGGCCTGGCTTTTTCCACCTTGCTCGATGTGCTGGCAGGCGTGACGGTGCTGACGGCCGTTGGGGTTTTCGCATTCCTGCGCTCGGGTATGGACATGCCGCATGTCCGACAATCGGGACTGACTCGCAAAGCCGCTACACATGCAGATTGAAGAAAAGCCCCCGTTTGATACCCCCTACGAATGGATAGGCGGGGAAGAGAAAGTCCAGCAACTGGTGACCCGCTTCTATGACCTCATGGATCTGGAGCCCGGCTACAAGGAGCTGCGCGCCGCCCATGGCAGCACGCTGGCCGATGCGCGCCAGAAGCTGTTCTGGTTTCTCTGCGGCTGGCTGGGCGGCCCCGACTATTACCAGGATCGTTTCGGTCATCCGCGTCTGCGCATGCGCCATATGCCGTTTTCCATTGGGATCCAGGAGCGCGACCAGTGGGTGGCTTGCATGGATCAGGCCATGGGCGAGACCGAGGTGCCCGAGGCCTTGCGCACGCGCCTCAAGGCCAGCTTCATGAACACGGCGGACTGGATGCGCAATCGCGGCGCCTGAGTTCCTGAGCCCAGTTTCAAAGCGTCAAATTTCCTTCACGATGCTGTAAGAAGCCCTGCCGACACTGCCTGTTTTTCAACAAGCAGGGTCAACCATGCAGGATTTCGATTTGCCTGGCGCAAAGCTGCGCTCGGGCGGTTTCTTCTCGGCATTGCAGCAACGCCGCCATGTGCTGACGGCCGTGGGCTGTGCCGCATTGCTGGCCGCCTGCGGCGGCAGCGACGACAGCAGCACAACGCCTGTGACCGCGCAGCCTGCCACGGCGACGCTGGCCGTTCTGGAGACCACGGACCTGCACTTCAATGTGCGCAGCTATGACTATTTCAAGCTGGCCGAGGACAAGACCTATGGCTTCGAGCGCACGGCCACGCTGATCCGTGCGGCTCGCAAGGAATTTGCCAACACGCTGCTGGTGGACAACGGCGACACCATCCAGGGCACGGCCCTGGCCGACTACGAGGCCGAGGTAAAGCCCATACCCTGCACGCAGCAGCTGTCCATGTACAAGGCCATGGGCGCGTTGAGCTTTGACGCGGGCACGCTGGGCAATCACGAATTCAACTACGGCCTGCCCTTTCTCAACCAGGTGCTGGGCGGCGGTCTGGATGTGGATGGCGTGGATGCCAGCCAGAAATGTGCGGGCAACGGCTATCCAGCCGTACTGGCCAATGTCTATAGCAGCAAGACCAGGAAGCCGCTGGTTCAGCCCTATGCCGTGCTGGAGCGCACCATGGTGGCCAAGGGCAGCGATGGCAAGGAAGTCAAGCTGCCCATCAAGATCGGCGTGATCGGCTTCACCACGCCGGGCATCATGAACTGGGACAAGCGCTATCTCGAAGGCAAGGTCTACACCGAGGGCGCGGTGGAGGCAGCCGGCAAATACGTGCCAGAGCTGCGCGCCAAGGGTGCCGATGTGGTGGTGGCGCTGCTGCATGGCGGTCTGGACGGCTCGGCCTATTCGGCCACCATGGAGAACCCCGGCCTGTATCTGTCCAAGGTGGCGGGCATCGACGCCATGGTCATGGGCCATCAGCACAGCGTGTTCCCCGACCTGTCGGCCAAGCCGGCCTACAGCCAGAGCGGTGTGGACAACCAGGCTGGCACCATCAACGGCGTGCCTGCGGTCATGGCCAGCTCCTGGGGCAAGGCTCTGGGCGTGATCCAGTTGCCGCTGCAATGGGACGGCAAGAAGTGGAGCGTGGCCAAGACCGGCAGCAAGAGCGAGCTGCGCAACATCCAGAACAAGGATGCCGCGGGTGCCACGGTGTTTGTGGATGCCGACCCGGCCGTCGCGCCGCTGATCGAGGCACAGCATCAGGCAGCCATCAGCTACGTGAAGACGCCCATAGGCAGCACGGACTTCCGCATGAGCACGCTGTTTGCCGATGTGGGCGACCCCGGTGCCATCCAGATCGTCAACCAGGCCCAGCAGGCCTATGTGGCCAGCTATATCAGGGCCAATCTGCCCCAGTACGCGAGCCTGCCAGTGCTGTCGGTGAGCGCGCCGTTCAAATCCGGCTTCCAGGGCGGCAAGGACTTCACCGATGTGGCTGCCGGCTCGCTCGCCATCTACAACGCGGCCGACCTGTATCTCTACCCCAACACCGTGTATGCAGTGAAGGTCAACGGCGCCGACATCAAGAGCTGGCTGGAAGCTGCAGCCAAGCGCTTCAACCAGATCGATGTGAACAAGACGGCAGAGCAGCCCTTGATCAGCAGCTTCCCGGGCTACAACTTCGATATGTTCACTACCGCCGATGTGCAGTATGAGATCGATGTGACCCAGCCGCTGGGCAGCCGCATCAAGAACCTGAGCTATCTGGGCAAGCCCATGGATACGGCGCAGGAGTTCGTGATCGCCACCAACAACTACCGGGCCACCAGCGGTGCCAGCTTTATCCCCAAGCTCGACGGCTCGTCGGCCATCTGGGCATCGCCCGATGCGAACCGTGATGTGGTGATCGAGTATGTGCGCAAGAATCCGCAGATCACCAGAGCGGCCAATGGCGCAGCCAAGAGCTGGCGCTTTGCCAAGGTGACGACGACCGGCCCGGTGGTGTTCAGCTCCGGCACCAATGCCTTGAGCGTGGCCCAGGCGGCAGGCCTGACGGGAGTGTCTGTGCTGGCGGCCGATGACGGCTCGGGCAAGGGCATGAGCAAATACCAGCTCGATCTGTCCAAGTAGGCAGCGTTGCCGCAATGACTGCCGCCGTGGCTCCAAAGGCCACGGCGGCTTTTTTCTGGGACTGGCTATGATGCGAGAAAATTTTCAGGGAGAGGGTATGACGGCATATATCGCGCTGGCAGTGGTTGTGGTGATCGTGATCTGGGCAATTGCCCTCTACAACCGCTTGCGCACGCACAAGAACCAGGTGGAGAACGCGTTTGCGCAGATCGACGTGCAACTCAAGCGCCGTCATGACCTGATTCCCAATCTTGTGGAGGTTGCACGCGGCTATATGCAGCACGAAGCCCAGACGCTGGAGGCCGTGATTCGCGCACGAGGCGAGGCCGTCAGCGCTGCCGACAAGGCCCGTCAGTCGCCGGGCAAGACGCAGGCCATGGGGGCTCTGATGGCTGCGGAGCAGGTGCTGGGCGGTCAGGTGGGCCGTCTGATGGCGTTGGCCGAGGCCTATCCCACGCTCAAGGCCGATGCCCGCATGAAGCAGCTCAGCGAAGAGATCACCAGTACCGAGAACCGCATCGGTTTTGCGCGTCAGTCCTATAACGACGAGGTGCTGGAATTCAACAACCAGGCCGGACAGTTCCCGGATCTGATCGTGGCGCGGCTGGTGGGTTTTGTGCATATGGACATGCTGGCTTCGACCCAGAGCGAGCAGGAGCGCGCCGTTCCTCAGGTCAGGTTCTGAGCGCATGCGTTTCTGGGAGCGACAGCGCCAGGCCAGGCGCAGCACGCGCTGGTTGCTGCTGGTGTTCGGCCTGTGCGTGCTGGCCGTGGTGGCATCGGTGCACCTGGGCCTGATGCTGGCCTGGTGGCTGGGCACTCTGGCATTCGGCGGCTGGAACTATCCCACAGGCTTTGCGGCTGTGAATATCGGCGTGACCTTGCTGCTGGTGCTGGGCGGCTGCTGGATAGAGCTGGACCAGCTGCGCCATGGCGGGCGCAAGCTGGCTCAGCGCGTGGGCGCGCGCGAGGCCAGGCCCGGCAGCTCGCTGGCCGAGCAGCAACTGTGCAATATCGTCGATGAAATGTGCATTGCGGCGCACTGGCCTGCGCCCCAGGTCGCAGTGCTGGCGCGGACCGAGGCCATCAATGCCTTTGCGGCGGGCTGGGATGCGCAGGACGCCGTCATCGCCGTGACCCAGGGGGCGCTGGACCAACTCAGCCGTGAGGAAATGCAGGGCCTGGTGGCGCATGAGCTGTCCCATCTGCGCGAGGGCGACACGCGGCTGAACATGCAGCTGGCCGGCATGGTCTACGGGCTGGAGCTGATTCACAACTTCGGCCAGAGCCTGCGCGAGCGCGACAGCATTCTTACGCAATGGTTCGGCTTCTTCATCCAGGCGGCGGGCTTTGTCGGCTGGCTGGGCGGCCAGTTGCTCAAGGCCGCAGTGTCTCGTCAGCGCGAATACCTGGCAGATGCCCGCGCCGTGCAGTGGACACGCAGCAAGGATGGGCTGGGCGGCGTGCTGCGCAAGGTGCTCACGCAGCGTGAACTGGCCGAGCAGCAGTACGGCAGCTGGCAGCAGGACACGCGCAGCCACCAGGGGCTGGACAAGCGCATCGTGCAGCACATGCTGCTGGCCGAGACACCCCATGCCAGCCGCCTCGAAGACTGGCTGGAATCCCACCCCACGGTGCCCGAGCGCATACGCCGCATTTACGGTCGTGATATGCGGCCGCTGCCCTTGCCGCTCAATACCGTGCCGCAGGGAAGATAAGCCTTTTGGGCTCAAGCCCAATGGAGATAGGCACGAGCAGCTGTCAGGTCGGACGCGATGGGGCTCAGAACAGCTTGCGCTTGCCCGGCTGCAGCAGCACCACCAGCGCGCCCGCGCCACCTTCGGCAGGGCGGGCCTGGACAAAGGCCAGTACCTCTTTTTTCTGCACCAGCCAGCGCTGCACCTTGCCCTTGAGCACGGGGGTGCGGCCCGGCGAGCCCAGGCCCTTGCCGTGCACGATGCGCACGCAGCGCACGCCCGTGCGGTGCGACAGCCGGATGAACTGGCCAAGCGCTTCGCGGGCTTCGTCCGAGCGCAGGCCGTGCAGGTCCAGCTGGCGCTGAATGCTCCAGTGGCCGCCACGCAGCTTGCGAGTCACGTCGAGACCGATGCCGGGGCGGCGAAAGCTCAGCTGATCGTCCACGTCCAGCAGGGTGCTGACATCGAACTCGTCGCTCATGGCTTCGCGCAGCACATTCTGTTCGTCCAGCACCATCTGCAGCGGCAGCGGGGAGGGCGCTGGCTCGAGAAAGCTGACTTCGTTGCGCGAGCGCAGTGGCGTGACCTTGCCGACGCTGAGCGCAAACAGATTGCGTTCACGCTCACGCGCTGCACGCGCTTCGGCCTGCGCAAGGGCCAGGGCTTCGGCCTGTTCGCGCATCTGCTTGAGATGGCGGGAGATGCCGGCCAGATCCTGCAGCGAGCGGTGTGCGTGGCTCATAGCAGACCCTCCTCGGCCATGGAGCAGGCGGCGCCCGGCCCGACGATGATGTGGTCGAGCACGCGTACATCGATCAAAGCCAGAGCGGCCTTGAGAGTGGCGGTCAGCGCGCTATCGGCACTGCTGGGCTGCACGTTGCCGCTGGGGTGGTTGTGCGCGAGGATCACCGCGCCGGCCTGATGGTGCAGGGCGCGCAGCACGACTTCACGAGGGTAGACGGAGGTTTGCGTCAAGGTACCGCGAAACATTTCTTCAAGAGCCAGCAAGCGGTTCTGGCTGTCCAGAAACAGCACGGCAAACACCTCGTGCGGCCTGGCCGCCAGATGCAGCTGCAGATAGTGCTTGACGGCCTCGGGGGAGGAAAAGACTTCCCGCTCGCGCAGCTGCTGCGCCGTGGCACGGCGGGCCAGCTCCAGCACGGCCATCAGCTCGGCGCGCTTGGCAGGGCCCAGGCCTTTGACGGCTGTCAACGCCTTGTAGTCGGCGGCCAGCAGCCCGGCCAGACCGCCTGCTCCCAGGCCATCACCGGGCAGCTCCAGCAGCTCCTGCGCCATCTGCAGCACTGTCTTGCCGGCTATGCCGGTGCGCAAAATGACGGCCAGCAGCTCGGCATCCGAGAGCGCAGCCGCACCCCGCTGCGCGAGCTTTTCGCGCGGCTGGGCATCCAGGGGCAGGTCTTTGATGGGCATGGGCGTCAGTGCTCGCTTGCACAAGGCGGGGGAAGGGGCGGGTCGGCCATCTCAACGCAGCCGCGAAGAGGTTATAGGCTCGCTCTTACAATGCAGCCCAGTTTATCGGGACTTTCATGACCACAAGCGCAACCCCTTCGGATCTGCCCGTCGTGCAGGCAGGCTCTTTTCTCACGCTGCATTACCGCCTGGCGGGCCCTGCGGGCGATGTGATCAATACCTTCAACGAAAAGCCGGCGACGCTGTCGCTGGGTGCGGGCGAGCTGTCGCCGGCCATGGAAGACAAGCTGATCGGCCTGCCCGAGGGCACGCACACGACTTTCGAGCTGCCCGCAGGCGAGGCTTTTGGCGAGCGCAACCCCGACATGATGCAGTGGGTGGCCCGCAAGCTCATGAACGAGCTCGGCGACCCGCATGAGCAATACACCGCAGGCGATGTGGTGCAGTTCCCCACGCCCGATGGCAGCGGCAGCTACGCCGGCGCCGTGGTGCAGGTGCGCGAGGACGGTGCCGTGCTGTTCGACTTCAACCACCCGCTGGCCGGCCAGCCCGTGACGTTTGAAGTGAAGCTGATCGGGGTACTTTGAAATGACACACCCCCTGAGCTGCTGCGCAGCTTCCCCCTTCAAGGGGGACGACGGCCTTTGCTGCGGGGCGGCCCTTGCTGCGGTCGGCCCGTGCCGCCGTCCCGCGCTTCAAGCGCGCCAGTGTCATGCCGTGCGAGTGGTGCGTAGCGCCAGGGGGTATTGAAATGGTGGGTGCCAAGGAAGTCCTGCTGGCCGAGCCGCGCGGCTTTTGCGCCGGGGTGGATCGCGCCATCGAGATCGTGGAGCGGGCGCTGGCCAAGTTCGGTGCGCCCATCTACGTGCGCCACGAGATCGTGCACAACACCTTTGTGGTCAACGACCTCAAGGCCAAGGGCGCCATCTTCATCGAGGAGCTGGACGAAGTGCCGCCCGGCGCCACGCTGATCTTTTCGGCCCACGGCGTCTCCAAGGCCGTGCAGCAGGAGGCCGAGCGCCGTGGCTTTGCCATCTTCGATGCGACCTGCCCGCTGGTCACCAAGGTGCATGTGGAAGTCGCCAAGCTGGCCAAGGAAGGCTACGAATTCCTCATGATCGGCCACAAGGGCCATCCCGAGGTCGAAGGCACCATGGGCCAGCTCTCCGAAGGCATTCATCTGGTCGAGGACGAGGCCGATGTGGCCAAGGTGGCGCCGCGCCAGACCGAAAAGCTGGCCGTGGTGACGCAGACCACGCTGTCGGTCGATGATGCTGCGGGCATCAAGGCCGCCATCAAGGCACGCTTTCCGCTGGTGCGCGAGCCCAAGCAGCAGGACATCTGCTATGCCACGCAGAACCGCCAGGACGCCGTGAAGGTGCTGGCACCCCAGGTGGATCTGGTCATCGTCGTCGGCAGCCCGACCAGCTCCAACAGCAATCGCCTGCGCGAGCTGGCCGATCGCTTGGGCACGCCCGCCTATATGGTGGACAACGCGCTCGAACTCAAGCAGGAGTGGTTTGCCGATGCGGCCCGCGTGGGGCTGACGGCCGGTGCCTCGGCGCCCGAAGTGCTGGTCGACGAGGTCATCGCACGCATCCGGCAACTGGGCGCAGTCGCCGTGCGCAAGATGGACGGTATCGAGGAAACCATCAAGTTCCCGCTGCCCAAGGGTCTGAAGATCGACGCGGCCACGGGCCTGGAGATCGAAGTGCGCAAGGCGCCCGAGACCGGACATTGAGTCATGGCAAGCTGACTGCTTGCAACTTCATAGCGCTTTGCGCATGGTATTTGGTAATTTCAGATGATTTTATGCTGAAATTCTATGAATAGCCTGCGCAAGGCGCTTTGCTTTTGATAGCTGACTGCTGCCTTCCCCCGTGTATCGGCCGGGTGCGGCCAGTCGCTCTAAAATCCCCACCTATGCTCGACATTCAACTTCTCCGCAAAGACCTGGATTCAGTCGTCGCCCGACTGCAAACCCGCAAGAACCCCCAAGCCTTCCTCAACGTGGAAGCCTTCAAGGCGCTGGAATCCGAACGCAAGTCCATCCAGACGCGCACGGAGGAGCTGCAGTCCAAGCGCAACCAGCTGTCCAAGCAGATCGGCATGTTGATGGGTAAGGGCGAAAAGGACGCCGCCGAAGCCGCCAAGGCCGAAGTGGCCGCCATGAAGACCGAGCTGGAACAATCGGCCACGCGCCTGGACCAGATCCAGACCGAGCTGCAGGCCATGCTGGCGGCCGTGCCCAATCTGCCTCATGAGTCCGTGCCCGTGGGCGCCGACGAAGAAGGCAATGTGGAAGTGCGCCGCTTCGGCACGCCGAGGAATTTCGACTTCGAGATCAAGGATCACGTCGATCTGGGCGCGCCCATCGGCCTGGACTTCGAAGCCGGCGTCAAGCTCTCCGGTGCCCGCTTTACCGTGATGCAGGGCCAGATCGCGCGCCTGCACCGTGCGCTGGCCCAGTTCATGCTGGATCTGCAGACCGAGCAGCATGGCTACACCGAATGCTATGTGCCTTACATCGTCAACAGCGATTCGCTCAAGGGTACGGGCCAGCTGCCCAAGTTCGAAGGCGACCTGTTTGCGGCCCAGAAGGGTGGCCAGGATGCCGAGCCCCTGCCCGATACCGCGGCTCTGTACCTGATTCCCACGGCCGAAGTGCCGCTGACGAATCTGGTGCGCGACGAGGTGCTGGCCGAAGACCGCCTGCCCATCAAGCTGACCGCACACAGCCCCTGCTTCCGTTCCGAAGCCGGCTCGGGCGGCCGCGACACGCGCGGTCTGATCCGTCAGCACCAGTTCGACAAGGTCGAGATGGTGCAGATCGTGCATCCCGAAAAAAGCTATGAAGCGCTGGAAGAGATGACCGGCCATGCCGAAGCCGTGCTGCAGAAGCTGGGCCTGCCATACCGCGTGATGAGCCTGTGCACGGGCGACATGGGCTTTGGCGCTGCCAAGACCTACGACCTGGAAGTCTGGGTGCCGGCACAGGGCACCTACCGCGAAATCAGCTCGGTCTCCAACTGCGAAGCCTTCCAGGCGCGCCGCATGCAGGCCCGCTTCAAGAATGCGCAGGGCAAGAACGAACTGGTGCACACGCTCAACGGTTCCGGCCTGGCCGTGGGCCGTACGCTGGTCGCCGTGCTGGAGAACTATCAGAACGCCGACGGCTCGATCACCGTGCCCGAAGCACTGGTTTCGTACATGGGTGGCAAAACTTTGCTGAAGGCCTGATTTTTTAGGCTACAATAGACGCTTCGACACAGGAGAGGTGGCAGAGTGGTCGAATGTACCTGACTCGAAATCAGGCGTACGTGCAAACGTACCGTGGGTTCGAATCCCACCCTCTCCGCCAATGCGGCTGTAGCTCAGCTGGATAGAGTACTTGGCTACGAACCAAGGGGTCGTGGGTTCGATTCCTGCCAGCCGCACCAAACGTTAAGCCTCAGAGTAGAAATACTCTGAGGCTTTTTCGTTTCTGGCGTCTGCGGGAGATAGGCGTTTGGCAGAAAGGCCCGGCCACCGCAGTGTCCGGTCGGGCCTTGATCAGGTCTTGCTCTATGCCTGCATCCCTGCGCTGGCCAGCACGGCCAGGGCGCAGGAGGCGATGCGGCTGGCCACCGAGTCGGAGCGGCTGGTCAGCACGATGGGTACGCGCATGCCCAGCACCAGGCCGGCGCATTCGGCGTTGGCCATGTAGACCAGCTGCTTGTAGATCATGTTTCCAGCTTCGAGGTTGGGTGCCAGCAGTACATCGGGACGGC
Source organism: Comamonas sp. A7-5 (assembly GCF_039581385.1). NCBI lineage: Bacteria > Pseudomonadati > Pseudomonadota > Betaproteobacteria > Burkholderiales > Comamonadaceae > Comamonas > Comamonas sp. A7-5. The sequence continues at coordinate 85,529 of NZ_JBCPWO010000011.1, forward strand.
CTGCGACATCGGAGACGATGCCCTTGTTGTGCGCCGAGTGCAGGGAGATGGCGTTGTCGTAGGCCAGCGGTCCGTCAAAGATGCCGCCCGTGATCTGGCCGCGGTCGGCCATCTTGCACAGGGCTGCCGCATCGATGGTGCCGGGAATGGCCGGGTTGACGGTTTCCACCGCCGACAGCAGGGCCACGCGCGGCTGGACTATGCCGATGGCCTGCGCCAGATCGACCGCGTTCTGGGCGATGTCGCGCTTTTCCATCAGGCTGGGGAAGATGTTGACCACGCAGTCGGTCATCAGCAGCGGGCGGTCATAGCCGGGGATGTCCATGATGAATACATGGCTGGCCCGGCGGCTGCCGCGCAGACCGGCTTCGCGCGCCACGGCCGCGCCCAGCAGATCGTCGCTGTGCAGGCTGCCCTTCATCAGTGCCCGGGCCTGGCCATCGCGGCACAGGGCTGCGGCCTGGGCCGCAGCGATGCGGGGATCATCCGCCGTGGAGTGGATCTCGGCGGCCGACAGATCCAGAGCGGCAGAGCGAGCCGCAGCCTCGATGCGCTGGCGCGGGCCTATCAGCAGAGGCTTGATCAGGCCGGCTTCCGCCGCTTGCATGGCTGCCTGCAAAGAGCTGGCATCGCAGGGGTAGGCCACGGCCACGGGAATCGGGCCGTGGGCCCGGGCCTGGTCGATCAATTGCTGGAGATGGGGACGAGGCGTGGCGGGCGCATCGTCGGCGGCCACGGCAAGGGAGAGTGGGGGAGTCATGAAAAGCTCCTGCGGGGAAGTGCAAGGCCCGGCGCGAGCAACGCAGGGGGTCTGGGAGTCGGTTTTCGAGGGCCTTGCGCTTTACCCAGGCGCATGAACTCGGCGCGGCCCGACCAAGGGACACCGAGGAAGGGCCTATGCCGGCCGCGCCGCCCCGCACCGAGGGTGTCGTCCCCCTCCCCCGCGCAGCGGGTAGAGAGGGGGAAGGCGCGCAGCGCCTCAGAGGGTGTCAGACGGCGTCAGACAAAGTCCTTGTACTTGTCCAGCATGCGCACGGGCTTGGACAAGGCGTCGCGGCGGAAGGGGTCGCCGAGCTCGCGGGTGCACATGATCTCGATCACGCAGGTCTTGCCTTCCTTCATCTGCATGTCGATAGCCTTTTGCAGTGCCGGGCCCACGTCCTCGATATGGTCCACCACGATGCCTTCGGCACCCATGGCCTTGGCGATGTCGGAGAAGCTTTCGCTTTCCAGCTCGCCGGCCACGAAGCGGCGGTTGTAGAAATCCACCTGGTTTTTCTTTTCCGCGCCCCACTGACGGTTGTGGAACACCACGGCGGTCACGGGGATGTCGTGGCGCACGGCGGTCATGATTTCCATCATGCTCATGCCCCAGGCGCCGTCACCTGCATAGGCAATGGCCGGACGATCGGGTGCTGCGCACTTGGCGCCGATGATGGTGGGCAGGGCATAGCCGCAGTTGCCGAAGCTCATGGGAGCGAAGAAGCTGCGCGGCTCGTCGAAGCGCAGATAGCTGTTGGCCACCGAATTGATATTGCCGATGTCGGTGGACACCATGACGCGCGCCGGCATGGCTTTTTCGAGTTCTCGCAGCACCTGGCGGGGATGCAGATAGCTGCCGCCGGTCGGCGTGCGTTCGCCCTTGGCCTCTTCGATCATGTCCAGGCTGTAGGGGTCGCGCTCGTGGGTCCAGCCGTCGAGCTCCTTCTCCCAGGCGGCTTTTTCCGTGGCGATGGTGTCGGCGCGTGCTGCCTTGGTGGCGTCACAGCCCAGCGTCACATCGGCCAGGCGCCTGCTCAGCTCGGCCGCCACGGCCTTGGCATCGCCGTTGATGCCCACGGCGATCTTCTTGACCAGGCCCAGATTGGTGTGATCGGCCTCGATCTGGATGATCTTGGCGGTCTTGGGCCAGTAGTCCATGCCATGCTGGGGCAGGGTGCCGAAGGGACCCATGCGCGAGCCCAGCGCAATCACCACGTCGGCCTGGGCGATCAGCTTCATGGCGGCCTTGGAGCCCTGGTAGCCCAGAGGGCCGGCCCACAGCGGGTGCTTGGCAGGGAAGGCGTCGTTGCGCAGATAGCCTGTGGCCACGGGTGCGCCCAGGCGCTCGGCCAGTTGCTTCGCTTCGTCCACGGCATCGCCCATGACCACGCCACCGCCGGCCAGGATCACCGGGAACTTGGCGGTCTTGAGCAGCTCCACGGCGGCCTGCAGGCTGGCTTCGCCGCCATGGCCGCGGTCCACGCGCATGGGCTTGGGGATCTCGCACTCGATCTCGCCGTAGAAGTAGTCACGTGGAATATTGAGCTGGGTCGGGCCCATCTCGGACATGGCGCGGTCGAAGACGCGGCCCGTGAACTCGGCCATGCGCTTGGGGTTGCAGACATGGCCCTGGTATTTGGTGAACTCCTGGAACATGGGCAGCTGATTGGCTTCCTGGAAGCCGCCCAGGCCCATGCCCATGGTGCCGGTCTCGGGGGTCACGATCACCACAGGGCTGTGCGCCCAGTAGGCTGCGGCAATCCCGGTCACGCAGTTGCTGATGCCAGGGCCGTTCTGGCCGATCACCACGCCGTGGCGACCCGAGACGCGGGCATAGCCGTCGGCCATATGGGCCGCACCTTGCTCATGCACCACCGGGATCAGGCGAATGCCTGCGGGGGCGAAGATGTCCATGGCATCCATGAAGGCGGAACCCATGATGCCGAACATCTCGCTGACGCCATTGGCGACGCAGGTTTCCACGAATGCTTCCGAAGGGGTCATCTTGTGAACGCCTTCAACCACTTTACGATTGTCCGTTGCAGCCATCTTTGTCTCCTTGAAAATTTGAAACCTATGGTTCCGAAAAAAGAAATAACGATGTCAGTCTATGGCATTTTTTGGTTTTCGTGCAAATAAATTTCTTTTTATGGAATAAATTGACTCGAAAAATGGAAATTAATATGATCGACAACGATATGAAGCACAGCGAAGACATCCCCTCGGCTCGCCTGGACGGAGACACGCCCAATCTGCGTTTGTTCGCGCTGCTGGAAGCCGTGGCGCAGAAGAGCCAGCCCTTCACCTTGCAAACCATGGTGGAAGAGACAGGCTTGCCCAAGCCGACCATGCACCGCATGCTTGCGCAGCTGGAAAGCGCCGGAATCCTGCAAAGAGATGGCAACGGCCGCCACTACGGCACGGGCCAGCGGCTGATGCGGCTGGCGGAGAACGTGTTGCTCAACAACACCACGCATGGCGCGCGGCATGCGGTGCTGACCCAGCTGGTGCGCGAGCTCGGCGAGAGCTGCAACATCACGGCTTTCTCGGGCAGCGAGGTTCTGTATCTGGACCGCGTGGAGACGCCGGCTCCGCTGCGCTTTTATCTGCATCCGGGCTCGCGCGTGCCCGCGCACTGTTCGGCCACGGGCAAGCTGTTCCTGAGTCAGATGTCGCCCGCCCAGCGCCGCCGGCTGCTGGCTAATGTGCCGCTGGAAGCGTTCACCGGTAACACGCTGACGACCTTCGAGGCGCTGGAGCAGGAGCTCGATCAAGTGCGCGCCCAGGGCTATGCCTTCGACAACGAGGAGTTCCTGCCCGGGCTGCTGTGCCTTGGCGTGCTGGTGCCCGCACCCCATGGCAACTCCAATATGGGGCTTGCGGTGCAGGCGCCCATCATGCGTTTTTCCAAGGAGAAGGCCTTGTCCTTTCTTCCCAAGCTGCAGGCGGCCGTCGCGGCGATCGCCCGCATTAACGATGACGTTCCACCGGAAGCCGATGATGACTGACTTGAGCCTGCTGCAGCCCACCCGTACCGTCAGCGTGCGCGATGTATTTGGCATCGACACGGACATGAGCGTGCCGGCTTTTGCCGAGCCGGGCGAACATGTTCCCGCGATTGACAAGGCCTACCGCCTGAACCCGCAGGTGACGCAGGCCATTCTGGCTGGCTTCTCGCACAACCGGCGCGTCGTCATTCAGGGCCTGCACGGCACGGGAAAATCCACGCATATAGAGCAGGTGGCCGCCAGGTTGAACTGGCCCTGCGTGCGAGTGAATCTGGACGGTCATATCAGCCGCCTGGATCTGGTGGGCAAGGACAGCATCGTGCTGCAGGAAGGCAAGCAGGTGACCCAGTTCCAGGAAGGCATTCTGCCCTGGGCGCTGCAGCGGCCCGTGGCCATGGTGTTTGACGAGTACGACGCCGGACGCCCCGATGTGATGTTCGTCATTCAGCGGGTTCTGGAGCGTGAGGGCAGCTTTACGCTGCTCGATCAAAAGCGGGTGATCCAGCCGCATCCCTGTTTTCGGCTGTTTGCCACCATGAACACCCTGGGGCAGGGCAATCTCAACGGGCTCTATCACGGCACGCAGCAGCTCAACCATGCCCAGCTCGATCGCTGGAATCTGGTCACCAGCCTGAACTATCTGCCCCCGGCCGAGGAAGCAGCCATCGTGCTGGCGCGCGTGCCGGAGCTGGCCACAGCCGACGGGCGCCGCAAGGTGGACGCCATGGTGGCGCTGGCCGGGCTGACCCGCAAGGGCTTTGCCGTGGGGGATCTGTCCTTGCTGATGTCTCCACGTACGGTGATCACCTGGGCTGAAAACATTTCCATCTTCCATGACCTGAAGCTGGCCTTCGAGCTGTCTTTTCTCAACAAATGCGAGCCTGCCGAGCGTGACATCGTGCGCGAGTATTTCCAGCGCTGCTTTGCCCAGGAGCTGGCGCAGCCCGCAGAACCAGCACTGGCGTTGCTGGCATGAGCACCGAGACCTCCGACCCTGCCTCGCTGTCTCGCATGGAGGCCTGGGGCGGCGCCATGCTGCGTGCGGTCACCGGCGACGCCAACCTGCAGTGGAGTGGCCAGACGCTGTATCGCGGCACCACGCCCATACCCCAGGCGGCGGCCCACCATAGCCAGGTGCCGGTGCAGCCGACGGATCAGCGCGGCCTGCTCGACAGCATGGGGCTGCGTCTGCAGTGGAGCGACCAGGTCCTGTTTCAGGCGCATCTGCCTCAGGACCCGGTGGAGCGCATGGTGTTCGAGCTGCTGGAGCAGTTGCGCGTGGAGAGCCTGGTGCCCGAGGCCTGGCCCGGAGCGCGCGAGAACATGCGCCAGCGCTTTGTGAACTGGTGCCAGGCCTTCGTTGATTCCGGCCTCACGGAAAGCAGTCTGGGCATCTTGCTGTTTGCGGTGGCCGTCACGGCCTGGAGCCGGCTGACCGGGCATGAGATACCGGAGCGCATGGCCGATCTGGTGGAGTCCACGCGGATGTCCATGGCTTCCCCTCTGGGCCGGCACTGGGATCGGCTGCGGCGCTTCAGAGACCGCCAGCAGCAGTTTGTCGAGCCTGCCCTGGCCGTCAGCCGCTGGGTCGGCATGGCGGTGCGTGCGGCGCAGGAGGATGCGCCGCGCGGTGCTGGCGGCCCCAGGCGGCGCAGCAGTTTTGCCCTGCCTCTGCACTTTGAGTCCCAGAGTCAGGACGGCATGCCCGTGGCGCAAAGCGGCGACAGCCGGGCCTGGGCCGGAACCGCGCAAAGCTACCGGGTCTTCACGCGCGAGTTCGATAGGGAAGTGCAGGCCGCTGAGCTGATCCGTGCGCTGCAGCTGGCCCAGTTCCGGGAGCAGATGGACGAGGAGCTCGCGCGCTCAGGGTTGCTGCAGGCCGGGCGGCTGGCGCGCTATCTGCAACAGCGCCTGGCCAGCACGCAGCGCAATGGCTGGAGCTTCGGGCTGGAGGAAGGCCATCTGGACGGCAGCCGTCTGTCCCAGCTGGTGACGGACCCGCAGCAGCGCGCGATTTTCAAGGACGAGATGCAGCGTCCCGTCAACGAGACCGCAGTCACCATTCTCATGGACTGCTCGGGTTCCATGAAAACCTTTGCCAAGCCCCTGTCACTGTTGCTCGACGTGCTGGGGCGGGCGCTGGAGATGGCTGGTGCGGGCGTGGAGATACTGGGTTTTTCCACCCAGGCCTGGAATGGCGGCAGAACGCGCCGCCGCTGGCAGCGCGCGGGCCAGCCCCAGTTTCCGGGGCGTCTCAACGAGCGCCTGCACATTGTCTTCAAGGACGGGGCCAAGCCCTGGCGCCACGCCCGGCATGGCATTGCGGCGCTGCGCAAGCCCGACATCTTTCGTGAAGGCATCGACGGCGAGGCCGTGGAATGGGCGTGCCAGAGGCTGCGCGCAAAGACCGCGCAGCGTCGCATCCTGCTCGTGGTCTCCGATGGCTGTCCCATGGACACGGCGACCCATCAGGCCAATGACGAGCATTATCTGGATCAGCATCTGCGGCAGGTTCTTGCCGCCCAGGAGCGCTTGGGCGGCGTGAAGGTCTGCGCCCTGGGAGTCGGGCTGGACCTGGGGGTTTTCTACCGCCAAAGGCTTGCCGTCGATCTGCAGCACGATATCGACGAGGCCTTGCTGTTTTCGGTGGCCGAGATGCTGTGCCGGCGATAACCGGGACGGAGCGTGCGAGAGGTATCACGCAAGGCCGGGCTAAGCTCAGGCGGCAAGCCGAAAAAGCCGAAAAAGCCGGAAAACAGAAAAGCGGGAAGGCGCAATGCCTGCCCGCTGTCTGTTTGCCGGAGTCACCCCCGCCGGGGAATCGGCAGCACTTACATGCGTCCCTTCCAGGGCACCAGACGCTTTTCGACCCAGCGCATGAACAGGTCGAACACATAGGCGATCACGCCGATGACGATGATGCCCATGATCACGATGTCGGTGCGCAGGAAGTTCGAGGCGTTGAGCACCATCTGACCCAGACCCACGTTCGCCGCCACCATTTCGGCGGCAACCAGAGTCGTCCAGCCAAAGCCGATGGCAATGCGCATGCCCACCAGAATGTCGGGCAGGGCCGCCGGCAAGATCACATGGCGGATCACCTGGAAGTAGCTCGCTCCCATCGAATAGGCGGCATTGATCTGCTCCTGTGCTGCGCTGCGCATGCCCGAGCGGGCCGCCAGGGCCAAGGGTGCAAAGCAGCTCAGGAAGATCAGCAGGATCTTCGGCGTTTCATCGATACCGAACCAGATGATGATCAGCGGCAGATAGGCCAGTGGCGGCAGGGGGCGGTAGAACTCGATGGGTGGGTCGAAGATGCCGCGTGCGATGCGTGACATTCCCATCGCAATGCCCAGCGGAACGGCAATCATGAAGGCCAGCCAGAACGCGACGGTCACGCGCAGCAGACTTGCCGAGAAATGCTGCCACAGCGGTTTGTCGTTGGCCTGCCCGGTCAGGTATTCATAGAACTGCTGGAACACCGCTTGCGGGCTGGGCAGGAACAAGGGCTTGATCCAGCCGAGATTGGTGGCGGCGAACCACAGTGCCAGCAGCAAGGCCACGGTGACGATGCTGATGCCGAGGCTGGAGCCTTCGCCGGGGGTCTTGAAGCGACTGGTCTTCACCGGTCCTGACGCCTGCGGGGCAGTGGCCTTGGGCTGCACGCGCGCGGTCGTGGCGGGCAGATGGTTGATTTGGACTGCTTCAGACATTGGCAGGCTCCCGGTGGTGGATCAGACTCAGAACTTCTTCGCGCATCCTGATGAAGTCGGGGCGCGACTTGACGGCACGCGCATCGCCGGTGCGCAGAAACTCATGGCAGAACGGCATGTCGTCGTAGACATGGGAGATGCGGCCCGGGCTGGGGCTCATGACGATCAGCCGGCTGGCCAGAAACAGCGCTTCCTCTACCGAATGAGTGATGAAGAACACCATCTTGTGGGTGGCATGCCATACGCGCAGCAGGATTTCCTGAACCTGCTCGCGCGTGAAGGCGTCCAGCGCACCCATGGGTTCATCCATCAGCAGCAGTGCTGGATCGTTGGCCAGCGCACGGGCAATGCCGACACGTTGCTGCATGCCACCCGAGAGTTCATAGACGGCACGCCTGGCGTAGTTCTGCAAGCCCACGAGGCCCAGTTTCTCTTCGGCGATTTGCGTGCGCGTCTTCAGGTCCATGCCGCGCATGCGCAATCCCAGTGCGACGTTGTCGATCACATTGAGCCATGGCATCAGCGCATGCTTTTGAAACACCACACCCTGATTGGCTCCGGGGCCCTGAATGGGTTTGCCGTCCAGCAGGATCTGGCCGCTGGAAGGCGCCAGAAAGCCTGCCATGCAGTTGAGCAGTGTTGTCTTGCCGCAGCCCGATGCCCCCAGAGCGACCACGAAGTCGCCTTCGTTCATGGTCAGGTTGACGGGCGCCAGGGCCTGCAAGTGCCCGCCCTTGACCTCGTAATTGACGGTCAGGTCGCGTATATCCAGAGTCGGCATGACATTGCCCTCCTATGTGAAACAAAGCTGGGAGCCACGACGGGGTTGACCGTCGTGGGCGGGCAGTCAGCGGCCGAGAGCCTGCTTGACATAGCTGCTGGTCACGTACGCGGCGTAGTCGGGCCTGACCTCCTGGATTCGCCCCTGCGACTTCAGAAACGTTGCGGTATTGGTCATGGCCTTGGCCGCACCGCCTTCCAGCCACTGCACGCCGAGCTGCTCTTCAGCGCTGGGGAAGCGGTAAAGCGCCATGGCTGCGGGTACATCCTTGGGGTCGGCCTTGCTCCATTTGGCAATGGCCTTGATCTCGGGCGAATCGGGAGTCCACTTGGCCAGGTTGTCGCGCACCTGGGCGCTGGCCCGATTCAGGGCCTTGATGAAAGCCACCATGAACTGGGGATTTTCCTGGGCGAACTTGCTGCTCACGGCAATGCCCTCGAAGGTGGGGTAGCCCATCTGCGCAATGGAGCCGGAGGTGGCAATCACCTTGCCCTTTTGCTTGACCTTGGCCAGCACCGGATCCCAGACAAAGGTGGCATCGATATCGCCGCGTTCCCAGGCCGCGGCAATTTCTGGCGGGCGCATGTTCATGATGTTGACCTTGCGCGCGTCGACGCCTTCCTTGCCCAGAGCCGCGACCAGCTGGTAGTGCGCGGTGGAGACGAATGGCACGCCTATGCGCTTGCCCTCCATGCTCTTGAAATTGCTGATGCCGCCGCCTTCACGTGCCACCAGGGCTTCGGCACCGGCGATGTCCGCAGAGATCCAGAGCAGCTTGATGTCCTGCCCCTGGCTGGCTGCGGCGGTCAGCGGGCTGGATCCCACCTCTCCCATCTGCACGTCGCCCGAGGCCATCGCCCGTATCACGTCGCCGCCGCCCGAGAACATGCGCCAGTTGATCTTGTAGCCCGTCTCCTTTTCCACCTCGCCCGACTCCATGACCAGGCGCAGAGGCACCAGCATGTCCTGGTTGGCGAAGGTCACGGTTTTCTGCTGCGCCAGCGCGAAGCCGGTCATGGCCAGTGCTGCTGTTGCGGCACCCGCTTTCAGCATCCATCGTTTTTGCATTTTCATTGCCAATTTCTCCATGGTTAGAGCGATATCGGTTGAAGACTTAGACCAGAGAACCCTTGCTGTGCTCACTCTTGCTGACTTGCTTTCCCATTCCCGCTTCTGGCTGAACCGGTAGAAAGCCGCATCGCGAGGCTCAAAGAGCTTTCTCAGCGGATCGTAGTGAGCAACCTTGCGCAGCCAGTAGGGCCAGTTGCTGTGAATCGTTAGGTCCAGGCGCGCACGGCCCCGGATGGGGCGCGCAGCATGGGTTGGCGTGCACCGCGACCGTGCATTGCAAAGCCTTGCATGGCGCGGCTTGCGCGGGATATCTCGGTCCTGGTGAAGGGCGTTTTTGCGGCGTCTGCATGGGCTTAGGTGTATTCACTGATCGCAGACAGACACGGGAGGATTGGGCTGTCCGAGAGGCATGAATGCTTGCGCAATATGCGTGCCAGAGAGGCGGTTTTTCCTGTGGCCGGGGCGCTGGGATGTGCGCCGCACCGCATCCGTAGATAGCATGAAAAAAAGCACCTTCCTGGCGGAAGGTGCTCTTCGTTGCGCGAAGCCCGAACGGCGGCTGGCAGGGTCAGTTCTTCTCGTCGTTCATGTGATACCAGTGGTAGAGAAAGCGCTGGCCCATGCGGCGAAATGGTGCAAATGCCTCCGAGCGCACCATATTGAACACATTCGGATATTCGAGCGATGAGTTGTAGATTGGCAACTCGAAGGCCTTGATGTTCTGGCCTGCGATGCGCTGGGCCATGCGACGGCCTGCATGCGCAGAGAACGACACGCCGTTGCCGCCATAGCCGACCGCATAGAAGACGCTTTCCCTTGGATCGGGCTGGGTGATACGCGGCATCATGTCGTGGCTTACATCGACCCAGCCCCACCAGGAGTAGTCCACCTGGATTCCCTTGAGGGCCGGGAACTTGTGGTGCAGGCCCTCGACCAACTTGGCCATATGGACCGGATTGGGCGCATCGGCGCCGGTGACGGCGCTGCGGCTGCCGATCTGCACGCGGTTGTCGGGCAGCTTGCGGTAGTAAAAGCGCAGCGTGCGCGTGTCGGTGATGACTTGCGTGGTCTTGAAATTGGTGGCTGCCAGCTCTTCTTCCGTCAAGGGTCTGGTGACCAGCGAGTTCGAGAGAATCGGCATGATCTTGGAGCGCAGACTGCGGTGAAGGCCGTTGCTGGTATAGCCACCGGTGGCAAAGCCGACGGCGCGTGCCTTGACCGTGCCGCCCGGTGTCTGGAGGTAATGCACGCCGTTGCGTGTCTCCATGCCCAGCACGGGGCTGGCGGGATGCACCTTCACTCCCAGCTCGCGGGCCTTGCGCAGATAGCCGAATGCCAGCTTGAGCGGATGCACGCCAATGCCGTCGGGCTCATGCATCGCGCCACGGCAGTCGGCGTCATCGACATAGTCGCGGCGCACAGCATCGACGCTGAGTATGCGGGCGTCGTAGCCGAAGACTTCGCGCATGACGCGGGTCTCGTTGCGCAGAAAATCCATTTTTCTGTCGCGGTGGGCAATATACAAATGCCCTCCCGGTTGCGGCTCGCATTCTGGAAACTCCGCAACCAGTTTCTTGAACGTGTCGAATCCTTCGCGGATCTCCGCATCCAGCTTCAGGGCTGTGTCCTTGCCCCAGCGCTCTATCCACTGCGAGCGATAGAGGCGGCCGCTGGCATTCTGGCCCTGGCCGCCGTTGCGGCTGGTGCAGCCCCAGGCGCTCTGGTTGGCCTCGAGAACCACGGCGCGAATGCCGTGTTCGCGGGCCAGAAACAGCGCAGTGGACAGGCCCGTGAAGCCCGAGCCCACGATGACCACGTCGGCTTCCATGTCGCCGCAGACCGGACCATCGTCCTCGGGTGGCCGGCCTGCCGTCCCTACCCAGTAGGTCGGAGCGTAGCCGGCACCATGTCCGGGGTTTCTTGCCACCAGGGGGTCGTACTGCGGGTCGTATGGATTCAGATGGCTGGGGCGGATGTCCTCGGCTTTCATGGCGGTCGTCTCCTGGTGTGGCTGCGTTTGAAGTGGCGCTCTATTGCTATGGAATTGATGGACGCAAAGTCAATGCAGATGCACTGCTTGCGATGTCCAGAGCAGCATAGCCAGCCCCTTGTGCAGCTGGTTAGGGCCACGGCACAGGTTTTGATGGAGCCAGCGCGCAAGCCTGACCATCCGAATCTCGGGATTGCCGCAGACGGGCTGCAGCGAGACTCCTGCAAACCGGGCGACCCACCGAGTCGCGCTCGCCGGGCGGGGCTGCGCGCCGGCCTGCTTCAGATCGGCATGACACAGGCTGTGTCAGCCGTCACCTCAAGGGGATGCACTGGAGTCCACCGCCACCTGTGCAGACAGCGGGCGTGGCCGTGAACTTCCCCTGCGCCTGTGTCAGCGATGACCGCATTGAGCGTGTTGGTGTTCTCCTATCGTTTTCACCTAAATGAAGCGGCAGAAGAGGCATTTGCCGGCGGGCTTCGGTCTGCATCCGCAAGAGCTGCGGCAGAGCATCGCGCTCAGAGGAGAAACGGACTTTCTCAAGGCATTTTTCGGTGCACGCCGACGTCATCTCGCGGGGGAGCAGTGCCCTGCGCGGAAAGGCCTTGGACTTAACGATAGCCGGCAACTGGCCCTACGAAATGGAGCCAGTGCTACCTACCATGAGTCATCGGAATTTCAGGCATTTTTCGATAGAAAGGGGTCGCTTTTGCAATGGCCGATCCCCATGACATGACAGCAATCTGGAGAGCATATGAACAAGCAAGAATCCCAACCCGATGTCCAGTTTCTGGCGCGTTTCTCCGACGCGTGGAATCGCCATGACATTGACGCATTGATGGACTTCATGGCCGACGAATGCGAGTTTCACGCCGTTGCCGGCCCTGATCTGATGGGGCGCAGCTTTGTGGGTCGTGAAGCCGTGCGTGAGGGCTTTCAGCTGGCCTGGCAGGCATTCCCCGATGCGGCCTGGGTGGATGGAGAGCATTTTGTCCAGGGAGCGCGCGGAGTTTCGGAGAGCACCTTCAAGGGCACCAAGGCCGACGGCCTGCGTGTGGAAGCTCGCATGGTCGATGTGTTCACCTTCCGCGACGGCAAGATCGCCGTCAAGAACGCCTACCGCAAGGATCGTCCACCCGTAGCGCTTTCCTGACACGAGCCTGGTTTGCGTGCGCGCATCCTTGTCTCGCGGCAAGGGGTGCTGCACGCATGGCTTCGCGCAACAATTTTCAAGCAGATAACTGAACGACCACGGCAACGGCCTGCATGAGCAGCAAGGCACAACCAGATACATAAAGCCGTGGCGACCGGCATTTCCAGGCCGGCAAGACAGGAGACAAAAATGATTGGAAATCCGCATTCGTCGCCGGACGGGCTGTCGCACAGTCTCAAGCAGCGGCACATGACCATGATTGCCCTGGGCGGCGTCATCGGTGCCGGGCTCTTCGTAGGCAGTGGCGTGGTCATCAAGTCGGCCGGACCGGCGGCCGTCATCTCTTTTCTGATCACCGGCCTGCTGGTGGTGCTGGTCATGCGCATGCTGGGCGAGATGGCCTGCTCCATGACAGGTGGCTCGTTTTACGAGTACGCCCGCGAAGCCTGGCGCGACCGGCCAGCCGTGGGCCAGCTGGCGGGGTTTCTCACGGGCTGGATGTACTGGTATTTCTGGGTCATCGTCGTGGCGATCGAAGCGGTGGCGGGGGCCGAGCTGGTGCGCTACTGGCTGCCCGACGTGCCGGCCTGGAGCATCAGCCTGGTCCTGCTGATCATGATGACGCTGACCAATCTGGTCTCGGTCAAATCCTTTGGCGAGTGCGAGTTCTGGCTGGCGTCCGTGAAGGTGGCGGCCATCGTGGTGTTTCTGTTCATCGCCGGCGTCTATGTGCTGGGCCTGACACCGGGCGGCAGCGGAATGCATGTCGCCAACCTGAGCCAGAACGGCGGTTTCATGCCCAACGGTATTGTTCCGGTGCTCACGGGCGCCGTGGCCGCGACCGGCTTCTATTTCGGCGCGGAGATCGTGACGATTGCGGCCGCCGAAACCGCTGAGCCCCAGAAGGCCGTGGCCAAGGCCACGAATTCGGTCATCCTGCGCGTGCTGGTGTTCTATGTGGGATCGGTGCTGCTGGTGGCCTGCCTGGTGCCATGGAACTCCATCGGCATGTCCACGCCCTATGTCAGCGCTCTCGATGCCATGGGCGTGCCGGCCGCTGCCCAGATCATGAATGCCGTGGTGCTGACCGCCGTGCTGTCGGCGCTCAACTCCGGGCTTTATGCCTCTTCGCGCATGCTGTTTGCGCTGACGCGACGCGGCGATGCGCCCAAGGTGCTGGCCCAGGTCAGCCGCAACGGCGTGCCCGTGTACGCGATTCTGGTAGCCACCTTGTTCGGCTACGGTGCCATCGTCATGTCCTATCTGTCTCCCGACAAGGTGTTCGCCTTTCTCGTGAACTCCTATGGCACCGTGGCCATCTTCGTCTACATCCTGATTGCGATTTCCCAGCTGCGTCTGCGCTATCGATTGGAGAACGAGGCTCCGCATCTGCTCAAGGTGCGCATGTGGTGCTTTCCTTATCTGACCTGGCTGGCGATTGCGGGCATGCTGTCCATCGTGGTGGCCATGGGCTTCATTCCCGAACAGCGCACGCCGCTGGCCCTGGGTGTGGCCAGTCTGTGCATCTTGCTGATTGCCTATCGCGTGCGTCAGACGTTGCGGCGCGGAATCAGTCCCGAGGGGCTGCTCGACGAGCTGGCTCCGCCCAAGCTGCGCAAGAATTGATGAGACCCACAAAAGCCCCGGACCCTGAGTCCGGGGCTTTTTGTTTTGCGCCTCTACATGCAGTGCATGGCTTCTGCCAGGGCCTTGATGCCGTGGGCGATTTGTCCTGCGGGAATGGACTGATAGCCCAGGCGTATGAAGTTGCCCGTGTTGCGAGGGGAGGTGAAGAACACATCGCCGGGCTCGATCAGCACTCCATGCTCGGCGGCCTGGCGTGCCAGTGCCTGCGCGGGCACATGGTCGGGCAGTTGCACCCAGCATGAGCCGCCGCCGCGTACCGGCGTGATGCGGCATTGGGGCAGGTAGCGAGCCATGGCTGCCGTCAGCTCGGCATGACGCTCTTTCTGGGCCTGGCCGAGGCGGCGCAGCTGGGCCTCGTAGTGGCCCAGCGAGATGAACATGGCCAATGTGCGCTGGATGAAGGTGGAAGGATGGCGGATCATCAGACGGCGCAGGGCGCGCAGCTCCTTGATCAGCTCGGGCGGAGCCACGATATAGCCCACGCGAAGGCCGGGTGCCAGGCTCTTGGAGAGGCTGCCGATATAGATCACGCGGTTGTTGCGGTCCAGGCTTTTGAGTGCCGGGATGGGTTGTTCGTCGAAGCTGCTTTCGCTTTCGTAGTCGTCCTCGATGATGATGAGGTCGTGCTTTTGTGCGGCCTCCAGCAAGGCTTCGCGCCGCTCCAGCGGCATGGTGACACCCGTGGGGCACTGATGGCTGGGCGTGACGTAGAGGTACTCGAGCTTGCGCATGGCATTGACGATAGGCAGTCCATCGCCATCCACGCCAATGGGGATGACCTGCGAGGTGCGGCTGCTGAAGATATTGCGCGCATCGGGGTAGCAGGGGTTCTCGATGCCGATGGAGGTGCCCTCGCGCATCAGCAAATCGGCCACCATGTACAGCGCATGCTGGGCGCCGACCGTGATGATGATTTCGTCGGGTGACGCCCAGACGCCGCGGCGCGGCAGGATCTTGGTCTGCACCTGCTGGATGAGGCTGTCGTCGTCGCGGGTGATGTGATCGGGCGCCCACATGCGGATGTCCACCACGCCCAGGGACTTGAGGCAGCATTCGCGCCAGGCGGCCGTGGGAAACAGCTCCTTGTCGAACTGGCCGTAGAGAAACGGATAGGGGAACCGCTGCCAGTCGTCTTCCTTCACGATGCTGCGCTGCAGGCTGGGGCGCAGCCACAGGCGGCGCGACCAGTCCGTGTGCGCCTCGGCGTCCGTGCTCCTGCCGCTGCCCGGCGTGCGCTCGGCCGTGCGGCCCTGCAGCACATCGGGGTGTATGAAATGGCCTTTTCTCTCGCGGCTCAGCAAGAAGGCCTCTTCGGTCAGTTGCTGGTAGGCCATGACCACGGTGATGCGGCCCACGCCCAGCAGCTTGGCCAGTTCCCGGCTTGAGGGGATAGCGTCGCCGGGCGCGAGAATGCCGGTGAGGATGGCATCGACCAGCATTTCGCGAATCTGACCCTGAAGGCTCAGAGAGGGCCTGGCGCTGCGGCGAAACAGCTGCTCCCACATGGCCACGGATGGAGGAATCGAAGGCGAGGCCTGTTGTCTGTCTGTCGTCATTGATGGTTCTGAATGCACTGCCGCAGCGTGCGGCGGCCTGGAGCGACCGGCTGCCCTGACGCGCGGGGCCTGGCTCTTTGGGGTCCATGAACGCGGCATCGCAGAGGCCGCCAGCAGCTTGCTGGCGGACCGGTTTCAACGCTCAAGATTAGCGCATATGCATGTGCTTGGAATCAGGCTTTTCATGTGGTCGCAAGCCTGAAGCAGCGCGCGGGATCTGAAATTCCTGGAGACCTTTTCTGCAGGCTCCAAAATCTGTATATAATTTGAGGCTTAGCGGCTGTAGCTCAGCTGGATAGAGTACTTGGCTACGAACCAAGGGGTCGTGGGTTCGATTCCTGCCAGCCGCACCAAACGACAAGCCTCAGAACTGAAAAGTTCTGAGGCTTTTTCGTTTCTGCCTTGGCTGTTGCGGCAGGATTGCCGGTGCTGGATGTCTTTGAAGAAAAATCCGGGTTTTCACCGATTAGCTTCAAAAACTGTATATAATTCGAGGCTTAGCGGCTGTAGCTCAGCTGGATAGAGTACTTGGCTACGAACCAAGGGGTCGTGGGTTCGATTCCTGCCAGCCGCACCAAACGACAAGCCTCAGAACTGCAAGGTTCTGAGGCTTTTTCGTTTCCGGGCTTTGACAGAGGCTGGTCAAGGCAAGCACGGATCTGTGTGAAGATCGGCCTCATGAGCAAGGCTTTCACCAAAGAATCGGACGGCGACGACGATGATGACGTCGGCGCTCTGCCGCCATTGCCCGCCGGCGGCAAGAACTACATCACGCCCCAGGGCTACCAGCGCATCAAGGATGAGCTGCTGGATCTGATCGACAACGAGCGCCCCAAGATCGTGGAGATCGTGCACTGGGCGGCCAGCAACGGCGACCGTTCCGAGAACGGCGACTATCTCTACGGCAAAAAGCGTCTGCGCGAGATCGACCGCCGCATCCGCTTTCTCACCAAGAGACTGGAGATTGCCGAGGTGGTCGACCCTGCCGTGCATGCGGGCAGCGACCAGGTCTTCTTTGGCGCCACGGTCAGCTATGTCGATGACGAGGGCGTGGAGCGCACCATCACCATCATGGGCATTGACGAGGCGGACAGCGCGCAGAACCAGGTCAGCTGGATTGCCCCGGTTTCGCGTGCACTGCTCAAGGCGCGCGTGGGCGACGAGGTGGCCTTGCCCACGCCGGCCGGTGTGCGCATGCTGGAGATTCTGGACGTCAGCTATCCGCAGCCTGCAGGACGTTCCTGAGTGCACGAGCTGCAAAAAAGCGCGGCTTCAACATCGGAAGCCGCGCTTTTATTTTGTGAGCTTCACTCGCTTGATGTTCAATGATTTCAGATAGTTTTGGTATTGAATTCATTGATCGTCAAGCGCTAAAAGCTATTGTTTTTGAGATGGGTTGCCAGCCTGCAGGCGTTGCAGCAGCTCCAGCGTGGGGTAGCCGTCTGCCACCAGGCCCTCGCTTTGCTGGTATTGGCGCAGCCCGGCCCGGGTGGCCGGACCCATCACGCCGTCGGCCGCTCCGGTGGCAAAGCCGCGCTGGCTGAGTGCGGTCTGCAGCGCCCGTGTCTGCTCACGCGTGAGTGCGCTGAGATCGCGCGGCCATTCGGCGCTGACACCGCCATTGCCTGCCAGCTGCGATGCGAGCAGGCTCACGGCCAGTGCATAGTTGGTGGAGTTGTTGTAGCGCAGGATGGCGCGGAAGTTGCTGCCCACCATGAAGGCCGGACCACGGGCACCGGCCGGTGCAATGATGCTGGCTCCGGCTATCGCAGGCAAAGCCTGAGCGTTCATACTTTGCACGCCTTCTGCAGCCCAGGCATTGCTGTTCTGGCGCGTGGAAAGCTCGGTGCGCGCGTAATCGAAATTGGCTGGCAGGCGCACTTCAACGCCCCAGGGCTCGCCGGGGGTCCAGCCAGAGCTTGCAAGATAGTTGGCCGTGGAGGCGGCCACATCGGCCATGGAGCCCCAGATGTCGCGGCGGCCGTCTCCATCGGCATCGACTGCATATTGCAGGAAGACCGAGGGCAGAAACTGGGTGTTGCCCATGGCACCGGCCCACGAGCTGATCATATGGGCGGCGTCGATGTCGCCGTTGTCGATGATGCGCAGCGCGGCAATGAGCTCCTTCTGCGCCCATTCGGCACGGCGGCCGTCGAAGGCGAGAGTGGCCAGCGCATCCACGGCCGAGAAGCTGCCGAAGTTGCTGCCGTAATTGCTTTCCATGCCCCAGATGGCGGCAATCACCGGCGCCGGCACGCCATAGCGCTGGCTGGCCGCCTGCAGGCTGGCGCCGTGTTCCTGCATCTTGAGCTTGCCGGTCCTGATGCGTTGTGCGGAGACGGCGCTATCCAGGTATTGCCAGGGCGTGCGCGTGAACTCGGGCTGGGAGCGGTCGAGCTTGACGATGCTGGGCTGGAGTCTGGCACCGGCCAATGCGCTGCGCAGTGTGCGCTCCGAAATGCCTGCCGCGCGTGCGCGTGGGGCGAATTCCTGCTTCCAGTGTGCGAAGTTGCTGGCCTGTATGGGACTTTCCATCGCTGCTTCGTCAGTGCCTTGCTCTGTTTTGGCAGGCTGTGCCGGTTCGGACACCGCCGCTGCAGGAGGCTCGGACCGGGTGGCGCAGCCTGCGAGCAGGGCTGCTGCGATGGCGGTGATCAGCAACGGCTGACGGACATTCAGAAGCGAAGGTGCGGTTTGGAGCATGAATGCCATTGTCGCTTGCTGCCGTGGCCTGGGGGCTGTTGCATGGCGGGATAGCGCCCGCAGAATGCAACAAAATCTTTCGCCCATGAAAAAGGCCGCCCGAGGCGGCCTTGTGCAGGAAGGAAGAGGTCAGGCCATGACGCGGCTGGCGCGAATGACCGAGTGCAGGCGGCGCAGATTGCGCAGCGCATTCTCCAGCTGAACGCTGTTCTGCACGGAGATGACGAAGCGCAGGTCGGTGGTGCCGATCGCGGCTTCATCGGTCATCTCGACGCGCACGATATCGGCTTCGGCGTTCGATAGCTCTGCCGCCACACGGGCCAGCACGCCCTTGTTGTTTTGCACCGTAACCACGATTCCCGCCTCGAACAGGCGCGTGATGTCGTCGGACCAGTCCACGGTGATGAAACGGTCGGCATCCTTTTCGCGCAGCTTGATGGCATTGTTGCAATGGGCGTGGTGCACGACCAGGCCCTGACCGCCCAGGTAGCCCAGAATCGGGTCTCCCGGCACGGGGCGGCAGCAGTGCGAGTAATAGACCGAACTGCTCTCGTCGCCGTTGAGCGTGACCGCACCCTGGAAGGGGCGGTTGTGCGTATTGAAGCGCTCCTGCGTGATGAGCAGGGCATCCGGGCGCACCCCCTGCTTGGTCATGAAGGCGGTCATACGCGCCGCCACCAGCGAGGCAATGCGGCGGCCCATGCCGATATCGACCATGAGGTCTGCGGGCGTGCGGTTGCCCGTGATGCGCAAAATCTCGTCCCAGACGTTCTTGTTGGCATCGTCCTGCGACGGTACGCTGTCAATGCCTTCGGCACGCAGAGCCTGGGCCAGCAGCGTTTCTCCGAGCTGACCGGCTTCGGTCTGGGCCGCATTCTTGAGGTAGGAGCGGATCTTGGAGCGCGCGCGTCCGGTTTTCACAAAACTCAGCCAGGCCGGGTTGGGCGTGGAGGTTTCGGAGGTGATGATCTGCACCACATCGCCGCTCTTGAGTTCGGTGCGCAGCGGCACTTCCTCGTCATTGATCTTGGCCGCCGTGGTGCGATGCCCGATCTTGCTGTGGATAGCGTAGGCAAAGTCCACCACCGTGGCACCGCGCGGCATGGCCATGATCTCGCTCTTGGGCGTGAACACGTACACGGCATCGGGGAAGAGGTCGACCTTGACGTGATCCCAGAACTCCGCCGCGTCGCGGGTCTCGTTCTGGATGTCGAGCAGGGACTGCAGCCACTGGGTGGACAGATGCTCGGAGTCATGACCTTGCTGCGCCTTGTACAGCCAGTGGGCCGCGACGCCGGCCTCGGCCACGATGTTCATCTCTTCCGTTCGAATCTGGAATTCGATGCTGACGCTGGAGGGGCCGACCAGCGTGGTGTGCAGCGACTGGTAGCCATTGCTCTTGGCAATCGCGATGTAGTCCTTGAAGCGGCCCGGCATGGGCTTGTATTTCTGGTGCAGCACGCCCAGGGCGGTGTAGCAGTCCAGCGTCTTGGGGACGATGATGCGAAAGCCGTAGATGTCGGTGACCTTGGCAAAGCTCAGCTGGTTCTTCTGCATGCGCTGGTACAGCGAATACAGCGTGCTCTCGCGGCCCAGCAGGCGTACCGACAGGCTGTGCGTGGCAAAAGCGGTGCTGACTTCATCCTGTACACGATGGACCAGGTCCCGGCGGCGTGTACGCGAGCGACCGATGGCTTTTTCCAGTGTGGCATAGCGCCAGGGGTGCAGATGCTTGAACGACAGGTCCTGCAGTTCGCGATAGGTCTGGTTCAGACCCAGGCGGTGAGCGATGGGTGCGTAGATCTCCAGCGTTTCGGACGAGATACGGCCCCACTTGCTGCGCGGCATGTCGCTCATGGTGCGCATATTGTGGGTGCGGTCGGCCAGCTTGATCAGGATGACGCGCACATCGCGCGCCATGGCCAGCAGCATCTTGCGAAAGGACTCGGCCTGGTTTTCCTCGCGAGTGTTGAACTGCAGCTTGTCCAGTTTGGTCAGCCCGTCCACCAGTTCGGCCACATCCTCGCCAAAGCGTTCCTTCAGGTCCAGCTTGGTGATGCCGCAATCCTCCATGGAGTCATGCAGCAGGGCCGCCATCAGGGCAGGGGCATCGAGCTTCCAGTTGGCGCAGATTCCCGTGACCGCGATGGGGTGGGTGATATAGGGGTCTCCACTGCTGCGCCACTGATCGGTATGTGCTTGATCTGCGTAGATATACGCCTGGCGCACGCGCTCGGCGCTGTCGGCATCCAGATAGCCCAGATGCTCCATCAAACCCTCAAAAGCAGCAGCCGACACACGTGCAGCCTGTTCAGCGGGCATGCGCTGAGGCTTGGCCGGTGCCGTAGAGGAAGGAGCAATCGTCGAGTTCTGGGCCGCTGTCATATTCCTTAAATGTAGCCTGCAAGTATGTAGTGCAAGCTGACAGGCACAAAAAAGCACCGACGAGCGGTGCTTAATTGTCTATTTTGGTGCTGCGATGCAACAGCTTAACCCGGCACCTTCTTCAGCATTTCCAGGCCTACCTTGCCGTCTGCGATCTCACGCAGGGCAGTGACGCTGGCCTTGTTCTTGGTTTCAATCTTGGGGGTATGGCCTTGATTGAGCATGCGGGCGCGATAAGTCGCGGCCAAAACGAGCTGGAAGCGGTTGGGGATCTGCTCCAGGCTATCTTCAACAGTAATGCGTGCCATCAGGAACTCCGGGAACGGTCAGTTGGATTCAGGGATATTGAGCGACTCGAAGGTGTCGGCGCGAAGGCGCCGCTGGGCCGCATATTTGAGGCGTTGCGCGTGAATGATCGCCTTGAGATCAAAGAGCGCACTCTCAAACAGTTCGTTGATTATAACGAAGTCGAATTTTGCGACCTGCGCCATTTCCTCTTCGGCGTTCTTCAGGCGCAACTCGATGACTTCGGGAGCGTCCTCGCCACGGTTTTCCAGTCGGGCGCGCAACTCGTCCCAGCTGGGCGGCAGGATGAAGATCAGCACGGCATTGGGAAATGCCCGTTTGACCTGCAATGCGCCCTGGTAGTCGATTTCGAGGAGCACATCGGTGCCGCTCTGGATGCGCTCTTCCAGAGACCTCTTGGCCGTGCCGTAGCGGCGGCTGTGCACATTGGCCCATTCCACAAAGCCGTTGTTGGCGACCATTGCGTCGAATTCGGCGTCCGAGACGAAGTAATACTCACGGCCATGTTTTTCCTGGCCGCGCGGCGCGCGCGTGGTGTGAGAGACGGAGGGGTAGACGCGTGCGTCGAATTCACGCAGGGCGCGTACCAGAGAGGATTTGCCGGCACCGCTGGGTGCCGACACGACAAATAGATTTCCGGGATGGTCCATGACTTTGGGCATGACTTTGGGCATGAATCGAGCGTACGGGGTAGGTACGCCCAGGGCTTGCTTACTCGATGTTCTGCACTTGTTCGCGCATTTGCTCGATCAGCACCTTCATGTCGACGCTGATGCGGGTCAGCTCCAGCGTGGCTGATTTGGAGCCGAGGGTGTTGGCTTCACGGTGCAATTCCTGGATCAGGAAGTCCAGACGCTTGCCGATGTCGCCACCCTTTTTGAGCAGACGCTCGATTTCGTCGAGGTGAGAGCCCAGGCGCGTGACTTCCTCGGCCACGTCGATGCGGATGGCAAAGGCCGTGGCTTCGGCCAGGGCGCGGTCCTGGGCGGCCTCGGGGGCAACCGAGCCTTCGCCCAGGGCCATGGCCTCCTTCCAGCGCTCCAGGAATTTCTGGCGCTGCTGCTCCACCAACTGCGGCACCAGCGGCGCGGCGGTCTTGGCCAGTTCGCGCAGTTGCTTGATGCGGTCGAGCAGCATGTCGGCCAGGCGCTCGCCCTCGCGGGCGCGAGCCGCGAGCAGCTCGGTGATGGCCTGTTCGGCCAGGGACGGAGCGATCTCGCTCCAGTCCGTGGCGGCGGTGGCGGTGCCGCTGCACAGGCGCAGCACATCGGCCACGGAAAGGTCGCGTGCCTTGGGCAGCCAGGCCTGAACCGAGTCCTGCAGGGTCACCAGGCGTTGCAGCTGGGTGGCTGAGGGAATGGGCAGGGATTGGTTGCTGGAGACGTCGATGGCGGCTCGTACTTCCACCTTGCCGCGCTTGAGGCGCGCGGTGAGCAAGGTGCGCAGGGCCGGTTCAAGGGCGCGCAGTTCGTCGGGAAGGCGGAAGGACAAATCCAGAAAGCGGCTATTGACCGCGCGGATCTCAAGGCCCAGACGGCTGTTGGACTGGGACTCTTGACCACCCTCAACGGATGCGCTGTGCTGGGCACTGGCGTATCCGGTCATGCTGTAAACTGGCATTGGACTTTTGATGGATGCTTGCAATTTCCCGATTATCCGGGTTTCGTATCATCCTTGAGGTTTACCGGTAAAAAATGTCTACAAAAACCAAGCCAGCGCCCCTACCGTCGGGCAGCACAATAGGTGGATACCGGGTGGTGCGCAGGATTTCCTCGGGGGGGTTCGGGATTGTCTACCTGGCTCTGGACGCCGATGGCCAGCAGGTAGCGATCAAGGAGTACCTGCCGGCTTCGCTTGCCACTCGGGCGCCTGCCGAACTGCAGCCCATGGTGGCGCCAGAAAAACTGTCCCTCTATCGCCTCGGGCTCAAGAGCTTTTTCGAGGAAGGGCGCTCGCTGGCGCAGATTTCCCACGCCTCCGTGGTGAGCGTGCTGAATTTCTTTCGCGAAAACGAAACCGTCTACATGGTGATGAACTACCTGGAAGGGGCGACCCTGCAGGAGTTCATCGTCACGGCGCGCGAGCTCAAGGCCGACAAGGTGTTCAGGGAGTCGACCATCCGCTCTCTGTTTGACGAGGTGCTGCGCGGCCTGCGCATCGTGCATCAGCACAAGATGCTGCATCTGGACATCAAGCCCGCCAATATCTTCATCACCAATGACGACAAGGCCGTGCTGATCGATTTCGGCGCGGCGCGTGAAGTGCTGTCCAAGGAGGGCAACTTCATTCGTCCCATGTACACGCCGGGCTTTGCAGCCCCGGAGATGTACCGGCGCGATTCCCAGCTGGGTCCCTGGACCGATATTTACGCCATTGGCGCCTGCATCTATGCCTGCATGCAGGGCATACCGCCCAATGAAGCTCCGCAGCGTCAGGACAAGGACCGGCTGGCCCTTGCCTTGAACAAGCTGCGCGGCGTGTATTCGGACAATCTGATCGAGGTGGTGGAGTGGTGCATGGCCATGGATCCGCTCTCGCGCCCGCAGTCGGTGTTTGCCTTGCAAAAGGAGCTGAGCCGCGAAGGCGAGCGTCGCTATACCAAGCTCAGCATGCAGGAACGCATGCGCATGCAGTTTGACAACATGGTGCATGACGCCAGGAAGAATCTTCAGAAACTCGGCGGCTCCGAACGTGGAGCGGTGACCGACAGCAATCGCAAACCATGAAATTTTCCGTCTTCCAGCTCAGCCGCCGCGGAGGCCGTGCCCTCAACGAAGACCGCATGGGCTACTGCTACACGCGAGAGGCGGCGTTGTTCGTGCTGGCGGACGGCATGGGCGGGCATCCGGACGGCGAAGTGGCCGCACAGATAGCATTGCAGGTGGTTTCCACGCTTTTTCAGCAAAAGGCCAAGCCCATGCTGGAAGAGCCTGCCCTGTTTCTGGAAGAGGCGCTGCTGCAGGCCCATCGCCAGATACTGCGTTATGCCAGCACCAAGGGCATGATGGACACGCCGCGCACCACGCTGGTGGCGGCCGTGCTGCAGGACGGCAAGGTGACCTGGATACACTGCGGCGACTCGCGTCTGTACTGGGTGCGCGACGGGCAGCTCGTGGAGCGAACACGTGATCATTCGTACAGCGAGATGCGCAAGGTCTCCGGTGCGTTGGCGCCTGCCAACCGCAATGTGCTGTTCACCTGCCTGGGCTCGCCTTCCAAGCCCATCTTCGATGTGAGCGAGACAAGGCGGCTTGAGGAGGGCGATCAGCTGATGCTGTGCTCCGATGGCCTCTGGGGGGCGGTCCCGACACCGGAAATTCTCCAGATCATGAACGGCAAGGCCGTGGCCCACTTTGTGCCCATGCTGGTCGACACCGCACTCAAGCGCGCCGGGGACGGCAGCGACAATGTCACCGTGCTGGCACTGGTATGGGAAACACCGAATAATTTCGAGCCGTCTTCCATTTCCACGCAGGAAATCGAGGATCAGGGCTTCGAGTCCACGATACAGGTGGGGCCGATCGAAGACTGCGAGGATGAGCTCGACGACGAGGCCATACGCCGTTCGGCACAGCGCCAGAAAGCCAAGACCTGAACACGGTTGCACGCTGCAATAGGCGCTGGCTTGAAACTACTGAATCAATAGCTGATTGCGCAAGCGCCATAAGCGCTTCCATGGATTTTTATTATGAAAATTGTGCTGGCATCCAACAACCGCGGAAAGCTCGCCGAGTTGCAAGCCATGTTTGCCCCGCTGGGCGTGGAGCTGATTCGTCAGGGCGATCTGTTCGAGGGAGAAGCTCCCGAGCCCTATGGCACCTTTGTAGAGAATGCGCTGTCCAAGGCGCGCTTTGCGGCCGAGAAGACCGGCTTGCCCGCCATTGCCGATGATGCCGGCATGTGTGTGGATCATTTTGGCGGTCTGCCCGGCGTGGACACGGCCTACTATTGCACCCAGTTCGGCTACGAGAAAAGCGACGACAACAATGTGCGCGCGCTGCTCGAGCAGATGCAGGGTGTGACCAACCGCCGTGCCGCCATGGTCAGCACCCTGGTGGGCGTGCGCTCGCCCAAGGACCCCGAGCCGCTGATTGCCGTAGGACGCGTGCAGGCTCTGCTCACGACCGAGCGCCGTGGCAGCAATGGCTTCGGCTTTGACCCGGTACTGCTTATTCCCGAGCTGGGCCTGACCTTTGCCGAGATGGAGCCCGAGCTCAAGCATGCGCACAGCCATCGTGGACTTTCTTCGCGCACCATGATCGAGATGGTGAAAGAGCGCTGGTTATAACCAGCGGTTCCCCCTGAGGCGCTTTGCCTAGGCGGCCCCGCGCCTTCCCCCTTTCTCTGCGCGCTATGGAAGGGGGACGACGGCCTCGCTGCGGGGCGGCGGGGCCGCCTGGGCCCTTGCTTGCTATCCCATGGTTGGGGTGTGCTAGTTTTAGCGGCGTCGGTTTTGTTTGCGCTAGAAAAGCATATTTCCCATGATTCCCATTCAGCATCAAACAGAGACCGCCGAAGCGGCGGTGCAGCGCGATATTCAGCACTACATGCGGCCCGGTACGCTGCAGCTGGGCAGCCTGCCGCCGCTGTCTCTGTATGTGCACCTGCCCTGGTGTCTCAAGAAATGCCCGTATTGCGACTTCAACTCGCATGCCTGGGCCAAGGGAGATGCGCTGCCCGAGGATCGCTACATCGATGCTTTGATGGCTGATCTGGAGTCTGCGCTGCCGCTGATCTGGGGGCGCACGGTGCACAGCGTCTTCATGGGCGGGGGCACGCCCAGCCTGTTCTCGCCCGAGTCCATAGACAAGCTGATTGCCGGTCTGCGTGCGCGTCTGCGCATGGAGCCCGATTGCGAGATCACCATGGAAGCCAACCCCGGCACCTTCGAGAAGGACCGTTTCAAGGCCTTCCGTGCGGCCGGCGTGAACCGCCTGTCAATCGGGGTGCAGAGCTTTGACGACCGCTATCTGCAGGCTGTGGGCCGTGTGCATGATGCGGCGCAGGCCCAGGCTGCGGTGCGCGAGGCGGCGGACAATTTCGAGACCTTCAATATCGATCTCATGTATGCGTTGCCCGGCCAGAGCATGGTTGATCTGCAGCGCGATGTGGACACGGCACTGTCGTTTGCACCGCCACATCTGTCGATTTATCACCTGACCATCGAGCCCAACACCTATTTCGCCAAATATCCGCCCGTGGTGCCGGAGGACGATACGGCCTATGAGATGCTGGACCTGATCACGGCCAGCACCAGGGCCGCGGGCATGCAGCGCTATGAGGTCTCGGCCTATGCCAAGGACGGCCATCAGTGCTTTCACAACAGCAACTACTGGCAGTTTGGCGACTATCTTGGCATTGGCGCCGGTGCGCACAGCAAGCTGAGCTTTGCCCACCGCATCGTGCGCCAGGTGCGTTTCCGCGATCCGGCCCGCTATATGGACATGGCACTGGCCGGCACGCCGCTGGCACAGGACAACGAGGTCAAGCGTGCCGATCTGCCGTTCGAATACATGCTCAACGCGCTGCGCCTGCGTGGCGGCTTTGCCTTGCAGGAGTTCATGGAGCGCACGGGCCTGCCCATGTCGGCCATTGCCAAGGGGCTCGATCAGGCCCAGGCCAAGGGCCTGATCAGCCGCGATCTGGGCCGCGTGGCGCCCACGGAACGCGGCTTTGACTTTCTGAGCGACCTGCAGGAAATGTTTCTGTAAGTCCTGGCGGGTGCTCAGCCGCAGCGCAGCGCCGTGATCTTGCCTGCGTCATTGGTGATGACGTTCAGGCGCTCCTGGTTGTATTCCATGGTGGCAGGCTGACCCTCGCGCAGCACGCGCAGCAAGTACGAGCCGGATTTCTGGCGGATGGTTTCCAGCGTCGATGCCACGGTGTTGTGGCCGATATAGATCTGTACCGGCTCCGCGTGGCATACCTGCAGCTGACGCGCAGGCGGGGCGGTCTTGCCGCCTGCGACCATGCCGTTGCTGGCGCAGCCTGCCATCAGCAAAGCCATGCTGGCAGCAGCCATGCCGAGCAAAGGGCGGGTGGAAATATGCAGAGTGGGTGTTCGATGCTTCATGCCCCACACCATAGCGCCCCCAGGTGCTCGCGCATGCCAGACCAAGCCTTGATGTGCAAGCGGGTGCAACAAAGCAATGCGAAAATTTGATAGCTTCATGTGCAATTCCATCAAGGGAATGGTGGCATTTTGACTGTGAATCTTCAGCGCCGGAGTCTATGGCTTGTGGGCTCCTTCTGCACTTTGAAAGATGCCGGCATCGATATTCGCGGCCTGCAGCTTGCGTGCAGCCTTTTCAGCGCGCTTTCGGCTCTCGAAGGGGCCGCTGCGTACTCGGGTGACTTCCCCCTTGTTGCTGGCCATCTTCTGCGTCAGCGCGGGCAGTCTGGACTTTTGCAACTGCGCCAGCACCTTGTCGGCATTGCCGGCCTCGGAATAGACGCCCAGATTCAGATAGAACTTGCCAGGAACCAGGTCCGAGCCGGCATGGGATGTCGAGGGGGTAGCTTGTTCCTTTGTATCTGTGGCCGGCCTGGCTGTCGGCTTTTCGCTCAGCTCGGCCTTGACCGCCGCTTTGCTCGGCACTGAGGCAACTGCGTCGGGTACAGCTTTTTCTGCTCTGCTGTCTGTTTCGGTGGCGGTCGTAGGCGCTGGCTCTGCCAAGCGGTTTTCTGCCTGGACGTCAGTAGAGGCGGCTTTGGGGACGGGCTTTGCCAAGTCCGGGCTGGCAGCTGGACGATTGGCCGCGGCGACTGCAGGCGCTGTGCTCTTGGTCGGTGCCGGGCCATCGGCGGGCAGCAAGGCCAGACCCGCGCCTGCGGCCGCTGCAACAGGCAGGGCCAGCACCAGCATGGCTGCGGTTCTGTTGCGAGGAGAGCCGACCTGCGCCTGCAAGGCGGCATGGGCGACAGCCATATTGGGCGCGTCCGTAATCGCCTGCAGCGTCTGGGCCCTGATCTTGCGCCAGTACCAGCCATTGCCCAGCAGGCCGGGCACGGCCACAGCCACCAGCCAAAGTGCAATGCCCAGGCCCAGAGCCATGGCCTCGGGCAGAGCCGGGCGCAGGCCAAACCACCAGATCAGCGCGGTTGCCGTGACGGCTGTGAGGTATTTGCCCGCCTCGCGCCATAGACCATGCAGGCTGCACCAGGCCAGGGTCAGGAAGGCTGCCGCCATATTCCAGCTGGGCAGGCTGCGGTCCAGGGCATCGAAGCGCTTGAACTGGGCCAGGTAAAAGTCGCGTGAACATGGGCTCAGGCGGCTGGCATAGAGCTGAGGCAGCAGACCGCTGTCCTCTTCTTCGGGCGCAGCGGTCTGCTCGGCCTCGTGTTGAAGACTGTGCTGCATGGAATAGGCTGCAGCTGCAAAGGCTCCGGCAATGGAGGCAGGCAGGGGGCTGGCGTCCGAGCGCAGAGGCTGGTCCAGCACAGGTTCCTGGCGGGCAGGGGCGAGCGCAGGAGGTGGGGTGTCCGAAGCGGAAGGCATGGCTGCAATTGTGTCATGGCGTTACGAGCAGGCCGAAGGCAGATTCCCAACAAAAAACCGGCGCCAGGCCGGTTCTTTGGGGATGGCCGAGGCGGGCTCAGGCCTGGTGCGCGGGCAGCACGGTGGCGCGGCACTCGCCAAAGCCGATGCGCGCGGCTCCAGGCTTTTCGCACCAGCCGGTAAAGACCACGGCGTCGCCGTCGAGCAGGAAGGTACGGGTTTCGCCGTTGCTCAGGCTCAAGGGCTTTTTGCCGCCTTCGGTGATTTCCAGCAGGGCGCCGGCTTCGGCCATGGTGGGGCCGGACAGCGTGCCCGTGCCCAGCAGGTCGCCGGGTTGCAGATCGCAGCCGTTGACGGTGTGGTGGGCAATCAGCTGGGCCATGGTCCAGTAGGCGTGGCGGTAGCTGGTCCGGGTGATCTGCTCGGCGGCCTTGCCTTCGGCGCGCATCTTCTCGGTCTGGATGGCAACCGTGAGCTGCACATCGAGCGCACCGCGCTGCGAGTTGGCCTCGGAGCTGAGGTAGGGCAGGGGCTGTGGGTCCTCGGACGGGCGGACAAAGGCCGTGCGATAGGGCTCCAGCGCTTCCAGCGTCACAATCCAGGGCGAGATGCTGGTGGCGAAGTTCTTGGACAGGAAGGGGCCCAGTGGCTGGTATTCCCAGGCCTGAACGTCGCGTGCCGACCAGTCATTGAGCAGGCACAGGCCGAAGATATGGTTTTCGGCATCCTCGATGCCGATGGCCTCGCCCCAGGCATTGGCCGAGCCTGCGTAAATGCCCATCTCCAGCTCATAGTCGAGGCGGTTGCAGGGCTTGAGCACGGGGTCGGCATCGGGAGCCTTGAGCTGGCCGTTGGGGCGCTTGAAGTCCACGCCAGAGATGCGGATGCTGGAGGCACGACCGTGGTAGCCGATGGGCACCCACTTGTAGTTTTCCATCAGCGGGTTGGTGGGGCGAAACAGCTTGCCCACATTGGTGGCGTGATGCACGGAGGTGTAGAAGTCCGTGTAGTCGCCCACCTGTGCGGGTACGCTGTACTCCACATCGGCCTGGGGCATGAGGCAGGTCTTGAGGGCGGCTTCCTGGGCAGCGCCGGCACGCAGGGCGCGCGACAGGGCCAGGCGCAGGGCCGACCAAGACGCCGGGCCCATGGCCATCAAGCTGTTGAGCTGAGCTTGCGCCGCTGCGTCGACCTGGGCCTGCACATCGCCGCCCAGTGCCTTGGCATCGCGAACAGCCGCCATGTCCAGCACCTGGTCGCCAATCGCCACGCAGCCGCGAAAAGCCTCGCTGCTGTTCTTGCGGCGAAAGACTGCAAACGGCAGGTTCTGGATGGGGAAGTCGCTGCTGCCTGTGTTGGCGCTGGTGACCCAGCTTTGCAGGCCGGCGTCGTGGGTTTCGTTCAATGCCATGTTCGTCTCCTTAAACGATTTGAATAAAAACAGGCTGCAGCGCTGATCTGCTGTGCGCTGTCAGCCATCGATCTATGACTGATCTATGGGATCTGGCTTGTGCTGGCTTGTGGATCCTTCATGCAGCGGTAAAGCCCCCATCCATGTTCCACTGTGCGCCACGCACCTGGGCGGCGTTGTCGCTGGCCAGAAAGCCGACCAGTGCCGCGACCTGTTCCACCGTCACAAAAGCCTGCGAGGGCTGCTTGGCGCCCAGCAGCCTGGCGCGGGCTTCCGCCTCGTCCAGCTGCTCGCGCTGCGCCAGGGCATCGATCTGGGCCTGCACCAGTGGCGTGAGAACCCAGCCGGGGCAGATGGCGTTGCAGGTCACGGGCGTGGTGGCCAGCTCCAGCGCCACGGATTTGGTCAGGCCCAGCAGGCCGTGCTTGCTGGCCACATAGGCGGGCTTGTGGGCCACGCCGACCAGGCCGCTGACGGATGCCATATTGATGATGCGCCCCCAGCCGCGCTCCAGCATGGCCGGCGTGCAAGCCTGTATGGTGTGAAACGGTGCGCTCAGGTTGACGGCCAGCATAGTGTTCCATCGGTCTGGCGGAAAGCTGAGCACGGATTCCACATGCTGCATGCCCGCGTTGTTGACCAGAATGTCCACAGCGCCCAGCTCGGCGGCGATGCGCCGGGCCAGCGGGGCAATGGCCAGGCCGTCGCTCAGATCCAGTGAGTAATAGCGGGCGGCCACACCCAGTGCGTGCAGCTCGGCCAGCTGTTCATCGGTGCTGGCAGACGCCTGGGCGCTGCCATGCAGGGCAATGGCGGCGCCTTCGCCGGCCAGTTGCCTGGCAATGGCCCAGCCGATGCCGCTGGTGGAGCCGGTGATCCAGGCCACACGGCCGCTATGAGGCCTGGAGAGCTGCCGGACTTGGGGCAGGACGATGGTCATTTGAGCAGGTCCATTTCGATATGCACGTATTCGCTGATGAAGCGTACCTTGGCCCAGTAGACGATCAAGCCCTGTGGATTGCAGGCCCAGCGCAGCGCCTGCATCAACGGCGTGCCCAGCGGCACGCCCAGATGCTCGGCAATCAGCTCGTCGGCCGGGGCTACGCTCAGGTACTGGCGGGCCGTGGCGATCTGCGCTGGATCATTTCCCAGCGCCTGAGCCAGCGTGGTGCGCTCCAGCTGTTCCTGCAGCCTGGGGTAGAGGTTTTGTTCCAGGTACAGCTCGGACAGGCAAAAGCGTGCATCGCCGTGCTTGTGTACGCGCAAAAAATAGGTATAGGCAGTGGCCAGTTCGCCAGGGGAAGGGAAGCCGGCCGGAATGGGCGGCACGCAGTCATTCGCTTGCTGCAGCGTGGTCTGCTGAATCTGCTCGCCAAAGGCCACCAGCTCCTGCCAGGTCGTTGGCAGCAAAAAGGATGGGGGCTTGTAGGGCTGGCCAACGACCTTGGTGCCGCCGCGCTTGCGGGTCTGCAGCAGGCCTTCATCGACCAGCGCATGTACGGCCATGCGCACCGTGGTGCGCGAGACGCCGTGCAGGGCCTCGAGCTCCTCGACGGTGGGGATGCTTTGTCCGACCGTCCACTCGCCCGTCGCTATCTTGTTGCGAAACAGTCGGGCCAGCTGCAGGTGCAGCTTGTCGCGGGATTGGGGGGCGGTGGACGCAGCAGTCATAAGCACGGTTTTGCGGGGCAGTGTAGCAAATAAAGTATCTAAAAAAGTACTTTATTGAAAAAGACCAGCAGACACTCAAGATGGCGCAATAAGGCAGCGGGCGGGAGTGCAAACCAGCCCAAAGAAGTGCAAGAGTTCACAAATGTCACCATTCAGACAGTGCAAATGACTTTTAAACTCCTCGCTTTTGATAGCAGATAGTGCAGGCAGCCATTGGTTGCAATGTGCTTTGACAAGGGCAGCCCTTGCCTGGGAGTTGGTAGTTTCATGCAGAAGCAGTACGAGTGGCAGTTTTTCCGCGCCGGCGAGGTGGATCAGGTGGTGATTCGCACGGGCCAGGACATTGCCCATATTGGTGAGCTGGATCAGAAGCTGTGGGTGGCTCTGGCCTGTCCCACGCGAGGTATCGAGTTCGACAGCGCAACACTGGATTTGATTGACGAAAGCAAGGATGGCCGTATTCGTCCCCCGGAGCTGGTGGCCGCCTGTGAATGGGCTGTGGCAAGAGTGCGTGATCCGCAGGTTCTGGCCGATGGCGGTGATGTGCTGCAACTGAACAGCATCAACGATGCGACGGAGGAAGGCGCTCTGTTGCTGGCAGAGGCCAGACGCGTGCTGGAGCTCGCGGGCCTGCCCGATGCCCAGTCCATCACGCTGGCCCAGGTGCAGGAGCGCATGGCTTCGCTGCAGGCCCTGCGTTTCAATGGCGACGGCGTCGTCAGTGCAGCCACGGCCGAAGGCGATGAGGCCCTGGCCGGTCTGATTGCGCGCATTCAGGAGCTTTACGGCGCGGTGGACGGCAGCGATGGCGTTCCAGGCATCGATCGCAGCAAGGCCGAGGCCTTCTGGGAAGACGTGCAAGCCCTGCAGACCTGGTTTGCCCAGGCGGCAGAGCTGGGTTGCAATCTGCAGCCGCGCGCACTCGCGCTGGCGGCTGCGGAGGCCGTGAACGCAGTGCAGGCCAAAGTCGATGACTTTTTTGCCCGCACGCGACTGGTGGAGTTCGATGCCAATGCACGTGCACCGCTCAACCCAACGGAAGAAGGCTATGCCGCTTTGGGCGCGCAGGTGCTCAGCAATGCATCGGAGTCTCTGGCCGCACTGCCGCTGGCCGCAGTGACCGGCGAGCGCAGCCTGCCGCTGGTGAATGGCGTCAATCCCGCCTGGGCTGCTGCCTTGCAGACCTTGCGCGAGCAGGCCGTGCAACCCGTGTTCGGCGAAGCGTTGACGGCGCTGACCGAGGTGCAGTGGGATCAGCTCAAGACCATGCTGGCCCATTGCCAGCAATGGTTGTCGGAGTGCCCGGCCACGCCGCTGGGCGCAGTGAGCGAGGCCGAAATTCAGCAACTGCTGTCCAGCGGGTTGAAAGACGCAGTGATGCAGTTGCTGGACCATGACGATGCCGAAAAAGAGCATGCCGTCCAGGCCATGGCTCTGGAAAAGCTGATCCGTCTGCAACGCGATCTGCTGGAGCTGCTCAACAACTTTGTCTCCTTCTCCCGCTTCTATCGCCGCGAGGGCGCAGCCTTCCAGGCCGGTACCTTGTTCCTGGACGGTCGCAGCTGCGATCTGACCGTGGAGGTTGCCGATGCGGCAGCCCACTCCACGCTAGCCGCCATGGCCAAAACCTATCTGGCCTACTGCGAATGCAAGCGCGAGGGGCAGAAAAAGACGATCGTCGCGGCCTTCACGGCAGGCGATGTGGACTTTCTGTTCGTGGGACGCAACGGCGTGTTCTACGACCGTGCGGGCAATGACTGGGATGCCACCATCGTCAAGCTCATCGACAACCCTACCAGCATAGGTCAGGCCTTTTTTTCGCCCTACAAGAAGTTCCTGCGCATGATCGAGGAGCAGGTCGCCAAGCATGCCGCAGCCAAGAACGATGTGGTCAACACCAGCCTCAGCGACAACGCGACCAAGTTGGTGACGGCGCCCAAGGACTTGGCCCAGGCACCTGCTCCAGCGCGCAAGACCGATGTGGGGACGGTGGCCGCCATCGGCGTGGCGCTGGGCTCGCTGAGCGCCGTGATCGTTGGCATCTTCGGCAAGTTCATCGAACTGGGGCCGTGGATTCCGGTGGCCATACTGGGCCTTATCCTGGCCATTTCCGGTCCCAGCATGCTGATTGCCTGGCTCAAGCTGCGTCAGCGCAGCCTGGGACCGATTCTGGATGCCAGCGGCTGGGCCATCAATGGTCGCATGAACATCAATCTGGGTCTGGGACGCAGCCTGTCGCAGACGGCCAGGGTGCCCGTCAACGCCAAGCGCAATATCGCCGACCCTTATGCGGACAGTCACGGCCTGCGCAACAGCCTGTGTGTGCTGGCACTGATGGCAGCCGCCGCGCTGCTGGCTTGGCGCATGCACTGGCTGGACGCCGTGCTGCCTGTCAGCTGGCAGCACGGCTCTGCAGTCGCTAGCGCAGCCACGGCCATGGAGCCAGCTGCACCTGCAGGTGGCGCAGCAGCAAGGTAAGGTAAGTACAGCTGCCTTGTGCATGTGCAAGAGTGCAGATGGATAATCGCCAGCCATGTTTGAGGTCAGGGTTAACCCTGATTTTCAGCCCCTAAGCGGGCCACTTTTGTAGCCATCCATCAGCTTGTTGAAGACGCAAAAGCCAAGGGTTTTTGCGTCTTTTTTGCTGGTGCGACTGGAAAAACGTCCATGCGGTTTCGCGTGGCAGAAAGCAAGGCAATGAGCTGGCAAGATTTCAAGCACCAATATCTGGTGCGTTTCTGGTCGCCCGTGCCCGCAGTGATTGCGGCCGGCGTCCTTTCTGCGTATTACTTCGGCATTACCGGAACCTTCTGGGCTGTGACTGGTGAATTCACCCGCTGGGGCGGGCATATCCTGCAGTTCCTCGGTGTCGATCTCTCCAATTGGGGCTATTTCAAGGTCATCGGGCTGCAAGGCACGCCGCTCACACGCGTGGACGGGCTGATGATCATCGGCATGTTTGTCGGCTGCTTCTCGGCTGCGCTCTGGGCCAACAACATCAAGCTGCGCCTGCCCAATCACCGCATTCGCGTGTTTCAGGCCATTGTGGGCGGCATCATCGCGGGCTTTGGCGCGCGTCTGGCCATGGGCTGCAATCTGGCGGCGTTCTTTACCGGCATTCCGCAGTTTTCGCTGCATGCCTGGTTCTTCGCCATTGCCACGGCCATCGGCTCGCTGGCCGGTGCCAAGGTCAGCCTGCTGCCAATGTTCCGGATTCCCGTCAAACTGCAGAAAGTGACGGCACCCAAGCCTCTGGAGCAAAGCGAGGCACAGGCCAGGCGGCGCTTTCGCATCGGCGTGGCGCTGTTCCTGGCCTGTGTGGTCTGGGGCATCTGCAAGGCTGCCGAAGCGCCCAGGCTGGGCATGGCGATTCTGTTCGGTCTGGCCTTCGGCCTGATCATCGAGCGCGCCCAGGTCTGCTTCACCTCGGCCTTTCGCGATCTGTGGATCACGGGCCGCACGCAGATGGCCAAGGCCATCATCGCGGGCATGGCCGTGGGCACCATCGGCATCTACAGCTATGTGCAACTGGGCATGGACCCCAAGATCTTCTGGGCCGGCCCCAATGCCGTCATCGGCGGTCTGCTGTTCGGCTTCGGCATTGTGCTGGCGGGCGGTTGTGAAACCGGCTGGATGTACCGCGCCGTAGAAGGCCAGGTGCATTACTGGTGGGTGGGTCTGGGCAATGTGATCGGCTCGACCTTGCTGGCGCTGGTCTGGGACGACATCTCGCCCGTGCTGGCAACCAGTTACGACAAGGTCAATCTGCTCAAGGCGCTGGGCCCGCAGGGCGGCCTGTTGCTGACCTATGTGATGCTGGGTATCTCACTGGCTCTGGTGCTGTGGTGGGAAAAGCATTTCTTTGCCAAAAAATCCCGTCTGGCCGCTGCCACAACAGCCGCCGCTGCCTCGCGCATTGCCTGAATCTCAAGGAATCCATCATGAGTGACTCCAAATACGTTCCCGATTTCCGCCTCGACATGCTGGGCGAGCCTTGCCCATACCCCGCCGTGGCCACGCTGGAAGCCATGCCCAGCCTGCAGCCGGGCCAGATTCTGGAAGTGGTCTCGGACTGCCCGCAGTCCATCAACAATATTCCGCTGGATGCCCGGAATCACGGCTATGAGGTGCTGGAGATTCAGCAGAACGGGCCGACGATTCGATACCTGATCAGGAAGTAACTCCCGCTGAGGCGCTGGCTTGCTGTCTCTTTG
This sequence comes from Comamonas sp. A7-5, assembly GCF_039581385.1. NCBI lineage: Bacteria > Pseudomonadati > Pseudomonadota > Betaproteobacteria > Burkholderiales > Comamonadaceae > Comamonas > Comamonas sp. A7-5. The sequence goes on from NZ_JBCPWO010000011.1 coordinate 121,398, forward strand.
TCGGGTTGCGCCAGTTTTGGGAGTTGCACTATTTGCTAAGGAATTTTTAATGTCCCAAAAAATCGTCATCATCGTTCACGCCGCGCCCTATGGCAGCGAGCGCTGCCTGTCGGCGCTGCGCGTGGCGACGGCCTTGCGCGGCCATGATTCCAGGCCTGAGGTGAAAGTCTTTTTGATGTCCGACGCCACCGTGGTCGGCCTGCCCAATCAGCACGATGGCGCGGGCAGCGGTCTGCAGGCTATGGTCGAGCATCTGGTTGCCGAGGGCGTGAGCGTCAGGTTGTGTCGCACCTGCGCGCTGGCGCGAGGCCTGGCCGAGCTGACACTGATTGCCGGCGTGGAAATCGGTACTCTGCCTGAACTGGCCGACTGGACGCTGGCGGCCGACAAGGTCATCACCCTCTAAGAAAGAAGCTCGCACCAACGTTCAATATCGCCCGCATGGTTGCGGTATTGAAGGCTGGGGCAGCAGCTGTCCTGGGGTGCGGCTCTGCACTCACCGAAGCATCTTGGATGTCCATGTATTCAAAGTGTGGTTTTACCGGCATGGCCAATGAGCGCACCCGCCAGAAGGCCCCGCTGTTGTCGGATGTGATGCTCAAGCTGGAGGGCGGGCAGGCTTGAATCCGCAGAGTCTCTGTGGGTCTGGTTTGCTATTAAAAAAGTAGCTATTTACGAGCGTCATTCATTGATTTCGATATGAAATTCCGTTGAAAACAATGAATGGCTTGCGCAGTCAGCTCATTTTTATGTATGAGGCAGACTCACGGCCGACAGCAGCGGCATGCCGGTGCGGCGCGTGAATTCCTCGTAGCTGATGGGCGGGCCCATGCGGGTGTCGGCACTATTGGCCTGCCAGTACACCCAGCTCTTGCCGGTGCTGGCGTCATAGACCAGCTTGAAGAGGTAGTCGGGCACCGCCACCTTGCTCTCACCGATGGTGGAGGCGTTTTTGTTGAAGACAGGGCCGGTGAAGACAAAGACATCGCCCCGGGCGCGCAGCGCATATTTGCGCGTGGCCTGTTCCACCTGGCTCCAGGCGCCCGCGTTGTGCACCTGGTTCTGCGGCACCATGTTCGCGAGGCTGAAGCTCTGGGCCATGGCCTCGGGTGTGCTCATGTCGGCCGCCGGGGCCATATGGCCGCGCGAGAAGCCGGAGCGTTTGTAGTCGTCGAGCTCGGAGCGCTCGGCGCGTGGCAGGCGGGCGTCGGCATAGAACTTGTCGCTGCGCTGCAAGCCCTGGGCCTGCTGCAGTACCTGGCGATTCAGGCGCTCGGCGACGAATACCGGGGTCTTGGTGCTGCCGTTGTGCAGCACGGCAAAACCCGAAAAGCACAGCTCGCGCTCGCGGGGTTGAAGCTGCAGGGCCGGTGCCTTGCCGCCGGGAAAGAACTGGGGGCAGCGGGCAAAGTGCGTGGGCAGGGCTGTGGCCGTGACATCGGCCTTGTCCACCTTGCCGCCCACGCTGGGCGTGTGGGCGCCGGAACCGGAGCCGGAGCGCAGATCATCCAGATCCGGCCAGCCGTTCTTGCGAAAGGCCTGCAGGGTCTGGCTGAGCGCATCAAGTGCGGGGATATGCAGGGCTGCCAGCGCTTGGCCCAGCAGTTTCTCGGCGGAGACGCTGGGATTGAAGCTGCAGCTGGCAATCTGGAAGCTGGCCAGTGCCGCAGCGCCCGCAGACAGGGCAAAGCGCCTGATGCGGGAGAGGCTGTTGCCAGCAGTCCTGGAAGCTTTGCCGCGCTTGCGCGCAGGCGTTTTCTTTTTCTTGGCGGTCGTCATTGAGGCGGCAATGGTACGCCGCTTGAATGCTGCTTGAAGTGAGGTGCGGGCCGCAGGCCGCACTTTGTGTGTCCGGCAATGAAACCGTATGTGAACCATAGGCCCAGAGGTCGGCGATTCAGGGGCAGCCTGCGTGCTTCAGACCGTGATATTGCCGGTACTGGCCTGGCGTCAGCCCCAGGTGCTTGCGAAACACATGGCCCATATGCGACTGGTGGTTGAAGCCGCATTCCAGCGCGATTTGCGGGAGGGGTAGTTCGGCGTCCTGCATCATGGCGCGGGCCGCCTGCAGCCGGGTCTCCATGATCCAGGCATGCGGCGTCATGCCCGTGAGCCGTGTGAACTCACGCAGAAAGCGCAAGGGGCTGATGCCCACCATGGCGGACAGATCGGCAATGCTCAGCGGCCGCTCGAACTCGGCGGCAATGCGGTCCAGCACGCGCGCATAGCCAGAGCCGGGGCGCGCGTCGGCCCCGCAGGCGCTGCCCTCCTGGCAGGCCATGAAGCGCAGCGCAGCCTGCTCGATGGCCAGAGCGTCCAGACAGGGGCTGAGCAGCAGCAGGCGCAGATGCTGCGCTATCTGCAAGGCTGCGCGCTGACCGTGTCGTGTGACGCGCTGCGATGGCCTGGGAGCGTCAGTCTCATGGACGCCATGGCGCAGCACCAGGTATTCGCCGCCGGTGGCCGACTCGGAAAATACCTCGACGCCCGGCGGCGTATAGCTCAGGGTGCCGGGCCAGGTATCGAAGTCCACGCGTCTGTCGGAGGCAATGGCGTGCACGCCTTGCTGTCTTTGCAGCGCAATGCCCAGCGCATGCATGCGCACCGGATCGCGGCTGCTGTAGGGCGCGCGGCTGAGCAAGTGGATCTGTACCGCTGGCGTATCGGTTGCCGAAGGCTGAATCAGGTGGGTCTTCATGGCTTGCTGAAATTTCATGATAGACGATGGCGGCCGGCCGGCATCACACTGCCGCTCATGAATCAAAACCTGCAAACAAGCACCGGGCCGCAACGCGTCATAGGCCTGATCGGCGGCATGAGCTGGGAATCCAGCGCCGAGTACTACCGCCTGATCAACCAAGGTGTCCGGGAGCGTCTGGGTGCGTTGCGCTCGGCCAGGCTGCTGATGTACAGCGTGGACTTCGGCCCTGTCGAGCAGGCCCAGCATGAAGGCCGCTGGCATGATGCGGCAGCGCTGCTGGCCGATGCCGCCCGGCGTCTGCAAGCCGGCGGCGCCGACTGTGTGCTGCTTTGCACCAACACCATGCACAAGGTGGCGGATCAGGTGGCGGCAGCCGTGTCGATCCCGTTTTTGCACATAGCCGACCCGGTCGGGGCGGCTGCGCGCGCAGCCGGTGTGCAGGTACTGGGGCTGCTGGGTACGCGCTTCACCATGGAGCAGCCGTTCATGCGCGAGAGGCTGGAGCAGCAGTTCGGCCTGAAGGTGCTGGTGCCAGGCGAGGTCGAGCGCACGCAGGTGCATCGCATCATCTATGAGGAGCTTTGCGCGGGGCAGATCAGCGATGTGTCGCGCAAGCTCTATCAGCGTGCCATCGAGTCATTGGCGGCCCGCGGGGCGCAGGCCGTGGTGCTGGGATGCACGGAAATCGGCTTGCTCATCAAGCCCGCAGACAGCGTACTGCCGGTGCTGGACACCACGGCCTTGCACGCCGCAGCGGCCGTGGATTTTGCGCTACAGGCCTGAACCGCCGGATATCAGCGCGCCGAGCCCGGCTGGAGGATTTCCGGAATGGCGCAATGCGTGCTGGCCTCGTTCATGGCGATGTCATGCTCGTGCTTGGCCGCTTCCACCGACATGGCCTGCGGCAGCGGCACGGCGTTTTTCACGGCCAGAATCTCGGCCATCACGCTGACCGCGATCTCTGCCGGAGTCTTGCTGCCGATATAGAGACCGATGGGGCCGCGCAGCCTGGCCAGCGAGGCTTCGGTCTCGCCAAAGTGTTCCATCATGCGCTCGCGCCTGGAGTGGTTGTTGCGGCGTGAGCCGATGGCGCCCACATAGAAGGCCGGGCTGTGCAGGGCTTCGAGCAGGGCCAGATCGTCGAGCTTGGGATCGTGGGTGAGGGCGACGATGCAGCTGCGCGCATCGGGCTTGAAGGCTGTGACGGCATCGTCCGGCATGTCGGTGACGGTGTTGACCTGGGCCACCGACCAACTGCCCATGTATTCCTCGCGCGGGTCGCAGACGGTGACCGTGAAGCCGTTGAACAAGGCCATGGTGGCCAGGTATTCGGCCAGGGCGCCTGCGCCTATCAGCAGCATGCGGTAGCCGGGGCCCAGGTGGTTGACGAGTTGCTGGCCGTCAAACTCCAGCGCGTCGGGGTGCTCGGCCGTCTGCAGGCTGACTTCGCCGCTGCTGCAGTCGACACTGCGTTTCACCAGTGAGCCGGCTTCCAGCTCGGCCACCAGTTGCTGCAGGCTGGCAGCATCGGGATTGAATTCCAGCAGCAGCTCCAGCGTGCCGCCGCAGGGCAGGCCGAAGCGGTGGGCTTCGTCGGCACTCACGCCATAGCGCACCAGCTGCGGCGGACCGTCGGGAATTCCCAGGTTCTGGTTCAGGGCCTTGGTATGGCGGGCGATCAAATCGTCTTCGATGCAGCCGCCGGATACCGAGCCAATGGCACGTCCGTCCTCGCGCAAGGCCATCATGGAGCCCACGGGGCGTGGGGACGAGCCCCAGGTGCGCACCACGGTGGCCAGCAAGGCATGCTGGCCGGCCGAGCGCCAGTCACGCAGTGCCTTGAGTACCAAGACGTCGATATTGTCCATTGCTTGCTTTCTCTGTTTCTCTCGCTCGCTGCAATTTTGAAGCATCAGGCGGGCACCGGGTAGCGGCGCTACCCGTAAATGATCACGCGCAAAAAGGCCTTCCGAGGCCTGAAGGACAGGGAAGGCCGGCTTGTGCAGAGCTGTGCAGCGCTTTGGCAGCGCCTGCTGTCAATGCGCCTGGGTCTGCTTGCGCAGCTGGCCTACCTTGGCAGGCAGGTCCTTCCACTCGTCCACGCCGTACTGGGCACGCATGGTGTTGAGCAGGGTGGCGATCTGTGCATCGCTGAGCGCATGGCGGAAGGCCGGCATGGTGCCCAGGTCGGCATGGGCCGGATGTTGCACGCCTTCGAGCACGGCCATGATGGCGTTGTCGGGCGATGCGGAGTGCAGGCTGGTGCTCAGGGCCAGCTGGGGACGCACGCCGAAGCTGCTGCCCGAAGGGTCTGCCTTGTGGCAGGCCATGCAGGCGCCCTGGTACAGGCGATAGCCTTCGGCATCGAGTGCCAGCTTGGGCTTGGCGGTCTTCTCTTCGATGAGTGCCTTGGCATCGCCGGGGGCGGCGTCGGCCTTGCGGTAGCTCATCAGATAGGTGGCAATGGCGTCGAGGTCGACATCGCTTTGCTGCGACAGGCCGTGGGCCACGGGAGCCATGGGGCCTGCTGCCACACTGTGACGGGCCGAGAAGCCGGTCTTCATATAGTCGACCAGATCCTGCTTGGTCCAGGGCAGGGGCGAGGCAGTCTTGTCCGTCAAAGCGGGAGCATCCCAGCCTTCGGCGCTGCCGCCGCTCAGGTGGAACTCACCCGTTTTCTCGGCGGCCAGGCCGTTGCGCGGTGTGTGGCAGGCGCTGCAGTGACCCAGGCCTTCGACCAGGTAGGCACCGCGATTCCACTCGGGAGCCTGCTTTTCATCGTCCTTGACGACGCCGGGCTTGAGGTAGAGCCAGTTCCAGGCCGCAATGCCGCGGCGCACGTTGTAGGGGAAGTTCAGCGCGGTCTTGGGCGCCTCGTTCTCCACGGCAGGCTCGCTCATCAGAAAGGCGTACAAGGCCTTCATGTCCTCATCCGTCACGCGGCTGAAGGCCGTGTAGGGGAAGGCAGGGTAGAGGTACTGGCCTTCGCGGTCCACGCCGTGGCGCATGGCGCGCTCGAAGGCTTCATAGCTCCAGCCGCCGATGCCGGTCTGCAGATCGGGCGTGATGTTGCTGGTGTAGATGGTGCCAAAGGGGCTGGGCATGGCCAGACCGCCCGCGTTGGTCTTGCCGTTGGGAGCAGTGTGGCAGACGGCGCAGTCGCCCATGGCGGCCAGCAGCTTGCCCTTGGCAATCTGCTGGGGCGTGAAGTCGGCAGCGGGAATGGCTGACTGGGGCGCAATCTCGCCCTGATGGGTGAGAGCCAGGCCGGCGGCAGCCAGCACGACCACTACAGCCGCACCGCCCGCCAGAATCTTTTGGAACGTTCGCATATCTATGTTCTTTATCGGTGGAGTCACTTGGACGAGGCGGCGCCGCTCTTGGCGGCCTTGAGCGCGGCCAGCACGCGGCTGGGCGTGAACGGCACTTCCAGCAGGCGCACACCGGTGGCGTCGAAGATGGCGTTGGCCACGGCGGCGGCGCTGGGCACGGACGCCGATTCACCGGCGCCCATGGGCGCTTCGTTGGGGCGCTCGACCAGCAGCGAGTCGATCTCGGGCAGCTCGTCAAAGCGCAGGATGGGGTAGCCGCCCCATTCCACGGAGGTGACGCCGCTCTTGTCGAAGGTGACGAATTCCTTGAGCACGCGGCTGGTGGACTGCACCACGTTGCCGTGCACCTGATGGCGCACGCCTGCGGGGTTGACCATGGCGCCGGTGTCCTGGGCGACAAAGACCTTGTCGACCTTGACTTCGCCGGTTTCGCGGTCCACGGTCACGTCGACCACCCAGGTCGCCCAGGCCGCACCGTAGCCGGGGAACTTGCTGTGGAAGTAGCGGGCATAGGCAAAGCCGCGACCCTTGACCAGGCGCTGATCTTCAGGTGCCGCATTGCGGCGCGCCGGGCCTTCCTGCCAGTTGCACTGCTTCTTGGCTTCGGCAATCAGCGCCACGGCACGGGGGTCCTTGAGGTAGCGCAGACGGTACTCGATGGGGTCGGCCTTGGCCAGGTAGGCGCATTCGTCGATCCAGGACTCATGGGCGAACACATTGGGCAGGGCGGAGACGCCGCGCATCCACGAGGCGCGCACGATGGGCACGGCGTCCTGGGAGATCACGCGCATCTTGGGGTATTCGTACTGCGGGATGGCAGTGCGGTCGCCCATTTGCTGGGCCTCGATCTTGGCGGACACCTTGCCCGTCAGGATCAATGCCAGCGCCGAGGCGTTGTTCGAGGGGTAGCAGGTGCGCAGCTCGTAGGCGGCCACATTGTTTTGCTCGTCCAGGCCGCCGCGCACGCGAATCAGCTGGCCCGTGCCCTTGGGCTCCCAGCCGGCTTCCTGCTCACGCATCAGCTGCACGCGCACGGGCTTGCCCACGGCGGCAGACATCAGCACCGCATCCGAGCAGACGTCGTCGGCGCAGTTGCGGCCGTAGCAGCCAGAGGCTTCGAGGCGGGTGACGTTGATGTTGTCGGCATTCACGTCCATGAGCTTGGCAATGTCCTTGCACACGTCGTGAGGGTTTTGCGAGCCGGTCCAGACCTGGATCTGGCCGTTGCCCACTTCGGCAATCGCACAGGACGGGCCGATGGAGCCATGAGCGTGATAGGGCCAGACATAGTCGCGGGTCAGCGCAGTCTTGACCTGCTCGATGGCCTGCAGCGCGCCTTCGTCTTCCTGCAGCACGCGGTCGGTCTTGGCGTGGTCCACCAGGGTCTGGTGCAGGCCGCTCAGCGACATATCGGGCAGGCCGTTCCATTCCTTCCAGGTGACCTTGAGCTGGCGCATGGCAGCGATGGCCTGCTCTTCACGCTCGGCCACCACGCCCACGAAGTCGCCCTTGACCACGACCTTGACGATGCCGGGCAGATGGGCGATGGACTTCTCGTCCACCGACACCAGGCTGGAGCCCAGCGGCGCCGTGGCATCGGCGCCGGTGTATGGAGGACGGATCACGCGGCCGTGTAGCATGCCGGGCACGCGCAGGTCGTGGATATAGGTCAGCGCGCCCAGCACCTTGTTGGGGATGTCCACGCGCTGCACCGATTTGCCGATGTACTCGAAGCCGGACTTGCGCAGCTCGATCTTGTCGTCGACCTCGATCTGCAGATCCTGGCCCTGAACCAGCTCGCCATAGCCGTAGCGCTTGCCGCCGGCGATGACAAAGCCTTTCTGGGTGGTGATGCGCTCGGCGGGAACACCGGATTTTTCGCTGGCCAGCTTGATCAGCAGCTGGCGCACCTGCGCTGCGGCATGGCGCATGGGCAGGGACGACACCTGGATGGTGTTGCTGGCAATGGTGGGGCCCAGATCCGGGGTGCGGGCGGTATGGCCCAGCACCATGGTCACGGCGGCAAAGTCCACATACAGCTCGTCGGCCACCAACTGGCCCAGAGCCGTGCGCACGCCCGTGCCCAGGTCCACGTGGCCGTTGTAGGCCGTGACGGAGCCGTCGGCGCCAATCGCGATGAAGCTGTCCACCAGCTTGGCCGAGGGAATGGGGAAAGCGCCCTTGGCAGCCGCTTCGGGGGCGGTCTGGGCCATCAGCAGATGGCCACCTGCTACAGAGCCGACCATCAGCATGCCGCCGGCCTTGAGCAGCTGGCGACGGGTGAGCTGGGCGTGATTGTCTTTGGTGAAGAATTTCATGATCAGGCAGCCTTTGCGGTGGTGGATGCGCCGGCGGCGGGGAGGGCCGGGCTGTGGCCCTTGGCAATCAGCTCACGGGCGCGCGCGGCGGCCTGCATGATTTCCACATGGGTGCCGCAGCGGCACAGATGGCCGGACAGGGCATGCCTGATTTCTTCGTCGCTGGCCTTGGGCTGCTGGTTGAACAGGGCAACCAGCGCCATGATCATTCCGTTGGTGCAATAGCCGCACTGCGCAGCCTGTGCATCGACAAAGGCTTGCTGCACCACATGCAGGGTGTAGGTGCGTGCGGTGGCTGGCGCCTTTGTCTCGGCGGCGCTGACATCGAGCACGGCGCGGTCCTGCAGGGCCTGCGCGCTGGCGGCCTTGCTGGCGTCGGGCGACAGGCCTTCCAGCGTGGTGACTTTCTTGCCGTCGACGGCCTTCAGGGGGACGGAGCAGGAGCGAGCCACCTTGCCGTCGATCAGCACGGCGCAGGCACCGCATTCGCCCAGGCCGCAGCCGAACTTGGGGCCGTTGAGCTGCATGTCGTTGCGCAGCACATACAAAAGAGGTGTGTCGGCAGCGGCGCTTTGCGCGTCCACTTCCTGGCCGTTCAGAGTGAATTTCATGACGTAGGTTTCAAGTGTCAGTCTTATATATGTGTAGTCAATTATATGACTAGACAAAAATAAAGTGCATTGGCTTGATCTAAAGCAGATTCGATTGCTCTGGTGTGCGCCAGCGATGGGGTAAGCCGACCGGTGCCGAGCGGCGGCTTCAGAGTTCCGTTGTGCGGCCCCAGGGCCAGGCAGGGTGCGCGTGGTTCCGCATGCGGCCCCGAGCGCACCGGAAACCGTCCGGGCCGCAGCCGTGGCGAGAGCCGGACAGCCAGGCTGTTTGGCAGGGGATGACCCTGCGCTCCTGATATGGGGATTGAAGCGCGGGAGAAATGCGGCTTCAATGCACAGACGCCGAAAGCCTCCAATGCATCGGCGCATCGACGCACCGGCGCATCGACGAGAGGGTTTTGCGGTCTGCGGGTTTGCAGACATTCATCAGTTCCTGTTCAGGAGAGCCAAGATGGTCAGCAAAAACACGATTTGTCTCTGGTACGAAGGCGAGGCCCTGGAAGCCGCCAGGTTCTACGCCCAGATTTTTCCCGACAGCGCCGTGGGCGCGGTTCACCACGCACCGGGCGACTACCCCTCCGGCAAGCAAGGCGATGTTCTGACGGTCGAATTCACGGTCATGGGCATTCCCTGCCTGGGCCTGAACGGCGGCCCTGTCTTCAAGCACAACGAGGCGTTTTCGTTTCAGGTCGCGACGGACGACCAGGAGGAAACGGATCGCCTGTGGAACGCCATCGTCGGCAACGGCGGTCAGGAAAGCCAGTGCGGCTGGTGCAAGGACCGCTGGGGGCTGTCATGGCAGATCACGCCGCGTGTGCTGACCACGGCCATTGCCGACCCGGATCGCGCGGCGGCCAGACGGGCTTTTGAAGCCATGATGGAGATGAGGAAGATCGATATCGCCGCCATCGAGGCCGCCTGGCGCGGTTAGGCAGCCGGCTGCGATAGGAGCAGCGACAGGCCGGCAGGCTGCATTCATCGTCGCGGCACAGCTGCGACGGTCCGGTTCGGCGCAAGGGCGCATCGGAGCGCCCGCGTGCTCTGGCGCACTTTGCCAAGCTTTGAGCGTCCTAGGGCAAACGCTTTGTAGACAGCTCTCCTAAAGTGAAATTGCTTTCAATTTCGACGATTCGGTGCCTGCTGGCCGGTGTTGCCCATGCCTTTTGAATGCCTGGCGGCATTGCACAGGGCAGGCAAGCCGCGGCCATGGCTGTCCGTCGAAGCCCGCATTCACTTGGAGACATGTCATGAACTTTCTCGACGGCCACCTGTTCCCCGAAAACCAGCAACCCCTGATCATCACGGCGGCGCCCTATGCTCCGGGCTGGCTGCCTTCGGACTTCCCCGAAGACATTCCCGTCACCATGGAGGCGCAGATCCAGAAAGCCGTGGACTGCTACAACGCGGGCGCCACGGTGCTGCACCTGCATGTGCGCGAGCTTGATGGCAAGGGCAGCAAGCGCCTGTCCAAGTTCAACGAGCTGATCTCCGGCGTGCGCAAGGCCGTTCCCGAGATGATCATCCAGGTCGGCGGCTCCATCAGCTTTGCTCCCGAAGACGAAGGTCAGGCGGCCAAATGGCTCTCCGACGACACCCGCCACATGCTGGCCGATCTGGACCCGGTGCCCGATCAGGTGACCGTGACGGTGAACACCTCGCAGATGAACGTGACCGATCAGGCCGAAGACGCGGACTTTGCCGGTACCTCGCGCGCCAATCCCACGCTGTTCAATGCCTACAAGGAAATGACCGTGCCCGCCCAGCCGGGCTGGGTGGAGGAGCATGTGCGCCGCCTGACCAAGGCCGGCATCCAGAGCGCCTTCCAGTGCTACAACCTGAACAGCTTCGAGTCGGTGGAGCGCCTGATGCGCCGCGGCTTCTACATGGGCCCGCTGGTCATGAACTGGGTGGCGATCGCTGGCGGCATGGACACGCCCAGCCTGTACAGCCTGGCCAACTTTGTGCGCGCCGTGCCCGATGGGGCCGTGCTGACCGTGGAAAGCAATGTGCGCAACGTGCTGCCCGTGAATATGTGGGGCATTGCCGCCGGTCTGCATGTGCGCTGCGGCACCGAAGACTGCCTGTGGAACCAGACGCGTACCGAGAAGGCCAGCACTGTCTCGCAAATCGAGCAGCTGGTGCGCATCTCGCGCGAATTCGGTCGTCCTGTCGCCACCGCCAAGGAGGCGCGCGAGATCAGCAAGATCGGCGTGTTCTACGACAGCGTGGAGGAAAGCCTGGCCGCCAACGGCTTTGCGCCCAACCGGCCCGGCGCCAACCAGGGTTTCCTCAGGAAGACCTCCTGATCTTCCGGGACAGGCTTGCAGGCAGGCCGATCACGGCTTCGCCTGCAAGCGGTCTCTGCTGAACTGACATGCGCAAAAACGGCCTCCGCGATGGAGGCCTTTTTCATGCCCGGATGATTTTGGGCAGACCTGGAAAAATGGCTCTGGCAAGGCTGGGGCCGGGCCTGAGACAGGCCTGGTGAAGGCGTCTGGGCCGGGGGGCTGCGGATGGATGGTCTTGAGCATGCCTCTGGCCAGCTCGCAGCTGTCAAGGCGCGGGAGGTCCGTGATGCGCACGCCGCGCGCCCCACACCGCACGCTGCAGTGCTCGCCACCGGCTCGCCGAGCAGAGATGCTGCAGGCGCGGTTGACGAGGACCACCATTGTCATATTCAGGCTCGTCAGGCTCGCGTGTGCCATGGCTTACAGCAATGGCAGGCTGTATCTCTGTATCTTGCAGTGCTGTCGCCCTCCCGGGCCTGCGCTCTGTCATCGGCCTCAGGGCGCGATTGGCGCAAGGCAAGGCCTGGTCAGGCGCACATTCATGCAGGAGGTGATGATGAAAAAATAATAGCTGCCTGCGCTTTATTTGAAAGCGTTTCAGGCAGCTATGAATTTATCTTCGATGACAGTAAAGCGATGCCAGCTATTGTTTTTGCGCAGTGCTGGTGCGATGCATCGTGTTCCGGCGGCCGGCATGCGGCGCAGGTGGCTGGCAATAGCTGGTCAAAAAAAGGGGCAGAAAAGCGGCTCGGATAGCTCGCTCAAAAAGGCTTGTCGCCGATGATGGCAGCGCGCTCCATCTTGCGCGCGGCGGGCCAGTAATCCTGCACGGCGTAATGCTGGGTGCAGCGGTTGTCCCACATGGCGACGCTGCCGGGCTTCCAGCGAAAGCGAACCTGGTACTCGGGGATGGCCGCCTGACTGATCAGATAGTTCAGCAGCATGCTGGCACCGGGCGTCTTGTCCTGACCATAGCGCACGTTCTCGGGCGTGTGGTAGTTGGCAAAGTGGGTGGTGAAGCTGCAGACGTAGAGAATTTTCTCGCCGGTTTCGGGGTGGGTGCGCACGACGGGATGTTCGACCGGGGGATGCTGGCGGCCCAGCTCCAGACGCTTTTCTTCGGGCATGACGGCGCCGAAGCCGTGCTCGATGCTGGACTTGGCCTTGAGGCCGTCAATCTTTTTCTTGATGTCCTCGGGCAGATTGCGGTAGGCCTCGGCCATATTGACCCAGATGGTGTCGCCACCGACGGCAGGGCCTTCGATGCAGCGCAGCACGCAGCCCATGGTCGGGTTCTCGCGCCACTGACCGTCGGTGTGATAGGTGTTCTCGTAGTTTTCGCGCTTTTCGCTGCGGTAGATCTGCACCAGACCGGGGTGGTCGGGGTCGCTGCCGGCCACGGGGTGATCCTCCAGATCGCCGAAGTGGCGGGCAAAACCCACATGCTCGGCACGCGTGATGTCCTGATCGCGGAAGAACAGCACTTTGTGCTGCAGCAGCAGGGCGCGAATTTCCTCGGCCAGGCCCTTGTCGCGGGACGCATCGCCGAGGTGGATGTCGGAAACCTCAGCGCCGATGCTGCAGGTCAGTTGTTCGACTTTCATGGTCTTCTCCTAAGTACCCGGCAAGGCCTTGATGCAGGACGCCGCCGTCTGATGGAAAAATTCTCGGCGCAGCAACAGTCCCGGGGCTTGACCGATCACGTCAGCTTGTTGCCCTCTTGGGTGTGTGCAAGGAAAACCCTAGGGCCGGGCCTGGGGTGTCTTGAAGTGGACGCATCTGCGCGCCGAGGCGTCATATCTGTCGTGATCTACTGGTATCCATTGATTGACTGCTTGTTGTGATATTGATAAACATCAACACCCGAAACGCAGGTTGCCATTAAGGCCTGTGTCCATCCATGAAATCCGGGCCTGTTGCGCAGTACCCGGGTCAACCGTTTTCCTGGTCACGATGAAGCCCCGTATCCGAAGTGTGAGCCTGTGCAAATACGCCAAGGTGGCGAATGAGCTCGGCATCGACCCGCTGCGCATGTTCCGCCAGGTGGGGCTGGACCACAGCTGCCTGAATTCTCCCGATCTCATGGTTCCCGAAGCTGCGTTTGCGCAGTTGCTTGAGGTTTCGTCCGCCCAGGCAGGGCATGCCTCGCTGGGCCTGCTCATGGGCTCGCATTGGCGTCTGTCCGACTTCGGGCCGATCAGCCTGCTGCTGCAGCACCAGGCCAGCCTCTCCTGCATGCTCAAGACCTTCAAGGACTATGACCACATGATCAGCACCACCGTGGGCACGGAGGTGGTGACCCAGGGGCGCTATTCCATCATCCAGCTGAACCTGGATACCGAGCGCGAGAATCCGGGGCGCCACCCGGTCGAGCTGGGCATCACGGCGCTGATGAGTCTGTGCCGATATCAGCTGGGCAGGGGCTGGAGCCCGGCCAGCATCCACTTCTCGCACAGTTCGCCAGGCAGCACCATGAGCCATCGCCGCGTGCTGGGCAGCGAGATCGTGTTCGGCTCGGACTTCGATGGCATCGTGGTGAGCAACGAGGATCTGGAGGCCATCGATGCCGATCACGACAGCCTCATGGAGAGCCACGCCCGCAGCCTGATGGAGAGCCATGCGCCGCGGCCCACGACCAGATCGCTGGAGCAGCAGGTGCGCAGCACCTTGCAGTCGCTGCTGCCCCATGGACGCCACAGCATTGCCCATGTGGCCGGCGCGCTTGGCTATACGGCCCGCTCGCTGCAGCGGCACCTCGAAACCCAGAACACCAGCTTTCAGGAAACGCTGGACGCCGTGCGCAGCCAGGCCGCGCTGCGTGCGCTGCAGAATCCGCAGCTGTCGGTGAGTGAAGCGGCCGCTCAGGCCGGCTTTGCCGAGAACAGCTCGTTCACGCGCTGGTTCAGCAAGCATTTTCAGCAAAGCCCCAGCAGCTGGCGCCAACAGAATCTGAGCCGCAGCCTGTCCTGAGGCCTCTGTCCGAATGAAAACGCCAGCCTGCTCGCTGGCGTTTTGCGTTGCGCCTCAGGGCTGGGGCATCGCGGCCAGCCGGGTGGCTTCGGGCTGGGCCTTGGCCAGCAGAAAATCGATGCAGGTGCGCACGGCCTTGGTCTGATGCCGGTTGGGCAGGTAGAGCAGATACATATGGGTGCCGAAAATGCTGAGCCGGTACTCGTCCAGCGTGCTCAGCACCTCGCCCGTGGCCAGCTTGTCCTGCACCACATAGTCGGGCACCAGGCCTACCCCCAGGCCGGCCAGAATGCCGTCGCGCAGAAAAGGGAAATGCTCGGAGATCATGGTGGGCTCCAGCATCACTTCGTGGCGCTCGGTGCCCAGATAGGCGGCCAGGCGTAATTGCCGCCCCGTGACTCCGGCGGTGATCAGCGGGCTGGCGCGCAGGGCATGCAGGGTTTTGGGCAGGCCGTGGGTCTGCGCATATTCGCGTGAGGCGCAGGCCAGGTAGCGCACCGTGCCCAGGCTGCGCGCCACCAGGGACAGGGGCGGCTCCTGGATCACGCGCACGATGATGTCCACATCGTCGCGCAGATTGTCGGCCCGGTTTTCGAACAGCACGTCAAGCACGATGCCCGGGTACAGGCGCTTGAACTCGATCAGCCATTCGCTCATCACGATCTGGCCGTAGCCGCTGGGCACGCTGATGCCCACGCGGCCCTGCAGGCTCTGGCCCAGCGCCGTGATGGCCTCGCGTGCGGCCAGCATTTCGTTGTGGATGTTGCGCCCATGCTCGTACAGGCGCATGCCGATCTCCGTGGGCTCCACGCGGCGCGTGGTGCGCTTGACCAGCTGCACGCCCGCTGCCTTTTCCAGCTGGGTCAGGTGATAGCTCACATTGGCACGCGTCATCTTGAGCTTGCGCGCTGCCTGGCTGAGATTGCCGCTATCAATGATTTCGACCAGCAGGGTTAGCGATTGGGAGTCCATGGCGTGTTTGTCCAATTTCCTTTGACAGTCTGTCAATGATTCATGGGATTGTTAGAAAACATTGTCGTCGTAAAAATAAAGCCCATTCCATAAAGAGATTCAGGAGACTCGCATGACCGCCCAAGCCAGCACCTCTGTCGTCGAACTCAAGCAAGACGGTGACGTCCTGCTCGTCAGCGTCAACAATCCGCCCGTCAATGCGCTGGGTGCTGCCGTGCGCCAGGGTCTGATGGCGGCCATGGAGCAGGCCGATGCCAGTGCCGCGGTCAAGGCCGTGGTCATCGTGGGTCAGGGCAAGGCTTTCATCGCCGGTGCCGATATCCGCGAATTCGGCAAGCCTCCGGTCCAGCCCTTCCTGCCCGATGTCTGCAACCGTATCGAGGCCTGCAGCAAGCCCGTGGTGGCCGTGATTCATGGCGCAGCATTGGGCGGCGGTCTGGAGATCGCCATGTCGGCGCATTACCGTCTGGCATTGCCTAGCGCGAAGCTGGGCCTGCCTGAAGTCTCGCTGGGTCTGGTGCCCGGTGCCGGCGGCACGCAGCGTGCGCCGCGTCTGATGGGCGTGAAGGCCGCCACCGAGCTGATGCTCAGCGGCCAGCAGATCGGTGCCAAAGCCGGACTGGCAGCCGGTCTGGTGGACAAGCTGGAAGAGGGGGCGGACCCCGTCGCCGCCGGCCTGGCCTATGCGCGTGAACTGCTGGCGCAGGGCGCGCCGCTGCGTCCCGTCAGCGCCACGCCGGGACGCCTGGCTGACAAGGCCGCCGCCCAGGCGGAACTCGATGTGCTGCGCGCCGACACCGCCAAGAAGTCTCGCGGTCTGTTCTCGCCCCTGAAGATCATCGATTGCGTGCAGGCCGCGCTGGATCTGCCTTTTGCCGAAGGCCTGAAGTTCGAGCGTGCCCAGTTTCTGGCCTGTATCGACAGCCCGCAGCGCGCCGGCCTGATCCACGCCTTCTTTGCCGAGCGCGAGACGGCCAAGATTCCCGAAGCCCGTGCCGCCCAGCCACGCGCCTTCAGCAAGATCGCCATCATCGGCGGCGGCACCATGGGCGCGGGCATCACTGTCTCGGCGCTGGATGCCGGCCTGGTCGTGACCATGATCGAGCGTGATGCCGAATCCATCGCACGCGGCCAGGCCAATGTGGAGAAGGTCTACAACGGCCTGATCGCCAAGGGCCGCATGAGCGAAGAGGCCAAGGCCGCTATTCTTGCGCGCTATACGCCTTCGACCCGCTATGACGACATTGCCGATGTGGATCTAGTGATCGAGGCGGTCTTCGAAGACCTGGAGGTCAAGAAGGCCGTGTTCAAGGAGCTGGATCGCGTCTGCAAGAGCGGCGCCGTGCTGGCCACCAACACCTCGTATCTGGACATCGACGCGATTGCCGCCGTTACCAGCCGCCCGCAGGACGTGATCGGTCTGCACTTCTTCAGCCCGGCCAACATCATGAAGCTGCTGGAGATCGTCGTGCCCGCCAAGGTGGCCCCCGATGTGGTGACCACGGCCTTCGAGCTGGCCAAGAAGATGAAGAAGGTGCCGGTGCGCGCCGGCGTCTGCGACGGCTTTATCGGCAACCGCATTCTGGCCACCTACAAGCAGGCCGCCGACTACCTGATGGAAGACGGTGCCAGTCCCTACGAGATCGACGAAGCCGTGCGCGGCTTTGGCTTTGCCATGGGGCCCTTCCAGGTCACCGACCTGGCCGGTGGCGATATCGGCTGGGCCACACGCAAGCGCCGTGCTGCCACGCGCGACCCCAAGGCCCGTTATGTGGAGATTGCCGACCGCATCTGTGAAAACGGCTGGTTCGGCCAGAAGACGGGACGCGGCTTCTACCTCTATCCGCAAGGCGCGCGCATCGGTCAGCCCGACCCCGAAGTGCTGGCGATTGTGGATGCCGAGCGCGCCAAGAAGGGCGTGACAGCGCGCTCGTTCACGGCCGAGGAAATCATGCGCCGCTACATGGCCGCCATGGTCAACGAAGGCGCCAAGGTGGTGGGCGAGGGCATTGCGCTGCGCCCGCTGGATGTGGACGTGACCTTTATCTCCGGCTACGGCTTTCCGCGCCACCGCGGCGGCCCCATGAAATGGGCCGATATGCAGGGCCTTCCCAAGGTGCTGGCCGATATCGAGGCCTTTGCCAAGGAAGACGCGCTGTTCTGGAAGCCTGCGCCGCTGCTGCAGAAGCTGGTGGCCGAGGGGCGCAACTTCGAAAGCCTGAACAAGTAACACCCCTGAGCCACTGCGCGGCTTCCCCTCTCTCTTCGGGAGGGGACGACGCCATCGCCTGGGCGGCCCCGCCGCGAGGCGGCTCTTGCTCGGCGTCTCGCGCTTGGAGTGCGCCAGTTTTTATCGCCCGGTTAATTTAAAAAAGTAGCTTCTAGCGCTTGATTTGTATGGGTTTCAGTATGAAAAGTATCTGAAGTCAATGAATGACAAGCGCAGACAGCTATCAGAAATAGTTTTCAACATTCACAGAGACAAGCACCATGCGTGAAGCCGTTATCGTTTCCACCGCCCGCACACCGCTGACCAAGTCGCATCGTGGCGAGTTCAACATCACTCCTGCCGCCCAGCTGGCTGCTTTCTCCGTCAAGGCGGCGGTGGAGCGCTCGGGTGTCGATCCCGAAATGATCGAGGACCTGATTCTGGGCTGCGGCAACCCCGACGGTTTCCAGGGGCGCAATCTGGGTCGCCAGACCGTGTTGCGCGCCGGGCTGCCGCTGTCGATCGCCGGCACCACCATCACGCGTTTTTGCGCCTCGGGTCTGCAATCCATCGCCATCGCGGCGGGTCGCGTCGTGGCCGAAGGCGTGGACGTGATGCTGGCCGGCGGTATCGAAACCATCTCCGGCATCCGAGCCGGCAACAATCTGCCCACCGACATGGACCCCTGGCTGGTGGAGCACAAGCCCGAGCTGTACATGGCCATGATCGACACCGCCGATGTGGTCGCCAAGCGCTACGGCATCACGCGGGAAGACCAGGATGCGTTCTCGCTGCAAAGCCAGCAGCGCACGGCTGCGGCCCAGGCCGCCGATCTGTTCAAGGACGAGATCATTGCCTGCTCCACACGCATGATGGAGAAGAGCAAGGAAACCGGCGAAGTCACCTACCGCGACGTGGTGGCCACGCACGATAACTGCAACCGCGCCAGCACCACGCTGGAGGGGCTGGCCAAGCTGGAGCCTGTGAAGGGCCCGGGCAACTTCATCACGGCCGGCAATGCCTCGCAACTGTCCGACGGCTCCAGCGCCTGCGTGGTGATGGAAGCCAGGCTGGCAGAGCGTCTGGGCCTCAAGCCCCTGGGTGCTTTCCGCGGCTTTGCCGTGGCCGGCTGCGAGCCTGACGAGATGGGCATAGGCCCCGTGTTTGCCGTGCCCAAGCTGCTCAAGCGCCACGGCCTCACGGTGGATGACATCGACCTGTGGGAGCTGAACGAAGCCTTTGCCTCGCAGGCCCTGTATTGCCAGCGTCAGCTGGGCATTCCCAACGAGCGCCTCAACGTCAACGGCGGCGCGATTGCCATCGGTCATCCCTTCGGCATGACGGGCGCACGCCTGACCGGCCACATCCTGCTCGAAGGCCAGCGCCGCAAGGCCCGCAACCCCAAGGTCAAGTGGGGCGTGGTGACCATGTGCATCGCCGGCGGCATGGGCGCTGCTGGCCTGTTCGAGATTTTCTAAACACCCCCTGAGCGGCTGGCGCCGCTTCCCCCTCTCTCTTCGGGAGGGGGACGACGCCTTTGCTGCGAGACGGCTCTTGCTCGGCGCCTCTGGTTCAGAGCGTGCCGGTGTCAGAGGCTGCAAAGGCGCGCTGCGCCATGGATTACCAGGAAATAGCAATGGATTTGCAATTCACCCCCCAGGAAGAGGCGTTTCGCGCCGAGGTGCAGAGTTTTCTCAAGGAAAAGCTGCCCAAGCATATTTCGGCCAAGGTCAAGGCCGGCCAGCGCCTGAGCAAGGCTGATCAAGATGAATGGCATGCCATTCTCAATGAGCGCGGCTGGTATGCGAATCACTGGCCCCAGGAGCATGGAGGCCCGGGCTGGGGGGCGGTCGAGAAGTTCATCTTCGACACCGAATGCGCCCTGGCCGGTGGCCCGCGCATCGTGCCTTTTGGCGTGAACATGCTGGGGCCGGTGCTGATCAAGTACGGCAACGAGCAGCAAAAGAAGTACTGGCTGCCGCGCATTCTGAGCGGGCAGGACTGGTGGTGCCAGGGCTATTCCGAGCCCGGCGCGGGCTCCGATCTGGCCTCGGTGAAGACCACAGCCGTGCGCGATGGAGACTTCTACATCGTCAACGGCCAGAAGACCTGGACCACCCAGGGCCAGCACGCCAACATGATCTTCTGCCTGGTGCGCACCAACCGCGAGGCCAAGGCTCAGGCCGGTATCAGCTTTTTGCTGGTGGACATGAACAGCCCCGGCGTGGAGCTGCGCCCCATCCGCACGCTGGACGGCGACAAGGAAGTCAACGAAGTCTTCTTCACCGATGTGAAGGTGCCTGTCGAGAACCTGGTGGGCGAGGAAAACCGGGGCTGGACCTATGCCAAGTATCTGCTGACCTACGAGCGCACCGGCATTGCGGGCGTGGGCTTTTGCATCTCGGCTCTGGCCAAGCTCAAGGTCATCGCCGCCAAGGTGCACAAGAACGGCCAGCCGCTGAACCAGGACCCGCTGTTCGCGGCCCGCATGGCGCGCGTCGAGATCGACCTGGAGAACATGAAGACCACCAATCTGCGCGTGATTGCCGCCGTGGCCGGTGGCGGCGTGCCCGGTGCCGAAAGCTCCATGCTGAAGATTCGCGGCACCGAGATCCGCCAGGAGATCCTGTCGCTGATCCGCCGAGCCATGGGCGTGTATGCCGTGCCCTATATCGACGAGGCCCAGTACGAAGGCCATGACCAGGCGCCCGTAGGCGGCATCGACGAAGCCGCCACGGCCTCGGCCAACTACTTCAACTACCGCAAGCTGTCGATCTTCGGTGGCTCCAACGAAATCCAGAAGAACATCATCTCCAAGATGATTCTGGGCTTGTGAAATCCCCCCTGAGTCGCTGCGCGCCTTCCCCCCGGGGGGACGACGCCCTTGCTGCGGGGCGGCCCTTGCTGGGCGTCCCTGGCGAACCGGGCGGTGGCATGCGACACCGATTCGTTCGATTGGGTAGAAAGAATTTGTCATGAACTTCACACACACCGAAGACCGCCGCATGCTGGCGGACAGCCTGAACCGCTTTGTGGCCGAGCAGTACGGTATCGAACAGCGCAACCATTTGGCCTATGGTGCAGAAGGTCACAGCCCCGCGCTGTATGCGCAATTTGCCGAGCTGGGCGCGATCGGCGCGCTGTTCCCCGAAGAGGAGGGCGGCTTTGGCGGATCGGGCTTTGACATCAGCGTGGTGTTCGAGTCGCTGGGCCGTGGCCTGGTGGCCGAGCCCTTGCTGGGGGCGCTGGTCGTGGGCCAGGCCCTGATTGCGGCCGGCACTGAAGCGCAGAAGCGCCAACTGGAGGACATCATCGCCGGCGGCGTGATCGCTGCCCTGGCGCACGACGAACCGGGCAGTCACTACGAGCTCAACAAGGTCACGGCCACGGCGGCCAGGACCGCCACGGGCTGGGTGCTCAACGGCGCCAAGAGCGTGGTGGCCTTTGGCGAAAAGGCCGGTCTGCTGCTGGTGTCGGCGCGCACTGCAGGCGGCATGTTCGATACTGCCGGCATCAGCCTGTTCCTGGTCGACGGCAACGCCGCCGGCATCGTCAAGCGTGGCTACAGCCGTATGGAAGGCGGCCGCGCCGCCGAGCTGACTTTCGAAAACGTGCAGCTGGCAGAGGATGCGCTGCTGGGTGCCGAGGGCCGGGGCCATGCCGTGCTAGAGCATGTGCAGGGCTTTGCCTTGCTGGCGCTGGCTGCCGAGGCCCTGGGCGCCATGGATGTGGCCAAGCAGAACACGCTGGAGTATCTGCAGACGCGCAAGCAGTTCGGCGTGGTCATCGGCAGCTTCCAGGCGCTGCAGCACCGCATGGCCGATCTGTTGCTGGAGGTGGAGCAGGTGCGCTCCACCGTCATCAATGCGGCCGATGCCATCGACAACGCCCAGGGCACGGAGCGCGAGAAGATGCTGTCAGCCGCCAAGTACACCGTGGGCTCCGTGGGGACCCTGGTGGCCGAGGAAAGCATACAGATGCATGGCGGCATCGGCATGACCTGGGAGCTGCCGCTGTCGCATTACGCCAAGCGACTGGTCATGATCGACCACCAGTTTGGTGACGAGGACCATCACCTGGCGCGTTTCATGGCCTTGACGCAGGCATGAACTCCAGCGCCTGAGGCGCTGCGGTTTCACTAGACATGGAGAACATCAATGAGTGACGCTTTGCTGACCCGCCGCGAAGGTGCCGTACTGGTGCTGAGCAACAACAATCCGGCTGCGCGCAATGCGTTGTCGCCCGCGTTCTACGCGGCCGTCACGACCGCGCTGGCGGATGCTGCGGCTGACGCCAGTGTGGGCGCGGTCGTGCTCACGGGCGAGGGCGGCCATTTCTGCGCGGGTGGCGATCTGCGCCAACTGGCCAGGCGCCGCGAACTGCCCGTGGAGCAGCGCCGAGAAAAGCTCGAAGGCTTGCACGATCTGATTCGTGCCGTGCGCGACTGCCCCAAACCCGTCATCGCTGCCGTCGAAGGCGCGGCAGCGGGCGCGGGCCTGTCACTGGCCCTGGCCTGCGATATGCTGGTGGCCGCCCGCGACAGCCTGTTCTCAGTGGCCTATGTGAAAGTGGGTCTGACGCCCGACGGTGGCGCCACGGCCTTTCTGGCCGAGTTCGTCTCGCGGCAGGTCTTGACCGAGCTGTGCCTGACCGGCGAGCGCATCAGCGGCGAACGCATGTACGCTCTGGGCCCCGTCAACCGCCTGGCCGAGCCCGGCCAGGCTCTGGTCGATGCCGTCGCGCTGGCCGCCCAGATCGCTACCGGCCCGGACCAGGCCACGGCCTTGATCAAGGACCTGTGCCGGCAGGCGCCGCGCAATACGCTGGAGCAGCAACTGGAGCTGGAAGCGCAGCACATGGTGCGCTCGCAGGGGAGCGAGGAGTCCCGTGAAGGCATTGCAGCCTTTCTCGAAAAGCGCAGCGCCGATTTCACCAAACTGCGTGCTTGAGCGCTCGACGAAACCAAGATTTTCCAAGGAGAAAAGGCAGATGGCCGACAGCAATACCGAACAGAACCAGGACATCGACTTCCCGCTGGAGGGGGTGCGAGTACTCGATCTGTCCCGCGTCTTCGCCGGGCCGCTGTGCGGCATGGTTCTGGCCGACTTCGGCGCCGAGGTGGTCAAGGTCGAGCACCCGGGCCGCGGCGACGATACGCGTGACTGGGGCATTCGCATCGGCAAGACCGAGACCACTTACTACAACAGCATGAACCGCAACAAGCGGTCCATCACGCTGGATCTGCAAACGCCCGAGGGCGTGAAGATCCTCCATGAACTGCTGCCTCAGTTCGACGTGCTCATCCACAACTTCAAGACTGGCGGCGCCGAGAAGCTGGGTCTGGGCTACGAGCAGCTCAAGGCCATCAAGCCGGACCTGATCTACTGCGCCGTGGCTGGCTACGACAGCAGCGGCCCCGAGGCCAAGCGCCCCGGCTACGATCTGGTGATTCAGGGCGAGGCGGGCCTGATGGCGCTCAACGGCGAGGCAGGCATGCCGCCGCTCAAATTCGGCGTGGCCGTGGTGGATCTGGTAACCGGCATGTATGCAGCCCAGGCCGTGCTGGCCGCCTTGTTCCGCCGCGAGCGCACGGGCAAGGGCCGGCTCATAGAGATGGCGCTGTACGACAGCGGCATCACGGTCACAGGCTACTACGGCCTGGATGCACTGCAACTGGGGCGCGACCCCGAGCGCTACGGCAATGCCCACCCCTCCATCGTGCCCTACGGCATGTACGAGGCCGCCGACGGTCCGCTGATCATTGCCGTGGGCAACAACAGTCAGTTCGACAAGTTCTGCCGTCAAGTCATCATGCGCCCTGACATCGTCGAGGACCAGCGCTTCTCCACCAACGTCAACCGGGCCAGGAACCGGCTGGAGCTGCTGCCCATGCTCAAGACGCTGATTGGCAGCTTCCCGCGCGACCAGTTGCTGGAGCGCCTGACGGCTGCAGGCATTCCCTGCGGCCGTGTGGCCGGCCTGCACGAGGCCCTGACCAGCGAGCGCACGCGCCGCAGCGGCCTGCTGCGCGACATGCCCCATCCCGTGGTCGGCACCACGCCCGTGTTCGCGCCGCCCTACCGCCTGGACGGACAGCGTCTGCCCATCCGCCATGCACCGCCCACGCTGGGTGAGGGCACGCGAGAAGTGCTGCAGCGCCTGCTGACGCTCGATGATGTGCAATTGCAGGACCTGCAAGCCAAGGGCGTTCTCACGCTGCCCCAGGAGCCTTCATGAAGCACCCCCTGAGCCGCTGTGCGGCTTCCCCTCTCTCGCTTCGCGGGAGGGGACGACACCCTCGCTGCGGGGGCGGCCCTTGCTCGGTGTCCCTGTTGGGCCGTGTCAGGCTCACAGGCCGCGGACATCTTCTAGAGCCATAAATAACTCAAAAGCAAGATTAAAGGCCGCGCAAGACGGCAGATAAAGACAGCGACTTCATAGGAGACAAACCATGAGCATCCAAGTCACACGCCGCGATCTTCTGCAAGGGCTGGCCGCCATCGGCGGCGGCAGCCTGCTCGCCACGGGTGCCGGCAGCGCCCTTGCGCAGGCAGGCAAGCCGGCCTGGCCCGCAAAGCCAATTCGCGTGGTCGTGCCCTTCAACGCGGGCGGCGCCACCGACATCATCGCGCGCACCATCGGCGAGGTCCTGGCCAAGCGCCTGGGCCAGCCCGTGGTCATCGACAACCGCGGCGGCGCGGCCGGCATCCTCGGCACCGAGGCCGTGGCCAAGGCCGCGCCCGACGGCCATACGCTGATGGTCTCGCTCAGCACCTCCATGCTGATCAACCAGTTCCTCTACACCAAGCTGCCCTACAACCCGCAAAAAGACATCGCGCTGATCAGCCAGATCGCCGCGGCGCCCGTCACGCTGGTCGTCCATCCTTCGGTGCCGGCCAACAATATGAAGGAGCTGCTGGCCTATGTGAAGGCGCACAAGGGCAAGCTGTCCTATGGCTCCTGGGGCGTGGGCTCGTACGCCCATCTGGCCGGTGCCTATATGAGCAAGACCATGGATGCCGACATGAACCATGCGGCCTACAAGGGCGAGGCACCCATGATCCAGGAGCTGATCGGCGGCCAGCTGCAGCTGTGCTTTTCCAGCGCGCTCAACACCAAGCCTTTCATCGATTCGGGCCGCCTCAAGGCCATCGGCGTGACCGGCAAGGAACGCATGGAAATCCTGCCCAAGCTGCCGACCATCTTCGAGCAGGGCGTGACCGACGACGCCTATTCGATCTACGGCTGGGTGGCCATGGGCGCGCCTGCCGGCACGTCCAAGGAAGTCGTGGACCAGCTCTATGGCCACCTGCGCGAGATCATCAAGGACCCCAAGGTGCTGGAGCGCATCACGGGCGCCGGCTTCATACCCATGATGAACAGTCCCCAGGCTTTCCGCGACAACTACCAGCGCGATATGCCGGTCTGGAAAGCGCTGGTCGAGCAGGCTGGCGCCAAGCTTGATTGAACCCCTGAGTCGCTTCGCCTGGGCGGCCCCGCGCCTTCTCCCTTGAAGGGGGCATACGGGCGGCCGGCGACACCCTCGCTGCGGGGCGGCGCGGCCGGCGTAGGCTCTTGCTCGGTGTCCCGCGCTTGCGCCGCGACAGTTTCATAGGTTGCGGGTGGCGCGCAGCGCCATGGATCACTGAGTGACTGATTTTTACGGCCTGCGGCAGTGGGCCACCACCGACGACTGCTGAGACAGCTTTGACAGGAGACTTCATGCACAAGCGCAATCCCGCACTTAAGGCCTGCACCAGCCGGCGCAGCGTTCTGGCACTGGCTGCCGCGCCGCTGCTGGCTGGCATGGCCGGCGGCGCCCTGGCCGAGGCTGACTGGCCAGCCAAGATGCTGCGCCTGGTCGTGCCTTTCCCGGCCGGTGGCCCTACCGATACGGCATCGCGCATCGTGGGCCAGAAGCTGGGCGAGCGCCTCAAGCAGACCGTGGTGGTGGAAAACCGCCCCGGCGCCTCGGGCTCCATCGCGGCCGTGCAGGTCGCCAAGAGTCCGGCCGACGGCTACACGCTGATGATGCTGGCCACGCCCACGCTGCTGGCCCCCCATCTGTACAAGAAGGCCGGCTACGACACCGTCAAGGATTTCGCGCCCGTGGCCACGGTCTATGACCTGCCCATCGTCATCGTGGTCAATCCCACGCTTTTGCCCGATGTCACCGACCTCAAGAGCCTGATCGCCCACGCCAAGGCCCGGAAATCAGCGCTCAACTACACCAGCTCGGGTGCCGGCAGCTTCGGCCACCTGAGCATGGAGCTGCTCAAGCAGATGGCCGGCTTCGACATGCAGCATGTGCCCTACAAGGGCGGCGTGCCCGCCATCACCGACACCATCGGCGGCCAGGTGCCCATCATGTATGCAGACCTCGTGGCTGCGCTGCCTCATATTCAGGCCGGCAAGCTGCGTGCCATCGCCGTGGGCTCGCCCCAGCGCGTGAGCATGCTGCCCGACATCAAGACCATTGCCGAGCAGGGCATCAAGGGCTATGACGCCGTTTCCTGGGGTGGTCTGCTCGCGCCGAAGGACACGCCCAAGGCCGTGGTTGACCGCATTGCCTCCGAAGTCCAGCAGATACTGGCCGACAAGGACATCCAGAGCAAGCTGCTCCACGCGGGCGCCATCGCCACCTTCCAGAATCCCGCCCAGCTGGGCCAGCGCATCCAGCAGGACTACACGCGCTGGGGCCAGCTGATCCGCGACAAGGGCATTGCAGTGGAGTGACAACTACATGAAGACACGCATCACCGAACTCTTTGGCATAGAGCACCCCATCATCCAGGGCGGCATGCACCATGTGGGCCTGGCCGAGCTGGCCGCCGCCGTCTCCAACGCCGGGGGACTGGGCATCATCACGGGCCTGACACAGCGCACGCCCGAGTTGTTGGCGCGCGAGATCGCGCGCTGCCGCGAGATGACGGACAAGCCCTTTGGCGTCAACCTGACGTTTCTCCCTTCGGTCAACCCGCCTGACTATCCGGGCTATGTCAAGGCCATCATCGAAGGCGGCGTCAAGGTGGTCGAGACGGCCGGCAACAACCCGCAGAAATGGCTGCCCGCGCTCAAGGAAGCTGGCATCAAGGTGATTCACAAATGCACCTCGGTGCGCCATGCGCTCAAGGCCGAGGCCATCGGCTGCGATGCCATCAGCGTGGACGGCTTCGAATGCGGCGGCCATCCGGGCGAGGACGACATCCCCAACTTCATCCTGCTGCCGCGCGCTGCCGAAGAACTGAAGATTCCCTTTGTCGCCTCGGGCGGCATGGCCGACGGCCGCTCCCTGGTGGCCGCGCTGGCGCTGGGCGCCGAAGGCATCAACATGGGCACGCGCTTCATCGCCACGAAAGAGGCACCCGTACACGACAAGGTCAAGCAGGCCATCGTCGCGGCCAGCGAGCTGGATACCCGCCTGGTCATGCGCCCGCTGCGCAACACCGAGCGCGTGCTGACCAACTCCGCCACCGAGCGCCTGCTGCAAAAAGAGCGCGAACTGGGCGCGGCCATTACCTTTGCCGACATTGCGCCCGAGGTGGCTGGCGTCTATCCGCGCATCATGCACGACGGCGACATGGACGCGGGCGTCTGGTCCTGCGGCATGGTGGCCGGCCTGATCCACGATGTGCCGACGGTTGCGCAACTGATCACCGGCATCATGGACCAGGCCCATGCACTGATCAACGAGCGGCTCGCGGGCCTGGCCCGCTAAGCCTTTCACTCTTCAAAACCAGGAAAGAGCTTTCTCATGAAAATCCTTGTACCCGTCAAACGTGTC
>NZ_JBCPWO010000012.1:0-128361 GCF_039581385.1 Comamonas sp. A7-5
CACGCGCTTGACAGGGACCAATACCTTCATTGCTGCGGCTCCTTAATGATTACTGCATTGACGTTTACGTAAACTGGATTCATTTTATGCGGCACCGCAACACTCTCTGCACAATTTTCCAGACAATCTGCCCGGAGATCTGTGCAGCAGCCTTCGCAGGTGGAATGGCATAAAAAAGAACGACCGTTCAATTTTATGCACAAGCCTTGCGAAATCATGGGTCTCAGATGGGTCAAATCAGGGTAAAACCTAGGAATTGAGTCCATCAGTGCCATGCCTGCATCCAGATAGGCCTCACGGTAACACTGCCAGAAAGCGGCTTCGTCGTTCAAATGGACGGGCTGAAAACACAAGACTCCGCGCTGTGAACGACGCCATCCACGCAGCTCCGCCTGCCCAACAACGAAGGCCGGGGAGCGCAAATCCAGGGTTTAGCGCCAGCGAGGCCGGCGCTTTTGAGCAAAAGCCTGAGCGCCTTCCTGCGCGTCGGCATCCAGCATATTGGTAGCCATGGTCTGACTCGCCAGCTGATAAGCCGACTCCAGGCCCATTTCACGCTGGCGATAGACCAGCTCCTTGCCCATTCTGATGGCCACCCGGGGCTTGCTCACGATGGCAGACACCAGCTCTTCCACCCCGGCATCGAGCCGCTCCGGCTCGACCACGCGATTGAGCAGACCGTAGTGCAGAGCCGTCTGCGCATCGATGAACTCACCCGTCAGCAGCATTTCCATGGACTGTTTGATCGGCATGTTGCGCACCAAGGGCACGCTGGGCGTGGAGCAGAACAAGCCGTATTGAATGCCGCTGGTGGCAAAGCGAGCCTCGCTGCTGGCCACGGCCAGATCACACTGCGCCACCAACTGGCAACCTGCTGCCGTTGCGATGCCCTGTACTCTTGCAATGACGGGAACAGGCAGCTTCTGAATCGAGAGCATCATGCGGCTGCACTGGGCAAACAGCTGCTGGTAGTAAGCCAGCTCCGTATGGGCCGCCATGTCCTTGAGGTTATGCCCGGCGCAAAAGGCCTTGCCTTGGGCGGCCAGCACCACCACACGCGCCTGCTCGTTCTTGGCCACGGCATCCAGCGCCGACTGCAGGGCCATGAGCATTTCACTGCTCAAGGCGTTGAAACGCTGCGCGTCGCTCAACGTGATGCGTGCCACGCCGCGCTCGTCCTGACTCAGTTGTACCAAGGAATCGCTCATTGCTGTCACCCTGCTTTCGGACTAGATATCGGCCAATACGCGCAGATGTGCTTCCACGCTGCGCGCCAGCGGGTCCATTACGTAACCGCCTTCGAGGCAGGAAACAATGCGACCCTTGGAAAAACGCCGTGCGATGTCCTTGATGCGAGTGGTGATCCAGGCAAAGTCGTTTTCCGTCATGCCGAGCTGGCCCATATCGTCTTCGCGATGCGCATCAAAGCCGGCGCTGATGAAGATCATCTCGGGCTTGAATGCTTCGAGGCGCGGAATCCACATCATCTCGATGATCTCTCGAATGTCCATGCCCTTTGTGTAAGCGGCCACGGGCACGTTGAGCATATTGGAGGCCGGGTCCTTGTCGCCGCTGAACGGGTAGAAGGGATGCTGGAAGATGCCGCACATCAGCACGCGCGGATCACCGGCCAGGATGTCTTCCGTGCCGTTGCCGTGATGTACATCAAAGTCGATCACGGCCACGCGCTTGAGATGGTGGCGCTCCAGCGCATACTTGACGCCCACGGCCACATTGTTGAAAAAGCAAAAACCCATGGCCTGGTTGCGCGTGGCATGGTGACCAGGCGGGCGCACGCTGCAAAAGGCATTTTCCAGTTCACCGGCCAGCACGGCATCGGTAGCAGCCAGTGTGGCCCCTGCAGCACGCAGTGCGGCCTTGAAGGTGTGGCGGTTGATGGAGGTATCTGTGTCGAGCTGCCTATGCTCGGGCCCGCCAGCTGCCAGCTCCTGCTCCAGCCGGTCGGTCAGGCCCTGCAGGGCGGCAATATGCATGGGGTCATGCGCCAGCTCGATCTCGGCCAATGATGCCAGCGGCACATTGCAGCGCTCCAGCGCATCGCCCACGCCGCTGACCAGCAGCCTGTCCTCTATCGCATCCAGCCGCGCCGGGCATTCAGGGTGGCCCGGCCCCATCTCATGCAACCAGCAATCCCGGTGGGTGAAATAACCTGTCTTGCCCACAGTCATGTCTCCGCTATCGCTTATTTAGGATATGTTTCTGCCATGCATGCACAGAACACAATTAATGCGCTTTTGAGTCAGCTTAACACGGTGATGGAGGGCAAGCCGGATCAGGTCAGAGACGGTGTCGCCTGTTTGCTGGCAGGCGGTCACTTGCTGATCGAAGACGTTCCTGGTGTAGGCAAGACCACCCTGGCCCATGCGCTGGCACGCAGTTTCGGCCTGCAGTTCTCTCGTGTGCAGTTCACTGCCGACCTCATGCCCAGCGACCTCACGGGGGTCTCCATCTACGATCGCGGACAAGAGGCTTTTGTGTTCCATCCCGGGCCGGTGTTTGCTCAGGTATTGCTGGCCGACGAAATCAACCGTGCCAGCCCCAAGACCCAGAGTGCGCTGCTCGAAGCCATGGAGGAGCGCCAGGTCACGACCGAAGGCAAGACCCACAGCCTGCCCGCCCCCTTCTTTGTGATTGCCACCCAGAACCCTCTGGAGCAGCTGGGAACCTTCCCGTTGCCCGAAAGCCAGCTGGACCGTTTTCTCATGCGCATAAGCCTGGGCTATCCCTCGCGCGATTCCGAGCGCAAGCTGCTCGCGGGCAATGGCCGGCGCGCCGCTGCCGATGCACTGCTGCCCGTCATCTCCCAGCAGCAGCTGCAGCAACTGCAGGCTGCTGCTCTGGCCGTGCATGCCAGCGACGCCCTGCTCGACTATGTGCAGGATCTGATTGCCGCCACACGCAACGGCCAGTGGTTTGCCCAGGGCCTGTCACCACGCGCAGGCATCGCGCTGCTACGTGCGGCCAAGACCATCGCGCTGATGGAAGGCCGCGACTATGTGGCGCCCGACGATGTGCAAGCCATACTGCCCCAGGTGATTGCCCACCGTCTGGTTCCCGTGGGCCATGCAGGCCGTGGTGCCGTGGAGCAGGTGCGCGCCATGATGCAAGCCGTACCGCTATCTTGATGCTGCCGATGTATTTCGTCATGAATTTCATAGCATGAAGCGCTCGGCATCAAAGGGCGAGCAGCCAGAGACTTCCAATATCTTCCAGCGGCTCTCGCCCCGCGCCAGGGTGCGCGAGTGGATGTTTGCACGTCTGCCGCGCAGCGACCAGCTCACGCTGACCCAGGGCAATGTCTACATCCTCCCCTCGCGCGCGGGCTGGGCCATGCTGGCCACGCTGATCGTGCTGTTGATTGCTGCCATCAACTACCAGCTCAACCTCGGCTACCTGCTCACGTTCTTGCTGGCAGGCAGCGCGACCGCCAGCATGGTTGTGGGCCATGGCAATCTGCGCGGTCTGCAGTTGAGCCTCAGCGGCGCAGGTACTCAAGGCAACGCGTCGGGCGGCTGCTTTGCCCATGCGCCCTGCCCCATGCATATCAGCCTGCACAATGCCCGCCGCTCGCGTCGCTGGGGCATAGGTCTCGCATTGCACAAGACCCGGCACAACACCGATCACTCTGATGCCTGGACCTGGGTCGACATTCCCGAGCAGGGCAGCACCGCCGTGCAGCTGAGCTTCATGCCCACACGTCGCGGCCGGCAGGAGCTGCCCGCCATCTCCATACTCACGCGCTACCCGCTGGGCGCATTTCGCGTCTGGGCTCTGTGGCGGCCCCAAACCCTGGTCTGGGTCTATCCCGCACCTGAAACCCATGCCCCGCCGCTGCCAGCCGCCAGCCCCGAAGCCGGCGGCCGCAGCAGCGCCCAGGTACGCAGCGGTGATGAATTCGATGGCGTGCGCAGCTATCAGACTGGCGACCCGCTCAAGCTGGTGGTATGGAAGAAAGCGGCTCAGTCCTTTGCCGCAGGCAGCCACCAACTGGTCAGCCGCGACCGGCCCATGGCCCACCATCACCGTCTCTGGCTCGATGCGCGCCATACCGGCCTGGCCGACCATGAGGCGCGGTTGTCGCGCCTTGCCGCCTGGGTGCTGATGGCTCAGCAGCAAGGCCGTACCTGGGGCCTACGCCTGCCCGGAGGCCAGGAAATCGCGCCGGCCAGCGGTGTACAGCACACCACGCGCTGCCTCGAAGCATTGGCCGCCTGTCCATGAAAGCAACCGCCTCTTCCGCCGGCAGCAGCTGGCTGCAGCGCCTGACTGCCCTGCCGCGCGATGCACGGGACACGCTGTTTCTGCTCGCCGTCATCGCCTGGATCATGCTGCCTCAGGTTCAGCACACACCTTGGTGGACCAGCGCCTTTGCCTCAGTCCTGTTGCTGTGGCGCGCACGCCTGGCACTGACCAGCGCCCCCCTGCCCAGCCGCTGGGTGCTGGCGGGCGTACTGACCATCGCCATTGGAGCGACCTGGGCCACGCACAAAACGATTGTGGGCCGCGATGCCGGCGTGACCCTGGTCGTCATGCTGCTGGCGCTCAAGACACTGGAGCTGCGCGCGCGGCGCGATGCCATGGTGGTGTTCTTTCTGGGTTTTTTTGTACTGCTCAGCAACTTTTTCTATTCGCAGTCCCTGCCCACAGCCATGGCCATGGTGCTCGGGCTGATGGGCCTGCTCACAGCCCTGGTCAACGCCCATATGACGGCCGGCAAGCCTCCATTGACACAGGCTCTGCGCACTGCAGGCTGGCTCGCGCTCTGGGGAGCGCCCGTGATGGTGTCGCTGTTTCTGTTTTTTCCGCGCATGACACCGCTATGGGGCGTGCCATCCGATGATATGGCCGGGCGTTCGGGCCTGTCCGAAAGCATGCGCGTGGGCGAGGTCGCCTCGTTGGCCATGGACGACAGCGTGGCCCTGCGCATCCGTTTCGATACCCCCGAGGGCAAAGAGCCGCCGGCCAACGCCCTGTACTTTCGCGGCCCGGTTCTCAGCCAGTTCGATGGCCGCCGTTGGCAGGCCGACCCTGTGCTCGACGCCATGGCCATGCCTCAGTTGCGCGTGAGCGGTGAACCCATTCACTACCAGATGCTGATCGAGCCGAGCAAGCGTCGCTGGCTGACCCTGCTGGATGCCGCCAAGACCGAACCGCAGATTCCGCCGGGCGCCTCGGTAGGCAGGCTTCGCATGAGCTCCAGCCTCCAGTGGCTGAGCTGGCGCCCGATTACCGATGTGCTGCGTGTCGATGCCCAAAGCCATCTCGACTTCAGTCATGGGCCGCTGCAGCTTACTCCAGAGCTCAAGCGCTATCTGCAGCTGCCAGCCGGCAGCAACCCACGCACACAGGCTTTGGGCGAACATTTGCAGGCCGAATTGCGCGCCCAGCCGGGCGCCGGCGCGGATACGGACAGGCTGATCGCCTCCGCCCTGCAGCGCCTGAAAACCGGCGGCTACACCTACACACTGGAGCCCGGCGTGGTCGACAGCGACCACACCGCCGATGACTTCTGGTTTGACAGCAAGCAAGGCTTTTGCGAGCACATCGCCTCAGCCTTTGCCGTGCTCATGCGCAGCATGGGAGTGCCCGCGCGCATCGTGACCGGCTACCAGGGCGGCGACCGCAACAGCGTGGACAATTACTGGACCGTGCGCAACAGCGATGCCCATGCCTGGACCGAGGTCTGGATTGCCGGCCGGGGCTGGGTCCGCGTGGATCCCACGGGCGCTGTCGCACCCAGCCGGGTCGGCCAGTTCCAGCGCCTGAGCCCTCCCCCCGGTGCCTTTGCCAGCGCCGTTGGCAACTTCGTCGATACCGGCACGCTGGAGAAGCTGCGCGCCGTCTGGGAGGCCGTCAACAACCGCTGGAACCAGTGGGTAATCAACTACACGCAAAGCCGTCAGCTCAATCTGCTGCAGAGCCTGGGCTTCGAATCGCCAAGCTGGACGGATCTGCTGCGCCTGCTGGCGGGCAGCTTGAGCGCTCTGGCGCTGCTGTGGCTGATCTGGGCCCGCGCCACACGTCCGCAACGCGACGGCTGGAGCCAGCTCATGCACGCTGCCAGACTGCGGCTGCAGCGCGCAGGCATAGCGAGCGGTGCCAGCGACTCCGCGCGCAGCCTGTCGCGCCGCGTGCAGGAGAGCTGGGCCAAGGAATCTGCATCCGCACCCCTGGCTACGGCCGTATCCGACTGGCTGCTGGACATGGAAAGGCTACGCTATGCGCCATCCTCCAATACCGAAGTCACCGAATTGAAGTCCTTGCGCCGACGCTGGCTGTCCATCCGGAAGCAACGCTGGCCCTATCCCTCAAGAAATAAAACATGAGCATCACCCTCAATAACAGCAAGCACCTCAAAGCTAAAACACTGAGTACTCTGGCCCTGTGCCTGCTGACCGCCAGCGTCATCGCCGCACCGGCCAAAAAAGCCGTCCGCAAGGCAGCACCGGCTGCCGTAGCCACGGCTGCAGCCGCCACGGCCGTGGCCTATGCCGGTCGGGGCGACGCCATGCAACTGGCCGAAGAAATCGCAGTCCGCCGCGATCTGCCTGTCGACTGGGTGCGTGCGCAGCTGAGCGAAGCGCGCAACCTGCCCGTAGTCACACGCCTGATGACGCCGGCCGGCAAGACCTTTGTGAAGAACTGGACGGTATACCGCAGCCGCTTTATCGACCCCGTGCGCATACGCGCCGGCGTGAAGTTCTGGCAGGCCAACCACCAGGCGCTCGCGCGTGCCGAGCAGCAGTTCGGCGTGCCCGCAGAGATCATTGTCGGCATCATCGGCGTGGAAACCATTTACGGCCGCAACATGGGCAACTTTCGCGTGATGGATGCCCTGGCCACGCTGGCACTGGACTTTCCGCAATCCCACCCTCGCGCCCAGGCCCGCACCGACTACTTCCGTGGCGAGCTCGAGCAGGTGCTGGTCACGGCCAGCCGCACGGGCAGTGACCCGTTTGAGCTACGCGGCAGCTATGCCGGCGCCATGGGCCTGGGTCAGTTCATGCCCACCAGCTGGGACAAGTACGCGGTCGACTTTGACGGTGATGGTCGCATAGACCTGTTCAACAGCGCCACCGACGCCATCGGCTCGGTCGCCAACTACTTCGTCGGCCATGGCTGGAAGCCAGGCCTGCCCACAGCCTTTACCGTGGACATGCGCGCCCAGGGTGAGAATCTGGCAATCCTGCTCGCACCCGATATCAACCCCACATTCACTGCCGCGCAGATGGCAGAACGTGAAGTACGTGTGCTGGGCGCCGACAACTATGAGCGTCCGCTGGCACTGATCGAGCTGAAAAACGGCAGCTCCGGCCCCACGGAGTACATCGCGGGTACCGAGAACTTCTACGCCATCACGCGCTACAACTGGTCGGCGTTCTATGCGCTGTCGGTGATAGAGCTGGGGCGCGAGGTACATGAAGCCTATCTGGCCAGCCAGACCGCCTCTGCCACACGCAACTAGATTCATTCGAGCTGCAGCGCATTTCCAACAAGCGCTGGCAGCTATTGATTCGATAGTTCTCCGGCCACTCAAAAGCGCTTCATCTGGCACTGACCAGGCATCTCTGCCCTGGCCGCAGCAATCTCGCGCACTACCTTGAAGCCGTAGCCCGAGCCTTCCACATCGAAGTCCACGCCTGCGCTGCCTCTTTTTTCCATCATGCCAACCACCAGCGATTGCTGAAACTGGTGGTCTGCCGCCCGCATGCTGCCCGAGCGGCCCGCCATCTGGACCCTGGCATGCTCCATGGCGTGGGCCACGGCGACGGTGTCCGTGCTGCCGGCTTTTTCGAGGCTCTGCGCAAGAGCCTCGATCATGAGCTGCATGCGCATATGCACATAGTCGTCCTGCGGCCTGGGAAAGCGCTGACGGAAGGACTGGTAGAAGGCGCGGCTCTCGGCCGTGGGCACATTGGGCAGCCAGTCGGCCACTGCCAGCACCTTGCCCACACCGGCATCACCCAAGGCCGCCGGAGCGCCCAGTGCATTGCCGTAGAAGGTGTAGAAACGCCCTTCATAGCCTGCCTCGCGCGCAGCCTTGACGAGCAGCATCAGATCATTGCCCCAGTTGCCGGTGATCACGGCCTGGGCACCGCTTTGCTTGATCTTGACCGCATAGGGCGCAAAGTCCTTGACGCGGCCCACGGGATGCAACTCGTCGCCCACGATGCGCACATCGGGCCGTTGCACGCCAAGCTGGCGCCTTGCCTCGCGCAGCACGGCCTGGCCAAAGCTGTAGTCCTGCCCGATCAGATAGGCACTGTGTACGGCCTTGTCGTCCTTGATGACCTCCATCAGCGCAGCCATGCGCATATCGGCATGGGCATCGAAGCGGAAATGCCAGAAGCTGCAGCGCTCGTTGGTCAGCGCCGGGTCCACGGCCGAATAGTTCAGATACAGCACACGGCGCGAAGGGTCTCGGCTGTTGTGCTTGTCGATGGCGTCGAGAAGCGCCGCCGCTGTGGCCGACGAGTTGCCCTGCATGATGATGCGCGCACCGCTGTCTATGGCCGCGCGCAGCGCCGACAGCGCCTCTTCGTTCTGGCCCTTGCTGTCATAGCGCTCTATCACCAGCTCATGCGGACCGTCGGCCAGGCTCACACCGCCGCGCGCGTTCACCCGCTCGGTCGCCCACAGCAGATTGCGGAACACGGCCTCGCCCGTGTTTGCAAACGGGCCCGAAAGACTCTCCACCAGTGCCAGCCTGATGGGTTGCGCAAGCTTGGCATTGGCTGCAGCCACAGCAGCGCCAGCAATGCCGAACGGCGCGCATAGTAGTGGCAACTGCAGGTATTTCAAGACATCACGACGCAATTTATTCATCAAAAAAACCTCTTGAAATGCGCTTGCCACCACCTACCTATGAATCAAGCGGCAACAACGCAAGCCGCGCAGTTTAAAGGAGTTAAACACCATGTTCTTCGCCCCTGTGATGAGCCGTAATACCTTTGTATCCCCTCGCGCCGCCGACTTGGCCCTGCAACGTTTTCTGCAGGAAACCCTGGGCGCTGCAAGCCCCGTACAACGCCAGGTTCAAGTCAGCCGCGACGACCAATTCACGACCCTGACCCTGGATGTGCCAGGCCTGGCACGCGAGCAACTCAAACTCTCGCTGGAAGGCTCTGTCGTCAAGCTCGAAAGCGTGGAA
Organism: Comamonas sp. A7-5; assembly: GCF_039581385.1. NCBI lineage: Bacteria > Pseudomonadati > Pseudomonadota > Betaproteobacteria > Burkholderiales > Comamonadaceae > Comamonas > Comamonas sp. A7-5. Next base: position 9,173 of record NZ_JBCPWO010000012.1, read on the forward strand.
GGCGCTGCCCGCCAGGTCAGATACACCTGGGATCTGGGCCATGAAATCGATGCTGCCAACAGCAAGGCCAAGCTCGAGCATGGAGTGCTGACGCTGACCCTGGCCAAGCTCGAGCCCCAGAGCAAGGCCGTGACGCTGAGCATCGAATAAGCGCTGGTTTACGCCGACCGGCCAGCCTCATCCTTTCTTCCATCTCCTCTTAGCAAGAGGTCGGCCGGAAAGCACAAAGCCCGCACTGCCTTGGCGTTGCGGGCTTTTTTCATGCCAATGCCATGGCCGATTCCGGGAGTTGAGCTGATTCGGCGCTTTGGCCTACAGGCGCAGACTGCCGGTGCGTGTCGCGCCGCCATCTTGAATTCCTACACTGTGGGTTCAGCCGGGTGCGCCATTGCTGCACCGCTTTCCAACCCCCGCTTGAGGAATTCACCCATGGCGAAAGTGCTGGTTCTCTACTACTCCATGTACGGACATATCGAAACCATGGCTCAGGCCGTGGCCGAAGGCGCCCGCAGCGTCAGCGGTGCCGAGGTCACCGTCAAGCGCGTGCCCGAAACCATGCCCGAGGATGTCTTCAAGAACGCAGGCGGCAAGGCCAATCAGGCCGCAGAGGTCGCCAGCCCCGCCGAGCTGGCCAGCTACGACGCCATCCTGTTTGGCGTGCCCACGCGCTTTGGCAATATGCCGGGCCAGATGCGCAGTTTTCTCGACCAGACCGGCGGTCTCTGGGTCAAGGGGGCCTTGATCAACAAGATCGGCAGTGTCTTCACCTCGACCGGCACCGGCGGCGGCCAGGAAATGACGGCCACTACCACCTGGGCGACACTGGCCCATCACGGCATGATCATCGTGCCGCTGGGCTATCCGCTGCCCGAACAGACCAATCTGAGCGCGGTCAAGGGCGGCAACTCGCCTTATGGTGCCTCGACGATTGCGGGTGCCGATGGTTCGCGCCAGCCTCATCCCGACGAGCTGAGCATTGCCCGCTACCAGGGCCAGAACGTAGCGAAACTGGCCGTAAAGCTGGCCGGATAAACGCAGGCAACCATGAAAAAAGCAGCCACCTGGGCTGCTTTTTTGCTGTACGGACTCACCTGAGCGAATCCAGCGGCCAGCGCGGCTTCACATCAAACGCGTATTCATGCAGGGCCTGCTCGCGTCCCGCCTGTATCCGCATGGCGGCAGCCATGGCAATCATGGCGCCGTTGTCGGTACACAGATGCAGCTCGGGGTAATGCACGCGGATCTTGTGCTTGGCGCAGGCTTCATTGAGCTGTTCGCGCAGCTGCTTGTTGGCACCCACACCTCCCGCCACCACCACCCGCTTCATGCCGGTCTGCTTGAGTGCAGCCATGGTTTTCTTGACCAGCACATCCACAATCGCGGCCTGCGTGCTGGCGGCCAGATCGGCCTTGCGCGCTTCCAGCTCTTCACCCAGCTTCTTGGCCTGGGTCAGCACAGCCGTCTTGAGGCCGGCAAACGAAAAGTCCAGGTCACCCGAATGCAGCAAAGGGCGAGGCAGCTTGAAGGCCTGAGGATCGCCGCCCTCCGCCAGCTTCGAGAGCACGGGACCGCCCGGATAGGGCAAGCCCATGAGCTTGGCCGATTTGTCGAAAGCCTCGCCCGCAGCATCGTCGATGGTTTCACCGAGGATTTCGTATTCGCCCACGCCGTCCACACGCATGAGCTGGGTGTGCCCCCCCGAGACCAGCAGGGCCACAAACGGGAACTCCGGTGGGTCGGCACTCAGGAAAGGCGAGAGCAGATGGCCTTCGAGGTGGTGCACGCCCAGCACAGGCTTGTCCAGCGCGGCTGCCATGGCACAGGCTGCACCGGAGCCGACCAGCAAAGCCCCGGCAAGACCGGGTCCGCGCGTAAAGGCAATCACATCGACATTTTCGAGCTGCTCTCCGGATTCGGCCAACACCTTCTCGGTCAGCGGCAGCACACGGCGAATATGGTCACGGCTGGCAAGCTCGGGCACCACGCCGCCATAGGCGCGGTGCATTTCAATCTGGCTGTGCAGCGCATGACTCAGCAAGGTGGGCACACCTTGACCGTCCGGCGTGCGCACCAGGGCCACACCGGTTTCATCACAAGAGGATTCGATTCCCAGGATCAGCAAACTCATGGCCGCAAGTGTAGGACTTGCGCCCTCCAGATGCAGAAAAGGCGGGCATTAGCCCTGCCCGCCTTCGCTATTCAATTCATAGCATCCTACGGTTGATTCACATTGGGGGTCCCGGAAATATAGTGTTCCAGCTGATGAATCGTGAACTGCTGGGCCGAGATGATTTCCTTGACGATGTCACCAATCGAAATCAGCCCCTGCAGCTCGCGGGTCTCGTTGATCACGGGTAGATGGCGCATGCGATTGCTGGTCATCAGTGACATGCACTCCTCGCTGGTCTGGCGCGGCAGCACGCAATGCACCTTGCGCGTCATAACCTCGTCCACGCGCGTGCTGGCCGAGCTTCGCCCTTGCAAAGCGATCTTGCGCGCGTAGTCGCGCTCGGTCACGATGCCCGCGATCTCGCCACCTTCCAGCACCAGCAGTGCGCCAATGCTTTTTTCCGCCATGAGCTGCAGTGCAGCCAGCATGGTGTCGGAGGGAGAAACGCTGTAGATAGTGCTGTTGCCCTTGGTGCGCAGAATTTCGGCGACGGTCGTCATCTGGTTCTCCTTTCTGGATCGGCCTGTCATGCAAAACGCATGACGACATGACCAGTGTGAGAATCCTGCTGCATTGCGGCAATCAGGCTATGCCCGTATACAAAAACAAAAAAGGCAGCCAAAGCTGCCTTGATACTGTCACTCAATCCGGGCTCAGCGCCGACCGCCCAGCAGTCCCGCGCCCAGCTTGAACAGATCTCCGGCATCAAGCTTGCCGTCGCCATTCTGATCGAGCAGGCTGCCGAGGATGCCTCCTGCCGCACCGCCTTGCGACTGGATCTGGCCGCGCTCCTGATCCAGGGCATTGCCCAGGTCGCCGGCCCCCATGCCCTGCGTCTGGACCCGATTGGCCAGAAAAGACATCACCAGCGGAGCCAGCAGGGCCAGCAACTGACCTGCATTGCCACCCAGGCCCGTGGCCTGACCCAGCCGGGACTCGGCCTGCTGCTGCTGACCGCCAAAGATATTGCCCAGGATGGCACCTGCATCCAGCTGCGAGTTACCGGCACCGGAGCCGCCTCCCAGCACCGAGCCCAGAATGCTGCCCAGCCCACCCAGGCCGCCAGCCGCACCGGCGCCACCGCCCGCTGCGCCCAGCAGGCCACCGAGCCCGCCCAACAGCCCTCCCATATCCATCGCTCCATTGGCACTGCTGTGATCGCGCTGCAGCGCACCGAACAGATCGGCAGCTCCCTGAGGCTGGGCCGTGTTCTGGCCCAGCGCACCAAACAGCATGGGCAGCGCCACACCCACGGCCTGCTCGGCCTGCACAGAGTCGATGCCCAGCTGCTGGGCCAGACCCTGCATGGGAGCGCCCTGCAGCTGGCCCATGAGTTCGTCGGTCAAAGATGCGTTAGCGGTCATTTCAACACTCCTCAAAAACAGCGCACATGGTACGCGCGCCCTGCGTCCCGAAATGTGATCAATGTTCATTCACTACGCAAGCCCCTCCCGGGCTATAGACCATTGAGGCGGCCCGCGCCCTGGACAGGGCCTCCTGCAGGCCGCAGCGTCCGGTGACGGCTTGTCTCAGAAGGAGTGCGAGATGCCCACCAGCAGCGAGCGTGGCCTGCTGCCCTTGGGAACCGAAGGTCCGGCATTGCTGGCGCTGTTGATGGTGAACGCTGCGTCGGCCTCGTTGCGGATTGCGGAGACACCCGCATACAGCTTGGTGCGCTTGGACAGCGCATGGTCGTAGCGCACGCTCAGGGCACGGGCATCGCTGTTCGCACGCGCACGCCCCTGGAACTGCCCATAGGACAGCAGCACCTGCCCTGCCGTGCTGACCGGTATGGTCATGCTGGCTTCAAAGAAGCGTCCGCGCTTGCTGGCTGCATCCGGTAGATCATCTTCGCGGGTGGAAAGCAGCAAGGCCGCCCTGGCCACCTTGAAGTCATAGGAGCCGCCCAGCAAGCGATAGCGGTCGGTGTTCTGGGCCGTGGTGCGACGCTCCCACAGCGAGGCCCCCAAGCTCCAGGGACCGCGCGTGTAGTCCAGCGAGCCGCCGAACTGGCGCCCCACACTGGTGCCGGCGTTTTCCCCGAACGAGTACATGCCCCGCACCACCAGTCCCGCCATGGAAGCCGACTGAAAGCGCAGCGAGTTGTCGGCGCGCAGCACCGTGCCGTCACGGAAATAGTTGGCGGCGTTGCCCCAGATCAGGCCCGTCAGAGCATAGGAAGCCAGCGAGGTATGAAACGTGGTGTAGTGGCGACCTACCGTCAGCTGACCCCAGTCGCCGCCCATGCCGACAAAGATCTGCCGACCGAAGGCCAGCCCTCCTTGACCGCGCTCGCCGGTATCGGCATTCAGTCCGGCCTCCATCACGTACAGCGCACGCAGGCCACCGCCCAGATCCTCAGTCCCGCGAACACCCCAGCGCGAGCCCGCCAGGACACCGCTTTCCGCGCGCAGGGTGCGACCCGCGCCGGTGGACACCGACTCGGCGGCCATGTCCACCACACCGTACAGCGTGAGCTGGGATGTGGCGGGCGCTGCGGTCTGGGCCTGAGCCAGCGAGCATGTGGAGATGAAGGCAGCGGCCACGGCCAAGCCTCCCGATTGCAAGGATGTCATGAAGTCTCTCTTTTTTAATAATGGATGGGGCTCGCGGCAGAGTCCTACCGCTATCGAGCCGCTGACAGCAGCATCCGCCGCAGTTGCGGGGACACCGTGTGGGAGTCCGACGCCTCAGATGGCGCCGGCCGCGCTCATTCGAGGCGGATGTTCTTTTGCGTGATCAGGCTGCCGTAGATGCGTGCATCGTTTTCGATGCGCCTGGCCAGCGAGGCGGCGCTGGTATCGTCGATGCGCCAGCCCTGGGCAAGCAGCTTGCTGCGGATATCGGGAGCATGAAGAATCTTTTCCAAGGCCGCGGCCAGCTTGGCGCGATGCTCTGCAGGCATGGAGGCCGGTGCCATGACCGCATTCCAGACTTCGATGTCCACATTGCCGGCACCAATCTCGGGCATGGCCGGGACGCCGGGCGCGAGCGGGCTGCGCTTGCTGGAACTCACGGCCAGGGCGGCCAGCTTGCCGGACTGGACCAGGGGCATGACGGTGGAGGCCGGCAGCAAGGCCATCTGCACCTGATCGCCCATCAAGGCGTTGACCACGGCAGGACCGCCGTTATAGGGCACATGCTGCAGATTCAGGCCCATGGCTTCCTTGATCAGCTCCACGCCCAGGTGGCCGCCGGACCCCGTGCCCACCGAGCCGTAGTTGCCCTGGGTCCCGGTCTTGAGCGCCTTGAAATAGGCGCCCGCATTCGCAGCCATGGACTTGGGAGCCACCAGCACCAGAGGGGCCGAGCCGATCATGGCCAGCGGTGCGAGATCCTTGATAGCATCGTAGGGCAGCTTGCTGTAGAGAAACTTGGAGCTGGTCAACGGGCCGTTGCCGATCACGCCTATGGTGTGGCCGTCGCCGGCCTTGGCCACGGCGTCGGCGCCGATATTGCCGCTGGCGCCCCCTTTGTTCTCCACCACCACAGGCTGCCCCAGGGCCTTGGTCAGGGGCTCGGCCAGCAATCGGGCCTGCACATCGGGCGAAGAGCCGCTGGCATAGCCGACGATCAAACGTATGGGGCGGGTGGGCCAGTCAGCCTTGCCCTGGGCCTGAGCCACCAAGGGCAGGCAGGCAGCGGCGCACAGCAGCAGGGCAGCCCGGCGCACGGGCATCGATTTTTTTGTCATCTTCATGTCTCCAGAATCTCGGTCTCAGTCTCGGATCAACAATCGGCGTATCCAGCCATCAGTTCCATCATCGGTGGCAGGCGTCCGCTGGCGGGCAGGGCAAGCTGCGAACGGTACACCCGGGTTTGCAGGACAAAGTCCCGCTGCTGCGGCTTTTCGAGGTGATGCGCCTGCATTCGGTCGGCCCACCATTGGCTGCCTTGGGCGCATGCCGGTCCATCCAGATGCTCGGCCAGCATGACCACCGTGACTTCCCCCTGGGCCTGCTCGACAATGCGCTCCCCGCCAACGGGGTAGTGCAAGCAACGCTCCACAGGCACCACGCCCGCCGTGACACGCAGCAGACGCCCTTGCCGCACCGCCTGCTCCGCCCAGCGGGCTGCCTGCGCGGCCCAGGCCTGCGCATCGGTGGTGACGGCCTTGAGCGTCGTCAGCGCCGCACCGCTGGATGCTCCAGCCTGGACCTGCAATAGGCAGGGCCTGCGCATGAAAGCACTCAGGCGCGGCCTCATGCGTGCCGACCAGGGCGTGGGATTGGCGATCACATCTGCATACTCGGCAGAGTCCAGGGCCGCCAGAGACTCAAGACCGTAGAGCGTGAAGTATCCGCAGGCGCCGACATAGCGATGGCCGTAGACAAAGCCTGGCAAACCCACGCGCTCGGGAACATGCTCGAGGGCATGCCAAGCCTCGTATTCTGCGCGAGCCTCAGGCCGGTCGATATCGTTCCACAAGGCCAGAAAGGCGCTGCTCATGATGCAGAACCCGCGCCGGGTTGAATCAGCACCTTGCTCGCCAGCCGCGCGCGAGCCAGCTCAAAACCCTGCCCGGCCTGCGCAAGCGGCACGCGATGGGTGATCATGAGGCGCAGTTGATCCTGATGGGTCTGCATGAATTCAACGACTTCCAGCCAGCAGCGCTCGGGCGCGCGATAGGAGCCGCGCAGCTGCTGATGACGTCGCACCAGGGCCGTCAGATCCAGCGGCACGGGAGCGGAATGAATGCCGGCAATCACCAGCACACCGTGGGTCTTGAGCGCTCGCAGGGCCGGCGCCAGCACGGCCGCCGCCCCGGTGGCTTCGATCACCACGTCAAAGAGAGCTTGCTGCGTATACGCGGCAAGGGCTTCGTCGATGTCCTGCCCCTCGAAGTCCAGCAAATCCTCGAACCCCATGGAGCGCAGGACCTCCAGCCGCGCGGCATCGCCATGGCCGGCCACCACCACCTGGGTCGCCCCCGCGGCACGCGCAAACAGCGCAATGCCCTGGCCGATATTGCCGGGCCCCAGGATCAGCACGCGATCGCCGGGCTGGACATTGCCCGTGCGCACGGCTTCGAAGCTCACCGACAGCGGCTCGGCCAATGCGGCAACCTCGGGGTCCACACCGTGTGGAATCACCACGCAATTGCGCAGGGGCACGGCCACATACTCGGCAAAGCCGCCATGGCGCATGACACCGATGCCGCGACGGGTGGTGCAGGCATCGAAGTCGCCGGCACTGCAACTGGGGCATCTGCCGCAGGTGACCGAAGGCCGCACGGCCATCAACTGGCCCAGGGGCAGATGCTCGGCCCCCTCGCCTCTGGCCACGATCTCGCCGCTGAACTCGTGACCCACGGTCACCGGCAGCGCGGCCTGCAAAAAGTGATAGCTCGCCGTCCAGGCATCGATATGCAGATCCGTACCACAGACACCGGTGGAATGAACCCGCAGCAGCACCTCACCTGCGGCAGGCGACGGCATATCGACCTCGTTGAGCTTCAGTCCCTTGGCGGACTCGGTTTTTTGCAAGGCTTGCATGAGAGAGGCAATGCATGCGTGGACATGCATCTCAGAACGAACAGGATCGGCAGTGTTGCCGCCCTTCATTCATATGTCCAACACTGATTTAGTATAAAACTCATACTTTCTAAATATGGATTTATTCAGGCATGGAACTGAGACATCTGCGCTATTTCGTGGCGGTTGCCGAGCAGGGCAACGTCAGCAGGGCCGCCCGCAAGCTATTCATCGCCCAGCCGCCGTTGTCGCAGCAGCTCAAGCAACTCGAGGATGAGGTCGGCACGCAGCTCTTCACCCGCCTGCCGCGCGGCATGCAACTCACCGCTGCGGGCGAGTCGCTGCTGGAAGATGCGCGCGTCATATTGGCGCGTGCCGAGCAAGCCCCCTTGCGCGCGCGCGAACGAGAGCGCAGCAGCCAGACCGTGCTGCGCCTGGGGCTGGTTCCCTCGGCCATGCAGTCACTGCTGCCCGGCTTGCTGCGGGCCGTGGCACAGGCAGGTTGCGAGGTGCAGATCGAAGCCCGTGAAATGATTTCCTCGCAGCAACAACGGGCCTTGCGCCAGGGCGAGCTGGAACTCGGCTTTGCCCGCCCCGGGCACAGAGAGGCCGACGAGCTTGAGCTGGCCAGCATCGATGACCCCTACTGCCTGGCAGTTCCGGCCTCGCACCCTCTGGCCGAAGGCAGTGGAATGCTGGATCTTCAAGCAGCCGTGCATCAGCCCTTTGTGGGCTTCACCCGCTATCAGGACACTGACTACTTCGACCGCACTGTCGCGCTGTGCGCCGAGGCCGGCTTCACTCCGCTGATACGCCACGAGGCTGGCCAGCTGGTGAATGTGCTGGCACTCGTGGCCTGCGGTCTGGGCGTGGCCATCGTGCCGGCATCCTTCGCGATGTTCCACCGCGAGCAGATCGTGTTCCGGCCGCTTCGGGCTTCGCGCCAGGTCAGCCGGCTCGCCGTCCTAGCGTCTGCCGAAGCGCTCAAGAGCAACCCGATGCTGGACCTTGTCGCCCAGCTCGCGCAATCCCAGCTACAGGCCCTGGCTGCACAGCTGGCGCAACAGGGAGCGACGGAGTCTCGAGCACAGCCGGTTTGATTTATATAACCAAATCGTCTGACAACTCATGGTTTTTATAGCGACAATTACGTTAATCATGAGCATCAGCCACTACATCAAGGAAATCGGTCGCGGCACCAAGGGCGCGCGCTCTCTTTCGCGGGCCCAGGCCTGCGATCTGATGGGGCAGGTGCTGGACGGCAAGGTCAGCGATCTGGAGCTGGGCGGCTTTTGCATTGCCATGCGTTTCAAGGGCGAAAGCGCCGAAGAGCTGGCAGGCTTTCTCGACGCCACCCAGCAACGTCTGCCCGTGTGGCCGCAGGCCCATAAGGCCCAGCCCGTGGTGGTCATCCCCAGCTACAACGGCTCGCGCAAGCTGGCCAACCTCACACCGCTGCTGGCTGGTTTGCTGGCGCAGCAAGGCCTGCCGGTGCTGGTGCACGGCAGCCATACCGAAGACAAGCGCCTGGGCACGGACCAGGTGTGGCGGCAGTTGGGCTGGACGGCCATCGAGCGCCCCGTCGCTCTGGAGCCTGGCGACAAGGTCTGGATGCAGACCCGTCACCTGCTGGCGCCGCTGGATCGGCTGCTGCAGATTCGCCGCCAGATGGGCCTGCGCAACCCCGCGCACAGCATCGTCAAACTGCTGGACCCTATCCATGGCAGCAGCACCGCGCAGTCCGGGCTGGTGCTGGCCAGCTACACCCACCCGGCCTATGCCCAGCCCATGCTCCAGACGCTGGCCCTGCGCGCAACCAGTGCGCTGCTGGTGCGCGGCACGGAAGGCGAGGCTGTGGCCGCCCCCCACCGCGAACCCGTGAGCACGGGTGTGATTGCCGGAGAAATCTGCTTTGAGCGCTCTTCCCTGCACAGCAGCCAGCTCGCATCCGGCACCGAGATCAGTGCCCCGGAACAAGATCTGAATGCCGAGCAGACAGCCCGGCTGACGCTGGACATTCTGAACGGCCAGTTGCCTGTGCCGACGCCGATCGCGCAACAATTGGAACAGATACAAGCCCTGCACCAGGCCATGCAGGTCACCGATGCCGGCGCTGCCGCCAGCCGCGCCGCACTGCAAGCCTATAACCGCAGCCCCGACTGAGACCCCCACAATGACTGCCATTTCCCACAACCCCAATCAGCGCGGCTCCTGCACCCTGGTGGGTGCCGGCCCCGGCGACCCCGAGCTGCTGACCATCAAGGCCGCCAAGGCCATTGCCGCAGCCAGCGTGCTGTTTGTCGACGATCTGGTCAGCGATGATGTGATGAGCCACGCCTCGCCCAGTGCCCGCGTGGTCTATGTGGGCAAGCGCGGCGGCTGCAAGAGCACTCCCCAGGCCTTTATCGAAAAGCTCATGATTGCCGCCGTGCAGGACGGCGAACGCGTGGTGCGCCTCAAGGGCGGGGACCCCTTCATCTTTGGCCGTGGCGGCGAAGAGGTCGAACATCTACGTGAGGCCGGTATCGAGGTGGATGTCATCAACGGCATCACCTCCGGTCTCGCGGGCCTGACCAGCCTGGGCGCCCCGCTGACCCACCGCGACCGCGCGCATGGCGTGCTTTTCATGACCGGCCATGCCAAACCCGGCGACAGCGGCCCCGACTGGCGCCAGATCGCCGCCACGGCCCATGCGGCCAAGCTGACGCTGGTGATCTACATGGGAGTGAGCAGCGTGGAGCGCATCAGCAGCGAGTTGCTCAGCGGCCTGCCAGGCAGCACGCCCGTTGCCGTGATCCAGCATGCCAGCCTGCCGCAGCAGCGCCATGCGCTGACTTTGCTGAAGGATTTGCCGCAGAGCATTGCCGAGCATCAGCTGGGCAGCCCCAGCATCATCGTCGTCGGCGACGTGGTCCAGGGCATTGCCGCCTGGCAGAACCAGCCTCAAGCCTTGCCGCAATCAGCGGCCGCCTGAGACTGGACCGCCCCCGGGCTGTCCCGCAACCCGGGCTAGCGGCGACCCGACTCAGGGCGTACGAGTCTCGGCGAAGCGCTCGGCCAGCTCCTTGCGCAGTTCCTTTCGGATGATGGCGGCGTCCCAGCGGCGCTTTTCCTCGTCGGTTTCGAGCTGCAGCGGAGGCACGGGGGCAGGCTTTTTGTCATCGTCCACGGCCACCATGGTGAAGAAGCAGCTGTTCACGTGGCGCACCACCTGGCTGCGAATCTCCTCGGCAATCACCTTGATGCCGATTTCCATGGAGGACTTGCCGGTGTGGTTCACGCTGGCCAGAAAAGTCACCAGCTCACCTACGTGGATAGGCTGCAGAAACATCACCTGATCCACGCTCAGCGTCACGACATAGCGGCCCGCATAGCGGCTGGCGCAGGCATAGGCAACCTGGTCCAGCAATTTCAAGATGGCGCCCCCGTGCACATTGCCGGAGAAGTTGGCCATGTCAGGCGACATGAGCACGGTCATGCTCAGCTGGTGGGATGGTGTATTCATGGGGCGCGATTCTAGAAGTGATCCGGGACGCACGCTGAACCCTTGCGCATACCCCAATGGGACAATGGGCTGCAGATATAAACAAGTACCGACTTACACCGTGCTGTAAGTCTCAGGAGTGCGTCTTGCAAGTTCTGTTTCCCAACCCCTTCGGCCAGCCTGCCGCCAGCGCACAGGAAGTTGCAGCGCTGCAGGCACACATTGGCTTCTCAGATGCTTATGCGCAGTTTCTGATCACACAGAACGGCTTTTCCATGTATGCGCTGGAACAGGCCTCAGACCACGCCAGCTATCTTCATGACAGCACCGAGATTGCCAGCGAAAGCCACGCCAACTTTGCCGACCTCTTCAGCTTTGGCGCGCAACAGCATCAGGAAGACCTGAAAACCGTGCAGTCCGAATTTCTGCTGGCCCGCTGGTTCGTAGCCATTGGCCACGACCAGGGGGGCAACCCATTTGTGGAAGTTCTGCACGGTCGGCACAAAGGAAAGATCGGCAGTCTGGACCACGACCTTTTTCTGGGCGCCAGCGATCTGCAGGAATTCTTCGGCGATATGGAGCTGGAGCATATTGCGGCACTCAGCCTCGCCGATCAGGCCGACGCACTGTGCGACTCCAAGCTGGGCCTGATCTGGTTTCACGCCAGTGACCTGAATCACTTTACGGCCTGCTGCATTCACTGCGACGACGGTTTCTGGGGCTTTGTAGTGGACGAGCCCAAAATCTGAGGCATCTGGGACAATCGCGGCCTTGTTCTTGCTCCATCGCCCTGCCTGCCGTGTCCTCCTCTTCACAGGTCCCCTTCCAGATTTTTGACGCCATCATCATCGGCGCCGGTGCCGCCGGCCTGTTCTGCGCGGCCCAGGCCGGCCAGCAGGGCCTGAAGGTGCTGCTGATCGATCATGCGCCCAAGGTGGCCGAGAAGATCCGCATCTCGGGCGGCGGACGCTGCAACTTCACCAACCGCGATCTGGACGTGCGTGCGCCGCACAAGCATTTTGTGGGGCAGAACCCCCAGTTCTGCCGCTCGGCCCTCTCGCGCTTCACGCCTGCCGACTTCATCACGCTGATGGACAGGCATGGCATTGCCCACCACGAAAAGCACAAAGGCCAGTTGTTTGCCGACCATTCGGCCGAGGACATCATCGCCATGCTGCTGGCCGAGTGCAGCGCGGGCGGCGTGCAGCGCTGGCAACCTTGCCAGGTCAAGAAAGTAGTGCTTTCGCCGTCAAACCAAGACACAGAAAGCGATTGCAGCTATCAGATTGAAACCGATCGTGGCCTGGTAGAGGCCACCAATCTGGTCATTGCCACCGGCGGCCTGAGCATTCCCAAGATAGGCGCCACCGACTTCGGCTACCGCCTGGCCCAGCAGTTCGATCTGCCGCTGATCGAGCGCACGCCTGGCCTGGTGCCCATGACCTTCGACGGCGAAGGCTGGCAACCCTACGCGGGCCTGGCCGGTCTGGCCCTGCCCGTGGAAATCAGCACCGGCAGTAAAAAGGAGCGCATGAGCTTCCACGAGGATTTGCTGTTCACCCATCGCGGCCTCTCCGGCCCTGCGGTACTGCAAATCTCCAGCTACTGGAAGCCCGGCACCCCGCTGCAGATCAATCTGCTGCCTGGCGTGGATCTGGCCGAGGTGCTGGCCCAGGCCAAGCTCCACTCGCGCAAGCTTGTGGCCAACGAGCTGGCCGCCCACCTGCCCGCGCGCCTGGCCGATGCCTGGGTCAGCCGCATGCCCGAGTTGCAACGCCCCATCAACGAGGCCAGCGACAAGGCCCTGGCCAGACTAGCCGAGCAGCTGTCGCGCTGGGAGATCACTCCCACGGGTACCGAGGGCTATAAAAAAGCCGAGGTCACGCTGGGCGGCGTGGACACCAAGGTGCTGTCCCAGCAAACCATGGAATGCAAGAGCCGACCGGGCCTGTACTTTATCGGCGAGGTGGTGGACATCACCGGCTGGCTGGGTGGCTACAACTTCCAGTGGGCCTGGGCCAGTGCCGCCGCCTGCGCCCAGGCCATGGCGGAAAAGCAATCGGTCATGGCTTGAGCGACTGGAACCGAAGCGCCTGCCCCATGAAAAAAGGATGGTTGAGTCATCCTTTTTGCTGCCAGCGCCTCCGGCGCACCATCCGGTCAGGCAGAAAACTCCTTGCCTTCATAGTGCTCGGGAACCTTGAGCTGCCCCGAGGCGATGGCAGCCGACGCCTTGGCCACGCGCTCGCGCACAGCGGCGGCCACGCCCTGGCCCATGGTCAGGCGTACGGCAGCCGGATCGCTCAGGCCAATCTTGCGAATACCCGGGCCGGGCGCACCGCGCTCCTGCATGTCCTTGACGGCCAAGAACGCGCCAATGCCCACATCGGCCCAGGCGGAAGCGACGAACACCTGCGGGTCCACCGTGGTCCAGTCAATCACATTGCCAATCTGGCGCGTGCCCGCTTCGCGGCAGGCCTGAGTCACGCCATCGCGGCCGGAGTTGAGCATGGTGAAGATCACATCGGCACCGGCAGCCATCTGGGCCTTGGCAATGCGGTGCGACAAAGCGTTGTCGTCCTGATCGCCCGAGAAGTTCGTCAGCAGCTTGACCCTGGGGTCGGTATCGCGCACACCGGCCGCATAGGCAGCACGCCCCTTGAGCCCCGGGGGCACGCGAATGCCCGACATATGGCCAACCACACCGGTTTTGGTGGTCAGCGCTGCCAGCACGCCGGCCAGATAGGCCGACTCTTCCTGCAGCACGTCATAGCTGCAGAGATTGCCTCCCTGTACCGCGCCCTGGGTCACGACGAACTGGGTCCTGGGGAAGCGCGCCGCAACTTCGGCTGCGGCCTGATTGTTCTGCCCGCCATGGGCAATCACCAGCTGCGCCCCCTGCTCCGCAAGCTGTGTAAGAGCCGGCACCAGCAACTCCTTTCTGGGCGCCATGCCGTCGAGAAAGCGGGTCTGCACGCCCAGCTCCTGGCGTGCTTTTTCCAGGCCGCGCCAGCCGGCCTCCATAAAGCCCTTGTCGCTGCGCGAGCCCGCAAACAGACCGCCCACCACCAGGGAACCGCCGGATGCGGAAGGCCCGGAAACTCCGGCCCTGCCGGCACAGGCCGTCAATGCCAGCAAGCCCGGCACGGCCACGGCCGAAGCCATCCATTGGCGACGCGAAATAAATGAGAAATGAGAAGCGCTGGACAAGATGGAAGCTCCTTGAACACAGAAAAACAGCGACGCGCACAGGCACGAAACCCACTTATTCCTTGACCTCGGTTACGAAATAAAGCCCTCAAACTGTATGCAATTTCCGTGCACACGATACTCCCAAGAAACCCCAGCGCCGGGCTCGGCTGTCCTGGCGCCTGGGCAGCACCGTGCTCTTGCATTGCGCATCCGGCCTCGCTCCGCAATGCACGCGACTTGAACCCGCCGATAGTCCAAAAGGCACAATGGCGGTGCCTGAATCTGGTCTGCGACAACGCCCTGCCTGCTGCCGCAAAACCATGCACGCGCGACCGACGCCGAATTGCTTCACGCCCCATTCAAGACGCAGACCAAGTCTTGGTCTATAATGCTCGACTTTGCTGGCATTACCCCGTCGGCCATACTAGTTAAAAAGTGGCGGGGAAACCGCTGTTCACGGCTCTCAGGCCCGATCTTCCCGAGAACCCTCTGTCAGCACAGATATATCTGGAAATTAAATGACTACCATCCGCGTCAAAGAAAACGAGCCCTATGAAGTTGCCCTGCGCCGCTTCAAGCGCACCATCGAAAAGCTGGGTCTGCTGACCGATCTGCGTGCTCGCGAGTTCTACGAAAAGCCCACAGCCGAGCGCAAGCGCAAGAAGGCTGCTGCCGTGAAGCGTCACTACAAGCGCGTTCGCAGCATGCAACTGCCTAAGAAGCTGTACTAATCGTTGATTAGGACCAGTCGGCCTTAAAACAGCCGCAAACCCGCGCTCGGGACGCCAGGCGCGGGTTTTTTGTTTTCTGGCCACTGCATCAGCTTGCCTTGCTGCGCAGTGACCTCCCTGCGAATGGATAGTCAACGCCGTTCACACTGCGCACCACCATTCGCCAACCCCAAGGAGAAAGCCATGAGCCTGAAAGCCCAGATTACCGAAGACATGAAGACCGCCATGCGTGCCAAGGACAGCGCGCGCCTGGGCACCATCCGCCTGCTGCAGGCCGCGATGAAGCAAAAGGAAGTGGACGAGCGCATCGAGCTCGACGACGCAGCCGTCATCGCCATCGTCGACAAGCTGATCAAGCAGCGCAAGGACTCCATCGCCGCCTTCGAAGCCGCCAACCGCAGCGATCTGGCCGATGTGGAAAAGGCCGAAATGGAAGTGCTCAAGGTCTATCTGCCCGAACGCATGGGAGAAGCCGAGATCACCACAGCCGTGCAGGCCATCGTGGCCGAACTGGGTGCCTCCGGCCCTGGCGACATGGGCAAGGTGATGGGCGCCGTCAAGGCCCAGCTGGCCGGCAAGGCCGATATGGGCCTGGTGTCCGCTGCCGTGAAGGCCGCACTGACCCGATAATTGACAACTGGTCTGGGCCACCATGCGGCACCAGGCTCAAAAACAGAAGCTGCTTGCGCTTGCAGTACATATCTTTCAGATTAAAAATGATCTGAAATTTATGTATATCAAGCGATAGCAGCTTCTTTTTTTATAGCATTTCTGAATCCCATGGGCGCCTGTTTGCTGAAGAACTCCTGCAGAAACTCGACGCAGACCCGCACCTTGGCCGAGCGCTCCAGCCGCGTCGGATAGACAGCCCAGATATTCGCCTGCTGCTGCCACTCGGGCAGCAACTGCAGCAGGCTGCCGGCCTGCAGATCGGCCGCCACATCCCAGAGCGATCGCAACACGATGCCATGGCCGTCGCGCGCCCATTGCACGGCCATCTCGCCATGATTGGTGGACAGCGGCCCGGTCACTTTCACGCTGCGCTCCTGACTGCCCGAGCGCAGTTTCCAGACCCCGAAGGGATGGTCACGCTCCTTGATGACCAGGCAGTCATGCGCAGCCAGCTCGTCGAGCGTGCGCGGGCTGCCACGCCGCTGCACATAGGCCGGGGCCGCACACAGCACGCGATGGTTGTCGGCCAGATGCCTGGCAATCAGGTGCGGGGCGATCTCGTCGCCCACGCGTACGTCTAGATCGAAGCCCTCGGCCGCAACATCGACGATGCGGTCAAACACCTCCAGGCGTAGCTGCAGCGCCGGATATTGCGCAATCAGCTGCGACAGTGCGGGCGCCACCACATTGCGGCCAAAGCCGAAGCTGGTGGACACCCGCAGCAGACCGCGCGGCTGGCGGCGCGTCACATCCACCTCCTGCAGCAGATGCTCGACCTCGTCCAGAATGCGCTGCGCCCAGTGGTAGACGCGCTCGCCCTGCTCCGTGACAGCGACCCGCCGTGTAGTGCGATGCAGCAGCTTCACGCCCAGTTCCTGCTCCAGCAGGCGGATGCGTTTGCTGACAAAGGCCGGCGAAGCATTGTGCGCGGCCGCAGCTTCGGCAAAGCTGGCTTTGCGCACCACGGTGGTGAAGACACGCAGGTCCTCGGGTGAAGGCATTTTCTGCACGATCTGTAAACAATCAGGCCACGATCAGTCAATTGTATTCAGTTATGTAAGGTGCAGAATACCGCCAGGCACAGGCTGAGCCGCTGCCTCGCCACCCAACACATTCACGAGAGAGCACCATGTCCACTCCCAAAAAGATTGCAGTCATCGCCGGCGACGGCATCGGCAAGGAAGTCATGCCCGAAGGCCTGCGCGCGCTGGAAGCCGCAGCCAAGCGCTTCGACCTGCCGCTGGAGTTCCACCATTTCGATTGGGCCCACTGCGACTACTACGCCGAACACGGCCAGATGATGCCCGACGACTGGAAGGTCCAGCTCTCGGGCATGGACGCCATCTTCTTCGGCGCCGTGGGCTGGCCCGCCACCGTGCCCGACCATGTCTCGCTGTGGGGGTCCCTCCTCAAGTTCCGCCGCGAATTCGACCAGTACATCAATCTGCGCCCGGTGCGCCTGTTCGAAGGCGTGCCCTGCCCTCTGGCCGGCCGCAAGCCCGGTGACATCGACTACTACGTGGTGCGCGAGAACACCGAAGGCGAATACACCTCGCTGGGCGGTGTGATGTTCGAAGGCACGGACCGCGAGATCGTGATCCAGGAATCGGTCTACTCGCGCAAGGGCGCCGACCGCCTGCTCAAGTACGCCTTCGATCTGGCCCAGAGCCGCGCCAAGAAGCACGTGACCCTGGCCACCAAGAGCAATGGCATCGCCATCAGCATGCCCTGGTGGGACAAGCGCGCCGACGATGTAGCCAAGGACTACCCCGAAGTCACGCTGGACAAGCAGCACATCGACATCCTGACCGCCCGCTTCGTGCTGCAGCCCGGCCGCTTCGACGTGGTGGCAGCCACCAATCTGTTTGGCGACATCCTGTCTGACCTGGGCCCTGCCACCACGGGCACCATCGGCCTGGCACCGTCGGCCAACCTCAACCCCGATCGCAACTTCCCCTCGCTGTTCGAGCCCGTGCATGGCTCGGCGCCCGACATCTACGGCAAGAACATCGCCAACCCCATCGCCATGGTCTGGTCAGGCGCGCTGATGCTGGACTTCCTGGGCCGCAGCGAAGGTGCCTGGCGCCAGGCCCACGACACCATCGTGGCCGCTATCGAGCACACGATCAAGGCCGGTCCGCTGACGCCCGATCTGGGCGGCAAAGCCGACACCACCGAGGTGGGCAAAGCCATCGCTGCGGCCATCGCCAAGGCCTGATGGCTCCAGGCTGGCCGCGGCCGGCCTGATTCAAAATGAGAAGCACCCGTGCAGGCACAATCTGCACCAGGGTGCGTTTTACGTTTGAACGCCCAGGCCCAACGGCGGCGCAGGCTTCAGCCCGGGGATTTGGCTTTGGCTTGCGAAGCCGATTTTCTGGCCGACCGTGCCTGGGCATTGCGTTGTGCGGCGGCCTGCACCAGAGCCTGGAAGGCTGCGGCGTCGAGCGCATCGCCGACATGCAGGTCTATGGCCCGACGCGTGGCGCCTTCAAGACTGGCATTGAACAGGCCGGCCGGATCGGCCAGGGCCGCGCCATGCGCGAAGGTCAGCTTGACCACGGCCTTGTAGGTCTCGCCCGTGCACAGAATGCCGTCCTGCGACCAAACGGGTGTGCCGCGCCATTTCAGCTCTTCCACCACGGCGGGCAAGGCCTCGCGGATCAGCGCGCGCACGCGGGCCAGCGTGGCGCCGCGCCAGTCGTCCAGGCCGGCAATCCTGGCATCGATCAGAGCCGAAGCCTCGGGGCCGCTGACAGACTCGGCCGAAGGTGCAGGCATGGGTGGCAAGGCAGTCATAGATGGGTCTCCATGGTTGGACCTGGAATCATGTCCGGCACAAGGCTCAAGACATGGGACAAGGATTGCACCACGGTAGCACGCCAGAGCAGAGCGGCCCCAGAGGGCCAGCCCGACCTAAATCAGGCTCAGCCCAACTCCTGCGCCACCTCGCGCAGGCATTCGACCAGCAAGCCCGTGGTCGGCGTCAGCGGCTGGCCGCGCAAGGTGATCAGCCCCACGGGCGGCAGATCAATGGGCACGACCAGATCCAGCATTGCCAGCGTACCCAGGGCGGCATGGCAGCGGGCCACGCCACGCGCCATGAAGGCCACGGCGCCGCGCTGGTGTACAAAGGTCAGCTGCGAGAGAAAAGACGCGGTCTCCACGATGTCGGCCGGCGGGTGCAGGCCGTGGGCATAGAACTGCTGCTCCAGCTTCACGCGCAGCGAGGCCCAGGGCGGTGGCAGCACGCAGGGCTGGCCCGCCAGGGCCTGCCAGCTGGCCGCGCCCGGCGCCAGCAGCGCATGACCGGGTCGCACCACAGCCACCATGGGATCGTCGTACAGCGCCTCGGTCTCCAGATCAGGCGCGGCATAGCCAGGCTCCAGCCGTCCCACGAACAGATCCAGCTCGCCCAGACGCAGCTTGGGCAGCAAGCGCGTCAGGTCCCCTTCCTCCACCATCACCGTGGTCTGGTCCGAACGCGCTTTCAAGCGCTCCACGGCGCGCGCCAGCAGCACCGGCGTGGCCACCACCATGGCCCCCACACTGGCGCGCCCGCGGGCACCGCTGGCCTCGGCAGCCATCTCGTCGCGCGTGCGTTCGAAACCGGCCAGCACCGAGCGTGCAAAACGCACCATGCTGACACCGGCTGCCGTGGGTTCTGTGCCGCGCGTGGAGCGCTCGAACAGAGCCATGCCCAGCATGCGTTCGACCTCGGCCAGAGTCTTGGAGACGGCAGGCTGGGTCACTGCCAGAAACTCGGCCGCGCGACCCAGGTGGCGGAACTGGTCCAGCGCCACCAGCAGCTGCAGATGGCGCAGCTTGAGGTTGGAGCGCAGCACACGATCGATCTTGCTCATGGGGCTTCATTACCTAATAGTTATGAAGAGAGTCTATCTTTTCATTGGATTGTCATGGAGCAGTTTTGAACAATCGGGGCTGGCAGTTCATATAACGACAGGAGACAAGCGATGATCCCCCCACGCAACAGCCGGCGCAGCTTTGTGCTCGGCGCCCTCGGCGCAGCCACGCTCGGCACTTCCACCCGCCTGCTGGCCCAGACCTGGCCCGAACGCCCCATCACCTTCATCTGCCCCTGGCCTGCCGGCGGCACGGCCGACCAGTCCATGCGCGCGCTGTGCACCGTGGCCAGCCGCATCCTGGGCCAGGCGATTGCAGTGGAAAACCGCGCCGGAGCCTCGGGCATGATCGGCTCCAAGGCCCTGGCCTCGGCCAAGCCCGATGGCTACACCATCGGCCAGATCCCGATCTCGGTCACGCGCTTCTCCCAGCTGGGCACGCTGCAGGCCGATCCGCGCAAGGACTACACCTATATCGCGCGTACCTCGGGCCAGACCTTCGGTATCGCCGTGCCGGCCAACTCACGCTTCAAGACCCTGCAGGACTTCGTCGCCGCCGCCAAGGCCAAGCCCGGCAGCATCACCTACGCCCACGCCGGCGTGGGCGGCGCCACCCATGTGGGTATGGAGGAGTTTGCGGCCGCAGCAGGCATACAGCTCAGCCATGTGCCCTACAAGGGCGGCGCCGAGGCGCTACAGGGCGTGCTCGGCGGCCATGTGGATGCGCTGGCCGACTCCAGCTCCTGGGCCCCGCATGTCGAAGCCGGCAAGCTGCGCCTGCTGGCCACCTGGGGCGATCAGCGCACGCCGCGCTTCAAGGATGTGCCCACGCTCAAGGACCTGGGCTACAACGTGGTCGTCGATGCGCCCAACGGCATCGGCGCGCCCAAGGGTCTGCCGCCCGCCGTCGAAGCCAAGCTGCGCGATGCCTTCCGCCAGGCCGTGGCCAGCCCCGAGTTCAAGTCCGTGGCCGACAGGCTGGACGCGCCCTTGCTCTACCTGGACGGCCCCGACTACGCCAAATATGTGAACACGGTCTACCAGAAGGAAACCGTGCTCATCGACAAACTCAAACTGCGCGAGCTGATGCGCTGACGCGCTGCGTCCCCGCCGCATCCCCACTGCCTCAAGCCCGCCATCCCCGGACTCCAAGATGCTCTCCTCCTCTTCTTCCCTGCTGCACCTGCACCCCAACGACAACGTGCTGGTGGCCAAGACCGCCCTGGCCCTGGGCCAGGACATTCCCGAGCTGGGAGTGCGCACGCGCGCCCAGGTGCCGGCCGGCCACAAGATCGCGGCACGCCGCATCGCCGAGGGCGAGCAGGTCAAGAAGTACGACACGGTGATCGGCGTCGCCACACGCGACCTGGAGCCTGGCGACTATGTGCACAGCCACAACCTCAAGCTGGTGGACTACTACCGCGACCCGTCGTTCGGTGCTGACGTACGGCCCGTGGACTACGTGCCCGAGGAGCTGCGCGCCACTTTCCAGGGGTTTGTGCGAGCGGGCGGCGGCGTGGGCACGCGCAACTTCATCGGCATCCTGTCCTCGGTCAACTGCTCGGCCACCGTGATCAAGCGCATCGCCGCCCACTTCACGCCCGAACGGCTGGCAGCCTTTCCCAATGTGGACGGCGTGGCCGCCTTTGCCCAGAGCAGCGGCTGCGGCATGTCCTCACCCAGCGAGCACTTCGATGTGCTGCGCCGCACCCTGGCCGGCTATGCGCGCCACCCCAACCTGGCGGGCGTGCTCATCGTGGGCCTGGGCTGCGAACGCAACCAGGTCGATGCATTGGTGGATTCGCAAGGCCTCAAGGAAGGCCAGTTGCTGCGCACCCTGGTGATGCAGGAAGTGGGTGGCACGCGCGCCACCATCGAAGCAGGTATTGCCGCCATCGAAGAAATGCTGCCCATCGCCAACCAGGCGCAGCGCAGCACCGTCAGCGCCGCCCATCTCAAGATCGGCCTGGAATGCGGCGGCTCGGACGGCTTCTCGGGCATCACTGCCAACCCCGGCCTGGGCGCGGCCATGGACATTCTGGTGCGCCACGGCGGCACGGCCATTCTGTCCGAGACACCCGAGATCCATGGCGTGGAGTTCATGCTCACGCGCCGCGCCATCAGTCCCGAAGTCGGCCAGAAGCTGCTGGACCGCCTGGCCTGGTGGGAACGCTACGCAGCCGGCCAGAACGCCCAGTTCAACGGCGTGGTCGGTCATGGCAACCAGGCCGGCGGCCTGGCCAACATCTTTGAGAAATCCCTGGGCAGCGCCATGAAGGGCGGCACCACGCCGCTGCGCGCCGTCTATGAATATGCCGAGCCCATCACCGAACACGGCTTCGTCTTCATGGACTCGCCGGGCTACGACCCGGTGGCCTCCACGGGCCAGATCGCCAGCGGCGCCCAGCTGATCTGCTTTACCACGGGCCGCGGCTCCATGTTCGGCAGCAAGCCCGCACCCACCATCAAGCTGGCCAGCAACACCCCCATGTACAAGCGCCTGCAGGAAGACATGGACATCAACTGCGGCGTGGTCGTCGACGGAGAGCTGAGCGTGCCCGAGCTGGGCCAGCAGATCTTCGAGCGGATCCTGCACCATGCCAGCGGCGAGCCAACCAAGAGCGAAGCCCTGGGACTGGGCGACCACGAATTCGTGCCCTGGCATCTGGGCATCGTGAGCTGAGGAAAACGCATCTTCCTGAGCTTTCCGCCCTTATCCGATCTTCACTTTCTGCGATTTTCACCATGAACGCCACGCCACTCAGACTGCAACGCACCGAACTGCAGCGCAGCGCCAACTTCATCGCCGGCACCTGGACGCCCGCTGCCAGCGGCGCCAGCTTTGCCGTGACCGATCCGGCCACGGGCAGCACCATCACCAGCGTTCCCGATTCAGGTGCGGCCGATGCACGCACCGCCGTGGACGCCGCCCAGGCCGCCCTGCCCGCCTGGCGCAAGCTGCCGGCCAAGCAGCGCGCTGCCATCATCAAGCGCTGGAACGATCTGGTGCTGGCCCATCAGGACGATCTGGGCACGCTGATCTCGCTGGAGCAGGGCAAGCCCCTGGCCGAAGGCAAGGGAGAAGTGGCCTATGCAGCCAGCTATATCGAATGGTTCGGCGAGGCCGCCACGCGCATGAATGGCGAAGTCATTCCGGCGCCCGTGCCGGGCCGGCGCATGTTCGCCCTGCTCGAACCCGTTGGCGTGGTCGCCGCCATCACGCCCTGGAATTTCCCGGCCGCCATGATTGCGCGCAAGATCGCGCCGGCCCTGGCTGCGGGCTGCACCGTGGTCTGCAAGCCGGCCGAGGACACGCCGCTGACGTCACTGGCCCTGGTGCTGCTGGCGCACGAAGCCGGCGTGCCGGCCGGCGTGCTCAACATCGTCACGGCTTCGCGTGAGCGCACGCCCGAGGTGGTCGATCAATGGCTGGATGACAGCCGCGTGCGCAAGATCACCTTCACCGGCTCCACGCCCGTGGGCAAGCATCTGGCGCGCCGCAGCGCCGACACGCTCAAAAAGCTCTCGCTGGAACTGGGCGGCAATGCGCCCTTCATCGTCTTCGAGGATGCCGATGTGGCAGCCGCCGTGGACGGCTTCATGGCCGCCAAGTTCCGCAACGGCGGCCAGACCTGCGTCTGCCCCAATCGCGTCTTTGTGCACCGCACCGTGTACGAGGCCTTTGCCCAGCAACTCAGCGCCCGCGTGGCAGCCCTGCACGTGGGCCCGGCCAGCGACCCGGCCTCGCAGATCGGCCCCATGATCAATGACCGTGCGGTCGAGAAGATCGCCCGCCATGTGGAGGACGCGGTGGCCAAGGGAGCCAAGGTGCTCACCGGCGGCAAGCGCCTGACGGAACTGGGCCCCACCTACTACGCCCCCACCGTGCTCTCGGGCGCCACGGCCTCCATGGCCTGCGCCTGCGAAGAAACCTTCGGCCCGGTGGCTCCGCTGACCGTGTTCGACGACGAGGCCGAGGTCATCGCCGCCGCCAACGACACGCCGTTCGGTCTGGCCGCCTATTTCTACAGTCAGGACATGCGCCGCATCTGGCGTGTCGCCGATGCCCTGGAATCGGGCATCGTGGGCGTCAACGAAGGCGCTCTGGCCGCCGAGGCCGCGCCCTTTGGCGGTGTCAAGGAGTCAGGCTACGGCCGCGAAGGCTCGACCCACGGGCTCGACGATTACCTGCACATCAAATACGTCTGCCAAGGTGGATTGGATTGAATGCAGGACACCTCCCTGAGGCGCTGCGCGGCCAGCCCAGGCCCTTGCTTGGTGTCTCTGGCTTGGGCCGCGCCAGTTACAGGCGCCACGCCTATTCACCTGCACTCTGCCCTTTCACTGAATCGAGACCCTCATGCCCGCACTGAACCCCTTCAAGACCGCCATCACCGCACGCCAGCCCCAGATCGGACTGTGGCTGTCCATGGCCGCCCCCTACCTGGCCGAAGCGGCCGCCACCACAGGCTATGACTGGTTGCTGATCGACGGCGAGCATGCGCCCAACGACCTGCGCAGCACCCTGGCTGCCCTGCAGGCCGTGGCCTCGCACCCGGCTCAGCCGGTGGTGCGAGTCGTGGAAGGCAGCACGGCCCTGATCAAGCAGATGCTGGACATTGGCGCCAAGACACTGCTCGTGCCCATGGTGGACACGGCAGACCAGGCCCAGGCCATCGTGGCCGCCACGCAATACCCGCCCCTGGGCGTGCGCGGCGTCGGCAGTGCCGTGGGACGTGCCTCTCAGTGGAGCAGCCGCGCCGACTATCTGAATGTGGCCGACGACGAGGTCTGCCTGCTGGTGCAGGCCGAGACCACCACGGCCCTGAAAAATCTCGAAGCCATCTGCGCCGTGGACGGCGTGCACGGCGTCTTCATAGGCCCGGCCGACCTGGCGGCCTCCATGGGCCACCGCGGCAACCCCGGCCACCCCGAGGTGCAGGCTGCCATCGAGGCAGCGATGCGGACCATTGTTGCCTGCGGCAAGGCTGCAGGTACGCTGACCTCGGACCCCGCGCTGGCACAGCGCTACCTTCAGCTCGGCTGCAGCTTTGTGGCCGTGGGCGTGGATGTGCTGATGTTCGTGAATGCCGCGCGCAAGCTGCGTACCCAGTTTGCCGGC
Organism: Comamonas sp. A7-5; assembly: GCF_039581385.1. Taxonomy (NCBI): domain Bacteria; kingdom Pseudomonadati; phylum Pseudomonadota; class Betaproteobacteria; order Burkholderiales; family Comamonadaceae; genus Comamonas; species Comamonas sp. A7-5. Next base: position 33,878 of record NZ_JBCPWO010000012.1, read on the forward strand.
TCCACGGTGGCGGCCCCGGCACTGCCAGGAGCCGCCTACTGAAGCCTTGAAGCACCGTGCAGAAGTTGCAACCATGCCCGCATATCCTGATGGAAATGTCGCAGAGCCGCCCAAACCTCGGTCGCATCACAATGCGCGTGGCCTCTCAGCCACATCTGCACATCAGATCATCGCTGCTGGAGCGCTCTGTGCCGAACCTCTGCACCGCAAGTTCATGCGGCGACGGCGCCTGGCGCGGTCGGCGGGTTGGCGGCCAGCCAATGCTCAAACTCCTTCGGTGCCAGCGGCCGGGCGAACAGAAAGCCTTGCGCCACCGGGTAGCCCTGCTCGCACAGCATCACGCTCTGCGTTGGCGTTTCCACTCCTTCCGCCACCACGGTCAGGTGCAGACTCTTGCCAATGCCCAAAATAGCACTGCTCAACGCCCGAGCCGCCTCGTCATGTTCAAGATCGGCCACGAAGCTGCGATCCAGCTTGAGTTCGCTGACCGGCAGGCGGCGCAGATAGCTGAGGCTGGAGTAGCCGGTGCCGAAATCATCCATGGACAGGCGCACGCCATGCGCATGCACCTCGTCTATGGTCTTCATGGTGCTGGGGTTGGTGTCCAGCAAAATGCTTTCCGTCAGCTCCAGGGTTAGGTCCTGCGGCACCAGATCGTTTCGGTCCAGCGTGTCGGCGATCATCCGAGGCAAATCCAGATTGTGAAAACTCGACGGCGACAGATTGACCGATACCGCGGGGACTTCCATCCCCCTGGCCCGCCACTGCGACAACTGGCGACAGGCTTCTTCCAGTGCCCAGCTTCCCAGATCGGCGATCAGCCCGCACTCTTCGGCCAGCGGGATAAAGCGGGCAGGCGAAATCTCGCCCAGCTCGGCATGGGTCCAGCGCGCCAGGGCCTCCACGCCATACAGACGGCCGGTGGCCATTTCGATCTGAGGCTGATAGTGCAGACGCAGGCCACCGCTTTTGAGCGCCTTGCGCAGTGCAGTCTCCAATGCCAGGCGCTCCTGGGCCAAGCGGTTCATTTCGCTGCTGAAGAAACAGAAACGGCCGCGCCCCTTGCTCTTGGCCTGGTACATGGCCATGTCGGCACGATGCACCAGGGTCTCCATATCCCTGCCGTCCATGGGAAACATTGCAATGCCCACGCTGGCGGATATGGTCAGCGAGGTGTCGGCAATATTCAGAGGCTCTGACAGCAACTCCTGCAGGCGTTCGATGGTATTGGCCACATGCTCCGCATCGCATTGCGGCAGCACGGCAACAAACTCGTCACCCGACAAACGCCCGGCAATATCGGAGCTACGCAGCACGCGCTGTAATCGCGTCGCGACATTGCGCAGCAATTCATCCCCCACAGGATGACCCAGAGAGTCATTGACCTGCTTGAACCGGTCCAGATCGATGAACAGCACCGCCAACTGTTCGTCATTGCCGGCAGCCGACGCAATCGCCTGATCGGCCTTGGCCTGCAGCAGACTTCGATTGGGCAATCCGGTCAGGCCGTCGTAGAAAGCCAGCTGACGAATGCGCGCGCGCGACAGCTCACGCTCCAGCGCCAGGGCGCACAGATGAATGCAGGCATCCACCAGTTGCTGGTGAAAAGCCGAGGCATCCCCGGTCAGCTGCTCCCGGTAATAGAACGCGAAAGTACCGATCGGCTTGCCGCCGCTGTTGCAGATGGGAGTGGACCAGCAGGCTTTGAACCCCAGCGGCAGGATCAGGTGCTTGAAATCCGCCCACAGCGGGTCTTTTGCAATATCGTCGACCAGCACCGGCGCATTGCGCCAGGCTGCTGTGCCGCACGAACCCACGTTAGGACCTATGGCCAGCCCCTCGATCAGCGCCGAATAGGACTGGGGCAGGCTTGGCCCGGCCAGCGGGTGAAGCAGCCCCTGGGCATCCACCTCGAGAATCGATGCCGTCACCTCCGGAGCAATCCTCTCGACCTCCAGGCACACCATCTCCAGCACCTCCACCAGCGGCCGCTCGCGTGCCATGGCTTCCAGCACGCGGTGCTGCAAGGCCTCATGCATCTTGGAACGCGTGATATCGGTCAGCATCGACACCGTGTATTGCCAGTGCCCGTCCGCGTCGAGGATGGGGTTGCTGATGACCTTGGCCCAGTAGCGCTGACCGTTCTTGCCGACCACTATTTCCTCGCGCCCCACGGGCTGGCCGGCGCGCAGCTCCGAACGGTACAGATCCACCGAAGCCTCGGACACCTGGGGAGCCAGCAGGGCAATCGGCATGCGTCCCGCGACCTCCTCGGAGTGCCAGCCGAACATGCGCGTAAAGCCGCCGTTGACATGCACGATGCGTGAGCTTCCATCACTGATGACCACTGCCGTATCGGAGGCATCGGCCACCAGGGACAAGCGACGCAGGTGCTCCTGCTGCGCCTGCTCCCGGGCGCGCCGCTGCGTGACGTCGGTAGCGATCTTCAGAATATGCATCACCCGGCCCTGGGCATCCATCACCGGTGAATAGGTAGCCTCCAGCCAGCAACTGCTGCCATCGCTGCGTAGTCGCTCCACCACTCCGGAGTAGGCATTGCCTGCACACAGATGCGTCCAGATTTCCCGATACCTGGCACTGTCGGCCAGACGCGCAGAGCAAAAGCTGCGATGCAGGCGACCCAGAGACTGCTCACGCGTAAAGCCCATGAGCTGCAGATAGTTGTCATTGGCACGGTGCAACGCCCCATCCAGGCCAAATTCAGCCATGGCCATGACCCTGTCCAGAGCCTGCAGCTGGGCCAGCTGCAGCTCAGGAGGCATCGCGCCAATATCTCCCTCTCGCATCATTATTCCTTTGCATATTCGCATCCCAGGCCGGCTCGAATCCGGAATGGGAAAGTCATGCTTTTATCTGGATGCCGGCAATAATAATGACGAAAACGAGATTCAATATTCGTGATTCAGGCCGAGTGTTCAAAAAAACTTCGATCGACAACCGCTATTGACTTGCGAGCCTGTGCTGCGCTGGCAAAGTGCTCTGCCGGGCAGTCACAGGCTGCTGCGGCAGAGCAACGGTGTGCCCTGCTATCGCCAGCCGGTGTCTCAGCGCCGCCATTTGCCGCCAAACTGATTAACCACCATGCCCAGCAGAACGCCCAGCGTACCCAGCCATTGCAGGCCATTGGGGGCTTCTCCCAGCAGCAGCATGGCCGACAGCAGACCGATCACCGGCACCAGCAGCGACAAAGGGGCCACGGTGCTGGCCGCATAGCGCTGCAACAACCGCGTCCACAGACCATAGCCCAGCAAGGTGGACAGAAAAGCCAGATAGGCGATCACCCCAAGCTCGCTCCAGCCTATGGACTGCAGCTGCGAAGCCACCGAATCCGCGCCATCCACCCACAGGGACAGCAACAGCAGCGGCAGCATGGGGAAGACGCTGGTCCAGACGATGAAGGACACCGGCTCATACGAGCCTTGCTTGGCCGCCATCCGCGTCAGCAGGTTCGAGCCGGCCCACATGGCAGCGGCGCCCACGGTCAGCACAAAACCGATCAGCGTCATATCCGATGCCCCCTCACCATGGGCTGCACCGATCAGCAGCAGTCCGGCAAGAGCGATGAGCAGACCCAGCCATTGCCAGCGCTGCGGTTTCTCGTGCAAGAACGCAGCCGCCAGCAGCATGGTGATGAAGGCCTGGGTCTGCAGCACCACGGATGCCATGCCGGCAGGCATGCCCAGCTTCATGCCGGTGAACAGCAGGCCGAACTGCCCGACCCCTTGCACCAGACCGTAGGCGGCCAGCAGACCCCAGGAAAGATTTTTGGGCGGACGCACGAACAGCAAAAATGGCAGCGATGCCGCGGCAAAGCGCAGCGCGCACAGCAGCAGGGGCGAAAGCTTGGCCAGCCCCCATTTCATGACCACGAAATTAAGACCCCAGACCACGATGACGATGATGGCGCTGAGCCAGTCCGGACGGCTCATGCCGGAGGTGGGTGAGGATGCAGAACTCATGACACTGACAACTGATATTGGATTTTCTAGATCAAGCCCCCTAGTATGACTTGCCATCAGTCATGGCTGGCGACGAAAGCGGTCAAATCGAACACCGGGACTGCAAACGGTCTTACTTGAGCAGATACCGGTCCATTTTGATCGGCAGCATGAGCAAGGCCTTGAATACATACAGGACGATCAAAGTGCCGCTGAAGTCGCCCAGAATCATCACCAGAAGCTGATCCATCTGAAAACCATCCCCTATGACGACGGACCAGGCCTGGTGCAGCAAGGCATTGCTCAGTCCGTAGATCACACTGAGCCACAGCAGGCGACGCGGCGTGAGATCACTGAGAGATCGCCCGAGCCCCATCCATTTGCGAGCTGCGCAATAAGTGCCATAAGGGGCAAGCGTGGCCATGATGCCGCCCGCAAATGCCCTCAGCCAGTCATCCGGGAAAAAGTAGAAGTTGCAGACCAGCCATGACACGGCAAAAAGCCCGACCACGCCCGCCTCCGCAAAAAGCAGGGTACAAAGCAGACGAGCGCCTGCAGGCAGGTAAATCCAGTTGACGCCCCTGACAAATTCCAGTTCGGAGAAAATCCACTGATTAAGAGCCAGCATCGCCAGGAACAGCAAAGCCGTGATAACCGCCACCGAAAATTGCGTCCAAATGTTCTTCATGCGCTGCCGCCGAGCTTGTTCACTGTCTGCACAGTATTATGAGTGCCGTTTATTCGCTCTTCGTTAGCGGCGCGTCGTCTGTTTTTGCCTTCTCATGCCAAAGTCCCTGTCTGCCGATATCTATTTACGCTTTCTGCACCTGGCAGCGACCATCCGCAACCTGCCAGTGCTGCCCGCACTGGATCCACTGGAGGAACGCCTGCTGGAGCAAATTGCCAATGCCGGCACGCGCCAGGAGCGTCTTTGCGTCCGGGATCTGATGGCCCAGCGTGAACTCGGGTCTCCGGCCACGATTCACACCCGTCTGAAATCCATGCGCCAGAAAGGCTGGATCCTGCTGGCCGATACCGAGGATGCCAGACGCAAGCAGATCGAGCTCAGTGCCGATGCCCACAAGCATTTCGAGAAACTCTCGCACTGCATAGTTCAGGCCGCAGCCGAGAGCTGATGCAGAAATGAAAAAAGCAGCCACCGGGCTGCTTTTTTCATGGAGCGACCGACAGCGATCAGCTGCCAGCCACCTTCATGCGATTGATCAGCATGGAGCCCACGGTCTTGGCACCATAGTTATAGGCATCGGCTCCGATGGCCTCTATGCCCTTGAACATGGTCTTGAGGTTGCCCGCGATCGTGATTTCGTCCACGGGGAAAGCGATCTCGCCGTTCTCCACCCAGAAGCCGCTGGCGCCGCGCGAATAGTCGCCGGTCACATAGTTCACGCCCTGGCCCATCAGCTCGACCACAAACAGGCCCGTGCCCAGCTTCTTGAGCATGGCATCCAGATCATCGCTCGCCTTGGTGCGGCGCGAAGTCATGACCAGATTGTGCGAGCCGCCGGCATTGCCCGTGGTCTTCATGCCCAACTTGCGCGCCGAGTAGCTGGACAGGAAATAGCCTTCCACGCGGCCGGCATCGACCACCTTTCGAGCCTGCACGCGCACGCCCTCTTCGTCAAAGGGCGAGCTGCCCTTGCCGCCCAGGACAAAGGGGTCTTCCTCGACATCGATGTGCTTGGGGAAGATGGGCTTGCCCATGGAGTCGAGCAAGAACGTGCTCTTGCGATAGAGCGCGCTGCCGCTGACGGCCTGCACAAAGCTGCCCAGCAGGCCGGCGGCCAGCGGAGACTCGAACAGCACCGGGCATTCGGTGGTCGGGATCTTGCGGCTGCCCAGACGGCTCAGCGTGCGCTCTGCGGCGTAGCGGCCCACGGCCTCTGGCGAGGCCAGATCTGCAGCATTGCGCATGGAGCTGTACCAGTAGTCGCGCTGCATCTCGCCATTCTTGCCGGGCAGCTTGGCGATGGGCGCCACCGACATGCTGTGGCGCGAGCTGGCGTAGCCGCCACGAAAACCGTTGGTATGGGCCGTGAAGAAATGGCTTTGCTGGGCCGAGACGCCCGCACCTTCGCTGTTGCTCACGCGGCGGTGGGTCTTGAAGGCGGCCTCCTCGCAGCGCAGTGCCATCTCCGCAGCGGCTTCGCTGGTGATATCCCATGGATGGAACAGATCCAGATCGCGGTGCGTGCCGGGCAGCGCAATATCTGCGCTGTCGGGCAGGCGGGCAAACGGGTCTTCTGCGGTGAAGCGGGCGATGTCATAGGCAGCCTGCACGGTCTGCTTAATGGCGGCTTCGGAGAAGTCCGAGGTGCTGGCATTGCCCCGGCGCTGGCCCAGATAGACGGTCACGCCCAGCGACTTGTCGCGGTTGCGCTCCACGGTCTCCAGCTGGCCCTTGCGCACGCTGACCGACAGGCCGCAGCCTTCGGAAGCCTCGGCGCCGGCGTCCGTCGCACCCAGCTTTTTGGCATGCTGCAAAGCCTGGTCCACCAGCCCCTCGAAAAAGGCTTGGCTGAAGCTGAAACCGGCTTGCGGTGCGGATTGGGCCTGTGCACTGGAAGTGCTTGTATTGCTGGAGCGAGGTTTTTTCATAGCGGCGGATATGATAGCCGCCACTGCGGCGCCCTCTGCGCTGCCACCGATATTGCCCCCTTACCATGTCACGCAAACCCACCAAAGGCTATTTTGTTCGCGGAAAGTTCGTTGCCGAAGGCAGCGAGCTGGACCTTGAGCTGAAGGCCGAACTCAAAGGCACCTACGACTCCACCAAGACCGACCTCAAGCGCGAAAGTGATGCGCTGCAGGATCTGGGCAAGGAGCTGATGACGCTGCGCAGCGACCTCTTCAAGCGCCTGCAGCTGTCCGACCAACTGATCGACGCGTTGGCCGAAGCCAAGCGCATCACCAACTTCGAAGGCAAGCGCCGCCAGCTCCAGTATGTGGGCAAGCTCATGCGCAAGCTGACGCCGGAACAGGTCGCGGCCGTCAAGCAGGCACTGGACGAGCAGCGCAATGGCTCGGCCAGCGAAAAAATGTCGCTGCAGGTGGCCGAGCAATGGCGCGACCGCCTGATCGTCGAGGAAGCGGCCCTGTCCATCTGGCTGGAGCATTTCCCCGGCACCGATGTGCAGCAACTGCGCTCGCTGATCCGCCAGTCGCGCAAGGACATCGACAAGGCCAAGGAGCAAGCCGCCGCAGCGGCCGCTGCCGCCGGCCCCGATGCCGAGCCCAAGGAAGTCAGCAAGGGCCGCGCCTACCGCGACCTGTTCCAGCTGGTGCGTGAGCAACTGGCCAGCGCCGGCAAGGCCGGTGCGAGCGCCGAGGATGACGGCGATGAGTGATGCGCCCGTATATCTTCACGATGCCGTGAAGATCGGCATTGTCTCCATCAGCGACCGCGCCAGCAGCGGCGTCTATGAAGACAAGGGCCTGCCCGCGCTCCAGGAATGGCTGAGCCGCGCGCTCAAGAACCCCATCCAGTTCGAGCCGCGCCTGATTCCCGACGAGCAGGCCGGCATCAGCGCGGCGCTGATCGAGCTGGTCGATGCAGGCTGCAGCCTGGTGCTGACCACCGGCGGCACCGGCCCCGCGCTGCGCGATGTGACGCCCGAGGCCACCCTGGCCGTGGCCCACAAGGAAATGCCGGGCTTTGGCGAGCAGATGCGCCAGATCAGCCTGGCTTTTGTGCCCACGGCCATACTCTCGCGCCAGGTGGCGGTGATACGCGGCAGCAGCCTGATCATCAATCTGCCGGGCCAGCCCAAGGCGATTGCCGAGACGCTGGAAGGCCTTAAGGACGCCGACGGCAAATCCAAGGTCAATGGCATTTTTGCTGCAGTTCCCTACTGCATCGACCTGATCGGCGGCCCCTATCTCGAAACCCATGACGAGATCTGCAAGGCCTTTCGCCCCAAGACCGCGATTCGCGCACCGCGCACTGCATAGCCTGCAGCACCAGGTGCAATCCCTGCCAAAACATCCACCAAAGCAGCCTCCGGGCTGCTTTTTTCATGGCGCTCACGTGGCATGGCTGCTGCGGGTATCTCGCTGCAATCGCTATCAGAATAAAAGCACTTTGCGCCTTTCATTCATGGACTTCAGCAATAAATCAATATGAAATCCATGAACAACAAGCGCTAGCAGCTATCAAAGCTGGTGTATCCCTTGGGATTTCCCGCAAGTGCTTGCCCCGATGCCAGACGCAATCGCCGCCCCTAGCATGTTTGCTGCGATGCAGCGACAGCGGCCACCCGCCGCCCGGACGCTGCACGCTCTCTCCACATTTCTCATAATTTTCAGGAGACTCCATGCATCGCTTGTCCCAGTCTGCGCCCTCTGCCTGCCTGCTGGCTCTCGCCCTGACGGCGGCCTTCGCGGCCCCCGTCATGGCACAGGAAAAAGTCAAGATCGGCTTCATCACCGACATGTCCAGCCTCTATGCCGATGTGGAAGGCAAGAACGGTGCCGTTGCCATACAGATGGCGATTGACGACTTTGGCGGCAAGGTACTGGGCAAGCCCATCGAGCTGCTGACGGCCGACCACCAGAACAAGGCCGATATCGCGGCCAGCAAGGCCCGCGAATGGATAGACACGCAAGGCATCAGCCTGGTGTTCGGCGGCACCAACTCCGCCACCGCCCTGGCCATGGCCAAGGTCGCGCAGGAGAAAAAGCGGGTCTTCATCGACAATGGCGCGGGTAGCTCGGCCCTGACCAACGAGCAGTGCAGCCCCTATACCGTGCACTACGCCTTCGATACCGTGGCCCTGGCCAAGGGCACGGGCGGCGCCGTGGTGGACACCGGCGGCAAGAACTGGTTCTTTGTGACGGCCGACTATGCCTTCGGCCATGCACTGGAAGCCGACACCAGCAAGATCATCGAAGCGCGTGGCGGCAAGGTGCTGGGCTCGGTCAAGACGCCACTCAACGCCAGCGATTTCTCCAGCTTCATGCTACAGGCCCAGAACAGCAAGGCGCAGATCCTGGGCCTTGCCAATGCCGGCGGAGACACCATCAACTCCATCAAGGCGGCCAAGGAGTTCGGCGTCACCAAGAACATGAAGCTGGCCGGCCTGCTGGTCTTCTTCAGCGACATCCACAGCCTGGGCCTGAAGAACACCGAAGGCATGCAGTTCACGGCCCCCTGGTACTGGGACATGAACGATGGCTCGCGCAAGTTTGCCGACGCCTTCATGGCCAAGACCCAACGTCGCCCCAGCGAGATCCAGGCCGCCGACTACTCGGCCACCATGAACTACCTCAAGGCCGTGGAAAAAGCCGGCACGCTCGATGCCGACAAGGTCATGGCTACCTTGAAAAGCACCAAGATCGACGACTTCTTCGGCCAGGGCTATATCCGCGAAGACGGCCGCTATGTGCACGATATGTACCTGATGCAGGTCAAGTCGCCAGCCGAGTCCAAGGGCACCTGGGACTACTACAAGATCATCAAGAAGCTGCCGGCCGAGCAGATCTGGACCACCAAGGCGGAAAGCAAATGCCAGTACTGGCGGTGACTTGAACCCGCGAGGCATACGCCCCGCATCGGAACAACGGACAGCGAGCCGCGGCAGCTGTCCGTTTTTTTATGGCAGCAGTTCCAGCAGCTCCAGGTTTCAACCCGCAACAAACTTACATCGCGATATTTGCGCCTTATCGAGATGGACCTGACGGGTGGCATCCCCAGCGCTCCTTTCCAAGCCGAGCGCTGCAGACTCTGCTCCATTACGGAACAAAAAGGCAGGCCCTCGTGCCTGCCTTTTTTCATGGCGACGGGCGAAAGCGCCTGATGCACAAGCGCCGCAGCCCGACTTCAGCTCAGGTCAACGTGCCGTGGTGTCGGTCGATGCATTGACGATGGGAATGTAGAAATCGCCGCCCGCCTGATTGAACTCCGCCGCCTTGGCCTGCATGCCTACGGCAATGCTGTTCTCGGCGCTCACGCCTTGCTGCTTGGCAAAGTCGCGCACTTCCTGGGTGATCTTCATGGAGCAGAACTTGGGTCCGCACATGGAGCAGAAATGGGCCACCTTGGCGCTGTCCTTGGGCAGGGTTTCGTCGTGGTAGGCCTGGGCCGTGTCGGGATCCAGTCCCAGGTTGAACTGGTCCTGCCAGCGGAAATCGAAGCGCGCCTGGGAGAGCGCATCGTCACGCGAACGCGCGCCTGGATGGCCCTTGGCGACATCGGCGGCATGGGCCGCAATCTTGTAGGCGATGATGCCCTGCTTGACGTCGTCGCGGTCGGGCAGACCCAGATGCTCCTTGGGCGTGACATAGCACAGCATGGCCGTGCCGAACCAGCCGATCATGGCCGCGCCGATGGCCGAAGCGATATGGTCGTAGCCGGGGGCGATGTCTATGGTCAGCGGGCCCAGGGTGTAGAACGGAGCCTCGTGGCAGTGCTTGAGCTGCTCGGTCATGTTGGCTTGGATCATGTGCATGGGCACATGGCCGGGGCCTTCGATCATGGTCTGCACATCGTGCTTCCAGGCGATCTGCGTCAGCTCGCCCAGCGTGGCCAGCTCGGCAAACTGGGCATCGTCGTTGGCATCCGACGCGCAGCCGGGACGCAGGCCATCACCCAGCGAGAAGCTCACGTCATACTGCTTCATGATGTCGCAGATATCCTCGAAATGCTCGTAGAGGAAGCTCTCGCGGTGATGAGCCATGCACCACTTGGCCATGATGGAGCCGCCGCGCGAGACGATGCCGGTGCGGCGCTGGGCCGTGAGGTGGATGTAGGCCAGACGCACGCCGGCGTGGATGGTGAAGTAGTCCACGCCCTGCTCAGCCTGCTCGACCAGCGTGTCGCGGAAGATCTCCCAGGTCAGGTCCTCGGCAATGCCGCCGACCTTTTCCAGCGCTTGATAGATGGGCACGGTGCCGATGGGCACGGGCGAGTTGCGCACAATCCAGTCGCGCGTGGTGTGGATGTTCCTGCCGGTGGACAGGTCCATGACATTGTCCGCACCCCAGCGAATCGCCCAGACCAGCTTTTCCACCTCTTCCTCGATGCTGGAAGTCACGGCCGAATTGCCGATGTTGGCATTGATCTTGACCTTGAAATTGCGGCCGATGGCCATGGGCTCGATTTCAGGGTGGTTGATATTGGCCGGAATGATGGCGCGGCCGCGCGCCACTTCGTCGCGCACGAATTCGGGTGTGATGATCTTCGGGATCGCTGCGCCCAGGCTGTTGCCGGCCAGGCGCAGCTCGCGCGCCGCGTCCTGCTGGTACTGCGCCATCCATTCACGGCGACCGTTTTCACGCAGGGCCACATACTCCATCTCGGGCGTGATGATGCCGCGCTTGGCATAGTGCATCTGGGTCACGTTCTGGCCAGATTTGGCACGGCGCGGCTGGCGCTGCAGCGCGGCCGCCTCGGCGCGCAGCTGGTCCACGCGCGCATCTTCCTCGCCGCGCTTGCCGCCGTCGTCCAGCGCCACACGCAGGCGACCCACGTAGTATTCGCTGTCGCCGCGCGCTTCGATCCAGGCACCTCGCACGCTGGGCAAGCCCTGGCGCACGTCGATCTGTATGGCGGGGTCGGTATAGGGACCCGAGGTGTCGTAGACGCTGACCTGCTCTCCATTGGTGAGCGCAATATCGCGCACCGGCACACGCAGCTGCGGATGCAGCGCGCCACTCAGATAGCTCTTGGTCGATGCGGGAAACGGCTGGCGCGACTGTGCCAGCAGCTCGGCAAAACGGGCGGCATCGGGGGCATGACCTGCAGCAGGCGTAAAAATGGAATCAGGGGCGTTCATCGCAGTCTCCTCAAAGCGGTTGAAGTGCATCAAACGCTCCGTGGAGTGCGGCCCTGCTCTGATCTTGCCCTGCACGGGCCCGGCCCGCTATGGGGTATCCGGCCTGTGCCGCCGAAATTCTGCAATTTCGGCCTGGTTCTTCACGCACCGGCTGTCCAGAAAAGACAAAACCCCAGTGCGCGAGGCGCCTGGGGTTTGCTGTGCCTATGGCTTTCAGGGTTGGCACTCGCGCCAGTTGCCCTGTCAATCCATCGGCCCTGCGTCAGGGTCCCGCTCTTCTTCCGCCGGTATGAACCGGATCAAGTTCGTCGGGTTCGCCTGCACTGTTTTCACAGTGACTGGCATCTCAGCGCTTTCGCACACCCCGGAGCTGCACGCAGTATAGGCTGGTTTTGCCACAATTTGCGCACTCTTGAAGCTGTTTAACTATCCTGACCCTCAAGCGTCTAATCCGCCGTTCAATCCAGCCCCTGCAACACCAGCCATTCATTGCTGGCAGCACGGCTTGCGCGCCACTGGTTGATGGGCGCGCTGACATCCTCGTAGCCCAGGGCGATGCCGAAGGCAATCTGGTAGCCATCCGGCAATGCCAGCTGTTCGATCAGCATGTCGTTGTACATGCGCCAGAAGCCCTGGGCACAGGTGGCCAGACCTTTCTCCACGGCCAGCAGCATGAAGGACTGCAGATAGATGCCCAGATCCACCCATTGCGCATAGCCCATGCGCTCCTCCACGGCCACGAAAATGCCCACGGGCGCACCGAACATCTGGCCGTTCTTGGCCAGTTGGGCCAGACGTGCTGCCTTGTCCTCGCGGCCGATATTGATTGCACGGTAAAGATCTTCGCCGTTTTCAAAGCGGCGACTGCGGTAGGGTTCCCACAAACCGGGTGGATAGGACAGGCCGGGGCGCTGCACGGCCTCGGTCTCCCTGGCCCTGGCGCACAGATCCTTGAGCGCCTGTCCGCCCACTGCGGTCACACGCCAAGGCTGCATATTGCCGCCGGATGGCGCCTGTGCTGCGGTCTCCAGCAAGTCCCGCACCGTGGCAGCAGCCACGGCCTGCGGCAGAAAAGCGCGCACCGAACGACGCTGCTGCAATGCTTGACGAATATCCATCTCTTCTACTTTCCTGAATCGCTGGTGTGCAGTGTAGGAGCTTGCGGCATTTTCCCGAGTCGCCGTGGATACCTTGTCGCAGCCGCCCCGGTGCTTGCCCTGATGGCGCGCCCTGCTCCAACTGCGACCATGCTGGCTGCCCGTCGCAGTGACTGGGTACTCACCACCTCAGGAGATGACTCTGATGAAGCCTCGCTCTGTTTGCTCCGCTACCGCTTTTTCCCCAAGAACATTGACGCTGGCACTGGGATGCCTGCTGACCGCTGCAGGCGCTCAGGCGCAGGACAAGATTCGCATCGGCTTCATCACCGATATGTCGGGCCTCTATGCCGATGTGGACGGCAAGGGCGGAGCCCTGGCCGTGCAGATGGCCGTGGACGACTTTGGCGGCAAGCTGCTGGGCAAGCCCGTCGAGGTGCTGACGGCCGACCACCAGAACAAGGCCGATATCGCGGCCAGCAAGGCACGCGAGTGGTTCGACACTCAGGGCATGAACATGCTGATCGGCGGCACCACCTCCAGTGCCGGTCTGGCCATGGGCAAGGTGGCCGATGAGAAGAAAAAGGTCTACATCATCAACGGCGCGGGCACTTCGGCCCTGACCAACGACCAGTGCAGCCCCTATTTCGTGCACTATGCCTATGACACCGTGGCGCTGGCCAAGGGCACGGGCAAGGCAGTGGTGGAGCTGGGTGGCAAGAGCTGGTTCTTTCTGACGGCCGACTATGCCTTTGGCCAGGCGCTGGAAGCCGACACCACCCGCGTGGTCAATGCCGCTGGCGGCAAGGTGCAGGGCAACGTCAGGCACCCGCTGAATACAGCCGACTTCTCTTCCTTCCTTCTGCAGGCTCAGAACTCCAAGGCCCAGATTCTGGGCCTGGCCAATGCAGGTGGCGACACCATCAATGCCATCAAGTCGGCACGCGAGTTCGGCCTGACCAAGACCATGAAGCTGGCCGGCCTGCTGCTGTTCAGCTCCGACATCCACAGCCTGGGCCTCAAAGCCACGGAAGGCCTGATGTTCACCGACAGCTGGCATTGGGACCTGAATCCCGAAAGCCGCAAGTTCTCGGATCGCTTCTTTGCCAAGTTCAAGAAGATGCCCACCTCGCTGCAGGCAGCCAACTACTCGGCCGCCATGCAGTATCTGAAGCTGGCCGAGAAGCTGGGCACGACGGATGCCGACAAGATCATGGCCGGCTTCAAGGCCACGCCGCTATCGGACTTCTATGCCAAGGGCGTGATCCGCCCCGACGGCCGCTACGCTCACGATATGTATCTGCTGCAGGTCAAGGCACCGGCCGAATCGAAGAAGGCCTGGGATTACTTCAAGGTGCTCAAGACCCTGCCCGGCGACCAGGTCTTCACCACCAAGGAAGAGAGCAAGTGCGCTCTGTGGAAGTAGTCGGTCGGCATTGAAGAAGCGGCCGGGTTGCCTGCATGGCACCCGGCTGGATGCCTTGCGCTTCGTCCTCGCCTTCTTGCCACGCAAGAAGAAGCGTCAAGCGACTGCCCGCACCGGCATCAAGACAGGCTCATTCGAACCCGCGCATCTCGCACCATTCCCCGGGCTCTGCCCTGGTGGAGCGCCACTGGTTGATGGGTGCCGCGCTGTCCTCATAGCCCAGTGCCATGCCAAAAGCGATCTGGTAGCCCTGCGGCAGCGCCAGATGCCGGCTCACAAAATCGCTGTAATTGCGCCAGAAGCCCTGGGCGCAGGTGGCGAGCCCCTTTCCGGTAGCCAGCAGCATCAGCGATTGCAGATAGATTCCCAGATCCACCCACTGCGCATGCAACATGCGGTTCTCGACCGCGACGAATACGCCTACAGGTGCGCCAAACATATGGGTGTTCCGGGCTAGCTGCAGCAGCCGCCCACTCCTGTCCTCACGCCCCATGCCTATGGAACGATAGAGATCCTCGCCATTGTCAAAGCGGCGGCTGCGATAGGGCTCCCACAGCTGAGGTGGATAGACCAGGGCCGGATCAGAGTTGGGGGTCGCCGCAGGCATGGCCTGGCGCAATGCCTGAAGGCTGTCCCCCGTCAGCGCTATCACGCGCCAGGGCTGGAGGTTGCCGCCTGAAGCCGCAAGTCCGGCCTGCGCCAGCAAATCCCTGATCAGCGCCGCATCCACTCTCCTTGGCAAAAAAGCACGCACCGAATGGCGCTGCTGCATGGCCTGTTCCACATTCATCATTGCTTGCCTCGGGTTTGAGTTGGCAAGCAGTCTCGGCCGGACGGGCAGGGCTTTCGCCCCTCAAATCGACTACGGGCAAGCACCATGAAAAAAGCCAACGACAGGCGTTGGCTTTCACTGGCAGAGCAGAAGTATCAAGCGATCCATGGACAAGCGCCTGGGGTTTACTTGCCCAGAATCTGATCGATCTTGTCCTTCTGGAATGCCTCGGGTCGTTCGGACTCACAGGGCACACAGTCCTTGACATGGCCTTGAATCGAGAGCTTCTCGATGGCGGCCCACAGCAGTGCAATCTGCTTTTCATGGCCGGCAGCGCCTTCGGACAGAGAGCGCATGGCCTGGGCCACGGGGTCGACTTCGGCCGTCACGCCATAGGCGGTGAAGCCGCTCTTGCCGCAATCCTCGTCAATCACGACAGCCGTTTGCGCCTTGGCCTCGACCTTGGGTGCCGACTCATGCTCGGTCACATCGGCGCTATGCCCGGTCTTGCTGGGAATGATGCGCGCCGGAATGCCCACGGCAGTCGCACCTGCAGGCACTGGCTTGATGACCACGGCATTGCTGCCTATCTTGGCACCATCGCCTACCTCGAAGCCGCCCAGCACCTTGGCGCCGGCACTGACCACCACGTTCTTGCCCAGCGTAGGGTGGCGCTTGGCGCCCTTGTAGAGCGAGGTACCGCCCAAGGTGACACCGTGATAGATGGTGCAGCCATCGCCCACCACGGCGGTTTCGCCGATCACGACACCCATGCCGTGATCGATGAAGACCTCGCGACCAATGACGGCACCGGGGTGGATTTCAATGCCGGTGAACCAGCGCCCCATGTGCGAGATGAAGCGCCCCAGCCATTTGAAGCCATGCGTCCAGCACCAGTGCGCAGGGCGCTGCAGCCAGATGGCGTGCAGCCCCGGATAACAGGTGATGGCCTCCCAGGTGCTGCGGGCCGCGGGGTCGCGGTCAAGAATGCACTGGATGTCGGAGCGCAGGCGATCAAGCATCAAATAACAACGTGAGAAATGTTTAGCTTGTGAAGTCTAGCGGGTTGGTGGCTGGCTCTGCAGCATGGCTTTGGCAACACCGCGAAGAATATGGATTTCTTCCTGGGTCAGCTGCGCGCGGTTGAAAAGCTGGTTAAGCCTGGGCATGAGCTTCTTGGGCGCTGCCGGGTCCAGAAAGCCGATATGGGCCAGGGCCTGTTCCCAGTGGCCCAGCATACCCTGCACCTGGGCCATGTCGGCGCGATGCGCCTCAGGCGTGTGCTCCACCACGGGAAAACCACCCAGTGCCACACGCCAGTCATAGGCAACGACCTGAATGGCCGAGCCCAGATTGAGCGAACCGAACTGCGGATTGGACGGAATCGACAGCGCCACATCACAGCGATAGACATCGTCGTTGCTCATGCCAAAGCGCTCGCAACCGAACAGAAAAGCCACGCCCTTCTGGTTGCAGGCCGCACCGGATGTGGGCAGGTTATCGGTCAGACCTGCGTCCACTTCAGACACAGAGCGCACATCAAGCTCTCCTTTCAGGAGCAACTCGAAATGCTCGCGCGGAGTACGTGTGGGCGGGCCGAAGTCGCGTGGCGTCATCGCCGTCGCGCACATATGGCTGATGCCGTCCAGGGCTTCCTCCAGGGTGTCGACCACGCGGGCCTTGTCCAGCACATCCAGTGCGCCACTGGCACGCTGAATGGTTTCTTCCTTGCGCAGCACGTTCTTGTAGCGTGGGCGCACCAGCACCAGGTCGTCGAAGCCCATGGTCTTGAGCGCTCGGGCAGCCGCGCCCACATTGCCGGCATGGCTGGTTTCAATCAGTACGAATCGGGTTTTCATCAACGCAGAACAATGCAAAAGGCCCCACTTGTGGCCTTGATAAGACAGCAGACTACGCGGCCAGCTCTCTCTGGCATCCGCAAGCGCCGCAGAGAAGACCCTCGGGTCGCCGGGACGAACAAGCAAAAAAAGCGCAGCCTGGGTAGAATTGCACCCATTGTCGCCGCCCCGCATCGCCGGTCGCGGCTTTTACGTTCTTACCCGCGTAGTTCAGCCCAGTTTTGCTCCGGGCTGCATCGCCAACGCACTCACAATTTATGTCGAACTCCCTGCACCCCATGCTCAACGTGGCCATCAAGGCTGCTCGCGCCGCTGGCGCCCTCATCAACCGTGCCGCACTGGATGTGGAATCGGTGCGCGTTGCGCAAAAGCAGGTGAACGACTTTGTGACCGAGGTAGACCAGGCGGCCGAGCGCATCATCATCGAGACGCTGCTCAACGCCTACCCCCAGCATTCCATCCTGGCCGAAGAATCGGGCAGCGAGCATGGTGCCAAGAACTCCGACCATGTCTGGATCATCGATCCCCTGGACGGCACCACCAACTTCATCCACGGCTTCCCCGTGTACTGCGTGAGCATCGCCCTGGCCTACAAGGGCAAGATCGAGCACGCCGTGATCTATGACCCCAGCCGCAACGACCTGTTCACGGCCACCAAGGGTCGCGGAGCCTATCTGAACGAGCGCCGCATCCGCGTCTCCAAGCGCACCCAGCTGCGTGATTGCCTGATCTCCACGGGCTTCCCCTTCCGCCGTGGCGACAACTTCAAGCAATACATGCTGATGCTGGGCGAAGTCATGCAGCGCACCGCCGGCGTGCGTCGCCCCGGCTCCGCAGCCCTGGACCTGGCCTATGTGGCTGCCGGCTTTGCCGACGGTTTCTTTGAGTCCGGCCTGTCCATCTGGGACGTGGCTGCCGGTTCTCTGCTGGTCAGCGAAGCCGGTGGTCTGGTGGGCAACTTCACGGGTGAAGCCGACTTCCTGGAACAACGCGAAATCCTGGCCGCCAACCCACGCATCTATGGTTCGCTGATTCCCGTGCTGGGCAAGTTCAGCAAGTTCGCCACCGCTGGCGAAAAAGCGGCCGTGCGTCAGGCTGTCAAGACTGGCGAATTCGAAGCCCCCGCCGAGGAAGACACCGAAGCTGTGGCCGAAGAAGGCCAGAAGAACGCAGAATAAAAAAGGCGGTCGCCCCACGACTGCGGAAAGGGCCTGGTCCGGTGGACCGGGCCCTTTTTTTATGTCGCCAGAGGCAGCCACCAGGCATAGACGCTCCTTGGGGGCAGCGTCCACAAGCAGTGGACAAGCGTCGGAGGTGTATTTCTCTCCACAGAATCCACAAACTCCCGGTCCAGAATCTGCCCGACGATAAATGGGCAGAACAATATGATGGACTTCTTCAGCCAGCACTGGGCGCTGGCCATTGACTGGGTATCCATGCATGCGGTGACTCCCGTGGTCAACGCACTCCATATTGCCGAGGCAGCGGGCGATCCGCGCGAGATAGCCGCTGGCATCCTGATCGCGCTGCTGCAGCTGTTTCTGATCGGCTGTGTGATGCGGCCGCTGGAGAGTCTGCTTCCCGCCGAACGCTGGGCCGACCGCCGCCACACCACGGTGGACCGCAACTACACCCTGCTCATGCTGCTGGGCCTGTTTCCGCTGTTCAGCTTTTTGATCCTCATGCCGGTCGCCCATATGCTGGGCGGCGGGCCAGCCACCGAGGTGGCCAGCGGCCTCAAGGCCTGGCTGCCCTGGTTTGAAGGCCACCCCTATATATTGTTTGCCGTGTACTACGTGGTCTACGACTTGACGTATTACTGGATGCACCGCGCCCAGCACGTCATTCCCTGGTGGTGGGCCATGCACAGCATGCACCACAGTCAGCGCCAGATGAGCTGCTGGAGCAACGACCGCAGCAACTATCTGGACGGCATGCTGCAAAGCTTTGTGCTGGCCAGCGTAGGTCTGGCCATGGGTGTGGAGCCATCCGAGTTCGCCATGCTGGGTCTGCTCAGCGAGCTGGTGCAGAACTTCTCCCATGCCAATGTAGCGCTGCGTCTGGGCTGGCTGGGCCAAATGGGCGAGCGCCTGCTGGTCGGCCCACGCTTTCACCGCAACCACCATATGCTGCGCGATGCCGAGCGCCCCGAGCGCCACAATTGCAACTTCGGCCAGGTTCTGCCCTGGTGGGATCAGTTGTTCGGCACCGCCCTCTATCACGACGAGGAACTACGCCCCACGGGCGTAAGTGACCCCGAGGTCGATGCCGACAACGAGCGCGGCCTGATCGCCATGCAGTGGTACACCTTGAAGCGCTTCTGGGGAGCCTTCAGTTGCCGCGCGGGCTGGAGGCTGGGCGATGTGTCCTTCGGCCCGGGCTACCGCCCCATTCATGACGACGATCAAGGCTCTGGCTCTCAATCCGAGCAAGGCGTGCAGACGGCCTCTGCCAAATAGCCAAAAAACAGCCATGCCCCCTGCTATTGGGCATCACGGATAATGCAGCGTTCGGCGCCCGCCCAGCACCGGCGCGGCGCCCCCTGTTTTGCATACCGCTGAAGCGATGACCCAGACAAGCACAGAATCCCCGTCGCTGCCCTACTCCCCAGACATGACTGACCTCTCGGCGCATACGCCGATGATGCAGCAGTACTTCAAGCTCAAAGCCGACCACCCCGACACGCTGGTTTTCTACCGCATGGGTGACTTTTACGAGCTGTTCTTTGGCGATGCCGAAAAAGTCACGCGCCTGCTGGACATCACGCTGACCACGCGCGGCCAGACCGCAGGCCAGCCCATTCCCATGGCCGGCGTACCTTTCCACGCCCTGGAAAACTATCTGGGCCGCCTGATCAAGATGGGCGAGTCGGTGGCGATCTGCGAGCAGGTCGGCGAAATCGGCGTGGGCAAGGGTCCGGTGGAGCGCAAGGTCGTGCGCGTGGTCACGCCCGGCACACTGACGGACAGCGAGCTGCTCTCCGACAAGAGCGAAGCCATTCTGCTGGCCCTGCACACCGCCGGCCGCCAGCGCGTGGGACTGGCCTGGATGGCCATGACCCAGGGCCGCATTCACATGGCCGAATGCGCGGCCGATGAACTGGGCGCCTGGCTGTCGCGCATCGCGCCCAGCGAAGTGATCTACAGCGCCGGAGTCACCGAGCGCTTCGAGCAAGCCCTGTTTGCCGTCAAGCACAGCGGCGCCATCAGCTGCCCTCTGTCACCCCGCCCTGACTGGCAGTTTGACTCGGGCCTCGGCGAGCGCAAGCTGCTGGAGCTGCTGGGCGCGGCCAGCCTCAAGGCCTGGGAGGCCGAGGGTCTGCCGCTGGCCCATGGTGCCGGTGCCGCCCTGCTGTCCTATGCCGAACATACCCAGGGCCGCAATCTCACCCATATCCACGCCATCCAGGTGCAGCGTGACGACGAGCTGATTGCCCTGCCGCTGGCCACACGCCGCAATCTGGAGCTGGTCAAGACGCTACGCGGCGAAGATACGCCCACGCTGTTTTCGCTGCTGGACAGCTGCATGACCGGCATGGGCAGCCGCCTGCTCAAGACCTGGCTGCTGGAGCCAGAACGCAATCGCAAGGCCGCCATGCAACGCCTGGAAGCGATTGGCGTGCTGCGCGGCACGGGCGCGGGCATGGCCCCCTGGCAAGCCCTGCGCGCCGAGCTCAAGGGCGTGAGCGATGTGGAGCGCATTACCGCCCGCATCGCCCTGCGCCAGGTGCGCCCGCGCGAGCTGGTGGGCCTGTCCAAAACACTGGAAAAAGCGAAGCTGCTGGCACAGTCCGGACAGGCTCCGTCGGCCTATCTGACGCAGATCTTCAGCGACCTGATTCCGCCCGAAGGCTGTGCCGAGCTGCTGGCCTGCGCAATTCTCGAAGAACCGGCGGCTCTGGTGCGCGACGGCGGCGTGATCGCCACGGGCTTTGACGCCGAACTCGACGAGCTGCGCGCCATCCAGAACAACTGCGACGAGTTTCTGCTGGAGCTGGAGGCCAAGGAAAAGCTGCTCACCGGCATTCCCAACCTGCGCGTGCAGTTCAACAAGGTGCATGGCTTCTACATCGAGGTCACCAACAGCTACAAGGATGCCGTACCCGAGCGTTTTCGCCGCCGCCAGACGCTCAAGAACGCCGAGCGTTACATCACGCCCGAGCTCAAGGCTTTCGAGGACAAGGCCTTGTCGGCACAGGAGCGAGCGCTGCAGCGCGAGAAGTTCCTGTTCGAGCAACTGCTCGACCAGCTTCAGCCCCATGTACCCCAGCTCACGCGCGTGGCCCAGGCGATTGCCGCACTGGACGTTCTGTGCACGCTGGCCGAGCGCTCTCTGACGCTGAACTGGGCCGAGCCGCAGTTCGTCAGCCAGCCCTGCATAGAGATCGAGGCCGGTCGCCACCCCGTGGTGGAGGCACGCATGGCCGAGACCTCCAGCGGCAGCTTCATCGCCAACCACACGCGCATGAATCTCAACACGCGCATGCAGATCATCACCGGCCCGAACATGGGCGGCAAATCGACCTATATGCGCCAGGTGGCCTTGATCGTGCTGCTGGCCAGCATGGGCAGCTATGTGCCCGCCAGCGCCTGCCGCCTGGGGCCCATCGATGCCATCCACACGCGTATCGGCGCCGCCGACGACCTGGCCAACGCCCAGTCCACCTTCATGATGGAGATGACCGAGGCCGCGCAGATTCTGCATTCGGCCACGCCCCACTCCCTGGTGCTGATGGACGAGATCGGTCGCGGCACCAGCACCTTCGACGGACTGGCCCTGGCCAGCGGCATTGCAAGCCAGCTGCATGACAAGACCAAGGCGTTCACGCTGTTTGCCACGCACTACTTCGAGCTGACCGAGCTGCCCGCCAAGGCCAAGGCCGCCGTCAACGTGCATGTCAGCGCAGCGGAGTCGGGCAGCGACATCGTGTTTCTGCACGAGATTCAGGCCGGCCCCGCCAGTCGCAGCTACGGTATCCAGGTCGCCAAGCTGGCCGGCATGCCGGCCGGCGTTCTCAACCATGCGCGCCATGCGCTGGAGGCACTCGAATCCCAGGCCGGCGAGAACGAGCTACAGGTCAATCTGTTCGATGCGCCGGAGCTGGTGGACGCTAGCGCCGCGCCCAGCCCGCTGGACCAGGCCATGGCCGACGTCAACCCCGATGCGCTGAGCCCGCGCGAAGCGCTGGAAGTGCTCTACCAGCTCAAGAAACTGAGCACCAGCGCCGCCTAGGAACACGTTCCAAGCCTTGCGGACTCAAGCCCGGGCCTGATCTCTTCAGGCCCGGCTTGCGTTCAGGCCTCCAGCAGTTGCGGCTGCCGCTCCTGCTCGGACGGGCTGCGCTGCGGTACTTCGCCCAGCTTGAAGGCAGACACCTCGCCCATCAGGCGTGCGGCCTGCTCGCGCAGGCTGGTCGCTGCAGCGGCCGACTGCTCGACCAGGGCTGAGTTCTGCTGCGTGGCATCGTCCAGCCCGGCCACGGACTGGTTGATCTCGGCAATGCCGCGCCCCTGGGTCTGCGAAGCATCGCTGATCTCCTCGATGATCCGCGTCACCCTGGCCACGGCGTTCAGCAGCTCCTGCATGGTGGCGCCCGCATGCGCCACCTGCTGCGATCCGCTGCCCACCTGGGTCACGGAGTCGGTGATGAGCTGGCGCACTTCCTTGGCAGCTTCGGCCGAGCGCTGGGCCAGGCTGCGCACCTCGGCCGCCACCACGGAAAAGCCACGGCCCTGCTCGCCGGCACGCGCGGCCTCCACGGCTGCGTTCAGCGCCAGGATATTGGTCTGGAAGGCGATGGAGTCGATCACGCCGATGATGTCAGCAATCTTGCGCGACGAGTGGTTGATGCCCTCCATGGTCACCACCACTTGCTGGAAGGCCGTTCCGCCGCGCTCGGCCACGCCGCGCGCCGACTGCGCCAGCTCGCCCGCACTGCGCGTGGCCTCGGTATTGGCCTGCACGCTGTCCGTCAGCACCGACAGCGATGCCGCCGTCTGCTGCAAGGCACTGGCCGCCTGCTCGGTACGCTGGCTCAGGTCCTGGTTGCCCTGGGCCACCTCGGAGCTGGCCACGGAAATCGAATCGGCGGCCTGGCGCACGGCCCCAACCATACGCTCCAGCGACGAGACAAAGCGGTTGAAGGCCGAGGCCAACGCCCCCACCTCGTCATTGCTCTCCACCGGCATGCGACGGCTCAGGTCGCCATGGCCATCGGCAATCTCCTCCAGCATGCGCGCCGCGCGTCCCACGGGTGCCGCAATCGCCCGGCTCACCAGCCAGATCACCAGCAGACCGATGCCGCCGCCCACCAGGCCGGCCACGGCAGATGTCAGCGCAATGGTTCGCCGCACGCCGCCCAGCACCTGGGCCTCGGGCAGCTCGGCAATCACATACAGGTCCAGCTCGGGCACGTAGGAAGAGGCAATCAGTTGGCGGCCCGACGGCGCCTCGTACATGGCATGGGCAAAGCGCTCGCGGTTCAGCAGCGCAGCGCTGAGCTCGGCGCTGAAACCGGGCCGGTCCTTGAGCCAGTGCTTGCCGTCCACCAGCGCCGGGTCGCGGTGCACGAGAATGCTGCCGTTGCCGCGCACCAGGGAGACCGAGCCGGACTCGCCCACCTGGTAGGCGCGCACGGCCTGCGCCAGCTCATCCACCGACAGGCCCAGGCCCGCAATGCCCTGCCTGCCCTGGCCCGCATCGAAGCGGACATTGATGAACAGCATATAGGCGCTGGAGCTCACGTCCTTGTCGATCTCCAGCACCTGCGACTTGTCGCCCGCCAGCAGCTCATAGAACCATTGGTCACCCTGGCCCTTGGGCGCCAGCTTGCGCATCGGCCCCTGCTCGCCGAAATACTGGCCCGTGGTTCCCGACACCCAGAACACCGATGAGGCCCCGGCCTGCTGCTTGACGGCCTGGGCGTATCTGGCCCACGCGGCATTGCCATCCTCAGGCTCGCCCGCGGCTTCCCAGTCCAGCACAAAGCTGTTGCCGGCCACCGATCTGGCCATGGCCAGCGGCGTGCCGATCTGGCGCAGGATGTCGTTGCGGATCTCCCCCACCACGGCCGGCAGCTCCTGTCCCACCACACGTTCGCGCAGGCTGGCGCCCGTCAGCACAAAACCCAGCGCCGTGGAAATCGCCACGAACAGCAGCAGACAGCTCACCATGCTGGACATGAGCTTGGTCCGTATCGACAGGTTGCGAAATGCGTGCATGGGAGGCCCTCTTCTAACCAGCTGTAAGCAAGTGTTCCATCAAGGGGCGGCATCTTCTCACGCATACAGGCTCTGCATCTCAGGGACTTCCTCAGCCCGGCCCTGCAGCCGTGCCTGGGCAGGGCATTGGCAACAGTTACAGGGCCGCCAACGGCACTATTAAAACCCTTCTAAAATCGCGTTGCAGCCTGCGTTTACAGCTATACATTCAGAAGCACTCAACGCTTGCTGCATCTGGTGTTCATACGTTTTTCATTATTGTCTCTATCACCCATGACATACTGCGTCGCCCTCAAGCTCAACGCCGGCCTGGTGTTTCTGTCCGACTCCCGCACCAATGCCGGACTCGACCAGATCAGCACCTTCCGCAAGGTCATGCTGTACGAGCAACCGGGCGAGCGCTTCATGGTGCTGCAGTCGGCCGGCAATCTGTCCATCACCCAGTCGGTGCGCGAGCTGCTGGAGAGCTTTCAGCTGCACGACACGACCACGGACGAGATGCTGACCATCTGGAATGTGCGCAGCATGTTCGATGCCGCGCGCGTGCTGGGCGCGGCCGTGCGCCATGTGCATGAGCGCGAAGCCACGGCGCTGCAGCGCGCCGGGGTGGACTTCAATGTCTCCATGATTTTTGGCGGCCAGATCCAGGGCGAGCGCATGCGCCTGTTCCAGGTCTATTCGGCGGGCAACTTCATCGAGGCCACGGGCGAGACGCCCTACTTCCAGATCGGCGAATCCAAGTACGGCAAGCCCGTGCTGGACCGCGTCATCACCTCCGAGACCCCGCTGGACGAGGCCGCCAAGTGCGCGCTGGTGTCCATGGACAGCACGCTCAAGTCCAACCTCTCGGTGGGCCTGCCGCTGGATCTGATCGTCTACGAGAACAACCGCTTCGCTACGGACCGCATTGTCTGCCTGGACGCCGACAATCCCTATCTGCGCATGCTGCACGACAGCTGGGGCGAGCGCCTGCGCCATGTCTTCGACAGCATCGACGACCCGGCCTGGGACGGCGGCCAGACCGACACGCCGATTCGCATTCACAGCCCCCGCGCCCATCCGCTGATCAAAGTGGGAGCACCCGTTGCATCACGCTCGGCCCATGGACTGGGTGCAGGCAATATTCCGCCCGCCGCGCTGCGCCAGCCCGTGGTGCCGGCTCAGGCTGGCCTGAGCATGGCCGATGAATACCAGCGCTTGCAGACGGCAGAGGAGCAGGCGCGCATGCAAAGACAGGCAGCGCTGTCCAGGCGCTAAACTGATCGACGCTCCGACGCCCCTGTGGGGCGTTTTTCATATCCAGCCCGCCTCTCATGTCCCAGCCCACTGCAACAACCGGCAAGCCCAACACCCTGCCCGTGGTCTTCGCGCACGCCAACAGCTTTCCCATCGGCACCTATCGCCTGCTGTTTTCTCTGCTGCGCCAACGCGGCATCGAAGCCGGCGGCGTGCAGCGCTTCGGCCACGACCCTCTGCATCCCGTCACCAACCACTGGCCGCATCTGGTGGACGAGCTGATCGAATACATCGAGCAGCAGGTCGAGCGACACGGCCAGCCGGTCTATCTGGTGGGCCACTCGTTGGGCGGCATTCTGAGTTTTCAGGCCGCCTCCAAACGCCCCGATCTGGCGCGCGGCGTGCTGCTCATCGACTCGCCCCTGCTGGGCGGCTGGAAGGCGAACGCCGTGGGCCTGGCCAAGCAGACGCAGATCGTGGCCTCGGTCTCCCCCGGCAAGATCAGCCAGCGCCGGCGCACCACCTGGGCCAGCAACGAGGAGGCGCTGGAGTACTTTCGCAGCAAGAAGGCCTTTGCCCAGTGGCACCCGCAGGTGCTGCAGGACTATGTGCAGCACGGCCTGGAGGACGACCAGGGCAAGCGCAGCCTGCTGTTCAGGCGCGAGGTGGAAACCGCCATCTACAACACCCTGCCCAGCAATCTCAACAACCAGCTCAGGCGTCACCCGGTGCGCTGCCCGGTGGCCTTCATCGGCGGTCGCTCGTCGGTGGAGATGCGCCAGGTGGGCATGGAGATGACGCAGCGCATCACCCGCGGGCGCATCGCCATGCTGGACGGCGGCCATCTGTTTCCCATGGAGCGGCCCGAGGCCACTGCCGCCGCCATCGAGGCTTCGCTGCTCAATATGGAGCAGACCATTCTGCAGAAATCCGCAGGCAGCACTCACAAATAAGTAGCTTCTTGCGATTTTCAGACAATGATTTCAATATCAAAACCATCTGAAACTCAATCAAAACAAGCGCTAGCAGCTATGAAAAAAGCCGCTTGCAATCACGCAAGCGGCTTTTTTGCGAACAGCGCCAAGCCGCTCAATGGTGCCAGTCCACGATGCCGGTATAGGCCGTCACCAGCACGATGATGCCGAAAACGATGCGGTACCAGGCAAAGGGCACAAAGCTGTTGGTGGAGATAAAGCGCAGCAGCCAGCGCACGCACAGCCAGGCACTGATGAACGAGAAGATCAGGCCCACGGCAAACAGCGGCACATCCGCCATGGACAGCAGCGCGCGCTCCTTGTAGAGGCTGTAGACGCCCGCGCCGATCAGCGTGGGCATGGCCAGGAAGAACGAGAAGTCCGTGGCGGCCTTGCGCGACAGGCCCATGAGCATGCCGCCGATGATGGTGGAGCCGCTGCGGCTGGTGCCGGGCACCAGGGCAAAGCACTGCACCAGACCGACCTTGAGCGCATCGAGAGCCGTCATATCGTCCACCGACTGCACGCGGGTGGCAGCGGCAGGGCGGTTCTCGGCCCAGAGGATCACAAAGCCGCCGAGGATGAAGGTGGTCGCCACGATGACCGGCGTGAACAGATGCTCCTGCACATATTTGCCGAACAGCAGCGCCAGCACCACGGCAGGCAAAAAGCCGATGATGACGTTGAGCGCGAACTTCTGTGCCTGGCGGCTGCTGGGCAACTCCACCAGCGTGTCCCGGATCTTCTGCCAGTACACCAGCATCACGGCAAAGATGGCGCCGGTCTGGATCGCAATCTCAAACACCTTGGCCTTGCCTCCGACAAAACCCATCAGCGAACCCGCCAGGATCAGGTGGCCGGTTGAGGAAATCGGCAAGAACTCGGTCAGCCCTTCCACAATGCCCATGATGGCGGCCTTGACCAGCAATAAAGTATCCACGCGAATCGTCCTTTGGATGCAGGGTTGAAGCAAAGCCGCCCATTATCCGCTCGCCATTTTCCCGCTCGCGCTCACAAGACCTTTTCCGCCCGCCAATCGACAGACAATCGCAAACTTTTACAAGACATGGCTTGTGGTGATGGGCAAAGTCACGCGCCTGTGCTGCAATAGCTGCGCGCCGGTTGTCGGCGTTTTTTCAAAAATCACACCATCATGAAAAAATTTGTGGTCCTGGCTGTCGTGTCCCTGGCCTGCAGCATGAGCATGGCTGCCGGCGACAAGCCCAAAACCGCCCAGCAGCAGCTCATGGGCACCTGCAACACTGAAGCCACCGGCAAAAAAGGCGATGAACGCAAGGAGTTCATGAAGTCCTGCCTGTCCGACGGCAAGAAGCGTCAGCAGGAACGCATGAAGAGCTGCAATGCCGACGCCGCCGGCAAAAAGGGCGACGAGCGCAAGGCCTTCATGAGCGAGTGCCTGAAGAAGGACTGAGCCGCCTTAGCGGCTTTGCCGCTTCCGCGCTGCGCGCAATGCACAAAGCCACCGCAAGGTGGCTTTGTGGTTTCAGGCGGAGGCAGCGGCCGAGGCCGTTCGCCGGGCGCGGCGTTTTTTCCACCAGATGATGACGCCGGTGATGGACAGCATGGCCACCATCACGCCGACCACCGATATCAGCACACGCCCGAAGGTGCCCAGGATGCGGCCGCTATGCAGCGGCAGCTGCAGTTGCACGAAGACATCGGCTCCCGTGCCGTGCCAGGGGCGATAGCTGCCCAGCACCTCGCCGCTTTCCGAGCTCACGTAGACATTGGACAGCCCCATGCCCATGACCCCGGTCTCGTCATCGGGATCGAAGAAGGACACGTTGTAGAACGGGAAATCCCCGCCATACCAGATGCCGCCGGCCTCGGTCTTGATGCCCAGCCGCACCGCCTCCCTGCGCGCGATCTCGATGGCCGTGGCAAAACCGATCTCAGGCTCGATAAAGCTGCCCAGAGGTGCCGGCTTGAGCGTCTCGTAGGGGCCGGGCGTGGTGGTCGACACCTTGCTCATCACGGGATAGAACACCTCGCGGTAGAGATTGATCGAGAACGAGGTGAAGGCCACGATGACGATTACCCCCCAGATCCACAGCGCACCTGCGCGGTGCAGGTCGAAATTGAGCTTGTAGGCACCGGCGCCCCAGCGTATGCGCCAGGACGGCATCCAGCGCGCCCACCAGGACTTGCCGCCAGCCTTGGCGGGCGCGTCCTGCGCCACGGCCGCAGCCACCTTCCTCTTCACGGGCAGGGTCAGCACCAGCGCCCAGAAGCTGTCGGCCAGCCACAGCAGTGCGAGACCGCCCATGAACCAATAGCCCCAGCGGTTGCTGCCCGCAAACGTGGGACTGAGCAGGCTTTCATGCAGATGGCGCAGCCAGGGCATGAGATTGCGCCAGCTCAGGGCCAGGCTCTTGGAGTCACGGTGGCCGGTGATGACTCCCGTCACCGGGTCCACGAACACCGTGTTGTAGCCCAGCACATGGGGCTTGCCCGTGGCCTGGTCCGTTAGCGGGCGCACCAGAAAGGAAGCCGCCTCGCCCTCGCGCAGGCCCAGGCTCATATACGAGATCTCGGCGCGCGCATCGGCTGCCTGCACGGCCCGGGCCAGTTGCAGCGGCGTCTGCAGCGGGCCGCGTCCCGGCGTGTGCAGCATGTCGGCATTGAGCCAGTCGTCGATTTCATGATCCCACGAGAGCACCGCTCCCGTGAGACCGGTCATGACCAGGAAGGCCGCGAGAAACAGGCCGACCCAGCGATGAACCACGGTCCACAGAGCTCGCATCAGAAGTCCACGCTGGCGGTCAGCGAGAAGGTACGCGGCGCGCCCTGCACCAGATAGCCGTTGGTGGCATAACCGCCGACCGAGGCCCAGTAGTTGCGGTTGGCCACGTTGTCCACGCGTGCATTCAGGGTCACCAGCTTGCCGCCGACGTCCATCAGATAGCGGGCGCCCAGGTCAAAGCGGGTCCAGGCCGGCACGCGCTGGGTGTTGCCGGCATTGGCGTACTGCGCGCCGGTATACATCAGCCGCGCATTCAATGCCAGGCCGTGCACGCCCGGCACATCCCAGTCAGCGCCGATATTGGCCTGGCTGCGGGGCACGCCCACCACGCGCTTGCCATCATTGGCGCCACTCGCCGTGGTCAGGTATTTGGCGTCCAGCAGAGTCAGGCCGCCTAGCAAGCGCAGGCCCTTGACGGGCTCGCCGAACACATTGAACTCCAGACCGCGATTGCGCTGCTTGCCGAACACGCCGTAGACATTGTTCTGCACATAGGCGCTGGGCATGCTGGTGGTGAAGAAGGAGGCGCTGGCCCCGATATTGCCGCCGTCGTATTTGAGGCCTGCCTCCTTCTGGCGGGAGACATAGGGAGCGAACACCTGGCCAGCATTGCTGACCACCTGGCCTCCGTTGGTCATGGGCGCGCTGCCGCCCTTGGCCAGCCCTTCGATGTAGTTGGCATAAGCCGACACCTCGGGAGTCAGCTTGAACACCAGGCCCGCCACCGGAGTCACACGGCTCTTGTCGTAGTTGCCCGAGCTTGCGCCCGTCGTTGCATCGAAGCCGTCGACCTTGATGCTCTGGTAGCGCATGCCCACCGTCAGCAGCAGGCGCTCGTCCATGAAGCCCAGGGTATCGGCCAGCGCCAGACTGCTGGTCTTGATGCGCTCGGTCTCGCGCGGGCTGCCCAGTATGCCGCCCAGTCCGGTATAGCCAGGCGCAGGCAGGGCCACCGGGTTGTAGATGTTGTTGCTCTGGCCGGTTGCGTAGTTATAGCCCCAGGCATTGCGCTCGCTGGAATCAAAGGCCGACAGCGAAGCCACCACCGAATGCTTGACCGAGCCGGTCTCAAACTTGCCGCGCAGGCCCAGCTCGCCGGTCTTGACGCGGTTCTTGCGCGTGTTGTCGAAGCGGTTGACCGTGGCATCGCCTGCCGCGCTGGACAGCGTCAGGCCCGACAGCGCGTTGTCCTCGCTGCCCCGGCGCATGCCCACAGCGGCCCAGCCAGTCCATTGGTCGTTGAAGTCGTACTCCCCGCGCACCGTGCCGAACAGGTCGTGGCTGTTGGAGTAGGTCCAGGGCTGTGCATAGTTGGTCTTGCTGTCCGGTGCGGCCGGAATGGGCAGATTGCCCGAAGGTGTCAGCGAGGGACGCGGCGCCGTCAGCTTGTGTTCCTGCCAGCCCAGATCGGCCGACAGGCGTGCACGGCTGCTGCGCCAGTCCAGGCCCAGCGAGCCGACTGTGGTGTGAACCTTCTCGCTGCTCACGCCGGTGCCACCGCTGCGCCGCGCAAGATTCAGGCGCACACCGGCTGCATCATCGGGGCCGAAGCGGCGAGCCACATCAGCAGCCGCGTAGGCCTGCCCGCCACTGGCGCCACCCAGGGTCACACGATTGAGCGGCTCGTTGCCCGCACGCTTGGGCACCACATTGATGAGGCCGCCCAGACCGCCACCGCTGACGCTGCCGGCGCCCGCGCCGCTGAGAAAGGCATTCGCTCCGCGAAACACCTCCACACGTTCCACGAACTCCGACGCCATGTACTGGCGCGGCACCAGACCGTACAGGCCGTTATAGGCCACATCGTCGGAATACAGCACAAAGCCGCGCACAAAGTAGGCCTGCTGGAAGTTACCGAAGCCGCGTGCCGAGCGCACGCCGGCATCGTTGAGCAACACATCGCCCACGCTCTTGGCCTGCTGATCCTGAATCAGATCACTGGTATAGCTGGTGGCGGAAAACGGGGTCTCCATCATGTCCTGGTTTCCAAGCACGCCGACACGCGCGCCGCGCGCCACCTGCCCACCCGCAAAAGACTTGGCCAGACCCTGGGCCGAAGCATCGGCGCTGGCCTCCACGGTCACGGTCTGCAGGGCAGCTTCTGACTCAGTGCTGGAAGTCTGGGCAAAAACACTCTGCTGGCTGCACAGTGCGAGAGCAGCCAGGGAAATCGGTCGGAGCAGAAACATTATTAATATTGTTGAGAATGATTTTCAGAATCGTTAATTTTAATAATCAATCTCCTTTGCCGATGCCAAACACCCTGAGATCTCAACGGGATCCAAGGCAGGCTGCAAGTCCTGAAGCTGCCGCGTGATATGTGTGCGCGCACAAACAAACACAGGCAAAACCAGTACACCACTCACACCTGCTGAGGAGCAACTGGCTCCCGTGTCTGGTCACTTCGTCGCAAAGCACTGGTCGGCAGCAGGCCCGGCTTGCACAGTCATGTGCAAGCACCAGGAGCCAGCCATGACACTCACACCTCTGATTGCCTTTCACATGGGTTGCGCCATCGCAGCCACCTTGACCGGAGCCACTGCACTCTGGGCCAGGCGCCAGGCCGGCCCGCTGCCCTGGCTGCACAGAATCGCAGGCTATGGCTTTGTGCTGCTCATGCTGGCCACCGCCATCTCCGCCTTGTTCATACGCGACTTCAAGCTGCCCAACTGGGCAGGCTTCACGCCCATTCATCTGCTGATTCCCGTGACGCTGGGCAGCCTGGCGCTGTCCTTCTGGCATCTGGCCCATCGACGCATTGCCCAGCATCGCAGCGTCATGCGCAAGCTGTACTTCGGCAGCTGCGTGGTCGCAGGGCTGTTCACGCTGCTTCCGGGCCGGCTGCTCGGCAATCTGCTGTGGCAGCGATTGGCCTAATCCCCGTTCTCACCCTCACGCTCGACAAGGAAAAGACATGAACCCGATCTCTGAAGACACTCTGCACCAGCAGGCACGCCGCCGCGCCGGCATGAAGCTGGGCTGGTATATCCATGCAGCGGTCTATGCTGCGGTGAATCTCGGGCTCATGGCCCTGGCCCTGAGCCAGGGACGGCACTGGGCCGTCTACCCGGCTCTGGGCTGGGGTCTGGGCCTGCTGATTCATGGCGCAGTGGTCTGGCTGCTGGCACCCGGCAGTCCGCTCTTTCAACAACTGCTGGAGTACGAGCTGAAAACGCTGCAGCGCAGCGAAAAGCGCTAGATGCCGGACCGCCCATCACCTACCATGCCCGTCATGTCCATGTTTGCGCCCGCTCCCCTGCTTCGTCACGCCGGCATCACCGTGGCTGCCTGTCTGCTGATCGCTGCGGCCTTGACGGCACTCGGCCAGGGCCTGTGGGATGTCAATCTCGCCTATTCGCTGGCCATAGGCCTGATCAGCTGGCTGAGCATCGATCTGCTCAGGCTGCACTGGCGCGAGTCCGACGAGATCCCCTGGCCGCGCGGCATGCGCGGCATGGCCGTGGTGCCGCTGGGAATTGCAGCAGGCCTGATTCTGGGCAATCCGCTGGGTAGTTTCTACGTTCAGCAACTCCATCCCGAACTGCCCGCCGCAGCCCGGCCCTCGCTATGGTTGCCGCTTGCCATCACCATGGCGACCAGCATTGCCATGTCCTGGGGTTTTTATGTGGTGGGCAAGTCGCGCCATCTGCAAATGCAGGCAGAGCAGGCCCAGTGCCAGGCCGCCGAAGCCCGGCTCAGCCTGCTGCAAGCCCAGCTGGAGCCGCATATGCTGTTCAACACCCTGGCCAATCTTCGCGTGCTGATCGCCACCGATGCACCACGCGCCGAGCAGATGCTCGATCATCTGATTGCCTACCTGCGTGCCACGCTGGCCGGCTCACGCCACGGCACGCACAGTCTTGCCAGCGAATTTGCCTTGCTGGCCGACTATCTGGCCTTGATGCAGATCCGCATGGGCGACCGGCTCAGCTATGGCCTGCATCTGCCCGCTGAACTGGCCGAACTGCCCGTGCCAACCCTGCTGCTGCAACCGCTGGTGGAGAACAGCATTCGCCACGGACTGGAGCCCCAGCTGGCCGGCGGCCACATTGCCGTTCAGGCCGGCATGCTGGATGACCGCCATCTCCTGCTCAGCGTGCATGACAATGGCCTGGGCCTGCCGGCGCTGCCTGGCCAGCCCCCTTCCGGCTCCGGCTTTGGCCTGCAGCAGATTCACGAACGCCTGGCCAGTCGCTACGGCAGCGCTGCCCGCTTCGATCTGACAGCAGACAGCGCAGGCGGAACCAGGGCCTGCATCGTATTACCCCTGAAGTCCCAGCCATGAACACCAGTCCGCCACGCGCTCTGATTGCCGAAGACGAACCGCTGCTGGCCCTGGCATTGCAGCAGTTGCTGGGCCAGCTCTGGCCCCAGTTGCAGATCGAGGCCAGGGTGGCCGACGGCATCAGCGCCGTGCAGCAGGCGCTGACCAGGCTGCCCGATCTGCTGTTCCTGGACATTCGCATGCCCGGCCAGACGGGACTGGAAGCCGCCGCCGAAATCGCCGATGCCTGGCCTGAGGAGCAAGTACTGCCGGCGATTGTCTTTGTCACCGCCTACGATCAGTACGCCCTGGCGGCCTTCGAGGCCTGCGCCATGGACTATGTGCTCAAGCCGGTGCAGGCAGCACGTCTGGGCCAGACCGTGCAGCGCTTGCAGCAGTGGTGGCAGCAGCGCCAGCCGGTACAGGGCACAGACCTTGCCATGCACAATCACCGTCAGCTCGAACAGCTGCTCGGGCTGCAGCAGCAACTGCTGGGGCAGGTCCCCGCCGCGCTGCAGATCATTCAGGCCAGCGTCGGCAACCAGATCCATATGGTGAGGGTGCAGGACATCATCTACCTCGAAGCCGCCGACAAATATCTGCGCGTGCTGACGGCCGCTCAGGAATATCTGATCCGCACCCCGCTCAAGGATTTGCTGCCGCAGCTCGACGCCCGCGAGTTCTGGCAAATCCATCGCGGTACCGTGGTGCGCGTTCAAGCCATTGCCAGCGCCCAGCGTGACGAGTCCGGCCGCCTCGGCCTACTGCTGCGTGACCGCCCTGAAAAGCTGGCCGTCAGCCGTCTATACGCAACACGGTTCAAGGCGATGTAGCCAGCTCCATCACATCCTCCCAGTCCACCCCCTGCATGGCATCCCAATGCGCCACGATGACGCTGCGGGGTCGCGCCGGGTTCTTGAGCTCGGCTGCCATGGCAGCCAGCGCATGCTGCACATAACGCGCGGACGGCTTGTCCAGCGCCGCCAGCGGCTCGTCGATCAGTACCAGCTCGGCTGCGCTGGCCCAGCCAGCGGCCATCCACAGCTTGCGCTGCGTGCCCGACGACAGGGCCAGCAGCGGCTTGTGCAGATGCGGCTCCAGCCCGAAGCCCTGCACATGCTGCTCGAACTGCTGCTGCGACCAATGCGGATACAGCGTGCGCTGCAAAGCCACCCAGCTCTCGGCCGGCATCTGGCTGTAGACATCGTTGAGCGGCTGGCGTGGGTCCTGCCAGAAGCAGGAGCTTGCAGCCAGGCGGCCGTTGTCGGCGAACGGATAGTGCAGCAAGCCCATGCGCAGCGGCAATTGCCCGGCCAATGCCTTGAGCCAGCTGGTCTTGCCCGTGCCCTCGTCGCCTTGCAGCAGACACAGTCCGGCATGCCAGCAATGCGAGGCCTCATGGGCCACCACCCGGCCCGGGTAGCCGAAGCTCACCTGCAGAGCCTGCACCATGCAGAGCGACTCGCAGCCATCATCGAGTTCAGAATTCATAGCTGACAACGCCTTTGTATATATGTCCACGGCTGATTGTGTCCAAAGAACCCACGGCCATGCGCAAAGCAAGGCACAGGCACAATGGCGTCCCTCTCAACAGCGCGCAATATGCCATGGCTCTGGATTATCTGGAATTCGATTACAGCGAAGATGAAGAAGGCACGGGCACCTGGGACGCCATGGCCAGCGTCAAGGCCGAGCGCGTACCGGCTTTGGCCGGCGAAATCGAATCCCTGCTGCGCTGGGCCAGCCAGAAGTTTGCTGGCCGCCAGGGCGCCCTGGAAGACGGCAATGACTGGGACTATGACCTGCAGGCGCAAGACGACGACGGCCAGCCCCTGAGCGCCCGCTTCGACAGGGCAGCAGGCAAGCTGGAGCTGCAGGCCTCCGCCACGGGCCGCACCACGGTCAGCCTTTGCCTTTCCGGCTCCATGCAGTTCGGCGATGCACTGCGCCAGGCCTTTGATCTCGAAGCCTGACATCCGGGCCTGCAGCCACGTCGCTTGAAGTCAGGTGCGTGCTGTGCACAATGGAAGGCTCAAAGCGATTTGCAAAGGCAATGCCATGACCGAGCGACTCTCTGCCCCGTTTGTCATCGAGCAATTCATCAAGGCACCGCGCGAGCTGGTCTATGCGGCCTTCACGCAAGGCGAGCACCTGAGCCACTGGATGCGCCCGCCCGGCATGGTGATGACGCAATGCGAAGTGGATGCACGCGAAGGCGGCAGCTTTCATTACGGCATGCGTGCCGAAGCCATGCCCCAGGCACCCGCGATGTGGGGCAAATGGAGCTTCAGGGAGCTGAAAGCGCCCGAGCGCATCGTCGTCGTGGTGCAGTTCAGCGATGCCGCAGGCGGCGTCACGCGCCACCCGATGGCGCCGCAATGGCCGCTCTATACCCTGTCGACCACCACGCTCGGCGAGGAAGCCGGCGGCACGCGCCTGCATCTGGAATGGCGTGCCCTTAACGCCAGTGCCGTGGAAGAAGCGGTGTTCGACAGCTCGCACGCCAGCATGAACATGGGCTGGAGCGGCAGCATGCAGTTGCTGGCCGGCTATCTGGCCAGGATACAGGCGGCCTAGCGATCCATATCCTGTCGCTGCCTGGGTGGCTCGGCCGCATTTCTGCGACTGGCCCCGGCACGCCCGGCCTTGCTCCACTGATAGTCCACGCCGTCGGGTGTCTTGCCGTCCTCGACCGCAGACACGCCTACGGGCCCGACCATATCGCGCAACTCCGACGAAATCACCACATGGGCATGGCGCTCGTCCTTGCGCAGCTGCTGGCACAGGGCCAGCGCCTCGCTCATCTGCGCATCGGAGAAGGCCCGGCATTGCGGCTGCCAGACCGGTGTCTGGCCCTCGGGCTCGGAGTTGCGCAGGTAGAAAACAGCAATGCTCATGGTTTGATCTTCACAACAACAGAGCCACGGTTGTAACCCAGACCACAAGCCTGCACGGCGCGCTCACTCTTTGCGCTGCCCGGCGTCCGGCGGCTCCCAGCGCCCTGCCACATTCTTGAGCAAGGTGTTCACGGCCGTCAGCCTGCGGTTTCTGACGCTGTTGAGGCTGTTCTGGGCGCTGAGCACCGTCGTCTGGGCCGAGAGCACATTCAGATAGGCCACGATGCCGGCCTTGTACTGGTTGTTGGCCACTGTCAGCGACTTCTGCGCTGCGGCCAGGGCCTCGGTCTGCACCTGCTCCTCCTGGGCCAGATTGACGGCAGCGACCAGGTTGTCCTCCACCTCCTGCAGCGCAGTCAGCACAGTCTGCTTGTAGGTGGCGGCATTCAGGTCCAGCGTGGCACGGGCCGACTCCACGGCCGCCGAACGCGCGCCGCCGTCAAACAGACTCATGGCCAGCGCCGGTCCCAGCGACCAGAACAGATTCGGCGCATTGAGCAGATCGGAGAGCACGGAGTTGCGATAGCCGGCCGATGCCGACAGGGTCAGCGAGGGGAAATAGGCCGCACGCGCCACGCCGATCTGCGCATTGGCCATGGCCACGCGGCGCTCGGCGGCAGCGATGTCGGGGCGCCTCTCCAGCAAGGTGGAGGCCAGCATCTCGGGCACGGCGGGCGGCGTCGGCAGGTGGCCGGTGACCGGAAGGCTGAAATTGGCCGGAGCCTTGCCCAGCAAGGCCGCCAGCGCATGCTCGTACTGGGCACGCGTGATGCTGGCCTCCAGCAGGCTGGCCTGGGTGCTCTTGTACTGGGACTGGGCCTGTGCCACATCGGCCGAAGACACCACGCCCGCCTGGTAGCGATTCTGCGTGAGCTTCAGGCTTTGCTCGTAGGCCTCCAGACTCTCCTGCAGATACTTCATCTGCGCCTCGGCGGCACGCAGCGAGAAATAGGTCTGGGCCACCGATGCCTGGGCCGAGAGGCGCGCTGCCGCCAGATCGTCGGCACTGGCCTGGGCCGAAGCGCGGCTGGCATCCACCGCCCCCGAGAGCTTGCCCCAGAGATCCAGCTCCCAGCTGGCGCTCAGGCCCAGCGAGAAGTTGTTGTTGATGCTGCCGCTGCGCGCCACGTTCTCGCCGTTGGTATTGCTGTACGTGCCGCCGCCGGTCAAGGCACGCGAGCCGCTGCCCGTGGTGCTGAGCGTGGGCAATTGTGCGGCGCGGCTGCTGGCGACGGCGGCCTGGGCCGAGCGCAGACGGGCCACGGCCTGCTCCACGCTGGGATTGCCTGCGGCTGCCGCCTGCTGCAGTTGATCGAGCGTGCTGTCGCCATACACCGTCCACCACTGGTCGGGCACTGCAGCGGCCGGGCTGGCCGCCGAGCTCTGCGCCGGTTGCCAGATGCCAAACTGCGCAGCCTGCGGAGTGGCTTCCTTGAACTGCGCGGGCACTTCCAGCTTTGGCACTTGATAAGCAGGCTGAGTGGAGCATGCGGCCAGCAAGACAGCGACAACGATCGGCAATAGACGGGGAAGCGAGCGAGGCAGTGCCATGACGGATGTATTCATAAAAGTGAGCTGCTTGCGCTTCTCCTGACTGGATTTGAAGCCGATTTGATTCAAAAAGTGTGCTGGCATATTCATCTCACTTCGCCTCAACCATGGCAGAAGCCTGGCCGCCGCGCCTTCTGGCCGGACGGCGCGCCCAGAGGCGCAGCACGCTGCGGCGCACACGGTCCAGCAGCACATAGACCACGGGCGTGGTGTAGAGCGTGAGCAACTGGCTCAGCAGCAGGCCACCCACGATCGCAATGCCCAGGGGCTGGCGCAGCTCGGCACCGTCGCCCCGGCCCAGGGCCAGGGGCAGCGCACCGAACAGGGCCGCCATGGTGGTCATCAGAATGGGGCGCAGGCGCAGATGGCAGGCCCGATAAATGGCCTGGGCCGCCGTGGCATGGCCGCCTTTCTCGCGTTCCAGCGCGAAGTCGATCATCATGATGGCGTTCTTCTTGACCAGTCCGATCAGCAGGATCACGCCGATGAAGGCGATCAGCGAGAACTCCGTCTTGAACCACATCAGCGCCAGCAGCGCGCCCACGCCGGCCGAGGGCAGCGTGGACAGAATCGTCAGCGGATGGACCAGGTTCTCGTAGAGGATGCCCAGCACCAGATAGATGGTGATGATGGCCGCGAGGATCAGCAGGGGCTGGCCCGCCAGCGCCTGCTGGAAGGCACCGGCCGAGCCACTGAAGCTGCCGCGAATGGATACCGGAACGCCCAGCTCCAGTATGGCATTGCGGATAGCATCATTGGCCTGCGACAGCGAGACATTGGGCGCCAGGTTGTAGCTCACGGTGCTGGCCGGCGTGCCGCTCTGGTGCTGCACGGACAGCGGCGTGGTCGAGGTGGTGATCCTGGCAAAGGCCGTCAGCGGAATCTGCTGGCCCGCGCTGTTGACGAAAAAGAAGCCACGCAGCGTCTCCGGGCTCTGCAGATACTGGGACGAGGCCGTCATCACCACGCGGTACTGGTTGAGCGGGTTGTAGATCACGCCCACCTGGCGCTGACCGAAGGCGTCGTTGAGCGTGTTGTCGATCTGCGCCACCGTCAGGCCCAGGCGCGTGGCCTGGTCACGGTCTATGACCAGCTTGGTCTGCATGCCGTTGTCCTGCACGTCGCTGTTGACATCGGTCAGCTCCGGCAGGGTGGACAGCACCTGGCGGATGCGCGGCTCCCACAGGCGCAGCTCGGCCGTATCGTCGGCCTGCAGCGTGTACTGATAGGAGGACATGCTCTGGCGCCCGCCAATGCGCACATCGCTCTGGGTCATCATGAACAGGCGCGCACCGGGTTCGTCCTTGAGCTTTTCACGCAGGCGATTGATGACCTCGTCGCTGGACACCTTGCGCTCGGCCATGGGCTTGAGCGACATGAACATATTGGCCGAATTGGCCTGGCCGCCGCCGGTGAAGCCGGTCACATACTCCACGGCCGGGTCCTGCTGCACCACATCAAGAAAACGCTTGATGCGGCGCTCCATGGCCTGAAAGGACGTGGACTGGTCGGCACGGATGAAGCCCATGACACGGCCTGTGTCCTCGCTGGGCATGAAGCCCTTGTCTATGGTCTGGTAGAGATGGATGTTGAGGCCGATGACCGCCACCAGACTGAGCAGCACCACGGGCTGGTGGCGCAGACCCCAGGCCAGGGTGCGGCGGTAAAGCGCCGTCACGCGCAGTTCAAAGCGATCCATGGCCAGCGAGACGCGCAGCCAGAGCGCATCCCAGCGGCGCGTGAAGGGGCGCCGGGCACGCTCGGCGCGGCGGCGCTCCTCCTCTGCCGGTGTGCGCAGCAGAGCCGCGCACATCATGGGCGTGGTGGTCAGCGAGATGATCATGGAGACCAGAATCGCCGCCGACATGACCACGGCAAATTCACGAAAGAACCGCCCCACTATACCGGCCATGAACAGAATGGGCACGAACACCGCGATCAGCGACAGGCTCATGGAGACAACAGTGAAACCGATCTCGCGCGCGCCCTCGATGGCCGCCTGCATCGCGGACTTTCCACGCTCCATGTGGCGCATCACGTTCTCCAGCACCACGATGGCATCGTCCACCACAAAGCCTGCGGCCACCGTCAACGCCATCAGCGAGAGGTTGTCCAGCGTATAGCCGCACAGGTACATGACGCCGAAGGTCCCCATCAGCGAGGCAGGCACGGCCACGGCCGGAATCAGCGTGGCGCGCAGGCGGCGCAGAAAGACGAACACCACCATGATGACCAGCGCTATCGAGATCAGCAGCGCGTTCTGCACCTCCTTGACCGAGGCGCGCAGCGTGGGTGTGCGGTCCGAGATCACCGTGACATCGATGGCCGGATTGATGGAGGCCCTGAGCTGGGGCAGCATGGCGCGCACCTTGTCCACGGCCTGCAGGATGTTGGCGTCGGGTTGCTTGAACACCTGCAGCAGCACGGCGGGCTTGCCGTTCATCACGCCGTAGTTGCGTATGTCCTGCACGGAGTCGGTGACATCGGCCACATCGGACAAGCGCACGGCATTGCCGTTGTTCCAGCGCAGCACCAGCGGCGCGTATTCGGCGGCGGTGCGGGCCTGATCATTGGTCGCCACCTGCCAGTAATGGTCTTCGCGCTCCACGGCGCCCAGGGGACGGTTGGCATTGGTGGCGGTGATGGCCGTGCGCACCGCATCCAGCGAGACGCCGTTGGCGGCCAGCCGCACCGGGTCCAGCTCCACGCGCACGGCCGGCAGCGCGCCGCCGTTGATCGATGCCTGGCCCACGCCTTCCACCTGGGCGAGCTTCTGTGCCAGCACCGTGGAGGCCGCGTCATACATCTGGCCGCGCGTGAGCGAATCCGATGTCAGCGCCAGAATCATGATGGGCGCATCGGCCGGGTTGACCTTGCGATAGGTCGGGTTGCCCGGCATGCCCGAAGGCAGTAGCGTGCGCGCCGCATTGATGGCGGCCTGCACATCGTGAGCCGCGCTGTCCACCGTGCGCGTCAGATCGAACTGCAGCGTGATGCGCGTGCTGCCCATGCTGGAGCTGGACGTCATCTCGTTGACGCCGGCAATCGCGCCCAGGGCGCGCTCCAGCGGCGTGGCCACGGTGGCTGCCATGGTGTCCGGCGCCGCGCCGGGCAGGCTGGCGGTCACCGAAATCGTCGGATAGTCGACCTGCGGCAGCGGTGCCACCGGCAGCTGGAAATAGGCCACGCCGCCCACCAGGGCCATGCCGATGGTCAGCAGCAGGGTCGCAATGGGCCGGAAGATGAAGGGCGTGGAGATGCTCATGGACGCGCCCCGTCCTGGCCGTCATCCTCGGCCTCGCCCATGACTTCGGCTTCGGAATGCGGCACATGCTT
Source organism: Comamonas sp. A7-5 (assembly GCF_039581385.1). NCBI lineage: Bacteria > Pseudomonadati > Pseudomonadota > Betaproteobacteria > Burkholderiales > Comamonadaceae > Comamonas > Comamonas sp. A7-5. Next base: position 75,023 of record NZ_JBCPWO010000012.1, read on the forward strand.
GACGGCCGGCAGGCCGCGCCTGGTGCGCCAGCCCTCGGCCCAACTTTCAAAGGTCAGATAGATCACCGGCGTGGTGAACAGGGTCAGCAGCTGGCTCAGCAGCAAGCCGCCCACCAGGGTCACGCCCAGCGGCTGGCGCAGCTCGCTGCCCACGCCCGTTCCCAGCATCATGGGCAGCGCGCTCAGCAGGGCCGCCAGCGTGGTCATGAGAATCGGGCGGAAGCGCAGCAGACAGGCCTGATAGATCGCATCCCGCGCATTCATGCCTTCCTCGCGCTGGGCGTCCAGCGCGAAGTCGATCATCATGATGGCATTCTTCTTGACGATGCCGATCAGCAAGATGATGCCGATGATGGCGATGATGTCCAGATCCAGCCCCGCCACCAGCAAGGCCAGCAGCGCCCCCACGCCCGCCGACGGCAGGGTGGAGAGAATCGTGATCGGGTGAATCGTGCTCTCGTAGAGCACGCCCAGCACGATGTACATGGTGATGATGGCGGCCAGCACCAGCAGCAGGGTGTTGGACAGCGAGGCCTGGAAAGCCAGCGCCGCGCCCTGGAACTGCGTGTCCACCGACAGCGGAATCTGCCCTTCGTCGCGCAGCTGGGCGATGATGGCCTGGGCCGCCTCCACCGCATGGCCCAGCGAGACGCCGGAGGCGGTATTGAAGGAGATCGTGGCCGCGGGCAGCTGCCCGACATGGTTGACGGCCAGCGCCATCGGGCGCTCGCTCACCGTGGCAATCGAGGACAACGGCACCGGCGCACCGTTGCTCGATGCGGCATAGATGTTCTGCAGGGCCTCGGGCCCGATCTTGAACTGCGGCGCCACCTCCAGCACCACGCGGTACTGGTTGGACTGCGTGAAGATAGTCGAGATCAGACGCTGGCCGAAAGCGTTGTAGAGCGCCGAGTCCACCGACGAGACCGTCACGCCCAGGCGGCTGGCCTGGGCCCGGTCGATCTGCACATAGGCCTGACGGCCCTGGCTCTGCAGATCGCTGCTCACATCGAGCAGCTGGGGCAGTTGCTGCAGACGCTCGACCAACATCCTGGTGCTGGCCGTGAGCTGGTTCATGTCCGGCGAGGAGAGCAGCAGCTGGTACTGGGTGCGGGCCTGGCGATCCTCTATGGTCAGGTCCTGCACGGGCTGGGCATAGAGGCGGATGCCGGGCACGGCGCGGGAATCCTCGGCCAGGCGGTTGAGCACCACGGGCAGACGGTCGCGCTGGGCATGGGGCTTGAGGTCGATCTGGATGCGGCCGGTATTGAGCGTGGTGTTGGTGCCATCCACACCGATAAACGAGGAGATGGATGCCACGGCCGGGTCCTTGAGCAAATGCTCGGCCAGCGCCTGCTGGCGCTCGGCCATGGCGGCAAAGGAGATGGACTGGTCGGCCTCGGTGGTCGCGGCAATCGTGCCCGTATCCTGCTCGGGGAAAAATCCCTTGGGCACGACGAAATACAGCAGCACCGTGCCCACCAGCGTGGCGATGAACACCAGCCAGGTCAGCTTGCTGTGATCCAGCACCCAGGTCAGCATGCGGCCGTATTCGGCAATCACCTTGTCGAAAGAGCGCGCGACCGCAGCGCTGAAGCCCTTGGACTGCGCCTGGTTCTTCTCGCCCTCGGGCTGGTGGCGCAGCAGGCGCGCGCACAGCATGGGGGTGAGCGTGAGCGAAACCACGGCCGAGATCAGGATCGCCACCGTCATGGTGATGGCGAATTCGTGGAACAGACGGCCCACCACATCTCCCATGAACAGCAGCGGAATCAGCACCGCGACCAGGGAGATGGTCAGCGAGATGATGGTGAAGCCGATCTGCTTGGCACCCTTGAGCGCGGCCTGCATGGGCGGCTCGCCCTTTTCCACATAGCGGGCGATGTTCTCGATCATCACGATGGCATCGTCCACCACAAAGCCCGTGGCAATGGTCAGGGCCATCAGCGTGAGGTTGTTGATGGAAAAGCCCGCCAGATACATGACGCCGAAAGTGCCTACCAGCGACAGCGGCACCGCTACGCTGGGAATCAGCGTGGCCGATGCACTGCGCAGAAACAGGAAGATCACCATCACCACTAGGGCGATGGCCAGGGCCAGTTCGAACTGCATGTCCTTGACCGAGGCGCGAATGGTCACGGTGCGGTCGGTCAGCACCTGCACGTCGATCGAGGCAGGTAGCGTCTCCTTGAGCTGGGGCAGCAGGTTCTTGATGGCATCGACGGTGTCGATCACGTTCGCGCCGGGCTGGCGGCGGATATTGAGGATCACGGCCGACTTGGAGCCGGTCTCGGGCGTGCCCGACCAGGCGGCCAGACGCGTGTTCTCGGCGTCGTCCACGGTCTGCGCCACATCGGACAGGCGCACAGGGTTGCCGTTCTTGAAGGCGATGATCAGGTTGCGGTACTCGGCCGCCGACTGCATCTGGTCGTTGGCATCGATGGTCGATGCGCGGTTGGGGCCATCAAAGCTGCCCTTGGCGGTCTTGACGTTGGCCGCAGAGATGGCGGTGCGCACGTCATCCAGCGTCATGCCGAAGCTGGCCAGCGCTGCGGGGTTGGCCTGGATGCGCACGGCCGGGCGGCGCGCACCGGCAATGGCCACCAGGCCCACACCCTTGACCTGGGAGAGCTTGGGCGCAAGGCGGTTCTCCACCAGATCGTTGATCTTGATGACGGGCAGCGAAGGCGAGCTGATGGCCAGCGTCAGCACCGGCGCATCGGCCGGGTTGACCTTGCTGTAGAGCGGGGGCATGGGCAGGTCGCTGGGCAGCAGATTGGTGCCCGCGTTGATCGCGGCCTGCACCTGCTGCTCGGCCACGTCCATGGACATATCAAGCGCAAAGCGCAGGCTGATCACCGATGCGCCGCCCGAACTGGTCGAGGACATCTGGTCCAGACCCGGCATCTGACCGAACTGGCGCTCCAACGGTGCCGTGACGTTGGAGGTCATCACATCGGGGCTGGCACCGGGGTAGAGCGTGGTGACCTGTATGGTGGGGTAGTCCACCTCGGGCAGGGCCGAGATGGGCAGCAGGCGGTAGGCAAGAATGCCCGAGATCAGCACCGCCACCATCAGCAAGCTGGTGGCGATGGGCCTGAGAATGAAGAGGCGCGAGAGATTCATGATGGCCGCAGGCTCTGACTATGCTCAGCGACCCGTGCCACCGGCTGCCGTACCGGTCTGGCCATTGGCTTCGCGCTCAGCGCGCAGCTTCTGGAAGAAAGCGCGGCGCTCTTCGGGCGACAGGGCCTCCAGCTTGGCGCGCTGCTCGGGAGTCAGCTGGGGGCGCTCACCCCGACCCTCGGATCTTTCCGTGCGAGCCTCGCCGCCTTCACCACGCTCGGCGCCGGCCTGAGGCCTGGCCTCGTTCGCAGCCTCCGGCTTGGCTTCTGCCTTGGGGTCCGGCTTGGAGGGACTGCCCTGCGCCTCGCGCGGCTGATCGCCACGGGCGTCCGCGCCGCGAGGTCCCTGGCCTGGGCCCGCATTGCCGCCATTGGCACCACGCTCGGCGCGCAGCTTCTGGAAGAACTCCTTGCGTTCCTCGGGCGTCATCTTGGAGACTTTTTCACGCTGCTCGGGACTGAGGTTGCGCATCATGCCGCGCGGCTGGTTGGCGGCATCCTGCACGGCCTGGTCGACCTTCTTGACCTTTTCGGAGTCCACCACCGTCACCTGCGCGCCTTCGCGCAGGCGGTCAATGCCGTCGGTCACCACCTTGTCGCCGGGCTCCAGCTCGCCGCGCACGCTGACATAGTCACCGTCCGTCACCCCCACGGTGATCTTGCGCTGGGTGACCGTGTTGTCGGGCTTGACCAGATAGACAAAGTTGTTCTGCACCGCATTCGCGGGCACGACCAGCGCCTGATCGATCTGGCGCAGCTGCAGCTTGACGTTGACGAACTGATTCGCGAACAGCTTGCGCTCGGCGTTGTCAAACGAGGCCTTGGCCTTGACCGTGCCCGTGGTCGTGTCGATGGTGTTGTCCAGCGCATTGAGCTGGCCCTTGGCCAGCATCTGCTTTTGCTCGCGATCCCAGAGCTCTACGGGCATGAGCTTGCCCTCGCGCAGTTGCTGGGCCAGCGTCCCGACATGGGCTTCGGGGATGGAGAAAACGGCATCGATGGGGCGAATCTGGGAGATTGTCACCAGTCCGTTGGTATCGGAAGGGTTGACCACGTTGCCGAGGTCGGCCTGGCGCAGGCCGAGGCGGCCCGAGATGGGAGCCGTGATCCTGGTATAGCTCAGCTGCAGCTTGGCCGCATCGACCTGACCCTGGTCGGCCGCCACCGTGCCCTGCAGCTGGCGCACCAGCGCGGCCTGGGTATCGACCTGCTGGCGGGCAATCGAGTCCTGGGCCTGCAGTTCCTTGTAGCGCTGCAGATCGAGCTGGGCATTCTTGAGCTGGGCCTGGTCGCGTGCCAGAGAGCCCTGCACCTGCGCCAGCGAAGCCGCAAAGCTGCGCGGGTCGATCTCGGCCAGCAACTGACCTGCCTTGACCTCGTCCCCCTCCTTGAAGTGCAGCTTGAGCAGCTCGCCCGAGACCTTGGCGCGCACCACGGCCGTGGCGCGTGCATTCATCGTACCGATGGCGCTGACGAGCACGCGCATGTCGCGCTGCTCCACCAGGCCTACGCTCACAGGCTGAGCCTGGCTCATGCCGCCGGGGCCGCCCGGCCCTGCGCGACCATTGCGCCCTGCACGAGCACCGGGCCCGCCTGCTCCCTGCTTAGGAGCTGCAGACGCAGACGTATCGCCGCTTGCACCCTGTTTTTGCGCATACCACCAATAGCCACCGCCAGCGGCTGCCAGGGCGAGCACCACACTGGCAAGCAAGACGGGCCGGACCTTGCCCTGCTGTAAAGAATGACGATTGGGGTGCAATTTGGATGAGCTGGACATGGTTGAGCGCAGGAATTTCGAGCCTGAATTGGCGCCAATGGTATCCAGTTGCAATCAAACCCCGGGTCAGGCAGCGCCGGCTTTGCCAGCATTTACCCCCGCTTTACCTTGGGTTTACCTGCTGAAGTTCCGTATTCGGAGACTTAAACAGTGCTGACTTTCATAGCAGCAATGACGGCTTTTTCAGGCCTCATGCTTGGCGGCTGACACTGCCCCTTGCTGCGTCCGCCATGCGGCGCAGGGAATCCGGCTCCAAGGAGAAACCCATATGACCACCGAACGCCTGACCAATCACCCCGAAGAAGCCGCCGTGCGCGTGCCGCTGGAGCTGTATTTGCGCGGCCATGCCGAAGACAATGCCGAGCATATGCGCGCAGCCTTCATGCCCACGGCCCGGCTGGAGTCCGTGCGCGAAGGCCCGCTGACCTCCTGGGACCTGGACTTCTATTGCCAGCGCTTCAAGAACACGCCCGCTGCCGACGAAGCCACGCGTCGCCGCGTCATCGACTCCCTTGACATCGTGGGCACGGCCGCCATGGCCAAGGTCACGCTCTACCACGGTGCCGTGACCTTCACCGACTACTTTGTGCTGCTCAAGACCGAGCAGGGCTGGAAGATTGCCAACAAGGCTTTCCACGCCCAGCCTCAGTAAGGTTTGGCTACCTGCACCAAGCCCCTGGCCTCAGGCTCAGGGGCTTTTTTTATTCATGCGCTGGTCAACGAGTCAGCAGCCAGAGCGCGCCCAGCACGATGACAGCCCCCAGGCCCCAGGCCCAGACGGGGATGCCGGACGATTCGCGCGGCGGCGCCGATGGTGTGGCATCCAGCGGCGCGTAGCTGGTGGAGGCCGCGTCGTGTTCCCAGGAGCGTGTATCCGGCTCCTCCGCACCGCCTTCCTCTTCGGGTTGCTCGCTCGGGTAGCGCTGCTGCATCAAGGCCTCGAAGCGCGCAAAGAAGTCCTCGGCCATGCTCTTGGCCGCACCGTCGATCAGGCGCTGGCCCAGCTGGGCAATCTTGCCGCCGACCTGGGCCTGCACCTCGTACTGCAGCTCGCAATGCCCTGCATCGATGGGCGTCAGATCCACCTTGGCCTGGCCCTTGCCAAAGCCGGCCACACCGCCCTGCCCTTCAAAGGCAATCGTGTAGCTCTTGGGCGGCTGCACGTCCGACAGCGTGACCCGGCCGTTGAACTTGGCCGATACCGGACCGATCTTCACGGACATGATCACCGCATAGGAGCCATCGCCCGCATCCTCAAACTTCTCGCAGCCGGCCAGGCATTGCTGCAAGGTTTGCGGATCGTTGAGCGCCTCCCAGGCCTGCTGCTGGCTCACGGCAAGAGGACGGCTGGCATGCATTTCCATGGTGTTCTCCTTTTCAATCTCGGTGTGGCAGTTGCAGCAGCTTCGCCAGATGGGCAGCCAGTTGCTGCAACGACTGCAGGTTGTGCACGGCCAGCATGGCATGGCTGTGACGATGCAGTACCTGCGCGCCTTTGGCCAGCGGGGCATACCCGTCAAAACGCAACAAGGGGTTGAGCCAGACAATGCGCGTACTGTGCCGGGCCAGCCACTGCAGCTCCCGCTCCAGCAGCGCACTGTCGCCGGTATCCAGCCCGTCGCTGACCAGCAGCACCAGGGTACGCCGCCCCACCAGATGGCGCGCCCCCTGTCGGCGCAGCTGTGCCAGGCACTCTCCCAGGCAGGTACCGCCGCCGAAATCGTCGATGTCGTGATTGAGCTGGGCCAGCATGGCATCGGGGTCGCTGTGGGCAAAAGCCCGGTTCAGCTCCTGCAGGCCGGTTCCCATGCTGTAGACATGGCGGCGCAGCTGCGGATAGCGCCGGGGGCTGGTGGCCTGGTGCAGAAATGCCAGCAGCAGACGCACATAGCGCTCCATGGAGCCCGAGACATCGACCAGTGCCAGCCAGGGCATGGGCAGCCGCTTGCGCCTGCGCCATTTGAGACTTGCCAGCTCGCCGCCCGTGGCTGCCGCCGCCTTCAGACTGGCGGGCCAGTGCACGCGCAGCCCCGAGGCGCGCAGCTCGCTTCTGCGACTGCGATAGCTTGGCAGCGGCAAGCGGATATCGCGCGCCAGCTGCTGCACCAGGCGGTACTCGCTGGCACTGAGTTGGTTGAAATCCGCGTGTTGCAGCCTGCGCCGGTCGCTGGCCGACATGGCGGCATCCAGCGTCAACTCCTCGCTCGCGGTCTTTTGCTGTGCGGCGCGAATCGCCGACAAGGCCTCCTGAACACGCGGCCTGTGACGCGGCCTGGCAGCCTCAGGCGCGCCCGGCAACAACTGGCTCAGAAGCTGCTGCGCCACCTCGGGATTGCGAAAGTAGGCCGCGAACAGCTCGCGAAAGACCGCCAGATCCTGTTCACGCGACACCAGCACGGCCTCCAGCGCGGCGGCCACGTCCTCGCGGTTCATGCCCACCAGCATCAGGCCTTGCTGGGCCAGCGCCAGACGCTCGGCATCCACCGCGAGCCCCGCGCGGCGCAGCGCGCGGCCAAACCCCAGCAGATTGATGGGCAGCTTGCCGCTGCGCGCATCGCCCCACCAGCTCACGCTTGCGGAACGGGCTGGCGCCTGCGCCTGCAGTTCAGGCTGTGGCATCGGGCTCCAGCAATTGCTGCAGACGCTCTGGCGTGAGCGCGGCCACGTCCTCGCGCTGCTTGAACAGAATGCCCGCCGTCTCGTGCACCAGCTCGGGGTCTATGACCAGGGTGTCGAGCGCCACCAGCGCCTTGGCCCACTCCACGCTTTCGGCAATGCCGGGCGTGCGCTCGAAGGCATCGGCAAACGGGCGGCTGCGCAGCCGGTCCACAAAGCGCGCGATCTGCTCGGTCAAGGCCGCTGCGGCCTCAGGCACCTTGGACTGGACAATGGCCAGCTCGCGCTCGCGATCGGGATAGTCCAGCCAATGATAGAGGCAGCGGCGCTTGACCGCGTCATGCAGATCACGCGTGCGATTGCTGGTAAGAATGGTGACCGGCGGCACCTGAGCCTTGATGACTCCCAGCTCGGGAATGCTGACCTGGTACTCCCCCAGATACTCGAGCAAAAAGGCCTCGAAAGGCTCGTCGGCCCGGTCCACCTCGTCAATCAGCAGCACCGCGCCGGGCGCGGGCGCCTGCAGGGCCTGCAGCAAAGGCCGGCGCACCAGATAGCGCGGCTGATAGACCTCCTGCTCGACAGCTTCCAGTTCCGCCGCACCACGCAGCTCGGCCGCGCGCAGATGCAGCAGCTGCGCCGCGTAATTCCACTCATACAGCGCTTCACGCTGCTCCAGGCCGTCATAGCACTGCAGCCGGATCAGCTGCCGCGCCAGCACCTGGGACAGCGCCTGAGCCAGCGAGGTCTTGCCAACGCCCGGCTCGCCCTCCAGCAGCAGGGGCCGCTGAAGCCTGAGCGCCAGAAACACGGCCGTAGCCAGACGCCGGTCCGCGAAATAGCCCACCTCCTGCAAGGCGGCCAGCAGCCCATCCACCGACTCCAAAGCGCTGTTCACATCAGTATTCATAGCTGCCTGCGCTTTATCCATATAGACCAGAGCCACTTTTCTTCAAAATACAAGAACGAGACAGCAAGCAAGGGCCGCACCGCAGCGAGGCTGTTGCCCCCTCCCGCGAAGCGAGAGAGGGGAAAGCGGCCAAGCCGCTCAGACTGAGAGCAGTTGATCCACCGCCCGCTGCGTCAGGACACTGATCAGTTGCGCCCGGTAGCGCGCACTCGCGTGCAGATCGCTGTTGAGCTCGCTGTCGTCGATAGGCACTGCAGCCGCCGAAGCGGCCGTGAGACTCTGGTTGAGCGCCGCTTCCAGGCCTGCGTGGCGGAAGACCGATAGTCCCGCGCCGGTCACGGCCACATGCACGCCCTGCGCCGTCTGCGCCACAAACACGCCCACCAGCGCAAAGCGCGAAGCGGGCTGCTTGAACTTGATATAGGCGGCCCTTCTGGGCACAGGAAAGCGCACGGCCTTGATCAGCTCGCCCTCTTCGAGAGCCGTGGTGTACATGCCCTGGAAGAAGTCCTCGGCCACAATCTCGCGCCGCTGAGTGAGCACGGTGGCACCCAGACCCAGCACCGCACTGGGATAGCAGGCCGCGGGGTCGTTGTTGGCCAGCGAGCCGCCAATCGTGCCGCGCGCGCGCACCTGCCGATCGCCAATGCCGCCGGCCAGTTCGGCCAGCGCGGGAATGGCGTGCTGCACCTCGCGGCTGGCGGCGACATCGGCATGACGGGTCATGGCGCCGATCTCGACCTGATCACCGCTGACGCGGATTCCCGCCAGACCATCGACCTGGTTGAGGTCCACAATCGCGCCGGGCTGGGCCAGGCGCAGCTTCATGGAAGGAATCAGGCTCTGGCCGCCGGCCAGAAACTGCCCGCTGGCAGCGCTCACCTCATCCAGCGTCCGGGGATTGGAATAACTGAAGGCATACATATATGTTGTCCTCTCTTCCTCTCAGTCGGGTGTGTTCAGGCCACAGTCAGGGGCGTGCAGCATCGATGGCTTCCCACACGCGGTGCGGGCTGGCAGGCATGTCCAGATCCTTGACGCCCAGGGAATGCAGGGCATCGAGCACGGCATTGATCACGGCTGGCGGCGAGCCTATGGCCCCGGCCTCGCCGCAGCCCTTGGTACCCAGCGGGTTATGGGTGCATGGCGTGCAGACCGTACCCAGCTTGAAGTCGGGCAGATCGTCGGCGCGGGGCATGGCGTAGTCCATGAAGCTGCCGGTCAGCAACTGACCCGAGTCACGGTCGTAGACGCAATTCTCCAGCAGCGCCTGGCCTATGCCCTGGGCCAGTCCGCCATGGACCTGACCCTCCACAATCATGGGGTTGATGATGGTGCCGAAATCGTCCACGGCACTGAAGCGGTCGACACGCACCACGCCCGTGGCAGGGTCCACCTCAACCTCGCAGATATAGGTGCCGGCCGGGAAAGTGAAGTTGGTGGGGTCGTAGAAAGCGGTCTCGTCCAACCCCGGCTCCAGCTTGTCCAGCGGATAGTTGTGCGGCACATAGGCCGTCAGCGCAATCTGGGCGAACGGCAGCTTTCTGTCGGTGCCGCGTACCGTGAACTCGCCTCCCTCGAAATCGATGTCTGCATCGCTGGCCTCCATCAGGTGGGCGGCAATCTTCTTGGCCTTGGCCTCGATCTTGTCCAGCGCCTTCATGATGGCCGCACCTCCGACGCTGATGGAGCGCGAGCCATAGGTACCCATGCCAAAGGGCACGCGGCCCGTATCGCCATGGACGATCTCCACATGCTCGACGGGAATGCCCAGTCGGGCCGCCACCACCTGGGCAAAAGTGGTCTCATGCCCCTGACCATGACTGTGCGAGCCCGTAAACACCGTCACGCTGCCCGTGGGATGGACGCGCACCTCGCCGCACTCGAACAGACCGGCACGAGCGCCTAGCGCCCCGGCAATATTGCTGGGAGCAAGGCCACAGGCCTCGATGTAGCTGCTGTAGCCCAGGCCGCGCTTGAGTCCTTTGGCCTCGCTGGCTGCGCGCCTGGTCGCAAAGCCCGCCACATCGGCCAGTTGCTCGGCCTGATCCATGCAGGCCTTGTAGTCGCCGGTGTCGTACTGCAGCGCCACTGGCGTCTGATAGGGAAAGCTGGTGATGAAGTTGCGGCGCCGGATCTCCGCCTGGGACAGATTCATCTCCCAGGCACAGCGGCTGACCAGGCGCTCAAGCAGATAAGTGGCCTCGGGGCGGCCTGCACCCCGGTAGGCATCCACGGGCGAAGTGTTGGTGAACCAGGCATCGACCTCGATATGGATTTGCGGCGTGGTGTACTGCCCCGCCAGCAGCGTTGCGTAAAGAATCGTCGGAACGGCGCTGGCAAAGGTGGACAGATAGGCGCCCAGGTTCGCATCGGTGTGCACGCGCATGGCGAGGAACTTGCCATCGGCGTCCATGGCCATCTCGGCATGGCTGACATGGTCGCGGCCATGCGCATCGGTCAGAAAGGACTCGCTGCGATCGGCCGTCCACTTGATATTGCGGTTGAGCTTCTTGGCCGCCCAGGTCAGGCAAACATCCTCGGCATACAGAAAGATCTTGGAGCCGAAGCCGCCGCCCACATCGGGAGCAATCACGCGCACCTTGCTCTCGGGCAGGCCCATGACGAAAGCCGTCATCAGCAGCCGCTCCACATGCGGGTTCTGGTTGGCCACGTACAGTGTGTACTCATCCATGGCGCGGTTGTAGCTGCCGATGGCCACGCGCGGCTCCATGGCATTGGGGATCAGCCGGTTGTTGACCAGATCCAGCCGCGTCACATGGGCCGCGCCCGCAAACACGGCATCCACGGCTGCCTTGTCGCCTATCGCCCACTGGTAGCAGCGGTTGTCGGGAGCGATATCGTGAACCACGGCGCCGGGCTTTTTGCCACCCGCCGCATCGGCCACGTTCACGACCGCAGGCAGCACCGCGTAATCGACCTCCACCAGCTCGGCCGCATCGCGTGCCTGCTGCAGGGTCTCGGCAACCACCATGGCCACCTGGTCGCCCACATAGCGCACGGTATCGAGGGCCAGGATCGGGTGCGGCGGCTCCTTCATGGGCTCGCCATTGGTGCTGGTGATCAGCCAGCCGCAGGGCAGGCCGTTGATGCCGGCGGCCGCCACATCGGCGCCCGTGAGCACGCCGACCACGCCTGGCGCCGCCTTGGCGGCATCCACGTTGACGCTGCGCAGCCTCGCGTGGGCATGGGGCGAGCGCACAAATACCGCATAGGCCTGCGCGCCCAGCGTGATGTCGTCCGTGTACTGGCCTGCGCCGGTCAGAAAGCGATCATCCTCGCGGCGCAGAACGGCTTCGCCGATATGCGGCAGCTTGGAAAAGTCAGATGCACCCATGGTGTGTCTCCTCTTCTAGTTGTGATGCGCGGCTCAGCTGGCGCTCATGCCGTCGCGACCCACTTTGACGGCAGCGACGATGTTCTGGTAGCCCGTGCAGCGGCAGATATTGCCTTCGAGCAGTTCGCGGATCTCGGCATCGGTGGCCTGAGGCTTCTGGCGGCACAGATCCACCGCACTCATCACCATGCCGGGCGTGCAGAAGCCGCACTGCAGGCCATGGCACTGCTTGAAGGCCGCCTGCATGGGATGCATGGTTCCATCGGCAGCGGCCATGCCCTCTATGGTCTGCACCTCTGCGCCCTGGGCCTGCACGGCCAGCATGGTGCAGGACTTGATGGCCTTGCCATTGACCAGCACCGTGCAGGCTCCGCACTGGCTGGTATCGCAGCCCACATGGGTGCCCGTCAGGCGCAGCTGTTCACGCAGCGCCTGCACCAGCAAGGTATTGGGGGGGACGTCAATGCTGGCCGCGCGGCCATTGACCGTGAACTGAACATTCATCGTGATGCCTCCTGCCTTTATCCGAAGAATTGGGTAACAAAGCACAACCGCACTCTCTATGGTGGGCAGTTACCGCCATGCAAGGCGCTAGGGTTGACCCCCAAGCCAGACGAAACACGCACAGATATTCTCAAAATGAAACACTGTCCGGAGTCCGCATGTCGCCCGCCAGCCCCGCCATTTCCGCGCAAGCCGCAGCGCATCCAGGTGCACGCCATTCCCTGCTTGCCCAGGCCAGGCAGCAGTTGCTGGCGATGGACTCATCCCATGCGCTGGCACCGTCTGGCCTGGCTCCCTGGCTCTGGCGCTCGTGGCAGCGCTGCGTGGCGCAGGGCCGTCATCCCGCGCAAAAAGTGGAGTTCGAGGCCGTCGGACCTCACGCGCTGCGCCACGCCCAGGACAAGCACCAGTTGCTGCTGCAGGCTGCACGCCCGGTCATGACGCAACTGGTCGCGGCCGTGGGCGCCATGCGCTACTTCTGTCTGCTGACCGATGCCCAGGGACTGGCACTTGAAGTGCAAGGTCCCGTCGACCATAGCGATCTGCGCGCGCTGGCCGTAGGCCGTGTCGGCGTGGATCTGTCCGAGCGCGGCGTGGGCACCTCGGCCATAGGCGCGACACTGGCCGAACTCAGCCCGGTATGGCTGCACAGGCAGGAGCATTTTTTTGACGACCTGCGCGACTACAGCTGCGCAGGCGCTCCGGTATTCGGCCCTCAGGGCGAGTGCCTGGGCATGCTGGACATCACCGGCATTGATGTACCCGAGCGCCCCGAACTGCTGCTGTTGGCACTGCGCTGCGCACGCGCCATCGAAGATCGATTGCTGCGGGCCCTGCCTCATACCCTGCTGCTGCGCGTGAACTGGCCCGGTGGACCTCTGGGCCAGGAAGGCGAAGGCCTGATGGTATTTGATGCCGAAGGCCGATTGCTGGGCAGCAATACCGTGGCCAGGCAACTGGTGCCGCGTCCTCTGCAAGCCCCTGGGGGGGACTCGCTCATCCAGAGCCATGAGCTGCTGGCCCTGCCCTGGAGTCATCTGATCGAACATGCGCGCCAGCGGCCCGAGGCGCCACTGCAACTACCGCTGTGGTCCGGTCTGCGCCTGCTGGCACTGGCACAGGCCGGTCCCTTGCTGCGCGCCCCCGTCATGCCGGGTTCCGGCGCAGCCTGTCGGGCAACATCTGCCAATGCCATGACCACACCGCTACGCACCAGCGAGTTGCTGCTGATTCAGCAGGCCATGCAGGAGGCTCACGGGAATGTAACCTTGGCCGCCCGCAACCTGGGATTGAGCCGGGCCACGCTCTATCGCCGGCTGGCCAGCAAATAAGAGGTCTTGAACCGGATCTGATGCAGTTTGGCTCTCTACGGATTTGCCCTAGTTTCAGCACGAAAACGCCCTCCACGACAGCAGGCGCACACTAGCAAGCAAGCCCATGAAAAATACAAAATACCTCAATAAAACAATCATCTAAGCTGCACCAGCCGTGCACTTCCAGCTATCGTACGCATAGCAAGCACAACTGACGCTCGGACGCCACATTTGCGTGCGTATTTGTAAAAAACACCATACCTGCGTCCGTAGAATCTCCAGTTTGGTTCAAAAACTCAGATCGCCCTGAGGCTTACCAGCCCCAACAGCGCGACGCATACACAGCCTACTTTTTGGAGACACCATGCAGGCTTTACTCGCCCTGTCCAGGGCTATCGACAGGCTCAACGCCTTTGTCGGCAAATATTCCATCTGGCTGATATTTGCCGCCACCTTCATCAGCGCCGCCAACGCCATTGTTCGCAAGGCCTTTGACACCAGCTCCAATGCCTTTCTGGAAGTCCAGTGGTATCTGTTCGCATGGTCCTTTCTGATTGCTGCGGGCTACACCCTGCTGCATCGCGAGCATGTGCGCATCGACGTGATCAACAGCCGTCTGTCCAAAAAGGCCCAGGTCTGGATCGACATCATCGGCTTTGCCTTCTTTCTCACCCCGCTATGCCTGACCATTCTGTGGCTGACCATGCCGGTGGTGATTCAGATGTACCAGTCCGGCGAAATGTCGGGCAACCCCGGCGGGCTGATCCGCTGGCCCGTATGGACGGCGATTCCTGTGGGCATCACCTTGCTGCTGCTGCAGGGCATCTCCGAGCTGATCAAGCGCATTGCCTTCCTGACCGGCGACGGCCCCGACCCCATGGGCAAGCTCAGCGACAAGAGCGCCGAGGAAGAACTGGCCGAGGCCCTGCGTGCCGAAGCCGATCGCAAGCAGGCTGAGGCGCTGGCCGCCCAGGCCAAGGCATAACGGTAGCGGGAGACAATCGATGGAATTTATCGCTACCAACTACGCCCCCATCATGTTTGCGGGGCTGATCTGTTTTTTGCTGCTGGGATTTCCCGTGGCCTTCAGCCTGGGGGCAGCAGGCCTGGCCTTCGGCTTTTTGGGCATCGAACTGGGGGTCTTTCCCTCCTCCGTGATGGCCTGGCTGCCCCAGCGCCTGATCGGCATCATGGCCAACGACACCTTGCTGGCCGTTCCCTTTTTCACTTTGATGGGCCTGATTCTTGAACGCTCGGGCATGGCAGAGGACCTGCTTGACACTGTCGGCCAGGTGTTCGGCCCCATCCGCGGCGGTCTGGCTCTGGCCGTGATCTTTGTGGGTGCACTGCTGGCCGCCACCACCGGCGTGGTTGCTGCTTCGGTGATTTCCATGGGCCTGATCTCTCTGCCCATCATGCTGCGCTATGGCTATGATCGTCGTCTGTCATCGGGCGTGATTGCAGCGTCTGGCACGCTGGCACAGATCATTCCGCCCTCGCTGGTGCTGATTCTGATGGCCGACCAGTTGGGCAAGAGCGTGGGCGATATGTACAAGGGCGCCTTCATTCCCGGCTTCATGCTCATGGGTCTGTATGTTCTGTGGGTGGTGATTCTGGCCATCTTCAAGCCCAAGATGGTGCCTGCCCTGCCTGTGGAGGCACGTATCTACCGCGAAGCCAATGGCAACGGTGGCTATACCTCGCTGGCCGTGGTCATGGGCATCTCGACCATCGTGGCCATCTTCCTGGCCAATCACATGGCCGACCTGCACACCTGGTGGCAGGGCAAGGAAGTGCTGGATGTACCCACTGACGAGAAAATCGTCACCGCCATGTGCGGCGGCACGTTCATCGCCTTTGTGATCGCCTCGCTCAACCGGGTCCTCAAGCTGGGCCTGCTGTCCAAGCTGGCCGAGCGCGTGACCTTTGTGCTGATCCCTCCGCTGCTGCTGATCTTCCTCGTGCTGGGCACCATCTTCCTGGGCATTGCGACTCCTACCGAAGGCGGCGCCATGGGAGCCATGGCGGCCCTCGTCATGGGTTTTGCCCGCCGACGCCTGAACATGGACCTGCTCAAGCAGGCCCTGGCCTCGACCACCAAGCTGGCTAGCTTCGTGATGTTCATCATGATCGGCGCCACCACCTTCAGCCTGGTGTTCCAGGCCGCCGACGGCCCCAAGTGGGTGGAGCATCTGCTGACCAGCCTGCCCGGCGGCCAGGTGGGCTTCCTGATCGTGGTCAACATCATGATCTTCTTCCTGGCCTTCTTCCTGGACTACTTTGAACTCTCGTTCATCGTGGTGCCGTTGCTGGGACCCGTTGCCGAGAAGATGGGCATCGACCTGATCTGGTTCGGCGTGCTGCTGGCCGTGAACATGCAGACCTCGTTCATGCATCCGCCCTTCGGTTTTGCACTGTTCTTCCTGCGCTCGGTCGCTCCGGACAAGCAGTACGTCGACAAGGTCACGCACAAGGTCATCGAGCCCGTCACCACCATGCAGATCTACAAGGGTGCCGTGCCTTTTGTGCTGATTCAGCTCGTGATGGTGGGTGTGCTGATCGCCTTCCCCGGCATCGTGACCGGCGCGCTCGACAAACCCGTGGTCGTGGACATGAACAAGGTGGGCGACGAGATGCTCAACCAGCTCAACGATGCTGGCGGTGGCTATGGCGCAGACAACCCCTTCGGGGCCCCTGAGGGCGGCGAAGAAGGCTCTGCAGTGCCAGCGGCCCCTGCCGAAGGCAACCAGCCTGCCCCGGCCGCACCCGATGCAGGCGACTATGGCTCGGATGATCCGGCCAAGGCCCTGCAGGACTCACTGAACGCAGCTCCTGCGAGCAAGTAAATCTTCGCCCCTCCGCTGATACAGCCCCGGCTCGCCAGAGTCGGGGCTTTTTCATTGGGCAGAGGTTGCCGAGTGATAGATTTGCTGTTTTCCCAGAAAACCGCAATGACCATCGCCGAATTGCTGACGGCCATCCGTCAACCGTACGCAGACCTGCTGTCACAGGCCGCCAATGCCCAGGACTCTTATGTGGAGCCGGCCTATCGCAACAGCGATGGGACGCTGGCCACAGAAGGTGCATGGAATCTGCCCTGCCGGGTCGATGTCATCCCCGTATCGGAAGACAGCGCAGAACCTGTACAAGTGGATTCACAGACGCGGCTCGATTTCGAACCCATTTATTTCCGCATCGGTGATTCCGCAGTGGAGCTGCAGCCCTTTGTTTGGGACTGGCTGTCGCTGGAAGTGCAAGGTCTGACAGAAGAGAAGGCCTCCAAGGCGCTCATCGACTGGTTCAACGATTGGTTTGATGGAGATGATGAAAACGAGCCGGATGCAGCGGGGCTGCAGCAGGTCGTTCACTTCATGTCGGACCCGCAAGTCCTGGCAGGAGGAGTGAAAGCGACCATAGATCTTGGCTCTGCACCTGTCGAAGCCCTGGAAGATTTGCTGTTTGCGCTATCTGACGCAGGAGCCGCTCAACTCAGGCTCGCATGATTTCGGGCACATGAAAAAACCGCAGCAAGCTGCGGTTTTTTTTGCAGCCAGCGCATGGCGCCGGCAGTCTTGAGTCTGACCGGAATCAGATCTTGGCAGTCGCCATGTACTGATTGAAGGGGTACTCGGAGAAGCGGTTCCACAGAATCTGGTCGCGCTGGAAGGCGCGCATGTCCTGGTGGATCTTCTTGAATTCGGGCGACTTGGCTTCGTGCTCGGCAAACACCTCCATGGAGGCCTTGAAGCCGGCATCCATCAAAGGCTTGGGGAACATCTTGAGCTGGGTCTTGTTGGCCACCAGGCGCTTGATGGCCTGAGGGTTCAACACCTGGTACTTGCTGGTCATATCGGCGGCAGCCACGCGGGTTGCGGCGTCCAGGATCGCCTTGTTCTCGGGCGACAGCGCGTTGTACTTCTTGATGTTGATGAAGAACTCCAGCTCGGCAGAGCCTTCCCACCAGCCGGGGTAGTAGTAGTAAGGCGCAACCTTGTTGAAGCCCAGCTTTTCATCGTCGTAGGGACCGACGAACTCCACGGCGTCCAGCGTACCCTTTTCCAGAGCCTGGTAAACATCGCCTGCGGGCATGTTCTGCGCCACCACGCCCAGCTTGGCCATGGCCTCGCCGAACACGCCGCCGCCCAGACGCATCTTAAGACCCTTGAGGTCTTCCACGGTCTTGATTTCCTTGCGATACCAGCCGCCCATCTGGGTCGTGGTGTTGCCGGCCGATGCGGTCTTGAAGTTGTACTTGGCAAAGAAGGCGTCAAGGAGCTTGCGGCCGTTGCCATGATCCTTCCAGCCGTTCATCTGCAGTGCGGTCAGGCCGAAGGGCACGGCGCAGCTGAAGGCGAAGATGGGGTCCTTGCCGGTGAAGTAGTAGGCAGCGGTCTGCGCCATGTCAATGGTATCGCCCTGCAGCGCATCCACCACGCCGAAAGCGGGCATCAGCTCGCCAGCGGGGTGCACCGAAATCTCGAACTTGCCGCCCGACATGGCCTTGACCAGTTGCGACAGCTTTTCAGCACTGCCGAAGATGGTGTCCAGCGACTTGGGGAAGCTGGAGGCCAGGCGCCAGCGCACAGCGGCCTGGGCGTGAACAGCAGGTGCTGCACCCGCGGCCAGAACGCCGGCGATACCGGCATTTTTCAGAATGGAACGACGATCCACTTTAGTCTCCTTGAGGAACGAATTGAGCTGATACAGACCACTGATCTATGCCAGCTTGTTTTATGCAACAGGCACAAAATGTACACGAGCCAACCGTTTCGCAAGCGCTAAAAAGTGACCGTTCGCTTAAGAAGTTCTACCTAGTGATGCGCGCCCAATTGAAAATAATCAATCACTACAGACGTACCGCACTCATATAGCTGGCATAGCGGAACTCGGAGAAACGATCCCAGAGCAACTGGTCGTGCTGAAATCCGCGCATGCTTCTGTGAATTTTCTTGAACTGCGCCGACCTGCCCTCATGCTCGGCCATGGTGGCCATCACGGCCTTGAACCCCGCATCCATGAGCTCGCGCGGAAAGGCTCGCAGTTGCACGCGTTCGCTGAGCAGCTTCTTGAGCGCTGCGGGGTTGTACGCCAGGTACTTGGCAGTCAGATCCTTGGCGGCCAGCGCCGCTGCGGCCTCCACCATGGCGCGCAGTTCGGGCGTCAGGGCCACAAAGGCCTTGGCATTGATGAAATAGGCCAGCTCTGCACCGCCCTCCCACCAGCCCGGATAGTAGTAGTAAGGCGCGATCTTGCCGAAGCCCAGCTTCTGGTCGTCATAAGGGCCGACGAACTCCACCGCATCGAGGCGGTTCTTTTCCAGCGCCTGCTGCGCATCGGCAATGGGCATGTTGACGGCCTGCACGCCCAGCTTTTGCAGCGCATCACCCAGCAAGCCGCCGCCAGCGCGCATGCGCAGACCATGCAGATCCTGCACGGTCCTGATTTCCTTGCGGTACCAGCCCCCCATCTGCGTGCCGGTGTTGCCGGCACTCAGACTCTTGATGTTGTACTGGGCGTAGAAATCATCCATGAGCTTGCGCCCGCCGCCCCACTCCATCCAGGCATCCATCTGCCGCGCCGTCAGACCAAAGGGCACGGCGCAGCCCAGTGCAAAGCAATAGTCCTTGTCGGTGAAATAGTAGGGAGCGGTCAAAGCCATTTCGACCGAGCCGTTCTGCACCCCCTCCATCACGCCAAAGGCAGGCATCAGCTCACCTGCAGAGTGCACGCTGACCTCGATCTGCCCACCGGACATGAAGCGCAGAGATTGGGCAAATTTTTCTGCTCCGCCAGAAATGGCGTCAAGGACTTTGGGAAAACTCGTCACCAAGCGCCAGCGCAGCACTTCCTGACTGCGCACCGCAGGAGCCACGCCCGCTGCCAGCACACCAGCCATGCCCACATGTTTGACGAGTGAGCGACGATCCATGAATATTTCTCCGCTAGTAGTTGTCCATTGCAAAGCCGGCTGCAACAGCCTGATCACAGGCCGGCAGCCACAGGCATTCTAGAAACGCAGACGCCGGCCGTGTGGCGATTCGCGGTTGCCGTCAGTTTTCTTGACGACAAGCAAAGAAAAAGGCCCTTCGATGAAGGGCCTGGTTTCAGTCCATCAGGACTTACGCAAACAAGGATGCAGCAACGGCCTGCCCCATCTGGAGCGTGCATCTGCCTGAACCCGTTTTGCGTAAACGATGTCCCTGTCGCCTCAGCCCGCAGCCAGACGCTTTCGGATGGAGGCCTCGATGCCTGCCGCATCCAGCCCCTGCAGCGCAAGCAGCTTGGCGGGGTCGCCATGCTCGATGAACTCGTCGGGCAGCCCCAGCTGCAGCACGCTCTTGCTCAGGCCATGGGCGGCAAGGCTCTCCATGACGGCACTGCCAGCGCCGCCCATGACACAGCCTTCTTCCAGCGTGACGATGAGCTCATGATCTGCAGCGATCTGGAGCAACAGCTCTTCATCGAGAGGCTTGGCCCAGCGCATATTGGCCACGCTGGCATCCAAGGCTTCGGCAGCCTGCAAGGCCGGGTACAGCAAGCTGCCGAAGGCCAGAATCGCCACCTTTTTGGAGGCCGACTCACGGCGCATCTCGCCCTTGCCAAAGGGCAGGCCTTCCAGGCTGTCAAGCGGAGTCACGCCCACCCCGGCGCCGCGCGGGTAGCGCACGCAGACAGGGTGATCCTGCTCATAGGCCGTGGTCAGCAACTGGCGCGTTTCACGTTCGTCCGCCGGGCAGGCCATGCTCATATTGGGAATGCAGCGCACAAAGGCGATGTCGTAAGCGCCAGCGTGTGTGGCACCGTCGGCGCCCACCAGACCGGCGCGGTCCAGCGCAAACACCACAGGCAGGTTCTGCAGCGCAACGTCGTGGATCAGCTGGTCATAGGCACGCTGCAAGAAAGTGGAATAGATGGCCACCACGGGCTTGACGCCTTCGCAGGCCATACCGCCGGCGAAAGTGACTGCATGCTGCTCGGCGATGCCCACGTCGTAATAGCGGCCGGGAAAGCGCTTGTGGAACTCCACCATGCCCGAACCCTCGCGCATGGCGGGTGTGATGCCGACCAGACGCTGGTCCTTGGCCGCCATATCGCAGAGCCAGTGACCAAACACCTGGGTGAAGGTCTGCTTGGCAGGCGTGGCTGGCTTGACCAGACCGACCGCCGGGTCGAATTTCCCGGGGCCGTGATAGGCCACGGGGTCGGCCTCGGCCAGCTTGTAGCCCTGGCCTTTCTTGGTAACCACATGCAGAAACTGAGGCCCCTTGAGACCCTTGATATTCTCCAGCGTGGGAATCAGCGAATCGAGATCATGGCCATCAATGGGACCGATGTAGTTGAAGCCGAATTGCTCGAACATGGTGGCAGGCACGACCATGCCCTTGGCCTGCTGTTCCAGACGCTTGGCCAGCTCCAACAGGGGCGGCACCTGCTTCAGGACGCTCTTGCCCACATCACGGGCCTTGGCGTAGAACTGGCCGCTCATCAGCTGGGCCAGATAGCGATTGAGCGCGCCCACGGGCGGGCTGATGCTCATGTCGTTGTCATTGAGGATGACCAGCAGGTTGGCGTCATGCACGCCGCCGTTGTTCAGCGCCTCGAAAGCCATGCCGGCCGTCATCGCGCCGTCACCGATCACGGCAATGGCCCGCCGGTCTTCACCTTTTTGCTTGGCGGCCAAAGCCATGCCCAGCGCAGCAGAGATGCTGGTCGACGAGTGCGCCGTGCCAAAGGTGTCGTATTCGCTCTCGGCCCGCTGGGGAAAGCCGGACAGGCCGCCGAACTGGCGCAGCGTGCCCATGCGATCACGGCGGCCAGTCAATATCTTGTGCGGATAAGTCTGATGACCCACATCCCAGACGATGCGGTCATAGGGCGTGTTGAACACCGAGTGCAGCGCCACGGTCAACTCCACCGTCCCCAGATTGGAACTGAGGTGCCCGCCAGTCCTGGAAACGCTGTCGATCACATAGGTGCGCAGCTCTGCGGCCAGGCTTTTGAGCTGGGAGCGCGAGAGGCCGCGCATATCTGCGGGATCGTTGATGCTGTGCAGCAGGGAAGAAGTATTCGTGGACATGTTCTATATTTTTAATAGCTGCTAGTGTTTACCAATACTGGATTACAGGGCTTCTCTATTAAATTTCAGTGGGTGCGCTGCACAACCATATCGGCCAGTGCGGCCAGGGCCTGGGTGTCGGCCAGACCGCTGCGCGTCAAGGCGGCGTGAGCCTGCTGGCGCAACTGCTCGGCATGGGCTCTTGCCGCCTCCAGCCCCAGCAGCGACACAAAAGTGGGCTTGTCATTGGCCGCATCCTTGCCGGCCGTCTTGCCCAGCGTTGCGGAGTCGGCCACCACATCCAGAATGTCGTCCACCACCTGGAAGGCCACGCCCAGTGCCTGGCCATAGTCGGTCAGCGCGGCCAGTGCCCGGGCATCGGTCTGTGCATTGCAGGCGGCCCCCATGAGCACGCTGCCCAACAGCAGCGCACCGGTCTTGAGACGGTGCATCTCGCGCAACTGCGCCTCGCTCAGTTGCTTGCCCACGCTGGCCAGGTCAATGGCCTGGCCGCCGGCCATGCCCTGGCTGCCCGCCGCTGCGCCAAGCAGGCGGCACAGCTTGGCCTGCATGGAGCAGGGAATGCCGTCGTCGTCAGGCAGCAACAACTCGAACGCCAGGGCCTGCAGGGCATCGCCGGCCAGCAGGGCCGAGGCTTCGCCAAACTGCACATGCACGGTGGGCTTGCCACGGCGCATGGTGTCATTGTCCATGCAGGGCATGTCGTCGTGCACCAGGGAATAAGCGTGAATCAGTTCTACGGCACAACCTGCGCGCAGCGTGGCCGCAGCCAGACCGCCCACCGCCTCGGCGGCCGCCCAGACCAGCAGCGGTCGCAAGCGCTTGCCGCCATCGAGCACGGCGTAGCGCATGGCCTCGCCCAGGCCCGCAGGTGCATTGATGCCCACCCAGCGCGACAGCGCATCTTCGGTGCGCGCCAGTCGCTCCTGCATCCAGACGGAAAAATCCAGGGCAGGCTTGCCCTCGTTCAAAGGCGTCGATGGTTCGGCAATCATTGATTCATTCATGGGCTGCATCTTCAAGGCAAAAAGCGCGGACGCCGGGATCAGTCCTGGGTCCAGGCGGACAGCTTGCCTTCGTCCAGTACCTTGACCTGCTCCTGCACGGCTTCGAGCTGGCTGCGGCAAAAACCCAGCAGCTCGGCCGCACGCTGGTAGCCGCTGAGCATCTGCTCCAGCGGAAGCTGACCCGATTCGATCTGCGCAATCAGTTGTTCCAGCTCCTGCAAAGCAGCTTCATAGCTGACAGGCTGTTCGGATTTTTTGGCGGCAGCGGCCTTGGGCATGGATGGTGTGGGCTATGTTGGACGAAAACGACGATTTTAGGCGCCCCTGCACCATTGGCGTGCAATGCCCGCAAAGCCGGCAGGCGGGAGATGTCTTGGCTGTGACTTCCGGTCAGGTCGATGCCGTCCGCACCAGCCTTTTTGACGACCTGCCACGGTTTGCGGACGGCTGGCAGCTTGCTGACAGGATCCTTCGCTACAACGTCGAAATAACGTCAATACACGTACCAGAAAAACGGAAATAACCCCACAGCCTATAATCCCATTCCCGTCAAGCCGGCCACGTGCCTGGTCATCCGGTCGGGCAAACGAGTCGGCTGGCCATGCGCCACCGTCCATTGCCTGAGGCCCGTGTCCAGACAAGGCCGGTTTCGTTTTTTACCGTGTGCGCACGTGCACCCTCCCTGTGGGGAGTCTTTAGGTCAGGTCATCCATGACTGATTTAAGTCTTCAACTGCAGCAGGCCGCAAGCCAACTACCAGTTTCAAGTTATTTCGACGAGGCGCTGTTCCAGCGTGAGTTGGAAACGATTTTCAAGCGCGGCCCGCGCTACGTGGGTCACCAGCTGGCCGTTCCCGAGATAGGCGACTACTACGCCCTGCCTCAGGAAAAAGAGGGGCGGGCGCTGGTACGCAATGCCAAAGGTGAAATCGAGCTGATCTCCAACGTCTGCCGCCACCGCCAGGCGGTGATGCTCAAGGGGCGCGGCAATCTGCTGTCCGAAGGCAAGGGCCATGCCGGAGGCAATATCGTCTGCCCGCTGCACCGCTGGACCTACAGCACCAGCGGTGAGCTGCTGGGCGCCCCGCATTTCAGCCACGACCCCTGCCTGAACCTCAACAACTACCGTCTGCGCGAGTGGAACGGACTGCTGTTCGAGGACAACGGCCGCGACATAGAGGCCGATCTGGCCGGCATGAAGCTGCGCGAGCAGCTTCAGTTCGACGGCTTCGTGCTCGACCATGTCGAGATGCACGAGTGCAACTACAACTGGAAGACCTTTATCGAGGTCTATCTGGAGGACTATCACGTCGGCCCCTTCCACCCCGGTCTGGGCAACTTCGTCACCTGCGACGATCTGAAGTGGGAATTCGCCAGCGAGTACTCGGTGCAGACCGTGGGCGTGGCCCCCGGCTTCGGCAACCCGGGCTCGGACATCTACAAGAAGTGGCACGAGGTGCTGCTGGCCTACCGCAACGGCGAGCTGCCCGATCGCGGCGCCATCTGGCTGACCTACTACCCCCACATCATGGTGGAGTGGTATCCGCATGTGCTGACCGTCTCGACCCTGCACCCGCTGGCCGTGGACCGGACGCTGAATGTGGTGGAGTTCTTCTACCCTGAGGAAATCGCCGCCTTCGAGCCCGAGTTCGTGCAGGCCCAGAAGGCCGCCTACATGGAAACCTGCATCGAGGACGACGAGATCGCCGAGCGCATGGACGGCGGCCGCAGGGCGCTTTATGAACGCGGCGACAACGAGGTCGGCCCCTATCAGAGCCCCATGGAAGACGGCATGCAACATTTCCATGAGTGGTATCGCCGCATCATGGGCGACAGCGTCCCCCAACGCTGAATGAGGTAAGCCTCAAGACTGATAGCTGCTATCGCTTACCCCATAAGCACAGCAGCTATTTTTTATGCTGAATTGAGTGAGATATGCAAGCCCTGTGGATGGTGTTGGCCGCGTTGATTTTTGCGGTCATGAGTGTGTGTGTGAAGTTTGCCTCCCAGGACTTCAATGCGGCGGAGATCGTGTTCTACCGCGGCCTGGTCAGCATGGCGCTGCTGGTCTGGCTGGCCAGGCGCAGCGGCGTGACGCTGACCACCCAGTACTCGCGCGAGCATGCCTGGCGCAGCTTTGTCGGCGTGATCTCCATGGGTGCCTGGTTCTACGCCATCGGCCATCTGCCGCTGGCCACGGCCACCACGCTCAACTCCATGAGCAGCATCTGGATGGCGGTGTTTCTCATCGCCCAGGGCCTGTGGATGCGCCACACGCTGCGCAAATCCTATGCGGCCGAGCCCGAAACCCGCCGCGCCATTCCGCCCTTTCCCTGGGGCCTGGTGTCCACGGTGGTGGCGGGCTTTGTCGGCGTGCTGCTGGTGCTGCGCCCGACCAGCGCCCCGGCCAGCGAATGGGTGGCCGCACTCGGCGGCCTGTTTGGCGGCATGTTTGCGGCCATGGCCTATATGCAGGTGACCACCCTGTCGCGCCTGGGCGAACCTGAAACCCGCGTGGTGTTCTATTTCTCGGTGGGATCGGCCATTGCCGGCGGCATCACCATGCTGTTCACCGGCATCTCGCCCTTCCCCGGCTGGAGCGCTCTGTGGCTGCTGCCCGTGGGCGTGCTGGCCGCCGTGGCCCAGGTCTGCATGACCAAAGCCTATGCCTCGGCCGGCAGCAAGAGCAACACCCTGGTCGTCGCCAATCTGCAGTACTCGGGCATTGTGTTTGCCGCCCTGCTCAGCCTGGTGCTGTTCGGCGAAAGCATCCCTCTGATCGGCTGGCTGGGCATTGTGCTCATCGTCGCCAGCGGAGCCGCAGCAACCGCCTTGCGCTCCAGGGGCTAGCCATGGCAGCGGTGCTTGGCGCCTTCGCCATGCACGTCAGCAGCCCCAGCCTGCCGCGCAGTCCACGCCGGATCTGCGCGGCTTGCCATATCCAAACAATGAAGCCTGCAGGGCTCAGGCGCTGCGACCCGATCGCATAATGGTCTGCATGCCGCAAGACTGCACGCCATGCCGTCTGCAGCCGTTCAATCTTTGGAGCAGCAAGCCATGAACCACTCGGCGCCCGAGCACTACAACACCCTGATTTCCGTCGAAGAACTGGCCCGGCTCAAGGCCAGCGGCAAGCCCTTGATGGTGTTTGACTGCAGCTTTGACCTCATGAATCCGCCTGCCGGCCGCGAGCAATATCTGCAGGTCCATATCGATGGCGCCCTGTTCGCCGATCTGGACAAAGACCTCAGCGCACCGCACGGAGCACCCGGCGAAGACGGCCAGGTCGCCACCAGCGTGCAATCGGCCTCCGGCGGCCGCCACCCCCTGCCCACGCGCGAGCGCTTTTCCGCCTGGCTGTCGTCCATAGGCTTTGCCAACAATATGCAGGCCGTGGTCTATGACCGCAACGCCGCCAATTACTGCGGTCGCCTGTGGTGGATGCTGCGCTGGGCCGGCCACGATGCCGTGGCGGTCCTCGATGGTGGACTGCAAGCCTGGCAGGCGGCCGGCCAGGCGGTGGGCAGCGGGGAAGAGCCCCGCCATTTCCAGTCCAACTTTGAACTGGGCCAGCCGCTGGAGACACTCAAGACCGTAGGCCAGGTCGAGGCCGACCTGGGCCAGGCCACCCAGACCCTCATTGATGCCCGGGCCCCGGCCCGCTACCGCGGCGAGGTCGAGCCCCTGGACCCCGTGGCAGGCCATATTCCGGGCGCGCTGAACCGCCCGTTCGGCAGCAATATCGCGGCCGATGGACGCTTCAAGCCCGCAGCGCTGCTCAAAGCCGAGTTTGATCAGTTGCTGGCCGGACGCGATCCCGCCAGCGTGGTGCACCAGTGCGGCAGCGGTGTCAGTGCCACGCCCAATGTGCTGGCCATGCGCATTGCCGGCTTTGCGCCCACAGCCTTGTTTGCCGGCAGCTGGAGCGAGTGGTGCAGCCAGCCCTCCCGCCCGGCCGAGCGAGGCTGAGCTGCCATATGCCGGTGTCGCGTCAGGCACCGGCTGTGAACAGGCACGCTCCCCCGCGTTTGCTGGGTTCACTCCCTGGGCCACGGACAGAGCGCACCGTGATCACCGTAGACAGGCGCAAGCGCGGTGCGGCGCGCTTGCTCAGCGCCAAGCCAGACCAGACCAGGCCCATTGCTTCTCGGCGCTCCGGGCCTTGGCGAAATGGCCGAGGCCCATGTCCGCACTCGCATGTCGATGCAGCTTGGCAACCCGGATCCGGGCCGCTATCACAGGAAATCCCAGCGGCCTTTTTTTCATAGGCGATCAGATACCGAATAAAAAGCCGCCTATTTGCTCGTTT
The DNA here is from genome assembly GCF_039581385.1 of Comamonas sp. A7-5. Lineage (NCBI taxonomy): Bacteria > Pseudomonadati > Pseudomonadota > Betaproteobacteria > Burkholderiales > Comamonadaceae > Comamonas > Comamonas sp. A7-5. The sequence continues at coordinate 102,018 of NZ_JBCPWO010000012.1, forward strand.
GTCATCTTCCGGACAGATTCACAATACATGCACCAGTGGAATCCGGCCTGACGCAATGTCAGCCCCCACCCGGCACTCCGAGTCATCCCGAAGGACGGCAAGGCAGTAAGGGAAATCCTACATGCCTGCCTGTGAAACCAGACCGGCGATACCGACGCTCCCCGACTTCAGTTCGATCAGGGCTTGAAACACAATTCATTTCAACAGATCGAAACACTTTTAACGTCTTGTTTGTGTGCGCCGTGACGGTCTGTCGAGATTGAAAGGACTGGACCCATGAACAACGAACAACTGCTTGCCGAGATCCGCGAAGCCAACCTCACCTATCTGATGCTGGCCCAGACCCTGATCCGCCAGGACAAGGCCGAGGCCGTGTTCCGTCTGGGTCTGAACGAAGAGTCCTGCGACCTGCTGGGCTCGCTGTCTTCGGCCCAGGTGCTCAAGCTGGCATCGCGCAACACCTTGCTGGCCAGCTTCCGCGCCGACGACGAAATGGTCTGGAGCCTGCTGACCAACCACAGCAGCAACAAGATCGGCAATGCCGCCACCAATACGCTGCACGCCAACATCCTGATGGCCAGCCGTGTCTCCGAAGTGCTCTGAGCACCCGCTAGCGACTACCTGGTTTTAAGGAGAGATTGATGCCCGCCGCCAAGACTGCCACCAAAAGCGTTCTGAACGAATCCAAGCAAATCGAGCGCGCCGCCATGCTCATCGAGATGGGCGCCCGCATGCAGGTGCTGGAGTCCGAGACCACGCTGTCTTATGAACGCCTGATCCGGCTGTACAAGGAAATCTCGGGCAAGTCTCCGTCCAAGGGCCAGTTGCCGTTTTCCACGGACTGGTTTCTGACCTGGCAGGAAAATATCCACAGCTCGCTGTTCCTCAACATCTACGAATACCTGTCCAAGGGCGTGGAGCTGGACTCGGCCGAGCAACTGACCAAGGCCTACCGCCTCTATACCGAGCAGATCCAGGCGGCCGAACTCGAGGTGCTGCTGTCCTTTACCCGCGCCTGGCGCCTCGTGAAGTTTGTCGATGCGCAGATGCTGACGCGCACGCAATGCTCGGTCTGCAAGGGCCAGTTCGTGACCGAGCCCTACGAGAATGCGCGCCACTACCAGTGCGGCCTGTGCAACCCTCCCGCGCGCGCCGGCAAGAGCAAGGCCGCCGGGTCCTTAATGCTTCACTAACCCCCTGAGCGGCTGCGCCGCTTCCCCCTCTCTCTTCGGGATGGGGACGGCAGCCTCGCTGCGCGGCGGCGCTTGCTCGCTGCCTCTGGCCTGGAGCACGCCAGTTTTAAAGCTCAACTTTCATAGCTGGTAGCGCCATACAACAAAGGGTTTGAAGCATTTATTGGCCCCAAACCCTTTATGCGTTGGCGCATGCAGCTCCTAAAGATGCAGCCTATCTTCCGTGATCTGCTGCGGCGGCTTCAGCGTGTCCGGCCGTGATGGCCGAGAAACTGCGACAGCGCTTGCTGGATGGCTCGCCATGCAAGCGCGCTTGTTCGAGGACTCTTCAACTTCCATAGCTGACAGCGCCAAACAACAAAGGGTTTGAAGCATTTATCTGCTTCAAACCCTTTATTCATTGGCGACATAAGCTCCCAATTCAGGAGCTGCCATCAGCGACCTCAACCCGTGTTGCGCACTCCGGCGGCAATGCCGTTGATGGACAGGTGGATGCCGTTCTTGACCCTGTCGTCAGTCTGTCCCGCACGCCAGCGGCGCACCAGCTCTACCTGCAGGTGGTTCAGCGGATCGATATAGGGGAAGCGGTGGCGGATGGAGCGCGCCAGTGCGGAGTTGTGCTCCAGGCGCTGCTTGTCGCCCGTGATCTGGTTGAGCGCTTCCACCGTGCTCTGCCACTCGGCTTCGATCGCGCCGAAGATGCGGCGGCGCAAGCGCGTGTCGGTCACCAGCTCGCTGTAGCGCGAGGCCAGGTTCAGGTCGCTCTTGGCCAGCACCATGTCCATGTTCGAGAGCAAGGTGCGGAAGAACGGCCACTGGCGGTACATCTTCTGCAGCAGCGCCAGTTGCGCCTTGGCATCCTTGCCCGGACGGTGGATGAAGGCCTGGATCGCCGAGCCGAAACCGTACCAGCCTGGCAGCGTCAGCCGGCACTGGCCCCAGCTGAAGCCCCAGGGAATGGCGCGCAGGTCCTCGATGGCCTGAGTCGCCTTGCGCGATGCGGGGCGCGAGCCGATATTGAGTTCGGCGATCTCGCGAATCGGCGTGCTGCTGAAGAAGTAATTGGTAAAGCCCGGAGTCTCGTAGACCAGCGCGCGATAAGCCGCCATGCTGGTTTCGGACAGAAATGCAGCGGCTTCCAGGAAGGCCTTGGTCGCCGGCTTGGTCGGCTGCAGCAGCGTGGCCTCCAGCGTGGCGGCCACCAGGGTCTCCAGGTTGCGGCGTCCGATCTCGGGGTTGGCGTATTTGGAAGCGATGACCTCGCCCTGCTCGGTCAAGCGGATCTGACCGCGCACCGTGCCTGGCGGCTGCGCCAGAATGGCCTGGTAGCTGGGGCCGCCGCCACGCCCCACGGTGCCGCCGCGGCCGTGGAACATGCGCAGCCGGATGCCGTAGTGATCGGCCAGATCATCAAACAGATCGACCAGCGCAATCTCGGCCCGGTACAGCTCCCAGTTGCTGGTGAAGATGCCGCCGTCCTTGTTGCTGTCGCTGTAGCCCAGCATGATGTCCTGCTCGCCACCGCTTTTTCGGACCAGCTCGGCAATGCCGGGCAACTGGTAGTAGCGGCGCATGATGGGCGCGGCATTGCGCAGGTCCTCGATGGTCTCGAACAGCGGCACCACGATGAGATCACATTGCGCGCCGTCCTGCAGCGTGCCGCGCAGCAGGCCCACTTCCTTTTGCAGCAGCAGCACCTCGAGCAGATCGCTGACGGTCTCGGTGTGGCTGATGATGCAATGGCGAATCGCCTCGCTGCCCAGGCGCTCGCGCAGGCGCTTGGCGGTCTCGAAGATGGCCAGCTCGCTGCGCGTGTGGTCACCGTAGTCGGCACCCATCACGCGCAAGGGTCGTGCGTCTTCGAGCAGGCGCACCAGCAGCGCGCATTTGGCGTCTTCTTCGAGCAGGCTGTAATCGAGCTCGACCTTGGCGACCGAGAGCAGCTCGCGCACCACTTCCTCATGCTTGTCCGAACTTTGGCGCAGGTCCACCGTGGACAGATAGAAGCCAAAGACCCGCACGGCGCGCATCAGCGGGCGCAGGCGCTGCGGCGCCAGGGCATCGCCGTGATAGCGCGACAGCGAGTCGTCGATGATCTGCAGATCGGCCAGAAAGGCGTCGGCCGACGCATAGGCATTCTGGGGCGCCACGGCATGGCGTGCCGCCTCGCCGCCCGTCAGCTGCCTGAGCGTCGCGGCCAGCCGCGCATAAATGCCCGTCAGCGCCCGGCGATAAGGCTCGTCGCTACGGTGCACATTGTGGTCGGGCGAAGCATCGGCCAGTGCCTGCATCTCGGGCGTGATGTCCACCAGATTGGCCGACAGCGACAGCTCGCCACCCAGATAGTGCACCTCGCGCAGATAGTGGCGCAGAGCCACATCGGCCTGGCGCGACAGGGCCAGCTCCAGACTCTCGGCCGTCACAAAGGGGTTGCCGTCGCGATCACCGCCAATCCATTGACCCATGCGCAAAAAGCTCTGCTCGGGCAGCTTCTCGCCCAGCTCCTGCTCCAGCTGCTCGTAGATCTTGGGGATCTCCTGCAGGAACGTGGCCTCGTAATAGGACAGAGCGTTCTCGATCTCGTCGGCCACCGTCAGCTTGGAATGACGCAGCAGCCGCGTCTGCCACAGCTGGGCCACGCAGGCTCGCAGCTGCGCCTCCACCCGCGTCAGCTCGCGTGGGGTCAGCGCGTCCTTGGCGCTGTTGTAGAGCTGGGCGCGCATCAGGATATCGTCGCGCTCGGCCAGCAACTGGGCGATGCGGCGCTCGGCCGTCAGAATGCTCTGGCGCTGCACCTCGGTGGGGTGAGCCGTCAGCACGGGCGAGATGAAACTCTTGGCCAGCGTATCGACCACGGTGGCCGTCGAGATGCCCGCCCAGCGCAGGCGCGCCAGTGCCACCTCGATGCTGCCTTCCTGCGTGTTGCCGGCGCGCTCGTGCACGGCGCGGCGGCGGATGTGGTGGCGGTCTTCGGCCAGATTGGCCAGGTGCGAGAAGTAGGTGAAGGCGCGAATCACGCTCACCGTCTGATCGCTGGACAGTCCCTTGAGCAGCTTCTTGAGCGCCTTGTCGGCCGCCTCGTCGGCATCGCGCCTGAAGGCCACCGATAGCTGGCGCACCTGCTCGACCAGCTCGTAGGCCGGCCCGCCTTCCTGCTCGCGAATCACATCGCCCAGAATGCGCCCCAGCAGCCGTATGTCCTCGATCAGCGGCAAATCCTTGTCGGTCTTGCGCACCGGCTTGTCGCCATGTTTGTCTGTATGTGCGGCGCTCTTGGGGCGGGCGGAAGGCATGAACTATTCTCCTTGGGCACGGTGTAGGGCAACTTGCCATGCTAGCATTCCCCGTTACCCGCTTGAGACCGCGCCGTCATGAAATTTTCTGCATCCTCACCCACATCCATCGTCATTGCCACACGTGAGAGCCAGCTGGCCATGTGGCAGGCCGAGCATGTGCAGGCGATCTTGCGCGGCCGCGGCCACAGCGTCGATCTGCTGGGGATGACGACCAAGGGCGACCAGATTCTGGACCGAGCCCTGTCCAAGGTGGGTGGCAAGGGCCTGTTCGTCAAGGAGCTCGAAGTGGCTCTCGAGGAAGGGCGCGCCGATCTGGCCGTGCATTCCCTGAAGGATGTGCCCATGGAGCTGCCCGAGGGCTTTGTGCTGGCCTGCGTGATGACGCGCGAAGACCCGCGCGACGCCTTTGTCTCCAACCGCTATGCATCGCTGGACGAGCTGCCCCAGGGGGCCGTGGTCGGCACCTCCAGCCTGCGTCGCCAGGCCCTGCTGCAGGCGCTGCGCCCCGATCTCAGGATCGAGGCCCTGCGCGGCAATGTCAACACCCGCCTGCGCAAGCTCGACGAAGGTCAGTACGACGCCATCGTGCTCGCCGCCGCCGGCCTGATGCGCCTGGAGATGAGCGAGCGCATCCGCGCCAGGTTCGACCCGGCCCAGATGCTGCCCGCTGCCGGTCAGGGCGCGCTGGGCATTGAGGTGCGCGCGGATCGCCAGGACATCATCGACGCCCTGGCCCCGCTGGCCCATATGCCCACCTGGCTGACCGTGACCGCCGAGCGCGCCGTCAGCCGCTGCATGGGCGGCAGCTGCTCCATGCCGCTGGCCGCCTACGGCCGCTTTGAAGGCGACACCCTGCACATGGATGCGGCCTGGGGCGACATGGAGGGCAGCAAGGGCCTGGTGCGCGTGCAGGCCAGCGCCAGCGTCACGGACTTTGCCAGCGCCAACGCTCTGGGCGAGCAACTGGCCGCGCAGCTGCAAGCCGCGGGTGCCGTGCCTGCGGCGCCCAGGCAGGACTGAGCCGCGCCTGCCCATGCGCCGCGTTCTGGTCACCCGCCCCTTGCATGATGCAAAACCCTGGGTCGATGCGTTTCGCGCCCGCGGCCTGCTGGCCGAGGCCTTGCCGCTGATAGGCATAGGGCCCTGCACAGACCCGGCTGCACACCAGGCTCTGCTGAAGGCGCGACAGTTGGCGCTGAAACCCGGTCACTACCGGGCCGTGATGTTTGTCAGCGGCAATGCGGTGCAGTATTTTTTTGCCCAGGATCAAACTCCAGCGTTCGATGCTGAAGCGTTGCTAGCGCCTGATACCAGGGCGTGGACCCCCGGCCCGGGCACAGAGCGGGCCCTGCTAGAAGCAGGACTGGCCTCTCTCCAGATCGACGGCCCTTCGCCTGACGCAGCGCAGTTCGAGTCCGAAGCGCTTTGGCAGAACGTCCACGGCCAGGTTCGCCCTGGCGACCGCGTGCTGATCGTGCGCGGCACCAGCCCTGCGACCGCCCCCGTCGTCGGCAATGCCGGCATGCCAATCCCGTCCACACAAGGCGCAGGCCGTGACTGGCTGGCAGCCCGGCTGCGCGAAGCCGGAGCCGAGGTGGAACTGCTGGCCGTGTATGAGCGCCAGCTTCCTCCATGGACGGCGCAACAGCTGGATCTGGCCCGGCAAGCCGCCAGCGACGGCAGCCTGTGGCTGTTCAGCAGCTCGGAAGCTGTTGCCAACCTGCAACAGCTGCTGCCCCAGCAGCAATGGCACTCGGGGTTAGCGCTCACCACCCATGAACGCATTGCCAGCAAAGCACTTTCAGCAGGTTTCGGTCGGGTTTTGCACAGTCGCCCAAGTCTGGACGATGTGGTTGCGTCTATAGAATCGGCTCTATGAGCTCCGATGCCATCCCCACCTCCGACAACCAACCCTCAGCCTCCTCCCCCAGCCAGGACCCTTCCGCGCCCGCTCAGACCGGGCGTGGTGTCCCCACGGCTCTGGTGCTGACGCTGGGAGCGGTGGCTGCCGCAGCCCTGGTCGCCTGCGGCATGCTGTGGCAGCGCGTGGGCAATATGCAGGAGCAACTGGCGCGTCAGTCGGCGCAGTCCGGCGCGCAGTCGGTGGAGGCTCGTACCCTGGCCAAGGATGCTCAGGATCTGGCTCGCGACAGCGCAGCACGTGTCTCCGTGATGGAAGCGCGTGTGGCCGAACTCAGCCTGCAGCGCAACCAGCTTGAAGAACTGATGCAAAGCATGTCGCGCTCGCGCGATGAAAACCTCGTGGCTGATATCGAATCCTCGATACGCATGGCCCAGCAACAGGCTGAACTCTCAGGCAGCCTGCAGCCATTGGTGGCGAGCCTCAAATCAGCCAGAAAGCGCGTGGAAAGCACGGCCCAGCCGCGTCTGGCGCCCGTCGTGCGCGCCATTGATCTGGATCTGGACAAGCTCTCGCGCATGAGCGTGACGGACACCACAGGGGTGCTCAGCCGTATCGAGGACCTGATCCGTCAGGTGGACGACCTGGCTCTCATCAACGATGTGGGTCGCCCGCGTACGCGCAATGCTCAGCCCCGCAAGACGGTGGCCGCTCATGACACTCCCGAGGACGCCAGCCTCTCCCTCACTCAATGGGCCTGGTGGCAGGGCCAGGGTCAGCGGGTCTGGGACTCCTTCAAGGATGGCGCGGCCGATCTGGTGCGCGTGCGCCGCATCGATCACCCCGAGGTGGCCCTGCTGGCCCCCGAGCAGGGCTATTTCCTGCGCGAGAACCTCAAGCTGCAACTGCTCAATGCCCGTCTGGCCCTGCTGTCGCGCCAGTGGGAATCGGCACGCGCCGACCTGAGCGCTGCAGGCACCTTGCTCAACAAATACTTTGACGCACGCTCGCGGCGTACCCAGATCGCCCAGGCGCAGTTGCAGCAGATTCAGGCCAATCTGCATACGGGCGGACGCGTGGAGCTTGAAGACACGCTGAACGCTCTGACCACAGCGGCCGCCGGCCGCTAATCGAGGAGGACACAGAAATGCGCGCCGCCTTGTGGTTGATGGGTCTGTTTGCCGTGGCCGTGGCCATGGCACTGTTTGCCGGCAATAACCAGAGCTCGGTCACCTGGTTCTGGTCGCCCTACCGGGTGGACATGTCGCTGAACCTGGCCCTGGTTCTGCTCTTTCTGGCTTTTGTGCTGCTTTATGCCGCGCTGCGTGCCCTGGCAGTGCTGCTGCAGATGCCGCATCAGGCACGCCGCTGGCGCATGCAGCAAAAAGAGCGCGGCATGAACCAGAGCCTGCTCGAAGCGCTCTCGCATCTGCAGGCCGGCCGCTTTTTGCGCGCCCGCAAATCGGCTCTGGCCGCCCTGTCCACCGAGCAATCGCTGCGCGAAGCAAAGGCCGGCCTGCCTTATGGCGAACGCCTGAACGCAACAGCCCATCTGATCGCCGCCGATGCCTCCCACGCCCTGCAGGATGCAGCCTTGCGCGACAAGCACTGGCAACAGGCTCTGGACGTGCTGCCCATCCCCGGCAACACCCAGGACATGGAAATTCGCGAAGGCGCCCAGATGCGCGCAGCCCGCTGGGCACTGGACGACCGCGATGCCGCCGAATCGATTCGCCGCCTGGGCGAGTTGCCGCTGGGCGCAGGCCGCCGCACGATTGCCCTGCGCATCAAGCTCAAGGCAGCACGCCTGTCCGGCGACACGCAGGCGGCGCTCGACACCGCCCGTCTGCTGGCCAAGCACCGCGCCTTCTCTCCCGCGGCCTCGGCCAGCGTGGTGCGCGGCCTGTTGCTGGCCAGCATTCGCGACGCACGTGACACTTCGTCGCTGCAGCAGTTCTGGCTGTCGCTGGACGAAGACGAGCGCGCCATGCCCGAAGTGGCCATCCCTGCCACGGAACGCCTGATCGAGCTGGGTGGCGAAGCCCAGCAGGCACGCGCCTGGCTGCTGCCCGTGTGGGAGCATTTGCTGACCCAGCCAGGACCGCGCACGGAAACCCATCTGCCCAAGCTGGTGGAAGTGTTGCAGTCAAGCCTGGGCAAGCTGGATGGAGCCTGGCTGGCTCGCATGGAAGCCGCAGCCAATGCCAACCCGCGCGAGTCGCGCCTGCAATACCTGGCCGGCATGGCCTGCGTGCAGCGCGAGCTATGGGGCAAGGCCCAGCAGTTGCTGACCCGCGCCGCACCGCTGCTGCAGGACCCCCAGCTGCGCACGCGCGCCTGGCAGCGTCTGGCGCTAATGGCCGAGCACCGTGGCGATATGGAGGCCTCGGCCATCGCCTGGAAGCTCGCAGCCCAGGCCATGGTGGTGCTACCGGACAATCCGGCGCAGGACGAATAGGCGCGCTCCGACACGGCTTACAAGCAACAGGCAAGCCGCTACTGCGGCACTGAGTTGCGCGGACGCTGTGCGGCCAACTACCCTGCTCTCGCCGAGCGCAAAGCAAAAGGCCACGGCCGCCGCGGCAAGCCGCGAGCGACCGTGGCCTCAAGCCAGGTCTGGACTTACTTGCTGTGCTCTATGGTCTTCACATGCTCTGCCACCTGCGCGGCGGTCACGTCGCCAGGGCGGCCGCCCCAGGTCTGACGCATGTAGTTGACCAGGTCGGCCATCTCCTCGTTGCTGAGCTTGTCGGCATAGCCGGGCATGGTCTGCATGCGTTCGCCATGGGCCAGGTCACGCTCGTGCACGCCTTCGCGGATCACGCGAATCAGGTTGATGGGCGTGGGGAACATGGCCGTGGTGTTGGTGCTCATGGGCACCGACGAATGCGGCTGACCTTGGCCCTGCGCACCGTGGCAGCCCGCGCACAAGCCCAGGTACAGGTTCTCGCCCTTGACGCTGGTCTGCCCCTCGGCAGCCTTGAGCTTGGGCCCTGGCATCTCGCGGTTCTGGGTCAGATAGGCGGCCATGGCGCGCACATCGGCCTCCGCCATGCGCGAGGTGGAATGTTCGAGCACCGATGACATGCGGAAAGTCATCACCCCTTGCGGCGACAGTCCGGTGCGGAAGAACTTGACCAGATCGTCCTTGGTCCAGCCTCGCTCGCTCAGGGCATCGGGGGTCAGCGCCGGAGCGTAGGAACCTTCGATGGTATTGCCCTCAAGATAGCGCGAGCCATCCATGGCGAAGGTGGCCTTGGTGCGTGGGCTGTGGCATTCGGCACAGTGACCCAGCACATCCACCAGATACTTGCCGCGCACCAGTTCGTCCACCGACATGTCGAACTCCTTGACTGCGGGTCGATTGAGCGCATTCCACATGGCCACGGCAGGACGGATGCTGAACGGGAAATTCATCTCGCTAGGCTTGTTGGCGACTTCCACGGCCGGCTGCTTCATCAGCCACACCCACAGCGCATCGACATCGGCACGCGTGATCTGGTGGTAGCTGGCATAGGGCATGGCCGGATAGAGGTTCTTGCGGCCGGGCGCCATGCCGGCAGCCACTGCTCGGTACAGATCGTCGGCCGTCCAGCCGCCGATGCCGTGCTCCTTGGAAGGCGAGATATTGGTACCGTAAAGCGTGCCCATGGGGGTGACCATGGGCACGCCGCCCGCCAGTTCCGCCCCCGTGGCGGGCGAGCTGTGGCAGGCCGCACAGTCACCGCCGCGAAACACCTGCTCGCCGCGCTTGTAGAGCGCATCGAACTCCTGAGGACCCAGCTTGGCAAAGTCCACCGTGGCGGGCGGGACGTCGCCGCTTGCGCTGCCGTACAGATACATGCCTCCGGCCACGAGCACACCCAGCACGGCGGCTGCGCCCAGGCCCTTGATCCAGGTCTTAGCCATTGTTCACGACCTCCTTGCTGCGCTTGCCCGTGGTCAGGCCCGGCGTCTTCAGGATCACGTCGCGCACGGCGTTGTAGTAGCGCACATAGCCGGTGCAACGGCAGATATGGGGCTCCAGCTGCTCCTCGATGGCTTTTTCCACCTCATCGGCGGGTACCGGCTGCTTCTGGAGCTTTTCCACCAGCACGGTGGCCGAGTTCACGAAACCGGGCGTGCAGTAGCCGCACTGGAAGGAGTAGTGCTCTAGAAAGGCCTTCTGCACCGGCGAGGGATGGACCACGCCCTTGTCGTCCACCGAGGCAATGCCTTCCACGGTACGAATGGTCTTGCCGTTGAGCCAGGTCACGCCGGTCACACAGGCGGGCACGGTGATCGAGCCTTTTTCCGGATCGTCGACGATGATGGTGCAGGCGCGGCACACGCCCTGGCCGCAGCCCAGGCGCGTGCCGTTCATGCCCGCGTACTCCTGCAGGAACTCGATCATCATCAGGTCCTTGGGAACGTCGACGGGGCCTACCTGTTTGCGATTGATGGTGGCGGAAAATTGAATACGGTCCTGCATCACAGTGCCTCTTTGATTTTGTCGGGGGTCACGGGGGTCGCATGGAAGCGCTTGCCCGTGGCATGGGCGATGGCGTTGACGCAGGCGGCGACCACCGGGATCATCACCACCTCGGCCATGCCCTTGGGCGGATCGGTGCGCGACAGCGGAGGCAGCACCACGCCCTCAGCCTTCCACACGGCCACTTCGCTGGCGCGCGGCACGTGGTAGCGGTTCAGGCTCCACTGGCCGTTGCCGGGGCCGGTCTCATGGCGCGGCAGGTCTTCGTACAGCGCATGTCCAATACCCATGGCCACACCGCCCTGGATCTGGCCTGAGACCAGCTCGGGCACGATTTGCGCGCCGCATTCCAGCCAGGTCTTGTGCGAGAGGAGGTTCACCTTGCCCGTACCCGGGGACACGGACAGCTCCACCATGGTGGCGCAGGGCGCGTAGTACACCGTGCCCGCATTGGTGCGCTGCACCGGCGGGTAATAGACCTTGTCGCGTGCGATGAAGGCATAGCCGCCGGATTTCATCGCGGCCTTCTTGGCCTCGCCAGCTCCCTTGCCGTACTGCACGGACAGGGCGTCGATCATGGCCTGGAACTTCCTGCCCTCGACCGTGAAGTCGGCCTTGGCCCAGGCCCAGCGGTTAAAGGCGTGCACGCACACGCCGGTCACGATGCCGAGCTCGTGCGCGCGCTCGGCCAGGCGCTCCAGGCTCAACGGCTCCAGGCCCTCGGCCACGAGCATGCGATCGCGCCACTCCAGCATGTCTTCGGTGACGGTGCTGGGCAGCATCTGCCCCCCTCCCTCCTTGCCGGACCAGATTGACTGGGCTGCAGGCCACAGGCAGAGCTTGAGCAGCAACTGCGCCGCCTGTTGTGTGGCGTGGCGGAAGTAGTAGGCCGAGTTCGAGGCCGATACCGGCGACACTAGGCGCGGCACCCAGCTTGGGTCCCTGGCCAGCTCATCCTCCTTGGCCTGGGGCGTGGTATAGGGCTCGTCCTTGGTATGCAGCGGCAGGTTGTCCCAGTGGTTCACCGCGAAGTCCACGTCGTCCGCCGGGCGCCCCAGAAAGGGCTCGACCGCCACCAGCTGTGCCGTGGTGCTGCCGGTGCCGATCTCGGTGGCGATGTGGCGCATCTTGATGCGGCCCTCGGGCGTGATCTCCAGCTGCGCAATCGAGGCTTCTGCCCCCGTGCCGAAGTCCTTTTGCACGGCACCAAAGCCTATGCCGTAGCGCAGGCCGGGGTTGGCTGCCTCGAAGTCGGCCTTGCGCTTGGCGCGCTCGGTCCACATCGGGTCCTTGGCGGCCATGTCGAGGATCTCGCCAATGCGCAGATGACCCGAAGGCGAGGCGCCCTGGGTGTTCTTCATGCTGCTCTTGAGCACATTGCGCCGGCGCAGTTCGATGGCATCGAGGCCGATCTCCTGGGCGATCTCGTCGACCAGCATCTCTGTATAGGCCATGGATTGCACCGTGCCGTAGCCGCGCATGGAGCCGGCCGTGACGCCGATGGAGGGGTACACCTCGGTCGACAGGTCGCTCTCGGGGAAGTAGTAAATGGATTGCGCCGCCGTCACTGCCACCGTGCCCACCGAGGGGCTGAAGTTGGTCACGCCGCCGCCGTCGCCCACCATGTGGCAGGTCAGCGCGTGGAACTTGCCGTCCTTGTCCACCGAGATCGCTGTCTCCACGTCGAAGGGATGGCGCTTGAGGGCGAACTGGAAGTGCTTCCAGCGGTCCAGCGCCAGCCGCACCGGGCGGCCCTGGGCGTACAGCGACGCCAGTGCCACGTAGAACGGGAAGGGATGGTGCTCCTTCTGGCCGTAGCCCACGGTGTAGGAGCTGATGTAGTCGAGCTGGTTCAGCGGCAGCTTGCTGTCCTTGAGCATGTGCATCACATGCTCGGCCGTGCCATAGGGCGCCTGGCTCGCGGCCACCATGTGCAGCGCACCGCTGCCCTGCTCATACCAGGCCAGGCCGTTTTCCATTTCCATGGCCACGTGCTCGATGGACTGGCTGTAGTACTTGCGTGCAAACGCGCGCAAACCGTCCCTGGGTTGTTTCATCTCGGCCTGGATGCGGGCCGACTCGCCCATCAGCGCGCCGAAGGCAGGGTGGCTGCTGTCAGGCCAGTGCACGCCTTTTTCATCGAGTTGAGGCCAGATGACGGTGTTCTTCATGGGCGAGAACCTGTCCTCGCCATAGCCGTCCTCGCCTTGCACGCGTACGTAGCGCGCGGCCACATAGGGCGCGCGCGGCGGCTGGGCCGCCTCGGCTCCGAAGCGGAAGATCGCGTCATTGAAGCGCAGGCGCAGGTTGGCCACGCGGAACTTCTCGTAGTCGTGCCAGATGGCCACGGCCACGGGGTGGCCCAGCATGGGAGAGACCTGACCCTTCTTGACGAAGAACTCGCCATAGAAGCCCGGCTCGGGCATTCCAACGCCGTCGGCGGCGATGGACTCGGCGTCGATCAGCACATCAGGCTGGTAGTCGCTGCCCAGCACCGACAGATCCAGGCCTTCGTAGATGCGGTCGGCGCGCGGGATATGGATGGTCAGCGCGTGCGACTGCTGCGCAGGCCAGCCCTGCATGTCCCTGGCGCGCAGGTCGATGGCAAAGACCTTCTGCCCGGTGACCTTGGCCATGCCGTCGCGGCGGTAGTTGAGCGTGTTGCCATTGATCCAGTGGGTCTCCTGACCGCTGGCGGGCGTTATCAATTCCGCAAGTGCGTCTTTGACCGGGCGCACACTCGCAATCACGCCCATGGCGGCGGCAGCCTTCAGAAAACTGCGCCGATTCAAGTCCAGTTTGGACACGGTTCCAACTCCTTGCTGCAATGCGCACAGCAACAGCAAGGACTGGCGTGGGCACATCGCTAGATGACTATGTATTCCCGAACGTTGTATGCGTCCGAGAGTCAAAAAGCAGGTGATAACGGCTGCAGTTGTTGTCGGCATTTCTGCCCACATATCGCCAGCCTTGGCCGTCCGCCACGCTTTGGTCTTTTAAAAGACTAAGAGGCGCGGAGTATAAAAACAGCGGCCTGCATGATTTCTCGCCACCCAAATTCACAAGTTAAATACTCGGAAAATTGATACTCATCAATACCGACTTCCTTCATTAGTGCTTGTCGTGCAAAACGGCATGCGCCCACTTCGCTGTGCATCGAATGTTCGATGACCTTGCTGAAGCCAGCGCTTTTTGGTTCGGACATTCAGCTTTTTTGAATCGAGCCCTCAATCCTGCTGAACCTTTTTGCATTCTCCGCTTCATACACTGCATATCAATTTCAGCAGGCCTCCAGCGCCCGCGACCCGCACTTTCTGATTGCAGTTTCCATGAACTCGAGCTCCCGCTATACCGGTACCGCCATCGCCCTGCACTGGGTTCTGGCCTTGGCACTGATCGGCATCTTCGCCTTTGGCCTCTATATGACAGGCCTGCCTTTCTCGCCCACACGCCTCAAGTACTTCAACTGGCACAAATGGGCCGGCATGACGATTCTGATCCTGTCCGTGCTGCGCCTGGTCTGGCGCATCACCCACCGACCACCGGAGCTGCCCGAAGCCGTCACCCGCACCATGCCAGGCTGGCAGCGCATGGCCCACCACGGCGTGCATCACCTGATGTATGCGCTGTTCTTTGCCATCCCGCTGGTGGGCTGGATGTACAGCTCGGCAGCAGGATTTCCCATCGTGCTGTTCGGACAATTGCCCCTGCCTGACCTGGTGAGCAAGAGCCCCGAGCTGGCCGAAGCGCTCAAACCCTGGCATGGCTATCTGGCCTATGCGCTGGCAGCCCTGGTGGTGATGCATATCGCTGCCGTCATCAAGCATCAGATTATTGACCGCGACGGACTGCTGTCACGCATGGTTCCGGGCCAATAGTCCCCCCCTGAGCGGCGTTGCCGGGGCGGCCCCGCCGCTTCCCCCCAGGGGGACAACAGCTTTGCTGCGCGGCGGCGCTTGCTTGCTGTCTCGCTCCTTCAAGCCGTACCGGCTTTTGAGTTTTTTGTATGTTCATCACAAGGAGTTTTTGATGAAAGTCCTTTTTTCCTCTGCACTGATTGCAGCCGCTTTCCTGGGCAACACGGCACAGGCCGCTCAAGCCCTGGTGCCCGCACAGAGCGCCGTCAACTTTGAAGCCAAGCAGATGGGCGTGCCGCTCAAGGGGCACTTCAAGAAGTTCGACGCCCAGATTGCCTTCGACGCCGCCAAGCCCGAGAGCAGCAAGATCCATTTCACGGTCGATACTGGCAGCGCCACCATGGGCGCCAAGGAAACCGATGCCGAACTGCCCAAGGCAGACTGGTTCAACGTTGCCAAATTCCCTCAGGCCACTTTTGACTCCAGTGCCGTCAAGGCTCTGGGCGGTGGCAAGTTCCAGGTGGACGGCACGCTGACCATCAAGGGCAATGCACAGAAGGTGAGCCTGCCCGTGACGCTGACCCAGTCCGGCGCCACCACCACGGCCGCCGGCACGCTGGCGCTCAAGCGTCTGAACTTCAAGATAGGCGATGGCGACTGGAAGGACACATCCATGGTGGCCGACGAGGTCAATGTGCAATTCAAGCTGGCTCTGACTGGCGTCGGCAAGCTCTAAGCGTTTTTCGGCTCCAGCGCTTGATAGGCAAGCGCTGAAAGCTCATGTTTTGATAGTTCCAATCCCTGAAGGAGTATTCACCATGCGTTCCACTCTGTTCGCTCTGGCCGCTGCGTCCCTGTTTGCCACCGCTGTCCAGGCGGCACCAGCCACTTACGCCATCGACCCCACACACACGTTTGCGACTTTCGAGATCGATCACTTTGGCGCCTCCACCAACCGTGCCCGCTTTGACAAGAAGAGCGGCAACGTGCAGTTCGACAAGGCAGGCAAGACCGGCAAGGTCGAAGTGACTCTGGACATGACTTCGGTGAACTCCGGCACGCCCTCCTTCAACAAGCATCTGCAAAGCGCCGACATCTTCAACGTGGAAAAATTCCCCGAAGCCAAGTTTGTCTCCGACAAGTTCGTGTTTGACGGCGACAAGCTCAAGGAAGTGACCGGCCAGCTGACCCTACTGGGCAAGACCGCCCCCATCACCGTCAAGGCCAACAAGTTCACCTGCTACGAAAGCCCCATGCTGCAAAAGCGTGAAGTCTGCGGCGGCGACTTCGAGGCCACCATCGACCGCACCCAGTGGGGCGTGAACTACGGCATTCCCTACGGCTTCCCCAAGGAAGTGCGCCTGGTCCTGCAGATCGAAGCCGTGAAGCAGTAATCCAGGTCCGCAAAGGCTCTCGAGTGAAGCCCTTTGCGGGCTCTCTCTTTGGCCCGGCCCGTGCAAGCGGTCCGGGCTTTTTTGCGTCTGCGGCATGCTTCAGACACAAATCCCTTTCATTAAAAAATTTACTTTAGGTTAATTGATTACGAATAGTAGAATAATCTCACTCACACAATTGAAGGAGACATCGCATGAGCCAAGCCGCCCCTACCCCGGTTTACTCCCAGCCCCGGCGTGCGGACATGAGCCAGCTGCCCGCACCTGCAGCCGTGCAGCAGTTGCACCACTACGCCTACAAGGCCAAGGATGCAGAAGAGACTCGTCACTTCTACGAGGACATTCTTGGCCTGCCGCTCTACCACATCATCCAGAGCGACTACGTCCCCTCCACGGGCGAGTACTGCCCCTACACCCATTTCTTCTTCCGCCTCAAGGACGGCTCCTTCATCGCCTTCTTCGACATTGGCGACGACGAAGCGGCCCTGCCCTCACCCAACACTCCGATCTGGATCAATCACATCTCCTTCCGCGTGGACTCCGTGCAGGAGCTGGAAAACACCAAGGCCCGCCTGCAGGCCTGCGGCGTGGAAGTGCTGGGCGTGACCGATCACCACATCTTCAAGAGCATTTACTTCTTCGACCCCAACGGCATCCGCCTGGAGCTGACGGCCCAGCTGGCCGACGAGCTGCAGATGCTTAAGGAAAGCAAGACCGCCCATGCACGCCTGGACGAGTGGACGGCCCGCAAGGAGCAGTGGCGCAAGGAACGTGCCGAGGGCAAGTCCAGCGCTCCCCTCAAGCCGCAGAACAACGACCGGCCGGAGTTTGTTCCTGGTAAGTAACATCCCCTGAGCGGCTACGCCGCTTCCCCCAAGGGGGACGACGCCCTCGCTGCGGGGCGGTTGGGGCCGCCCAGGCCTTGCTCGACGTCTCTGGCGTGGTACATCAAGCGAAGTCTCGCTAATTGAATAGCTACAAGCGCTTGATAAATAAGCGCAAGAGGGCGAAATAAGACCTACCGCGCTCATCATCGGATCGGATCGCTAAAATCATTGGCAATCCGTCCTTATCTTTCATGCAGACGGCATCCCTTTTCAGGATGCCGTTTTCATTTCCAGAGTTCTTGTACCGCAGCCATGAGCGACACCATTCAACAGCCCGGCCTCGACAGCCTCTCCAAGTCTTTTGAACCTGCCTCCATCGAAGCCCATTGGGGCCCTGAGTGGGAAAAGCGCGGCTACGGCAATGCCGGCTATCGCGGCACAGGCAAGCCCGGTACCGAAGCTACCGCTGCAGGCAACAACTTCTCCATCCAGTTGCCCCCACCCAATGTGACAGGTACGCTGCACATGGGCCATGCGTTCAACCAGACCATCATGGACTCGCTGACACGCTACCACCGCATGAAGGGCTACAACACGGCCTGGATTCCCGGAACCGACCACGCAGGCATCGCTACCCAGATCGTGGTGGAGCGCCAGTTGCAGACTCAGGGCGTGAGCCGCTATGACCTGGGCCGCGACGAGTTCACCAAAAAGGTCTGGGAGTGGAAGGAAAAGTCTGGCGACACCATCACCACCCAGATGCGCCGCATGGGCGACACCGTGGACTGGAGCCGCGAATACTTCACCATGGACGACAAGCTGTCCAAGGTGGTGACCGAGACCTTTGTGAAGCTGTACCAGCAAGGCCTGATCTACCGCGGCAAGCGCCTGGTGAACTGGGACCCAGTGCTGCAGTCGGCAGTCTCCGACCTGGAAGTCGAGAACCAGGAAAAGGATGGTTCGCTCTGGCACATCGCCTACCCGCTGACCAGCGGCGAAGGTAATCTGGTGGTCGCAACCACCCGCCCCGAAACCATGCTGGGCGACGTGGCCGTGATGGTCCACCCCGAAGACGAGCGCTATCGCGCCCTGATCGGCCAGACCGTGACCCTGCCTCTGGTGGGCCGCCAGATCCCCATCATCGCCGACGAATACGTGGACCGCGAATTCGGCACCGGCGTGGTGAAGGTGACGCCTGCGCATGACCAGAACGACTATCAGGTGGGCCAGCGCCACAAGCTGCCCATGATCTGCGTGCTGACGCTGACCGCCAAGATCAACGACGAAGCACCTGAAAAATACCGCGGCATGGACCGCTTCGTGGCCCGCAAGGCCATCGTGGCCGACCTGGAAGAGCTGGGCCTGATGGTCGAGATCAAGAAGCACAAGCTGATGGTGCCCATCTGCGACCGTACCGGCCAGGTGATCGAACCCATGCTGACCGACCAGTGGTTCATCGCCATGAGCAAGGTCAGCGACCAGGACCCGAGCGGCAAGTCCATCGCCCAGAAGGCCATCGACGCCGTCGCTTCCGGTGAAGTTCAGTTTGTGCCCGAGAACTGGGTCAACACTTACAACCAGTGGATGAACAACATCCAGGACTGGTGCATCTCGCGCCAGCTGTGGTGGGGCCACCAGATTCCTGCCTGGTATGACGAAGAAGGCAATATCTACGTTGCCAAGAACGAAGCCGAAGCCCAGGCACAAGCTGACAAGGTTTCCCCTGGCAAGAAGCTGACCCGCGATGCCGACGTGCTGGACACCTGGTACTCCTCCGCCATGGTGCCTTTCAGCACCATGGGCTGGCCCGATCAGGGCCACGCGGCCGATGACGACTTCAACCTCTACCTGCCCTCCTCGGTACTGGTGACGGGCTACGACATCATTTTCTTCTGGGTCGCCCGCATGATCATGATGACCACGCACTTCACGGGTCGCGTGCCGTTCAAGCATGTCTACATCCACGGCCTGGTGCGCGATGCGCAAGGCAAGAAGATGAGCAAGTCCGAAGGCAATGTGCTGGACCCCGTGGATCTGATCGACGGCATCTCGCTGGAGCCGCTGCTGGAAAAGCGCACCACCGGCCTGCGCAAGCCCGAGACCGCTCCTCAGGTGCGCAAGAACACTCAAAAGGAATTCCCCGAAGGCATCCCCGCCTACGGAGCGGACGCACTGCGCTTCACCTTTGCGGCCCTGGCATCGCTGGGCCGCAGCATCAACTTCGACAGCAAGCGCTGCGAGGGCTACCGCAACTTCTGCAACAAGCTCTGGAATGCTTCGCGCTTTGTGCTGATGAACTGCGAAGGCCATGACTGCGGCCTGGCACCCCACACCAAGGAGCAGTGCCAACCGGGCGGCGAGTTCGCTGGCTATATGCACTTCAGCCAGCCCGACCGCTGGATCAGCTCGCAGCTGCAAAAGGTCGAGGCAGAAGTGGCCAAGGGCTTTGCCGAGTTCCGCCTCGACAACGTGGCCAATGCCATTTACGACTTCGTCTGGAACGAGTTCTGCGACTGGTATCTGGAAATCGCCAAGGTGCAGATCCAGACCGGCAACGAGGCCCAGCAGCGCGCCACGCGCCGCACGCTGATCCGTACGCTGGAGGCGATTCTGCGCTTGGCCCACCCCATCATCCCGTTCGTGACCGAAGAGCTATGGCAGCAGGTCGCCCCCGTGGCCGGACTCAAGGGCGAGTCCATCGCCGTGGCACGCTACCCCGAAGCACAGCCGGAGAAGATCGACGAAGCCTCTATCGCCTACGTGGGCCGCATCAAGCAGATGGTGGATGCCTGCCGCGCGCTGCGTGGCGAGATGGGCGTGTCGCCCGCTCAACGCCTGCCGTTGCTCACCGTGGCCGGCAATGCCGAGGACTCGGCATTTATGCGCGCCAATGCCGACGTGCTCAAGAACCTGGCCAAGCTCAGCGAAGTCAAGGTGTTCGATGACGAAGCCGCATGGGCCACCGCCGCACAGACTGCTCCGGTCAACGTCCTGGGCGACATCCGCATGGCTTTGTTTGTCGAAATCGACGTTGCAGCCGAGAAGGCCCGCCTGTCCAAGGAAGCCAAGCGCCTCGAAGGCGAGATCGTCAAGGCCAACGGCAAGCTGAGCAACGAGGCCTTCTGCGCCAAGGCTCCTGCCGCAGTGCTGGAACAGGAGCGCAAGCGCCTGGCCGACTTCGGCGCGACACTGACACGCATCAACGAGCAGCTCGCTCGTCTGGGCTAAACCCCGCTAAACTCTCTCCAAAACAAGGCGCAGGCAACTGCGCCTTTTTTCCATCCAGAAAAGACAAGCACATGAGCAATCAAACCCGCGTCCGCAAAGCCGTGTTCCCAGTTGCAGGCCTGGGCACCCGTTTTCTGCCCGCCACCAAGGCTTCACCCAAGGAAATGCTGCCTGTGGTGGACAAGCCGCTGATCCAGTACGCCGTGGAAGAGGCGTACGAGGCAGGCATCCGCGACATGGTCTTTGTCACCGGCCGCAGCAAGCGGGCCATTGAAGACCATTTCGACACTTCGTACGAACTCGAGAACGAGCTGGAGAATGCCGGCAAGCAGGCCATGCTGGACCTGGTGCGCAGCGTCAGCCCTGCCGATATGAACTGCCTGTTCGTGCGCCAGCCCCGCTCCCTGGGCCTGGGCCATGCCGTTCTGTGCGCGCAACCCCTGGTCGGCAATGAACCCTTTGCCGTCATCCTGGCCGACGACCTGATGACCGGAGAGAATGGCGGCCCCGGCGTGATGGCACAGATGACGGCCGCTTTCCAGAAGCAGGGCCGCTCTCTGCTGGCCGTTCAGGAAGTTCCGCTCGAGCACACCAAGCGCTACGGCATCGTAAAGGGCGAGCCCGCAGGCGGCCCACTGATGCGCATCGACGAGATCGTGGAGAAGCCCGCTCCCGAGAAAGCGCCATCGCGCATGGGTGTGGCGGGCCGCTACGTGCTGACACCCGCCATCTTCGACGAGATCCGCAACCAGCCAAAGGGTGTGGGTGGCGAGATCCAGCTGACCGATGCCATCGAACGACTGATGGCTCATGAAGCCGTCTATGCCTTCCAGTATGCTGGCAAGCGCTATGACTGTGGCAGCAAGGAAGGCTTTCTGGAAGCCACGGTGGAGCTGGCGCTGCAGCACCCCGATGTGGGCGACAGCTTTCGCGAATACCTCAAGAACTTGAGCCTGTAAGCAAGATCGGCCAAAGCCGCTCTGATGACAAAAGGCCTGCGCTTGCAGGCCTTTTGTCCGTCCAATGCTCTCAGGCCGATTCAGCGCTCAGCGCCGACGCAGGATATGGATGAATTCATCACCGACCGTCTGCTGCTCGACCAGTTCATTGCCGGTCTGCTTGGCAAATGCCTGGAAGTCCCGTATCGAGCCGGTATCCGTGGCCACGACCTTGAGCAACTGACCGCTTTGCATGGCAGCCAGCGCTTTCTTGGCTTTGAGAATGGGCAGCGGACAGTTCAGGCCGCGGGTGTCAACTTCTTGGTCTACATGCATAGGGTGGATTCCTCGTCAGCGCCGATTGTAGAAAAACCGGGCGCTGGCAGTGCCAACGCGGTCTTTGCTCAATCCAGAGCCGGTGCCACCGTAAAGCGAGTGTCCTCGGCCCAGCGTCGCACAGGCCATTTGGCCGGATCAGGCTCCGGGTTCTGACCGGGACGGAAAGCGCCAAAGCGCGGCTCGAAGCCTTTTTGCTTGATCCACTCTGCCAGAGCGTAGCCCGTGCCTGCAGGCCAGCACAGCGACTCCTGGGCCGTCTGCCAGCGGTATTCCAGCAGCTCGGGCGAGAGCTTCACATCCTCGGGTCGGCCCTGCACGCGCACATGGTAGGCAATCAGCACCTGATTCATGCGCAGAAACTCCGAGCAGCACAGCAGACGCAGTGCCTTCACGCGCAGCCCCGTCTCTTCGAGAACCTCGCGACAGATACCGGCTTCTGGCGATTCACCGGCTTCCATAAAGCCCGTAATCAGGCCGAAAACGCCCTCTTGCCACAGTGCATTGCGCGCCAGCAGCACCCGGCCGTCATCACCCTCCACCACAGCCGCCAGCACCGGCGTGGGATTGCCCCAATGCGTGAACCCGCAACTCGGGCAACGCAGACGCTGCACCTCGCCGCTGTCCTCGCTGGCCACAATCCATTGCAGCTCAGTCGCGCAGTTGGAACAAAAGCGGACTTCATAAGCCATGAAGCTCTCCGTATTCTTGATATTGGTAGCACTCAGCGCTTGATGGATAAGCGCTGACTGTCATTTGGAGCTTTGATTGTCTTTTGCGCTATCACGCAAAAGACATTGCTCATGCCGGAAACACGCCTGTAGAGAGGTAGCGATCACCACGGTCGCACACTACAAACACGATGGTGGCGTTCTGCTCGCGTTTGGCAATTTCCTGGGCCACCCACAGTGCCCCGGCGGCCGAGATGCCCGCGAAGATGCCCTCTTCGCGCGCCATGCGGCGGGCCATGTCTTCGGCATCGTCCTGCGTCACATAGACCAGCTCGTCAACCAGCGAAGCGTCATAGATCTTGGGCAGATACTCCTCGGGCCACTTGCGGATGCCAGGAATGCGCGATCCCTCGGAAGGCTGAGCGCCGATGATCTTGATGTTCGGGTTCTTTTCCTTGAGGAACCTGGCCACGCCGGTAATGGTGCCGGTAGTACCCATGGCACTCACAAAGTGGGTGATCTCACCACCGGTCTGCTCCCATAGCTCCGGCCCTGTGGTTTCATAGTGGGCCCTGGGATTGTCGGGGTTGGCAAACTGATCCAGCAGCACACCCTTGCCCTGGGCCACCATCTGGTCGGCCAGATCGCGCGCATATTCCATGCCGCCGCTCTTGGGCGTCAGAATCAGTTCGGCGCCGTAAGCCTTCATGGTCTGTGCGCGTTCGATGGACAGGTCCTCGGGCATGATCAGAATCATGCGATAGCCCTTGATGGCTGCAGCCATGGCCAAGGCAATGCCGGTGTTGCCCGACGTTGCCTCGATCAGTGCGTCGCCCGGTTTGATCTCGCCGCGCTCTTCAGCACGCTGGATCATGGACAGCGCAGGCCGGTCCTTGACGGAGCCAGCCGGGTTGTTGCCTTCGAGCTTGCCCAGCACTACGTTTGCACGTTCACGGTTTGCATCTGCGCCGATGCGTTGCAATGCCACCAGCGGCGTGTGACCGATAGCATGTTCGATGGTCGAATAAGTTTTCATGTCCAATACTGTGCCATAATTCGCGTCTGCGCTAAGCGAAGCCCGGGTGGTGAAATTGGTAGACGCAGGGGACTCAAAATCCCCCGCCGCAAGGCGTGCCGGTTCGATTCCGGCCCCGGGCACCATATACAAAAAGCCGTTAAGTCTCAAAGACTTAACGGCTTTTTTCTTTGCCACAATGCTCCCCTCGGAATTTGCGATTTGGCGCATCTCAAAAAAACGATTAGCGCAAAAACCATGCGACGACATCCGAAAGCATGCCTGTGTCCTCCCGCTTGCATGGCGAGATGGCAGCTCTTGCTTTGGGCAGAGGCGCGGACCTCAAGCCCCAGCCAACAAGGCGTCAGTCGACCTGGCATCCCGCACGCCTCGTAATTTCCCGCATACAAAAAAATCACCCAAATACCGTGTATCCCGTGCATTAGCGCAGGTTCACGATATGCCGACCAGCTCGTAATTTGCACCCACGAAGCAGGCAGGCGCGGCGGGAACGTCATGTCCCTCCGAAGGGTAAAAGTAGATCAAAATACGCACGGAATACAAATCGTTCGTATTCGACAGCAATCTCAGAGCCACTCCTACATTGGACATAGCTATCAGAACTTAATACTTATTGCATTAATTAACGCTAGCTCATCCACCCAGCACACGAGCTCAAGAAACCATATGTCTACGGATAGCACGTCACGCTTCACAAAGAATGTCATCCCTATCGATGAGGTTCTGACACGGACTGGGTTATCAAGATCGATGCTCTACAAGCTGTTGCGCAAGGACAAGTTTCCTCATCCCACACCGATGAGCAACAGAGCCATTGGCTGGTTTGAAACGGATGTCGAAAGCTGGCTGCAGGCGAGCAAAGCAATCCGCCAAGCGAACCTGGTTCTACCTGTCGTCTACATGGCGGGAAAAATGGGGACAGATTTAGACAATGAGAACCCGGGCAGAGAGTTTTCCTGTTGGCGAATCTTCGACGTATCCAGATCCAAGGCACTTGGTGATCTAGGGATCGAGAATTCAGATACCGATGTGCTGATCGCGCCGCCGGAAGAAATGCTATTTCACGGAACTCGTACGAGGTTCATGTATTCTGGTCCGTGGAAAGCGAGAAATGGCAGCCATGGATACATGCATGGCGCGAACTCTTACTCTCCCTCCAACCCACAAAGCGCAGCCTATCGCGGAGCTCTTCAAGGCATCTCACGGGCCGACGTTGTTGTCGCCTATCTCGAAGATCTGGAGGCTTTTGGAACGCTGGTTGAGATCGGCTATGCAAGAGCGGGCAATAAGAGAGTGATCGTGATTACTGCTCCTGCCCTCAAGAAGCAGCGACGAGACCAAGACAGGGACCATGGCATTTGGTTCGCTATTCGGGCAGCTGATAGACACATCGAACTACCAGACCATCCTGGCTCCAGCCAGAGCGACCTCTGGCGATCAGCACATGCGCATGCAGCATCGGTCATTTCGGAGTGGTATCCCCATTCATTGACTCCCCTTCCTAGTGCCGCCGAATAGAGTGCAGTGGTCAGCTCAGATTTACTTCATAAGGAGGCAGCCTCACGATCTCCCGTCCCGCCCACTCGTTGAATGTCTCGAACAGCTATTGCAACAGGGCAACCTCATTCTTGTCACCGGCAATGAAGAGGCTGGCAAACGAATCCGCGCCATTCCTATGTGCGACATGCGCAACTTCGCAGCCGACCCATCCATGACATCGATGAAGCGTCAAAGCTGCTGGATCGCAGCCATGTGAAAGCAGCACGCAAGCTTTGTCCAACAAGGACCACATGCTTGAAAGTGACCAGGTAAAAGCTCCTTCCACCTCATGAAAGAAATTTCTCTATCAAGAAACCTGCAAAAAATATTTCAGACTCAAATATCATTTCAATATGAGATTTCAGACAGAGTATTTTTACATTTAAGACCTAGAACACAGTTAACAACAGTATTCAAATAATTCCCGTCAATATTGCACATCTGACGGCTTGCGCCCTGGTTCTTACTTGCATTTTTCCATAAATATTTTTTATATGCGTTGACACAGTCAAAGGGCTTATTTGCAAGTAGGACGCAACCTCGAGAGAGCTTTTTCCTTGTGCTATCAATTTTAATATTTCCACTTCTCTTTCAGTCAGAGACTCAAAGCTCTTGTGTTTGAAGATACTTTCCTCATGAAAATTGGCCTTGAATATTTTTGGAATGATTTTCTTCGCCACTACTGGAGATATAGCGGCTCCACCATTCGCAACTTCCAGCACAGCTTGCGAGTAGCTTCCAAACCATGAGTTCTTCACTAGGTACCCAACAGCGCCTCTTTTAAGAGCATTCATGGCCGCGTCGTCGTTTTCACTTGCAGAAATTGCAATGCTCAGCACGTCAGGCCTCTTTAGCTGGATCGATTCCAGCAACTCGGTTCCTTGGCCTTCACCAAGAGACAGGTCAATGAGGAGCACATCGAACTCTTGCAAAAAGATGTTCTTACGAGCATCTCTGTAACTGGAGGCCTGCCCTACCAGAAGAGTGCGCGGGTCACGCATGAGCTCCTGCGAGATCACATTCCTGACATGGCTGTCTTCGTCAACCAGAAAGACTCGCACAGGCTGGTTCTGCTGACCCTTCATGTCGGACGGCCACATGCGCCCAAAGACAGTAGATGTGACTTCTGCACTGCCTGCATCATCAAACCGTGAG
The DNA here is from genome assembly GCF_039581385.1 of Comamonas sp. A7-5. NCBI lineage: Bacteria > Pseudomonadati > Pseudomonadota > Betaproteobacteria > Burkholderiales > Comamonadaceae > Comamonas > Comamonas sp. A7-5. The sequence goes on from NZ_JBCPWO010000012.1 coordinate 127,820, forward strand.
CTCATAAATGCGTCGGATAGATACATGTGACACTCCATTTGATGAGTCGATTTCTTGGGAATCTCGCGAAAAAATAGAATTCCTCCCATTGAAAATCCACAAAAAACAAATAAAGAAAAATAAGGTTTAAATTTTTACAAATTAATACTTGAATACAAGGTATTAACTTAATCTCATCACAAAAATAGATGTAAACCCTTTATTTTTGAAACAATGGACATATAAAATAAAAAGAAATATAGATTACATTTTTTAGCATTGTAAGAATTTTCCAACAAGCACTATTCTTTCAATAGCACATCATCCACAAGCCACAACAAATCAATCATTTTTTTCATCATTTTAAATTCTTCAAAAAATATCTTTGAATGGGGTATTACTGTTTCTCCGTCGTTTTCTGAAACTGCCCTCACCGAAAGCAGTTTTGGAACGTAACAAAGCACTCCAGAACTTGTTGACGGTTAACACTGGCCTTTGCGAACCAGCATCGGTCTCTCGCTCACACACTCTCAGTTGTCTGGGAACTCGCTATTCAAAGGAAT
>NZ_JBCPWO010000013.1:0-124160 GCF_039581385.1 Comamonas sp. A7-5
CGGGCGGCAGCTTGATCAGCTTGGGGTAGGCGTTGTTGTGGGCCTTCCAGTGCCTCAGGAACATGTGGTAAACGCGCTTGTGGACTGTGTGGATCGAGGATCCATCGGTCATCGCGCGAATGTCTCGGAGGAGGGGGCTGCTCCGGTGCGTATGACTGGGAACGGCCAGAAGCGGACAGCCGCTGTGCACTTCCAGCCGGCAGCTAATGGCTGTGAGCGGTCTGTCACCGAACGGCAGACTTGATGGGACAGAACCACAAACCAGAGGTTCTCGTTAGCTGTCGTTCGCGTCGGCCTGCAAACGACCCATTACCGCCGCTCAAGCCTCTACGACCTACGACTGCTGCACAGCGGTTCCTGCCTCACATCGCCGCAGTGCGAGTTACCTGTCACCGCCTCATAGCGGTCTCATTCAGAGAGCTAAGACCGTCGCTTCTCCAATCAACGTTTCAGGTGAGCAGCAGCCCTCGCGATGGGGCCGTCGTCGGGGAAGGCGGAGGTTTCCGCTGTATCGGATCGAGAATAGGTGCTTTAGACCCGTAGCAGATGGTGAATTGCACTCGTGAATTGCTAGCCCCGGATGGGGGCGGGCCCACTGTCACACCCCGCTGCAGCTTATCCAACACATGCCTAAAACGCTTCTACCTACCCTTGAGTGACCGTTCTCACATCTCGCTTTCAATACTGTAGGTTTCTAGTGAGAGCGGGCAACGCCTTGAACGAACCTGCCACTTTGCTTAAGAGTTTTACGGCAGGAAATAGCGTTATAGGCATATGAGGTGGTTCCTAGGGCCTCCAGCAACTTGTGATCAATTGCAGCGCTTTTGCATCGTAAGTGGCTAGTAACGACTGCACAAAGCCAAGTCGAACAGGTTCCTGATGATCAGGCAAGACTGAATGGATGCATCTGATAACTGAGTGCAGCGGCAAACCAAGACCTAGTCCCATCTAACCCGAAGCTCAAGACCTCTCGTCCTGAGTGTGCCGTATTGCTCCCAGTCGGTAGTGCGGTAGCGAAGCTTGGACTGCTCCAACAGCCACTTTGCACGGTAAAGAATACCGTGTTCGATACACTTCTCTGAAGTTACAACATGTCGCCGAACCTCCGCAAGTAGCACGGATTCCCCCCCTCGCGGCCTATCAGCGCTCAGGGGATGCCAATCCGGAGCATAGGCAGATCGCTGCGAGCCGTGCTATTTACATCGACCTCCTTCGCGTTTCAGACCATCCCGTTGGCCAGGCCCTGGCAAAGGGCACTGGGTGCTGCGTCATGAACGCACGTGTCACAAACGGCGGCGTGGCGCCAGACGATGAGGCCACGGCACGCGGCGCGCTGGCCCGCACCTACATGCGCTTGCGGGCGCCGTTGCAGCGTTTGCTGGGACGCAGCATGCAGCGCAGAGAAGACGCAGAGGATGGAGTGCAGGAGGTTTTTCTGCGCTACGCGGCCACTGGCAAGCAACTGCCTGAAGATCAAGAGGCCGCTTACCTTCACACGACCGCGCGCAACGTCTCGCACACCGCTTGGCAGCAAGCCTCGCGGCGTGAAGGCGTCGAAGCCGTTTCCTTGGACGAGCACATGGAAATGGCCGAGGGGGTTCCTGCTGACGAAGCCGCTGAGCCGCTCAACCGCGTTGAACGCGGCCAGCGCTTGAGCCGTCTCGAGGAGGCGGTTGCTGAACTCCCCGAACGGCGTCGTGAGGCTTTCGTATTGCACGCTATCGACGGATTGACCCAGACCGAAGTGGCCGAACTTATGGGTATTTCGCGCCGCATGGTCCACAACCATGTCACTCTGGCCTACGCCTATTGCCAGATTCGCGTGCGATACCGCACCCAAGAAGAAATGAAGATTGCTCAGACGTTGCAGGCGGACGAAGCACCATGACGAAACTCACCCCTGAACTGGCGCTGCGCCACCAGAGGGCCGCGGACTACTTTGTGCGGCGGCGCGAGTGCGATTGGACCGGTGCGGATGAGCGGGAGCTCAACGCATGGCTCAACGATCCTGTCAACCGTGGCATCTTCGAAGACTTCAGCCGTATGGATCTCGATCTGCAACAGATTCAACGCCCCCGGCTGGCATCTGATCCGCCGCAGCAAGGTGCATCTGTTCATGGCAAGCGTGTCGGAATGACGCGGCCGGAAGTGGCGGTCGCCAGTGGGAGTACTGCGTCGTGGCAACCCAGACGTCGTGCGCTGGTACCGGCGCTGCTCTCTGGGCTGCTGATGGTCAGCGGCGGTTGGTACTGGTGGGACAACCACGCTACCTATTCACTGAACGTTGCCACCGGACCCGCCGAGACGCGCGAAGTTGATTTGCCCGACGGCAGCCGTATTGCGCTCAACTTCAGCAGCAGCGTGCGGATTCGTTACTACCCACGGCATCGCGAGACCGAGCTCATCGCTGGTGAGGCGTTCTTTCGCGTGGCCCCCGACACTGCGCGGCCATTCACTGTGGACAGCGGTATCAGCCAGGTGCGTGTGGTGGGAACGGCATTCAACGTTCGGGCTGCGCCGCCGCGACTCGTCGTCAAGGTGCTTGAAGGCAAGGTCGAAGTGCGTCCTGACCGCACCCGAGAAGATAGGCGCGCGCTGCTGTTGACTGCGGGGGCGGGAGTCAGCATTGACCCGGCCACGGGCCAGCACGTTGCTGTCGCGGCCCCAGTCAGCTCAGTGGGCGATTGGCGCAACGGCCAACTGGTGTTTGAGCAGACGCCGCTCGCAGACGTGGCAGCCGACTTGGCTCGCTACTTGGGTGAAGCTGTGTCGGTGGAGGGGGAGCGGCTGCGCAAGCTGCCCGTATCTGGCATGGTCATTACCAGCACTCCCGAGACCTTCTTGCGCTCGCTGCCCGATCTCTTGCCTGTACGGGTGGATAGGGCGGCCGAGGGTGGGTGGCGCATCTCTCCGCGTGGTTGATGTCGGTAAATGTGAATCAATCAAAAAAAGATTGCTCTCGACGTTCTCACTTTTGCTGCGGTAGCGGTTTATCTATGTAGGGGCAGGTTTTTCCTGCCTCAGAGTTGCCAGCCAGTACCTGCTCGGTGCAGATCAGCCAACAACTACACCGACCGCGCCTATCGCGTGCGGCTCGTCAAACGCTGATGTCCCGGGTTTCTTGCTTCAACACCTGTGCATGCCACTCACGTTGTGCCTGCGCTTTTGTCTGACTCCCTGATCTGTCTTGACGATACGTCGCATGGCGCTTCCCGCAAAAGCGGGCAACAAAGACAGAAAACGCAGGATTTGGATATGCGAGCAAAGCAGCATTTGAGGGGGGCCATCGTCAGTGGCGCATTGGTTGGGAACGTTCACGGCCGTAGCGCGCGCGGCTGGAAGCCAGCAGCTGCGGCTTGGTGGGTTGCGGGGGCCATTGCCGCCATGGCCGTACCGGCACAGGCCCAGCAGGCGGTGGCTTTCGACATTTCCGCACAACCGCTGGCCGGCGCGTTGCGCCTGTTTTCGCAACAGGCCAGGCAGCAGGTGCTGTTCGACCAGACAATCGTGGCAGGGCATTCGGCACCCGCCGTGAAGGGCTCCCTCACGCCCCGTCAGGCACTTGATCGTCTGCTGGCAGGCACGGGCATAGCGGTCATCCAGTCGCAACCGGACGCGTTCACGCTAAAGGGGGTAGCTGCGGATCCGACGCATACTTCTTCAGCCACCCTGCCGGCAGTGACAGTGACGGCGCAAGCCGAGGGCGATGGAGCTACCGAAGGCACCGGCGCTTACACCACCAACAGTGTGCGCACGGCCACCAAAATGGACTTGTCCATCCGCGAGACGCCGCAATCGGTCAGCGTGGTGACGCAGCAGCAGATGCGCGATGCCAACATGCAGTCGCTTGACGATGTGACCGAAGCCATTCCGGGTGTTACCTTCAGCAAGCTGGGCACCGAGCGCTCGTACTTCTATTCGCGTGGCTTTCAGATCACCGACCTGCAGATCGACGGCCTGTCCACCAGCATGGCCGAGAGCTTCTCAGCCGACGCCATGTCGCTCAACAACATGGCGATCTATGACCGGGTGGAGGTAGTGCGGGGCGCCAATGGCTTGCTCCAAGGGTCGGGCAACCCGTCTGCCATCATCAACCTAGTGCGCAAGCGGCCTACTCGTGAGTTCCAGATGAGCGCTGAGCTGGGGGCCGGCTCCTGGGCGGATTACCGCACGCAGCTTGATGTATCGGGCCCGCTCAATGCTTCAGGCAGCCTGCGCGGTCGCGCCGTGGTGTTCGACAACCAGGCCAACAGCTTCAAGCAGGGCGCCAAGACCGACAACCGCATGCTCTATGCCATCGTGGAGGCCGATCTGGGCAGTGCTACGACGGCCAGCCTCGGCTTCAGCGCCCAGCGAGATAACCACCAGGGCTATGACTGGGGGGGCTTCAATACGCGGGAAGATGGCTCGTTCTATCGCCTGGACCGCTCTGCGTCACAAGCAGGCCCAGACGCTCACCTTAACCGGGACAACTACACCGTCTTCGGCGACCTAAAGCATAATCTGGGCAATGGCTGGAATCTGAAAGCTGCCTTCAATGCGGTGCGTTCCAACGCCAGCTTTCTGGCCAACTACCCTGCGCGCGCCTCGGGCAGTAACGAGACCCTGTCCTGGGTGAATGCAGAGTACACCGATAAGCAGGTCGCCTTCGATCTGCATGCCACTGGCCCTTACACTCTGTTTGGCCGTCAACACCAGCTCATGCTGGGCCTGAGCAGCCGCAGAGACAACTTCGACTACGACATCTATGCGGCGCAGGGGTCGCAGACGATCGACGTCACCAACTTCGACTTCTCCTCCATCCGCCGGCCGGGATTTAGCAGTACGCCCACTGTTTATGCGTTGGAGCGCAACGAGAAAGGCGCGTCTGTCGCCACTCGTCTGAGCGCCACTGATGCGCTCAGCTTCATCATCGGCAGCCGTCTGAGCTGGGCGGACTATTCCTCGCGCAGTCCTTACACCAACGCATCGTTCGACTCCGGTCGGCAGTTCATTCCCTATGCGGGCGTGGTCTATGACCTGAGCGCGGCACATGCGCTCTACGCCAGCTATACCGATATCTATTCGATACAGCAATATTACAGCCCGAGCGGGCTACTCGACCCTGTGAAAGGTAAGAACTACGAAGTCGGGATAAAGAGCCAGTTCTTCGAAGGCCGTCTGCAGACTGCTGCGGCCTTGTTCCAGACCGACCAGCTCAATTTGCCGGTGGCCATGAATGTGGCTTCGACCTGTGGGCTAAGTGGCGGCACTCGGTGCTACACAGAGGGTGCCAAGGTCCGGAACCGCGGCATCGATCTTGAGGTTACGGGCTCACCCACACCGGGTTGGAACATTGCCGCAGGCTTCACGTTTAGCGACCCGAAGTACGTAGCAGGCCCAAATGAGGGTAAGGACTACAACACAACCTTGCCTCGCAAGGTCTTCAAAGTATCCACTGACTATCGACTCCCCGGGGGGCGGTGGCGAGTAGGGGGGAGTGTGCAGGCGCAGAGCGCCATGTTCTACAACGGCAACGGCTTTCAAATTCAGCAGGGCGGCTACACGCTGCTGAATCTGCATGCAGGTTATGAGTTCAGCCGCCATCTGCGGTTGCAATTGAACGTGCGAAATGCGCTGGACAAGCATTACTACCAATCCATCCCTACCAACAACAACTATGGCGGTGTCTTCGTCGGAACGCCACGCAGTTTCGCTGTGACCCTGCGCTACGACTACTGAACGGCAGTCTTATTCACTGTCCACTCGACTGCAGGCCTCGTCGCCATGCTTTGGCAAGCAATGGCAGTCGCAGGATTCGGCAGCTATGGCCAGTGTCAGTACCCAGGGCTCAGCGCGACTAAATGGTTGCCATAAATGGAGCCCTGTTTGCCCCGCATATGTTGTGGGCCCTAGCCATGGGTACGGTTTAGACCATGCAGATCAATGTTCGCATTCGATTCGAGTGCTATTCGATCAGAGACAGGGATATCAGTGGGAAGTTCATTACGACAATCGGCAGCTTGGCTGCACACTTGGAGCGGCCTGATCGTGGGCTGGTTGCTGTTCTTCGTGTTCGTCACAGGTACAGCCGGCTATTTTCAGTACGAAATCACACGTTGGATGCAGCCGGAGCAGTTGAGGGCACAGCCACAAGCGCACGCGCAAGAAGACCTGCTGCGCATGACTGCTCTGGGGTTAGCGCGCCTGGAAAAAATGGCACCAGAGGCGTCGAGTTGGCGCATCACGCTGCCGCATAAGGCTTTGGCAGGCCGAACTTGGCAAGAGTTCAGCGTGCGCTGGCAACTGGTGCCTGATCCCGGCCATGAATTTGGTGCCTTCGTCAGCGAAAAGCTCGATCCTTGGGATGGATCATTGCGGCCATCTGACCTGGAGCCGCGCGCTACAACGGGCGGTAATGGGCTGTACCGCATGCACTATCTGCTGCATTACATGCCTGATGCATGGGGCATACGCATCGTCGGCGTGTGCACCATGCTTATGCTCATTGCCATCGTTGCGGGTGTTATCACACACAAGAAAATCTTCAGGGATTTCTTTACCTTCCGACCAGGTAAGGGGCAGCGCTCCTGGCTGGATGCGCACAACGCTATTAGCGTCATGGCGCTGCCGTTCTTCCTGATGATCACTTACAGCGGGCTGGTGTTCTTCATGTTCACCTATATGCCTGCTGGCCGAGACCAGCTATATGGCAGCGGACATGTGGAGCAAGAGCGCTTCTATGAAGAATTATTCGATAGCGAGGGCCACAAGCACATCGCAATCGAACGTCCTTCGGCTGACATGGCGGCACTTGTGAATCAGGCCTGGGCTGTCTGGGGTCCAGGTCAGGTGGCCTTTATCACCGTTGAGCGTCACGAGGGTGAGCCCACTGAGATATCGATCGCCCGTGTCAACGGTGGCCGTCTGGATCTTTGGTACCCACCCATCTTGCGCTTTGATGCCGCGACTGGGCACCCTCTACCCGATGAAGCGCGCAAGGGCGGTGGGGCGTCCTCTACGCAAGATGTGATCTTGAATCTGCATGAAGGTCTGTTTGCAGGCATCTGGGGACGCTGGCTGTACTTCTTCGCCGGACTGTTGGGCTGCGCCATGGTCGGCACAGGACTGGTGCTGTGGACTGTCAAACGACGCAAACACCACCTCGCTGCCGGCCTTGAAGGCGGGGAGCATTTTGGTGTGCGCTTGGTGGAAAACTTGAACGTCGCCACCATCGCCGGCCTGCCGCTGTCTGTGGCCGCGTATTTCTGGGCCAACCGGCTTCTGCCAGTGGAAATGGCAGACCGCGCTGCCTGGGAACTTCACACCCTGTTCGCCGTATGGCTGGGTACGCTGTTCTATGCACTGGCTCGTCCGTTGGCGCGAGCCTGGGTAGAACTGCTCTGGAGCTGCAGCCTGGTCTACGCACTGGTGCCGGTACTCAATGCACTGACCACCAACCGCCACCTGGGTCACAGCCTGCTGGCGCGTGATTGGGTGTTCGCGGGGTTCGATCTGACCATGCTGGCACTGGCCGCTCTGTTCGCAGTGATGGCGGTGAAGGTTCGGCGGCGCGTGATAACCGGGCACGCGTCTGGGCTGAATATGCGCCGGACGGTGCTGGGTAAGGGGTCTGTATGAGCAAGACCATCACACTGACCGCCGCCTATCGCTGGTCCGTCGCATCGCGGGTGGTCGCTGCCGCGCTGGGCGGCTACGCATTAGCCTCCGCTGCCACCGTGCTGCTGGCACTGCTGTGGCCGGTGCCCAGGGCGCAAGGCGTGCTCTGGGCCACCATGCTCAGCTTTGCGATCTACGCCGTCGCAGTGATCTGGGTCTTCTGCGCCCGCAGTGCTACTCGGGCATGGGGCGGGATGGCAGTGAGTACTGCTGTGTGCGTGGGCCTGGCATGGCTATTGATGGTGGGAGGCCGTCCATGAGCGTTTCACTTCAAACCGGCGCCCACCTGGGTATTCTGGCTGTGAGCTGTGCGGGCTTCTTTGCGCTGGCTCTGGCCACGGAACGCCATGCCGAGCATCTGCTGGGAAGCCAGCCGGCACCGCACTGGCGGATGCTGGCACGCATCGCCGGATGGTTGCTGTTGGCTGTGTCACTTGTTTGGGCTGTCGATGCGCTGGGTACAGGTATCGGCATCACGCTATGGCTGGGCTGGCTGAGCATCGCGGCATTGAGCTGGGTCTTTACATTTCCCCTGTGGCCTTGGCAGCCACCATTGCGGGCGCAACCCGTGCGCCAAGCAAAAGCACCGCCAGCAGAGCCTGTGGCCGTGGAGAAGACCCGCACGCGCCGTGTGATCGCCGCCGGCCTGCTCGTTCTCACGATTGTTGGCTTCGCGTTCGCGCTGGCCCGTATAGAGGTTCCGCCGCTCAAGCGGGCCGATGCGATTCAGGGCACGGTGGGCCCATGGTCCTTCACCTTCGCAGAAGCCAATCGAGGAGCACCCGAGGTCATGGAGATGGATGTCCCCATGAAGGAATATCAGCTGCGCCTTTGCGAGACCTGCGATAGCGAAATCCGCCAAGCCTATTTGAAGGTCAACAAGCCACGCTCGGCACGTGCCGTTGGCATGGCTTTTATGGGGCAAAGCTGGAAACGACGCGTGGAGATCCCGTTGCCATCCACCACCCAGGCCAACAGCGAGCTTTGGCTCACCGTTGTTGGGAAAGACGGCAAGTTTTACCAAACTGTACTGCGCATGGATAAGGCTTCGCCAGCCACTGTGCTGTGGTTCGATGAGCAGAGGAAAGCCCATGTTTCGCACTGAACGACTGACCGCCCGCTGGCTGCTCGCCTTGGGCCTCGCACTTGGTAGTGCCATGGTCCTGGCGCATGAACCGGTGGCCCGCTGCTTCCTGCTGGACGAGTCCACTGTGCGCTGCCGTGGTGCAAGCAACGACGGCGATGAGATGCAGGGCTCTCGCATGGAAGTCATCGCACTGGATGGCGCAACGCTACTAGAAGGTAAATTGGGCGTGGACTCCACCTGGACCTTCAAGAAACCCGCGCAGCCTTTCTATGTGCTGTTTGACACCGGCCCGGGATTACAGGTCACCGTCGAGCAAGAAGAAATCACTGCGCCCCCACGCGGCCGCACGCCGCGCTGGATGCGCACGCCGTAAAACTAGAAAAAAGGACAGGTTATGTTGCAGTTCCATTCATCACGACATTCCACGCTGCGGAGGCTCTGCACCGGCGTGGTCTTCACGGCAGGGTGGCTTGTCGCCACATTGGCGCGCGCCGACTACCTCTGGATTCAACCCGAGGCGAATGGTGCGAAGGTCTTTGCAGGCGAGCTGCGCAAGCCACTGGAGAGTCTGCCTGTGTTGCGGGATGCCAAGGCAGTGCTGCCAGAAACCGATGAGGTCCCGTATGAGCAGGCATCGGATCACTTCGGTGTTCCGAAGGCTACGGGGGATATGCGTTTCGTGGCCACCCGCACTAGTACCGATGGCGTGCTGACTTACTACCAGGCCCGTTTTGGCAGAACAGAGACCAAGTCCGTCAACGATCTGGAACTGGTGCCCACGGAGCCTGGCGGCAACACCTACCAACTCATCTTCAAAGGACGACCGGTGGCCGCCAGCCAGGTCAACGTCGACACCAGCGAAGGCTGGCATCGTAGGCTGACCCCGGCCAAGGACGGCACGGTCAGCTTTGTGCCCTATATCCCTGGCCTTTATGTTCTCGAAGTCACTGCGCGCGTAAACAACGGCAGCGTCACCCTGAACGGCAAAAAGTACGACGACGTGCGCCACACCGCCACGCTCAGCTTCGAGGTTTCCCGCTAATGGCTGTCCGCTCGATGCAACGCCGGTTCTGGCCCGGTGGGGGAAAGCTCGCCCTGGTGATTCTTGTCGGTGTGATAGTCGCTGCTGGATGGACGTTGTCGCAGCCTCGGTCTGCACTCACTTGGCAGAGCGCCAAAGTCGAGCGTGGCGACATCGAGTCCAGCGTCGCCGCGATTGGCACCTTGCAGCCTGTTCGCTCAGTGGACGTTGGTGCCCAGGTCTCCGGTCAGATCACCCGCATCCATGTTGCCGCTGGCGATACGGTCAAAAAGGGCCAGCTACTTGCCGAGATCGATGCCAGCGTGCTAGCTGCAACTGTGGAGTCTGGACGGGCTCAGATTTCCAGCTTGCGCGCTCAGCTAGAAGATGCACAGGCTCAGGCAGAACTGGCCGTGCAGCAAGATCGTCGCCAGCAGTTGATGGTGCGTGACGGCGCAACCCGCATGGAAGACGCGCAGATAGCCGCCGCCACACTGCGCTCTGCGCGGGCCAAGGTAGCGCAGCACGAGGCCACGATTCGCCAGACCGTGGCCAGCCTGCGCGCCGATGAAGCGCGATTGGGCTACACGCGTATCTATGCGCCCATCGCGGGTGTGGTGACAGGCATCGATGTCAAGGAAGGCCAGACGCTCAACGCCACCTACCAGACTCCCACGGTGCTGCGCATCGCCGATCTGTCACGGATGACGGTTTGGACCGATGTGTCCGAGGCGGATATCCGCCACGTCAAGGCGGGTCAGGCCGCCTACTTCACCACGCTCGGAGGCGACAAGCGCCGTTGGGCAGGGACGGTGCGGCAGGTGCTGCCAGCTCCACCTGTGCAATCCGGTGTGAATGCCTCTAGTGGCAGCGGTGCGGCTGTGGCACCGACCATGAAGGCCGTGCAGTACACCGTGCTATTCGACGTGGACAATACCGATGGTGCCCTGATGCCGCAGATGACGGCGCAGGTCACCGCGGTGGCTGCTGCTGCCAAGGACGTGCTCACGGCTCCGCTGGCAGCCTTTAAGCCCACCAGTGACTCCGACGTCTATGAGGTCCGCTTGCTCGCCGAGCAAGCACCCGATCAAGTCGTGGAAGTCCGCCGCGTGCGCCTGGGCGTGAAGGATCGGCTCCGGGCCGAAGTGCGGGAAGGGCTGAAGGAGGGCGATCGGATCATCACGGGCGAAACTGTGCCGGTCGCCGGTCCTAGGAGATTCCGATGGTGACTCCGCTCATCAAGCTGAGCGGCATCCGCAAACGCTACGGCGGCGGTTCCACGGGCAGGCCCGAGGTCGAAGTGCTGCACGGCATCGACCTAGCCATACATGCTGGGGAGTTCGTCGCTATCGTGGGTCAGTCCGGCTCGGGAAAGTCCACGCTGATGAACCTGCTGGGCTGCCTGGATCGGCCAAGCGAAGGCACGTACTGCTTCAATGGCCAGGACGTGGCCAGACTGGATGCGGACGAGTTGGCATGGCTGCGACGTGAGGCGTTTGGCTTCGTGTTCCAGGGCTACCACTTGATCGCCACAGACTCCGCCCAGGAGAACGTGGGAATGCCAGCGATCTACGCCGGCAAAAGTGAGGCCGAGCGGGAAGAACGCGCAGGCGCCTTGCTGAGACGCCTTGGGCTTGCCGGCAAGCTGCACCTGCGGCCAAATCAGCTCTCAGGCGGTCAGCAGCAACGCGTGTCCATCGCCAGGGCACTCATGAACGGTGGGCACATCATCCTGGCTGATGAGCCCACGGGCGCGCTGGACAGCCAAAGCGGTGCGGAGGTGATGGTGCTGCTGCGCGAGCTGGCCGATGCAGGTCACACCATCATCTTGATCACTCACGACCGAGAGGTGGCGGCGCAGGCACGGCGAGTCATCGAGATTCGCGATGGGCGTATCGTCGGTGACAGCCAGAAAGGCCAGCCCGCGCCGGGCCGTGCGCTGGTCGCTCTCCCCGCTCCCTGCACGGTACAGGCGCGACAGGACCCGGGAACACCGCTGCTGGCGGACCTGCGCGAGGCGTTGCGCTCTGCGTGGCGCTCCATGCGCATCCACCGCTCACGCACCGCGTTAACCTTGCTGGGGATCGTCATCGGTGTCGCCTCGGTCATTGTGATGCTGGCGGTGGGCATGGGAGCACGCGAAGAAGTCGTAGCGCGCCTGGGTGCGATGGGCTCGACTGTCATGTACATCAATAATCGCACGCCGCCTCAGGGCGGACCGGAAGGTGTGACCACTCTGGCTGACCTGGAAGAAGTAGAGAAGCTTTCGGAAGTGGCACATGTCATGCCCGTGGCGCGCGACCCGGCCATGGTACGCCATGGCAACGTGGCCTGGCAGGCAGACACCATTGCAGCTACCCACACGTGGCCAGCCATCCATCACTGGCCGGTGGCCGAAGGCCGCTTCTTCACCGAAGCGGAAGACGATGAACTGGCTCCGGTGGTGGTAATTGGGCAGAAGGTGCGTGAGCGCTTCTTCGAGGATGTATCTCCGCTGGGCCGGCAATTGCTGATCGGCAATACACCGTTCCAGGTGATCGGCGTGATGGCGGAAAAAGGAGCGGCCGATGGTGGCAAGTCCGAGGACGATCTGGTTGTAGTACCGTATCGGTCGGGCATTTTGCGTATCTTCCCGAACGGACGCAGCTTTGATCCGCACTACACGGTAGTCCAGGCACGGGACTCGGCTAGTGTGCTGCATGCGCAGGCAGCCATTGAGCGCTTAATGCGTCAGCGCCATGGGCGAGAAGACTTTTACGTCGCCAATGCGGCGGCACGGCTCAATGCAGAAGCCCAGGCCAAGGACTCCATGACCACCATGCTCAGCATGATCGCCGCCGTGTCCTTGCTGGTCGGTGGTATAGGCGTGATGAACGTGATGCTGATGGCAGTGAAGGAGCGCACATGTGAGATCGGCATTCGCATGGCGACAGGTGCTCGCCAGAGGGATATTCAGCGGCAGTTCATGACAGAGGCAGTGCTGGTCACGATGGTGGGCGGCGCGGTGGGCGTGATTGCAGGATTAGGGATCGGTGCTGGACTGATCTTCTTTGGGTCCTCTGTGGTGTTCTCGATCAGCTCCATGCTGCTCGCCTTCGGCTGCGCGGTCACGACAGGGCTGGTTTTTGGGTTCATGCCGGCGCGGCGCGCGGCAAGGCTTGATCCGGTCGTGGCGCTCGCGGGAGAATGACAGTGCTTGGAATATCAGCCGTTGCGTGCGCCATCGCCGCATCAATGATGCTGGCGGGCTGCGCGATCGCGCCTCTGAAGTGCCCAGATGCCACTCGTTGAACTCAGGATGGTGTGAATGAAGGAGGGAGATCGGTCAAACAGCTTGCCGATCTTGTGCAAGGTATCACCTGCTTTCCAGCGATCCCACATCAGGGCCTTCTGAGCTTCGGTGTAGTAAATCCGCGGTCTTTGCTTCATGCCAACACTCCTTGCGCCAGTGGCGGTCATTGTGTTGCATTGACCGGTTGAATCCACAGCCAAAAGCGGACGGCGAAGTGAAGGACAAGCGGCCACACAAAGCACCTTCATCTCATCCGACTGGCAACCGCACGATGGCACGTATCTTCGATACGCTCATTTTGAAAATGACTCATACCGTAGGCAACAGACGTAACGTTTCATGTTTAGGGCTCACCCACGTTACCCAAACATCAAGTGCAATTTGCGCTCCCTCAATTGCAGTCATTGAGGACTTGCTGGCAAATCAACTCTAGCAATCAACTCATTGACTGGTAGCTGCCGCAAAGCATTGAGCGCGTCAACAAGGGCCGAGAGCTGTGAGCTCGATATGTGCGCTGACTCATGAAACGTGTTTCGTTTCATTTGGCTACTGTTAGCCAAACTTCATGAACTAAAGTCGACTGTTTAGCTAATTATCGAGAGTCAACCGAGGGTCGGTCTGAGCTGGTTCTACCCGCTAGAAGCAGTCACATCCTACCCTTGCCATGCCTCGATTCATATTGATCCAAGTGAAAAAAATCATTGAACCCTTCATTGGGGGATACCGCATGAAAGCGCTTATCCCATTCTGCATTGCCTCGCTGTGCTCCGTAGTATCGGCTCAGACCAGCGTGCCCTCGGGCCGCATAGTCCCGACACCCATCTACGGTGTCACCGTGGACGATGTGAGTAGACTGAGCGACATCACGCGCAGCCTATCGTCGCTGGCCTACCGGCCTACCACGCGCATCGTCTTCGACGAGTTCGTGAACCCGGACTACTACCGCAAGCCAGCAGTGGAAATCTCCAAAGTTTCCTATGTGATGGGTGAGATATTGGACTCGTACTACGTCAAGCAGTACAGCGTGGATGCGTACATACAACGGACTAATCAATACCTCAATGCGTTGTCGGATGTCGTGGATATTTGGGAAGTAGCCAACGAGGTCAACGGCGAGTGGCTGGGGGCCAATGCCGATGTGGTGGCGAAGATGACCAACGCCTACAACATCGTGAAGGCACAGAACAAGGCGGCCGCGGTCACGCTCTACTACAACCAGGGCTGCTGGTCTCAACCCTCCAATGAAATGTTCAAGTGGGCCGAGGCCAATGTCCCTGCCTACATGAAGCAGGGTCTGGATTACGTCTGGATTTCCTACTATGAGGATGACTGCAATGGACTCAAGCCCAACTGGCAGCAGGTGTTCGACAAGCTGCGCGTGATGTTCCCCAATTCCAAGATCGGGTTCGGGGAAGTGGGTACCTCACGCAAAACCAAGAAGGCCGAGTACCTGACCCGCTACTACACGATGAAGATCAC
This sequence comes from Comamonas sp. A7-5, assembly GCF_039581385.1. NCBI lineage: Bacteria > Pseudomonadati > Pseudomonadota > Betaproteobacteria > Burkholderiales > Comamonadaceae > Comamonas > Comamonas sp. A7-5. Next base: position 14,539 of record NZ_JBCPWO010000013.1, read on the forward strand.
TACCCCGAACTACGTGGGCGGTCACTTCTGGTGGTACTTCAGGCAGGACATGGTGCCCGTCACCAAGGAGCTGTGGACTACCCTGAATGCGGCGATCAAGGCGGCGCCCCGGTAGGTCAGTGAAGCCTCCTCGTTTTCCTGCACCACCTCAAAGCAGAGGTTCGGGAAGCGTTTGACACGCTACGCAGCCGGAGGAATCCGGCCTGGCGATTCATGTGGGCGATGGTGGCTGTAGCGATGCAGCCAGCCCTCGGTCATCGAGCGCACTTCCTGCAACGATTCAAAGACATAGCAGTCGAGCACCTCCGTTTTTGTAGGTGCGGTTGAAATGGGTGTACCGGCAACATTGATCATCTGTACCAAATGCTCGCTATCAGTGCGCCGACAGCTCCGATCAAGGATTGACTGAGAAGATGATCATCCTTGGTTACCGAGGTTGCCCCCTGGCAGGCTCCTTTCGGCCAGAAGCGGTCTCTCATTGAAGGAGGGCTCATGTGCTACAACCGCTTGATTGCTGTTCGGCTTACTCGGTAAATGCACCTCAACACACCGACCCAGTTGCTAGCTGCTCCAAAATGGATGTTGATTCTTGGTGGAGCCTGCATCATGTTTTTCGGACAGATTCTGTGGGCCTTTTTTGCAATCTGGGCCATAGGTCCAGTGCCGTCAGCGGCAAACCCATTGGCCAAATATTCTTCGAGTATTTTGCTCATTGGTGGCGTGGTGTTCATGCCATTTTTTGAGACGCTTGCGGGGCAGTGGTGACCAATTCGACTGGCTCGTCGTTTCCTTGCCTCGCCATGGTGGGTTGCTGGCCTTGCCTCAGCCATCGTATTCACTCTGCTACATGGCTTCACTGACCGTTTTGCGGTCAATATTTTGATTGGGGCGACAGTGCTTTCTGCCATTTTCGTCATAGAGGCGAAAAGACATGGGACGCCTATTCTCAGCACGTACTTAACCCATGCATTGGCAAACTCAATGGTCTTTTGTCTTCAGACTCTTTGATGATGGTCTGCTTTGGGTCGTTCAGCGACAGTCGCAGATCGGCCAGAAGCGGACAGCCGCAGCGCACCTCCAGACGACAACTGCAGGCTGATTGCAGCCGTTCAATTCAGAAATGCCAACACTCCCTCCGCCAGAGGCAGTGATTGTGTTGCATTGACCGGTTGAATCCGCCCTGCATAGCCGTCATAGACAGGTGGAGTTCAAATGATGGCAGCCGGTCGATAGTCGCCTTAGATTGCTGGCGACTCTCGGTTGCGGCCATTGTCAGTCTGCGACCTGAACGATGGCCAACGCGGTTGGCTGACACTGGTGCAGCTATATATGATGTATCAATAGACTGTTCACTCGCTCCGAAACTGGGAAGCTGTGGTTGCCTGGGCAGGAAGACAGCCTCATATCCAGCATGCAACTCCTGGACGAACTGTTGACGTCGCTCGCCGACGTCCGAAGATTCCCTCTCAACACAGACCTTGAAAGCCTCAAATGTCCAAGAAAATCTTCGTCAACCTGCCCGTCGCTGACCTGCCGAAGGCCAAGTCCTTCTATGAAGCAATCGGCGCTGTCAACAATCCGCAGTTCAGCGACGGCACCGCCGCCTGCATGGTCGTCTCCGACAGCATCTACGTGATGCTGCTCACCCACCCGAAGTGGTCCACGTTCACCCAAAAGCCTATCGTCGACGCCCATGCTGCCAGCGAAGTCATGTTGTGCCTGAGCGCGGACGACCGCGCGGCCGTCGACAGCATGGTTGAGGCCGCTTCCGCTCACGGCGGCAAGGCGGACGTGAACCCCTTGCAAGACCACGGCTTCATGTATGGGCGCAGCTTCGAGGACGTAGACGGCCACATCTGGGAAGTCATGTTTATGGACATGAGCCAGATGCCTCAAGGCTGACGCAACCTCGACCATCGGCAACGCCTGCTTATGGATGTCTTCTAGCCTGCCTGCGCGGCAATGAATGATGCAGGCCGCCTGCTCAGGCCGGCAGCACCGGTTTGTGGACCTCGCTGACAGCCGACTTCTCCGGCAGGGATTGCATATCGGGGTGTCCGCTTCCTGGCATATCCGTGTGCTCACACTATCGGCCAGAAGCGGGCATTGAGAAAGTCATACCAGGCGACTGCTTGCATTCCGAAAGACTCGACTTTGAGCCCGGTGCACCACTTTGATCCTAGACCTTTGCATGTGGTCTGGGTCCCGTGGGAGGGCTTTCCGATCCGGCCAACCGTAGCTGTATCAATTCCAGCAGTGCCCGGACACGCGCAGTCACGGAATGTCGATGGCTGTATGCCCCAAGCAATTGCAGCGGGGCAGGGCAGAGGTCCAGTGGCACTTCCTGCAATCGACCCGTTGCAAGGTCTTCCTGGCAGGGATAGGCCGCCACAATTGCGAAGCCGATGCCTTGTCGTGCCCCTGCCACGGCCAGCTCTCCGCTGTTGACGCGGTAGCGGCTGCGGACCGGCACCTTGATGATTTCCCCCGCGGCGTCCTGAAACTGCCAGGGCTGGCCCTTCAGCGCACTGAGGGTGGTGATGCAGGGCAGGGATTTCAGCTCACGCACATGGCGTGGCATGCCTGTCCTGGCTAGCAAGGAGGGGGCGGCAACCACGATGCTGGGCAGTGTGGCGAGTTGGCGGGTGATGAAAGCACTGTCCTCCTGATGGCCCCGGTGGAAAACGATGGAAAGGTCCACGTCTTCTCGAAGCACTTCCAGTCCGGTCATCCGGGTATCGCATTCGAGCTCGATCCCCGGATGGAGGCTACAGAATTCGGCGAGGATGGGGGCCAGCAGTTTTGGTGCTTCGCCAGGCATGCAGATCTTCAGAGGTCCACGCAGTTCGCGCTGCACCGCGCCAAGCTCTTCCTGTGTAGAGAGCAGGGTGTCGAGCAAGGGCTTGGCACGTTCGTAGAGCAATCGACCGGCTTCCGTCATGCGCAGGTGGCGGGTGCTTCGCTCCAGCAGCCGTGTACCGAGTCTGCGCTCCAGTGACGCGACGTGGCGGCTGACGTTGGACGAGGGCATGGCCAAAAGACGCGATGCGCCGGCAAAGCTTTGCTCATCAACAACCGCCGTATAAACGCGTACGGTATTCAGGTCGAGTGCATCGCGCATTGATTATCCCGTTTAAGGTATGAAAACGTCCCAATTTTGCATGCTAGTTCTCTTCAGTGGCGAAATCTAAGATGCCCTTTTGCTCGATACAACGCAGTGCGCCATATATCGGGCATCGTATGGACAGGAGAGATTCAGCGTGGAAATTGGAATACTTGGCGGTGGCATTGCGGGCTTGAGCGTGGCGCTGGCTTTGCGCAAGCAGGGTTACAACCCTCGGGTCTATGAGCGTCGAACGGAGCCGGCAACCATGGGGGCAGGCGTGACGCTCTGGCCCAATGCGAGCTTTGTGCTGGAAGAGCTTGGGCTGCTGCAAGACATAGCGGCCATTGGCGGTCGGCCGCTGACAATGCGCCGCAAGGATGCCATGGGCAATGCATTGGGAGGCCTCGATATCGCCTTGCTGGACCGGACGATGGGATACCCGACCTACACGGTGCTGCGCAGGCACTTGCAGGAGATGCTGCTGGATCACGCAGCCCGGGCCGGGATACCGGTGGAGTTCGGACACCGGGCGGTGGCCATCGAGCTGGATGCCAATGGCAGGGCCGTGGCCCATTTCGAGAACGGTGCGAGCATCCGCCCGGATTTGCTCATTGGCGCTGACGGTCGCATGGGGTCAGTGGCGCGCAAGTTTGTCGCGGGTGACAACACACCTGTCTATCAGGGCTTCGTGAACTGGATCGGCGTGGCGCAGGGGCAGCATGCGCTGGTGGACGGTATTGCGATTCAGGATTTCTGGGGGGCGGGCGAGCGCTTTGGTTGCGTGCCGATTCGCCCCGAGCTGGTGTATTGGGCTGCGGCGCAGGCACGGCCCTTCAGCGAGGTTACGCCCACCGCAGATCTGCGCAAGGAGGTCGAGAAGCTGTTCGCGCAATGGCCTGAGCCGGTCTTGGCAATCGTCCGTGCCACGCCCGAAAATGCTATCCGGCGGATTGCGGTGCATGACCTGGAGCCGCTGCATACATGGAGCCGGGCGAATGTGCTGCTGGTTGGCGATGCCGCGCATGCGCCGTTGCCGACGTCGGGGCAGGGTGCCTGCCAGGCACTGGAAGATGCGTGGCATTTGGCCCGGTGCCTGGATGGCGCAAGCGGCGGCTTGGACGATGTCTTCCAGGCGTTTGCGAAAATCCGAGCTTCGAAAACCGCAAGGCTGGCGGAACAAGGTCGGGTCTTCGCACGCGGGCTGTTCGCCACTGATCCTGAAACCTGCCGCATCCGCAATGAGCGTGCTAGGGCGTCCAATCCTATGCATGACGTGCAGGTCTTGGCAGCCGGATGGGGGCAGGGTCTACCGATGCCTGGCTGCACCGACGGCATGCCGGCGCAAGAGGGTGGCTTCGGCAGCCTGTACCGCATTGAATGACGTGCGCTGGATTCCACGCGGATAGAAGGCCATGTCTGCGGTGACGAGAGTCGCGCGGCCGGCTGAGCTTTCCAGGTGCTGGATGTGCCTCGTCGGTATTTATTCAGACGCCTCTTGCTATGCACCCGGCTAGCGTGCATGTGGGCACCAGCCGGTAAGCGCTGCATAGCAGGCATGGTCATTGACACTTGAACGACCGCCACGGGTTGATCTGCGACTGTCGCAGTCCGGCCAGGAGCTGCCGGTAGCTAACGCTCCGCATGCACCGCTGCTGTTACTTTCATGTCACAGAGTACAGATGTCACAAAACGTACTTATGTGTTGCCTAGAGTTCCGGCAGCGGTTGCAAGAAAGCCACCGCCATTTCCTCTGACAAGTTCCGTTCGTATTTCGCCAATGAAAAATCATAAAACGTGCTCGCGTACTCTGGCAGCCGTGGTTGGCTCATTCCTAGCCTCTTCTTCCAGCCTGGCCCTGGCACAGTCTTCCATCACCATTTTTGGCGTAGTGGACGTCGGCATCACCAGTGCCAAGTCCGGCAGCAACAGGCTCAATGCTCTGAACTCCAGCCAAGGCAAGACCAGCCTGATCGGCTTTCGCGGCACTGAAGACCTCGGCGGCGGCAACCAGGCTCAGTTCTGGCTCGAAGGTGGTCTCAGCCCTGACGCCGGTAGTGGCGGCAGCAGCGGCTCTCTGGGTTTCGAGCGCCGTTCCACTATCGGACTGATCAACAATTCCTGGGGTGAAATCCGCCTGGGTCGCGATTACACCCCCAGCTACAACATCTTCACCGCGTTCGGGGGCCCCGACACCACCACCGGCGTGCAGGCCAACCTGTTCCAGACGATCCGCCAGACTGCGTATAACGCCGCCAGCCAAAGCGGCACGGTGGACCGCACGCGCATCAGCAACTCCGTGGGCTACTTCCTGCCGCGCAACCTGGGCGGTGTCTACGGTCAGTTCTCGGTTTCCTTTGGTGATGAAAATGCCTCCAACTCTGGCGCAAGCAAGGCCCGCAGATACATAGGCGGTAACCTGGGCTATCGCTCTGGCCCGCTGAACGTGGGTATCGGCTACGGCAAGATCGACGGCACTGCGGCCGTGACTTCGCCCAGCGCCATCGCCGCAACCAGCGACCTGGAAGACTTGGCGCTGGGCGCTTCATACAACTTCGGCAGTTTCGGGCTCAATGGCGGATACAACAGCCTGAAGTGGAAACCCGTCAGCGGTGCGACCTCCGGGAAGGTGGACGGCTTCTACCTGGGCGCTACCATCCCCGTGGGGCCTGGCAGCTTCCGCGTCAAGTACGCCAGCGCCAAGTTCAGCGGTAACGCCACGGCCCTCACGCGCAGCGGTGGCAAGACCGACAAGTATTCGATCGGATATGTCTACGACTTCTCCAAGCGCACCTCCATGTACGCCGGGGTTGCGCGTGTCAACAACAAGAATGGCGCCAGCATTGGCCTGATCGGCGGCCCTGCAGGTGTAGCCAACACCGGGTCGACTGGCGTGGATATCGGCATCAGCCACTCGTTCTGAGCTGCACGACGCCTCTTTGCGCAAAGAAGTCTCCAAGGTCGAGCAGGCCTCCGCCTCGCCGGGCTTGCTTTTTGGGGACTTCCATTTTCCTCTCAAGCCATACCCGCCATGTGCCACCTCACTTCTTCATCCTGCCTGATGGCTGCGACCGCCGCCGCGGTTGCCTTGCTGAGCGCTTGTGCCGACACCCGCCCGCTCCAGGTCGCCAACTCCGAGGCGGTCATGCAGACCACCGGCGTCGGCAGCATCAGCGCCGTCGTCACGCGTCAGGACGTGCAGTTCGACGACAAGTTCTATTTCCCCTACGAAGGCCGCCATCCTGGCACCAAGGCCGATTTCCCCAAAGGCTTTCTGCCGGCCTATGGCTCGGGCCTGGCCTTGAAGGGCCGGCGCGCCGACGGCACGCTTGAGTTCTACGCCATCACCGATCGCGGCCCGAACGCCACCACCGGTCCGGTCACGCAGATCACCGACGGCTCCAACTCCACGGGCTTCGCCAGTTCCACGGTGTTTCCTTCGCCCAATTTCACGCCGTCCATCGGCGTGATCACCCTCGACAAGGAGGGTGCCAGGCTCGTCTCGACCTTGCCGGTCAAGTTCAGCGCCGCGCAGAACGCCAATGGTCGTGTGCAGCCACGGGGCATCACAGGCAACACAGGCGAGCAAGTTCTGGACGACTCCTTCACCTATCCTGGCAAGGCCAAGGGCTACAGTGAATTCGGCCTGGACACCGAATCCGTGGTGGTGGATGCAGCACGCAAGGTGCTGTGGGTTTCCGACGAATACGGCCCCTTCATCGTGAAGATCGACCCGGCTACCGGCATCATCCTGAAGAAATACAAGCCCGGTACTGGCGCGGCCGATCTGCCTGCCATCCTCGCCAAACGCCGCGCCAACCGTGGCATGGAGGGGCTGAGCATCGATGTGGCCAGCGGCAAGTTGCACGGTTTCCTGCAAAGTCCGCTGAACGACGGCAAGGCTGACTACACCACTGCTGCCGTTCCCGATGCGACCGGCACGTCGGAAAACGTGCGCGACTACGCTCGCTTTGTGCGCTGGGTGGAGTTTGACCCGACTACCGAGAAAACCCGTTTGTTTGCATTGCCCGTGGACGGCAGCTGGTACAGCCAGGGCAAGACCGGCAACGCCAAGCTGGGTGATGTGGTCTCGCTGGGCAATGGGAAGTTCATCGCCATCGAGCAAGGCACGGGCAAAGACAAAAAAGTCTTTAACGATCTGGTGCTGATCGAGTTTCCGGCCAACGCTACCGACATCACCGCGCTGGGCTCCGACCTGGAAAAGAGCAGCCTGACTGGCAAACCGGTCAATGGCTCGGACTATTCCAAGGTAGTGGCGCTCAAGAAAACTCGCCTCTTCAACTTGAACGCCACCGGCTGGGTGGCCGAGAAGGCCGAGGGTCTGGCACTGGTCGATGACTACACCTTGGCGCTGACCAACGACACCGACTTCGGTGTCTCGCTGGCCGTGCTGGACGCCAGCGGCAAGGAGATCGAAGGCTCGGACGTCACCAAGTGCATGGTGGATGCCGACGGCAAGATCGTGCACGATGGCAAGTGCGCCAAGGGTGCGGCGAGCCTGCGCTTTACCACCAATGAGGTCAATGATCGCGCGCAGCGACTGTGGACCTTCAGGTTCAGCAAGAAGTTGAGCGAATACGGCGCTCTCTGAACGACAGCGGCGGCACAAGCCGCTCTTTGCCATAGCCCAGGGCGCCGCACCGGCGCCAGTCGGCCCGCTCACAGGAGGGCAGTGTTGACGTGGTGCACTGCGACCTGCGCTGGTGCTACAACGGTCTGGATATCCAGTGTGACCCGGGCGAGACCGTGACGGCCACCACGCTCTGAATTGAGATGCGCATCAGATGTGCGAGCGCATGCCTAATTCGGGCGACTACGGGGCTAACTGCTCCCGCAAGCTTGCCAATATTTCTTCAGAAAGCGCCGGATTACCCGCTGCCGTGGCACGAGCGAGAACCAGGGCGCCGACCATGCTGCTGAGGGTCACAATAGTCTGAGTACGTTTGGCTGCATCATCACCTTGGAGCACGCTCATAAAGCGCTGGATATTGCGTTCCACTCCCTGGGCAAAAACCTCCGACATCTCAGGCCCCGCTCTTGCGGCATCTGCTGCCAATGCCGCAGCGGGGCAGCCCTCTCCGGGGTGATCGCGATGCGTCGCAGAAAGATAGCCATGCACCAGCGCGCGGAGCCTGGTCGCAGGCGCGCCATCCGCCTTCGAGGATTCCAGTCCGTCTAGCGGCGTGATGGTCCACTCAAATGCACGCAGGCAGGCCTCGCGTGCGAGAGCATCCTTGGACTCGAAGTGTCGGTACAGCCCGCCATGTGTCAAGCCTGCATCGCGTGTGATCTCTGCCACGCCCACGCCATCCAGGCCCTTTTCTCGATAAAGGCGCGCAGCGGCATCCACGATTCCTTCGCGGTTCTCGGCGGCCTGTGCTTTGCTCACTTTCATACGTTAGATGATACTCATCATCAAAACTCATTTATGATTGTGATCATCATCAATAAGGTTGGGCTCAGTTCCTGGGTTCAATAGCGGAAGGTGCAGCATGGGTCGTCGGGTAGTCATCACCGGTTTGGGCTTGGTCTCTCCTCTCGGGTGCAATGTGGAGCTGGCCTGGCAACGCCTGCTGGCCGGCCAGTCCGGGGTACGTGCCTTGAGCGCCGGTGTGGGTGAAGGCACAGGCGTCTCCATCGCCGGGCAGGTGCCAGGCCTGGAGCAGGATCCGCAAGCCGGGTGGAGCCCTGAAGCCGTGATCTCGGCCAAGGAGCTACGCCGCATGGATCGCTTCATCGCATTTGCGTTGGGGGCGGCAGACCAGGCTCTGGCACACGCGCAATGGCTTCATCCAAGCGTCGAGCAACAGGAGCGCGCGGCGACTATCATCGGCTCCGGTGTGGGCGGCTTCAGTACCATTGTTGAAGCGGTGCGAACCACGGACGGCAAAGGGCCACAGCGCTTGTCGCCTTTCACCGTACCGGCGTTCCTGGCCAATCTGGCTTCGGGACAGGTGTCGATCAGGCACCAGCTCAAGGGGCCGTTGGGTGCTCCGGTGACGGCTTGCGCAGCCAGCATCCAGGCCATTGGCGATGCGGCCCGTCTGATTCGCAATGACGAAGCGGACATGGCGCTCTGCGGTGGTAGCGAAGCCACGATTGATCGAGTTGCGCTCGGCAGTTTTGCTGCGGCAAAAGCAGTGACCACTTTTTGCGGCGGCGATCCCGCGAAGGCTTCCCGACCTTTCGATCAGGCACGGGACGGCTTTGTCATGGCCGAAGGTGCAGGCCTGCTGGTGCTGGAGGCACTGGATCATGCATTGGCGCGCGGCGTCAGGCCGCTGGCCGAGGTCGTGGGCTATGGCACCTCTGCCGATGCATACCATGTCACCTCCGGGCCCGAGGATGGATCAGGCGCCGCGCGATCGATGTGCGCCGCGTTGCGACAGGCGCAGTTGCAAGCTCGTGATATTCAACACCTGAATGCTCACGCAACCTCTACTCCCGTTGGTGACCGGGGGGAGCTGGCAGCCATTCGTCAAGTGTTTGGAGCAGGCACCGGCCCCTCCATCACTGCCACCAAATCAGCCGTGGGTCACATGCTGGGAGCTGCAGGCGGAGCTGCTGCGATCTTCACAGTATTGGCCTTGCGCGACCAGATCGCGCCACCCGTGCTCAACCTGGAGCAGCCAGACCCTTTGGCGGACGGCCTGGACCTGATCGCCGGGAGTGCGCGTGCTCATGCAATGGAGCACGCCATGCTCAATGGATTTGGTTTCGGCGGTGTAAATGCGTCGTTGATTCTGAAGCGATTTACTGCCTGAGCCATGCCTTTATCAGAGACCTCATCAGGTCATATCACCCATGCGGCTCTTGGTAGATCGTTCAGGCTTCTCACACGAACGAATGCCAATTACCGGTAGTGCGGGTTCTATAGAAGCCTGCGTCAGCAGACGTTCGGTGCAAGCAGCAAGTCGGCTGATGACTGCTTCAGGGGCTCTGGCGAAATAGAGCTTTCTTTCACAAGCCGACGTTCGGGATGCAGGCAGAGTAGCGCACAGTCATGTTGTCACCATGGCCAGGAAGACGATGATCAACAGTCCTAAATAAACCTTCGCGTGAACCCGGTCTGGAATGCGCCCGATCCACAGCGATGCTGCACGGATGCCGACCCACGAACCGGTCACGAGCACAGCAGCAGCTCGTATGTCGATATAGCCGAGGTGCCACTCCCCAAGAGGTAAAGGAGATTGGGTGGACAGGACGATGTAAGTCCCTGTTCCTGCCAGCGCGACCGGCAGTGATAGCGGATTCGCCATGGCGGTGGCTCGTGTCATTTCGATTCCACGGCGGCGCATCAGGGGAACGGTCATCACGCTGCCGCCAACCCCCAGCAATGCTGCAACCCAGCCGATAACCAGACCGGACAGTGCATTCGCCAGCGGCCCAGGGCGGTGCTGCTTTGCTGCGGGCTGAGCAAGAAATCCAGGCCTCAACCAACAATCCAGGATGGTCAGTACCAGATAGGCCGCAAAGGCCCAACGCAGCCATTCGCTTTGAACAACGGTTGCCGCAAGTGCGCCAAGTACGCCCCCCGCGCCAATGGGACCCAGCAAAGGCCTGACATACGTCCAATCCACTGTTCCTGCCCGTTGGTGACGCCAAGTTGCGAGGAGCGCACCGAAGACCATCACGCAGGTGGATGTCGCAACGGCAATCTGCATGGCCGACTGCCCCACTGCGCTGCCTGGGGCGTTCGGTGTAGACAGCAAGCAGTACAGCAGCGGAACCACCACGAATCCGCCTCCAAAACCAAAGAGAACGGTAGTGACGCCCGTCACACATCCGCAGACCGCCAACAACAAATACAAGGACACGAAAAACTCCATTGATGCAGGAGCCATCACAGTAGATTGTTCTGGAGTGGCGCACTTTCGATGTTTGGTCAACAATATTTGCATTTCGGCCATTCGCTCCTTGCAGTCTTGTTGTGCGCAATCAATCACTGAACTCCCTCGATGCCACGCCTCGTGCCGTTGTGGCCATTGGCACCGACTACGCGCCTGGCACCGTTCTGGATACCCATAGCCATCGCCGTGCACAGTTCCTCTATGGCGCGACCGGATTGATGGAGGTCGGTACTGACGATGGCGCCTGGGTGATACCTCCCCACTGTGGCGTGTGGATTCCAGCAGGCAAGCCGCACAGGGTGAAGATGGTGGGAGTCAACACTCGAAGCCTCTACATCGAGCCTGAAGAGGTACCACGGAGCCAATCGCATTGCGAGGTGCTGGCCGTGTCCCCGCTGCTACGGCAGCTGCTCATCGAAGCCATCGACTTGCCAGCGCTGTATGACGAGCGCGGTCGCGATGGCGTGCTGATGTCGCTTTTGCTGCTGGAGGTCGGCCGCGCAGAAACACTGCCTTTCTTTGCGCCGCTACCGCGGGATGAACGACTGGCGACTCTATGCATTGCTTTCCTTCACCAGCCCGACGTGCGCTTGTCGCCGCTGGCCTGGGCGCAGCAGCTACACCAGAGTGAACGCACCTTCAGCCGGTTCTTTCGCTTGCAAACCGGAATATCGTTTTCAGAGTGGAGAAGCCAGGCATGCCTTCTTTTTGCAATGTCCAAACTGGGGACCGGTGATTCGGTGACAACGGTGGCGCTTCAACTGGGCTATGACAGCCCGGGTGCCTTCTCCACGATGTTTCGCAAGAGGCTCGGGAGCAAGCCGTCAAACTTCATGGCGGCAGATCGGTAATCCGAGCTGATGGCCACGTAGTTCATTCATTACCGGTTAGTGAACGTCTGCCTTCAGGAGCCGGCTTTTTCAGATCAGTCCAACTTGGTGCTTTGCTCTTCTTTGGAGGCACAGCCATCAAGTCGCTGCGCTCTGTACACGCCTCCAGCCTGGATGTGCTCTGTTTGGATCGAGGCATGCAACGGTCTTTTCTTTGATCGTCCACGCAATAGAAGCGTGTGGTGCGCAGAGGCTGAAAGTTGTGTATCGACCAGTGGCAGGCTGGGTAAATGAAAGAGTGAAAGAGGTGGAGCGGCTGCTGACATTGACACCTTGGGAGTAGTTGACGCGGCACCAGCCTGGTTCCGGGTCTCTGTCGGTTGGCAACATCGGCCAGTAGCAGTCGGCCACCGCAGATCTCCAAACGGCGGGTTGAGGCGGTTTGCTGTCGGTGCTCATCAGGCATGCCGGTCGACATTGAGCCGAACAGGGGGCACGACCGACCAGTACCCGCAGTTCGCATCACATCGGACACATTGATTGAGAATAAGTCGCATTAACAATTTATAATTTTTGCCGTGTAGTTGATCGCAACTCTTTGCGCCAGGGCTCCAAGGCTGTCTTATCGCCGCGCACGTTCGACCTCACTCATTGCTACTGGCTTTTTGGATCGTGCTGACCCGCTACTACAGAGACCTGTTGAATTTCTGCATGCGCAAAGTGAGAGACCGCGATACTGCGGCTGACTTGGCGCAGGAAAGCTATGCCCGTGTGCTGTCCATGCAGCAGAAGGGGCAGGTCATTCTTGAGCCAGGTGCATTGCTGAGGCAGGTAGCCTTGCGCGCCAAAATCGATATGGATAGACGGGCTGAGGTGCGCCAGCATCAAAATATCGATTCTTTGGAGGAGCGGGATCAGCCTGCGAGTCCTCTGCATCTGCAGCCCGAGCATGCCTATGCATCGTCTCAGAGCATTCAAGCGTATCTGGACACTATCGAGGGACTGCCGCCTCGGTGTCGTGATGCCTTCTGCATGTACATCTTCGATGAGTTGCCCAACAAGGAAATTGCAGAGCGGATGGGGGTGTCGCTGAGCATGGTGAATCAGTACATCAGCCGCGGAAAACTTGCTTGTGCTGCGCGCAGAATGGAACTTGATAATGTCGAGTGATCGCAAATTCGCGTGCGTTTTGCGTAGCTGTTTCGCCGAGGGCGAATTTTTGCCCCGCCCCGCGCATCCGTATCCCTAAGATGAGTCACTCTTTTGCATCCCAGCGCAATGTGCCAGCCTCCTTTGACGAGGCTGCGGAAGCGCGCGAGCTTGCGGATTTTTTCAGTCGACAGAATCCGGTAGATGTGGCGGCCGTCGAATGGCACTCGCGTTGGGAGCAAGGCCTGAGCGAGAGCGAGCATGAAGCCCTGCGTCAGTGGTTGGCTGAGGATGCTGCACATGACACGGCATTTCGTCGTCTGACGCAAGACATGGCGGTGCTGCGTTCTGCTCCTTCCGATATGGTTGCAAAAGCACGTTCCTCGTTCAAGCGCGAAGCCATTGCCAGTGGTGGATCTTCTGCGCAGCCAGGCGAGGAGCCCGCGAAGCCGAAGGCGATGGAGGGATGGGCCCGCACAGGCGCTCTGTTTAGCTGGATGCAGCCGCGCTCTGCCTTGGTCGCTGCCTGTTGTGCTGCGGTCTTTGCGGCAGGGATTGGATGGCATCAATGGATGCTGCAGCCGACATTCGAGAGCAGCTATGTTGCGCAGAAGGGGCAGCAAAGGCTTGTCACCTTGCCAGATGGCACCGAAATCGCCATGGACACCGACACCCAGGCTCAGGTCACCATGTACCGCGACCGCCGAGAAGTGCGGATTGCTGATGGACAAATCATGTTCTCGGTCGCCGCCGATCCCAAGAAGCCATTTCATGTCCTCGCTGGGCCTGCGCGTGTCACGGTACTTGGGACACGGTTTTCCGTTCGCTATCGCAACCAGGGGGCCGATGCCGGGGCTGTCAATGTTTCGGTGGAGAAGGGCCATGTACGGGTCACCAGTTCCTACAGCGCCGCCAACGCGAAGACTGATCTGCCTGTCGAATTGCTGGCAGGGCAAGGCCTGAGGGTGTCATCCAATGGGGTGTTAGGCCAGGTGGCCAGTGTTCCCCCCGGCAGTGTCGCCCTTTGGCGCAAGGGCTTGGTGCGTTTTGATAACACCTCACTGGCTGATGCATTGCTAGAGCTGGAGCGCTACGGGCCTACGGGTCTGGAGATCCGCGACCCTGCGGTTGCCGCTCTGACCATCGGCGGCAGCTACCAGATTGATAGACCAGGGGAGTTTGCGCGCATGCTGACCCAGATCCTGCCTGTGAAGCTGGTCAGCGAGCCATCTGGGAAGGCCGAAATCGTCAGTGCGCATTGAGCACTTCATGCTCAATGCGGCCATTTCGAATTTTTTTCGGACTAGGGGTGTATTTCTGGTGATCTGATGCGTCTTAAAGAGTAGTGAGTTTCATTTTCATTCATTACTCGACGTTCGGAATCCCTCTCCATGCGCTTCACGCAGCCTCATTTTCAGCCCGCTCCTCTTGCTTTGGCCGCAGCCCTGGCAGTCCTCTCCCCGATGATTGCGCAGGCGCAATCCGCTGCTGCTAGTGGAAAAAGCATCAGTTTCTCGATTAATTCCCAGCCATTGGGGAGCGCACTCAACGAGCTGGCAGCGGCCTCTGGCACCTCGATCGGGTTTGCTCCCGCGTTGGTCGCTGGCAAGACAGCGCACCCCGTCCATGGAGCTCTCACGCTGAAGCAGGCTGTGGAGCAGATGCTGGCTGGAAGCGGCTTGGTCGCCGTGACTCAAGGGGGCGGCCTGATCATCAAGGCCGTCGCGTCAAACGATGATTCCGCATCGCTGGCCACAGTCACGGTGACTGCACAGCTTGAGAGGGACGGCGTTACCGAGGGCACGGGCAGCTACACCCAGACGGGTCCCAGCCGGACGGCAACGGGCCTGAATCTCTCGCTACGCGAGACACCTCAATCCGTGACCGTCATGACGCGTCAGCGCATGGATGACTTCAAGCTGGAGACGCTGACCGATGTGATGGAACAGACACCTGGCATCGCCGTCTACAGGCAGAACAATGCCACTGACTTTCAAGCGCGTGGGGCAAAGGTAAACCTGCAGACCGATGGCATGGCACAGCTGAGCAGCGGCTGGTACTACCTTACCAGCACCATGTTTTCGCTCGACGATATGGCGGAGATCGACCGGATCGAGGTCCTCAAGGGTTCATCCGGTCTGGTTGTCGGCAAGGGCGACTATGGCGCCACAGTGAACATGATCCGTAAACGCCCGACCCGCGAATTTCAGGCCAGCGTGCGTGCCAATGCGGGAAGTTGGGACACTTATCGAACACAGGCCGATGTGAGCGGTCCACTGAACGAGGCGGGCACGGTACGGGGGCGTCTGGTCGCTTCTGCCATGGACGCGGGGGGATTCCGCGATCATGAAAAGAGCAGCAGCAAGATGCTGTTCGGGGCACTCGAAGCGGACATCACTCCCGGCACAGTCCTCAACCTCGGTATGACTTATCGCGAACGCGATGCACAAGGCATCGGCACTACGCAGCCGATCCAGCGCTACACGCGAACAGGTGGTGAGGTGGCGTGGATGCCGCGCTCTTTCAACACCGGTGCCCCCTGGGGCGGATATTCCCAAAAAGGTCTCAATCTCTTCGGCAGTCTGGAGCAACGTCTGGCGGATGACTGGACAGCCACGCTCAAGTTTTCACATCAGAACGTATCCATGGCCGATATGAAGGCTGGCTACTTCTACGACCAGGACCGCGCAAGCTTCGGCCGATGGCGCAACATGGAGACCGATAACTGGAGCGTCAATCTCGATGTGAAGGGGACATTCCAGCTGTTGGGCCGCTCGCATGAACTTCTGGCTGGCGCAGGCGTATCGCGCTTTCACAGCAATGTGCAATTGCCGCTGAATGCGTTGAACCTGGTGCCGCTCGGCAATCTCGGTATCAACATGGCACAGGGTGGGGCGGTGCTGCCTCAGCCTGATTTCAGTGTCTTGAACTACGGCAACAACAAATTCAGTCAGAAGCAGCGTTATGTTTATGCGGCGGGACGCTTCCGGGTGGCTGATCCTCTGCAGTTGATCACTGGGTTACGCGTTACTCGGTTTGAAGAGCGTGACATCACACCATATTGGTGGAACTATGACATGAAGGAGAACGGTGTGATCACCCCGTACGCTGGGTTGGTCTACGAGGTGCAGCCGAACGTATCGTTGTACGCAAGCTATGCCAACATTTTCCAGCCGCAGACGGCTCAGGATGCGCGGGGTGCAACGCTGGCACCGGAGGAGGGCAGCACTTATGAGGTCGGCGCCAAGGCCGAATTCTTCGACAAGCGCTTGAACGCCAGCATCGCTCACTTCTGGATGAAGACGGAAAACACCGCAGAGGAAAGTGGTGATCTCACTCCTGAGGGCAATACGGCCTACCGTGCGGTCTCGTCTGCAACGCGGCGTGGCTGGGAGTTGGAGTTGGCGGGCGAGCTCGCGCGCGGCTGGCAAGCGCAGGGCAGTCTGGTGCAGCAAAGCAGCTCGCTCACCAGCGCCAGTCAATATCCCAAGTACCAGTTCAAGTTCGGCACGACCTATCGCTTTGACCAGGGCTCGTTGCGGGGACTGACTGTGGGAGCGGCCACACGCTGGCAGGGTAAGACCTCGATGAGCAATAGCGCTGCCACTTTGTCGCAGAGGGGTTATGCGGTGCTGGACCTGATGGCGCGCTATCAGGTCGATAAGCACCTGTCGTTCAGCCTGAACGTGAACAATGCACTGGACAAGAAGTACATGGCCGGGCTCACCAACTTTACCGCGGCAGGCTTGTTCTACACCTGGGGTGCTCCGCGCAGCGTCAATGTCGGAATGCGTTATGACTTCTGAATGCCGATATTCAAAGTTGAACGGCAGTACTTCGCTGCCTTGGAGCTCGCAATGATGGACCTCCGCTGATTCTGATTCTGGGCAAGGCGGATAGAAACTCCACGCTGACCGGCAATCAACCTGCCCAGCCTTTGTTATGTGCTGTTCGACGCAGGGCCTGGACTGCAGGCCATTGTCGAGCAGGAAGAAATCCAAAAGGCGCCAAGACGCCGAGCGCATTGGATACAACCTTGAAGATGAGGATCACTGAGTGCAATTGCTTCCTGTATTTCATCGAATGGCTTTGTGCCTGCTAATCAGTGGCCTATGGTGTTCAACACAGGCACAAGCGGAGTATCTCTGGGTGCAGCCTGACGGGGCGGAGGTCCGAGCCTACGTAGGAGAGCTACACAAACCTTTAGACAGGCTGCCTGCATTGCTGGAGCCCAAGGCCATGCAAGCTGATGGCAAATCATTGCCAATTCAGACTGCGATCAACCATATCGTTGTTCCCAAGCCCTTCAGCGATCTGCGCTTCTCTGCAACCGGGTTCGATGATGGAGTTCTTACCTACTATCAAGCTCGCTACGGTCGCCAGGACATTCAGGCCATGAACGACTTGGAGCTGGTTCCTACCCACCCTGACGGAAACACCTTTCGATTGATATTCAAGGGACGAGCTGTTGCAGCCAGTCAAGTGAATATCGAAACGGGGGAAGGATGGCGCCGTTCACTGACCCCGTCAAAGGACGGTACGGTGAGCTTCACGCCGTCTTTCCCTGGCCTGTATGTGCTGGAGGTATCGGCTCGTGTCAATGATGCAGTGGTTACTGTGGGTGGTAAGAAATATAGCGATGTACGCTATACCGCGACGCTTAGTTTTATTGTCCCTCAGCAAGAGGGGAGGTGAGTTGTCTGGCGCTGGGCTGGAGGCACACCACAATCGACTCTGTTGAAGAGTATGAGCCGCTCATCGCAATAATTGAGGTGAAAGACAGTCAGGAGCAGTCCTTGAAGGCCTTCTCTCTGGTGAGTGCTTCTGGCGGGTCGAGGCAATTCATCTCAGAGACACCAACGACTGGTTCAGCACATGGCCGACTTGCGTGTAGAAGTCGGGACTTGCTCTGACGGCGGGCGTTGACGCCTTCAAAGAAAAAGGCCTTGAGATCTGAGATCTCAAGGCCTTTTTGCGCTGGTGTTTATGTAGAGCGCAGGTTTCAGAGCTGCACCACTTGCTGGCCATGTAAGTCGCTCAACACTTGTCGGATATAGCAACCTGCGGCTTGAACCCTGGACATATCTACGCCGGTTTCATAGCCCATGGCATGCAAGGCATGGATCAGCTTTTCGGTGGCCAGATTGCCTGAAGCTCCCTGGGCATAGGGGCAGCCGCCCAAGCCCGCCACAGAGCTGTCGAAAATGCGAAGTCCCATCTCCAGAGAAGCGCAGACATTGGCTTCCGCCATACCATAGGTATCGTGAAAATGGCCCGCCAGGCGCGCGCTGGGAAGGTCCCTGAGGCAGACTTCCAGCAGCTTGCGTGTGGATTCGGGCGAGCCGCGGCCAATCGTATCGCCCAGAGATATCTCATGGCACCCCATGGCCAAAAGCTCTTGTGCAACCTGCAAGACCGCCTCTGCGGCAACATCGCCCTCATAGGGGCATCCCAACACGCAGGATACATAGCCACGCACAGGGACACCGGCCTCCAGCGCCTTCTGCACCACAGGTCTGAAGCGATCCAGACTCTGCGCAATGCTGCAATTGATATTGCGTTGCGAGAAGGTCTCCGAAGCCGCACCAAAGACCGCCACCTCGTCACAGCGAGCAGTCAGAGCAGCTTCCAGTCCTTGCAGATTGGGTGTCAATGCGCTGTAGCAAACTCCAGGGCTACGGTCGATCAAGGCCATCACTTCGGCGCTGCCGGCCATTTGCGGCACCCATTTGGGCGACACAAACGAAGCCGCTTCGATAAAGCGCAGGCCTGCGCGGCTGAGCTGGTTGATCAGTTCGACCTTGGCATTCAATGGCACAGGCAGCTTTTCGTTTTGCAGGCCGTCGCGTGGCCCGACTTCCACGATCTTGACCCGGCGCTCTGATGCATTCGACATTGCTGCTCTCGCTTTCAGAACAGTTTGAGCAGCGCAGGAACGCTGAGCACGGCTGTGTAATAGCCCATGAACTGCACGCCGGTGTTAAAGCCGAAGGTACGGGAGAGCAGGCCACCCATGAGGCCCATGGTCAAGATCACCAGCAGACCCAGCAGACCGCCTTCCCAGACGCTGATCACGATGATCAGGCCGACAAAGGTGGCAATGATGGCTTCGTGGCTGACTTTGCGCGATACAAACATTGCAGCACGGCGCGCGTAGTTCATTGCAAACGGATAGGACACCACTGCGGCAAGCAACACCGACAACATGCCGTAGCCCAGAAACTCCCAGTGGCTCAGCAGGTTGTGCAGATTGTGGGTCTGGCCCGTAGCAGCATCCACCGTAAAGCGTGGAGGTGCATTGAACAACGGTGCAGCAGGGCCGGCAGCCACAGGACTCAAGGGCAAACCGAAGGCGATCAGCGGGATCAGCGCTTCAGCAATGTAGGTGGCTTCTGTCACGCCGTTACGAGCGCTCAGCACCGTGGTCAGGCGGTGATAAGCGTGTTTGATGCGAGAGCCCACCAACTCGCCCAGCACCACGGTCATGGCCACAGGGCTGAATACAAAGGTTGCGCTGGAAATGGCGGCAGTCGTCAACGTCCAACGTGTCTGGGTTCTATCCAGCACCTTGAGAGGATTGGGGAAATAGCCCGACCAACCTTTGACATCAGGAGCCAGGTTGAACTGGCGAACCTTGTCGCGCAACATGCTCTTGCGTCCTGCGGGCGCCATGACGGTAAAGAGATCGGCGACCAGAGGTCCAATGGCGATACCCAGGAAGTAGCTGATGCTGAGCTTGGTGTCGTACTTGGCAGTCAGTGCCTGCAGAGCCAGAATCACCACAACAAAAGGCACGAGCAAAGCAATTGCACCCCAGCGGCCTTTGGAGAAATAGGCAATCAGCACGGCTGCGGCCAGAAAAATCCAGGGTGCAGTCTTGGTAATGGTTGAGCCGAATGGCGCCAACATCACGGCAAACAGCACCGCCAGCGGCACGGCGACAAAGGCCGCGACGATGGCGCCCGAGACCATTTTGCGTAAGGCAATATGCGGCACGCCAAGTTTGCGCAACAAGTCTGCATCCTGCAGCAAAGGCGTGGCGAGTGTATCTCCGGGGATACCCAGCAGTGCTGTAGGAACGGCGTGGGTCATGTGCTTGGCAACAGCACCAGCCAGAAAGAAGGTAAAGACGCCTGCAGGCGGAACGCCGAGCAAAACGACAAGCAGGGTGAGTGGTGCGAGTGTCGTGGTTTCGTCGGTGCCGGAAACCAGTCCGATTGCAGCAAAGACGATGGCGCCGATCAGGCCCATGCCCGCAGCGACGCCGATTTGTTCAATGAGTTGAGGATCCATGCCGTGTACTCCTAGGGTTATTGGCCATCACGGCTTTGGGGTGTCTTGGGCGTGACGAAAAGCTCGTAGAGCTTGAGTTCCTTGAGCTCCTGCACCACGACTGGGGGCAGGTCAGACACAGAACCCAGACCACCGGGCTGCTGCTCTAGCTCACGCAGCACCTCGGCACGCCATTCAGGGTTGCTGGAGATGTCTTCTTCGGTCACCACACGTTTTGGGGGGAAGATGCGAGCGCAAATAACGCCAGCCAGAACACAGCCGGCCAGACCAGCGAGCATGGCGTAGGCATGAGCCAGCTGTTTGGATTCGACCACCGAGCTCAGCCAACGGCTGGCTGCAAAAAAGCCGAGCACGCTGATCCCGATGCCAATCAGGATGGACCAGCTCAGATGCTTGAGGTCGACGGTATCACCCCAGACCTCAGCGAGTTGCCAGTGCGAGGCTTGCTTGTCGGAACTCATAGCCTTGTCTCCTTGCTTGTTGTTGTTCCCGTTTCGGGTAAGAAAAGCCTCGCCCGGATGTGCCTGGCGAGGCTGAGGATGCTTAGCGCCGGGCGCGAATTTCTTGCAGCACTTCCAGTGCGCGATCGGTGCGCACGTCATGCTCGGCAGCCAGGCGCTTGGCGACGATCTCTACTTCTTCACCCACGGCTCCTGCGACCAGTGCAATATTGCGAGCGTGAAGTGCCATATGGCCGCGCTGAATGCCTTCGGTGGCCAGCGCGCGCAAAGCACCCAGGTTCTGGGCCAGACCCACGGCGGCGGCAATCTCGCCCAGTTCCTGGGCAGATTTCACTTCCATGATCTTGAGCGCCAGGCGCGCCAGCGGATGGGTCTTGGTGGCACCACCCACCAAGCCCACGGGCATGGGCAGCTCAATGGTTCCCACCAAAGCGCCGGCATTGTCTTTTTCCCAGTGCGTCAGCGAGGTGTATTGGCCGTTGCGGCTGGCATAGGCATGGGCACCGGCTTCCACCGCGCGCCAATCGTTGCCTGTAGCGACGATGACGGGGTCGATGCCGTTCATGATGCCCTTGTTGTGGGTGGCGGCGCGGTAGGGGTCAATGGCCGCGAAAGTGTAGGCGTCGAGCACGCCTTCAATAATTGCCTCGCCGCTGCGCTCTTTGGTGGCCAAGGTTTGTGGGGTCAGGCGTACACGAGCACGGGCCAGGCGCAGATCTGCCAGGTTCGAGAGAATGCGCAGGCGCACCGATCCACCGGTAATCTTTTCCACCAGTGGCGAGACTGATTCAGCCATGGTGTTCACGGTGTTGGCACCCATGGCATCGCGCACGTCAACGATCAAGTGCATCACGACCATAGGGCCGCGCGGAGAATCGGGGAAGACATGGATTTCGATGTCCTTGCAGCCACCGCCCAGGCTGATCAGCACCTTGTCTCGGCTATTGGCTTGCGCGAGGATCTCATCGCGGGCCTTGAACAACGCCAGTCTTGCACCATAGGGGTCGCTGATGCCGACGATTTGCACCTGCGCACGCATCAGCGGCAAGGTGCTCGACGTTTCAAAGCCTCCGTCTTCACGGGCCAGCTTGGCCATATACGAAGCAGCAGCAATGATTGAAGGCTCTTCCACTGCGAGCGGAATCAGCACATCGCGACCGTTGATGCGGAAGTTGCCTGCGACGCCCATGGGTAGCTCGAACGTGCCCACCACATTTTCGATCATGCCGTCAGCCAAGGTGACGGGCAGGGCGCCAGCATGGGTCAGTAGATTGCGTTCTTCGGCGCTGAGATTGCATGCGGTGGCGACATGCTCCCAGCGCTGTGCGGGGGTGAGAGCTCGGAAATTGGGAAGACGCGAATCGACGGCCATGAAAACTCCTACAGATCCAAATCTGGATATCAATACAAGGGGACGGTTGGCCGAGAATTTATTCAAACTGTACCTTTAAATACAGGTACAGTTTGCGAGAACAGTACTGCCGCAATGCAGCATTGGACCCATCGGCATACATACTGGCAACTCACGATCTAGGAGACTTGAATGGCGGGTGGTAGCAAGCGTCAGGCCCCTATTGCAGAGCGTTTAGCTGATTTGATAGGGCAGCAAATAACCGATTGTGTGTATCGTGCAGGGGACAAGTTGCCATCCTTGCGTGAGCTGGCGCATTTGCACAGTTACGCCAAAAACACCGTGGTTGCCGCCTTTGATCTTTTGGTCTCACGCGGCTTGGTGGAGTCCCGGCGCGGTGCTGGCTTTTATGTTCAACCGCAGGCCCGCCATGCGGTTCAGGATGAAGACGCAGGGCAGCTCAATCGCGCGATGGATGTGGTCTGGTTGATGCGCGAGCAACTCAAGACCCAGCCAGATGCTGTCGCGGTTGGCGATGGATTTCCGCCTATAGAGTGGCTGGCCGATATGCGCATGGATCGCTATCACCAGAAAGTGGTGCGAACCGGACTGGGGTCCTTGTTTCGCTATGGCAGCCGCTTTGGCTATGCGCCGCTGCGAGATAGCTTGGTGCGCAAGCTGGGCGTGTTCGGCCTGGGAGTCACACCTCAGCAAATGGTCCTGACCCAAGGTGCGAATGAGGCCATGGATCTGGTGATTCGCTACTTCGTCCCGCCCGGCGCGACGGTGCTGGTAGACGATCCTGGCTACTATTTGCTGTTTGGCAAGCTCAAACTGGCAGGAGCACGTGTGTTGGGAGTCCCCAGGCAAGCCGATGGGCCCGATGTCCAGGCTTTGGAGCAGTTGCTGCTGACCGAGCGCCCGCGCTTGTTCTTTACCCAGTCTCTGGCGCACAACCCCACTGGCTCGGACATCAGCGCTGCCAAGGCTTACCGCGTCCTGCAGCTTGCAGAACGGCATAACCTCTTGCTGGTAGAGAACGACCCATTGGCCGATTTCAAACCAACCTCGTCAGTGCGTTTGTCCACGCTGGACCAGCTGGAACGCACGATCTATATAGGCAGTTTTTCTAAGTCGTTTTCTGCGGCCCTTCGCGTGGGATTCATCGCCTGCAGCGATGCTTTAGCCAGCGACCTGGCAGATTTGCGATCGCTGATCCATGTGAGCGGGTCCGAATACTGCGAGCGCATGGTCGATGTGATGCTCCGCGAAGGCCACTACGAGCGGCATCTCGTGCGCTTGCGCCAGCGTCTGGGCAAGGCAACGCAGCAGGCGCTGGATTGGTTGGAGATGCACAACTGCGAGGTGTTTGCGCGTAACCCTCAGTCGCTTTACCTCTGGGCCAAGTTCCCCGGCAATCCCGATGCCGTGCGTCTGGCCGAGCGCTTGCTCGCCCACAAAGTCACCATGGCCCCGGGCCATGTTTTCAACCTCGATCCGAGCCAGACATCGCCTTGGTCGCGCTGCAATGTAGGTGCCATGCTGGACCCCCGCTTTGAGGTGGCCTATCGAACAATGCAGGAGGTGCGCTGATCGCTTTTGCATAGCTTTGCGAAACTCACTTTTTGGAGTCAAAAGAAGAGAAGTGGCTTTGGTTGAGAGCCGCCTTCCCTGGATTGATCAACGCTACGGACTTATGGCAGCCGATTGCGGTCGCTGGCCTTAATTGACCATCAGTCCGATACGCGAGGACCGGCCTGCTTGTACTAACCACCGGCAGCAAACGACTGCGGATTCAACTGGTCGATGCAACACATGCGCTGAACATCTGAGCGGGTGTATGGAAGCCGGGCGTTTTGCTCGGTCACAAGCGGGCATTGAGAAAGTCATACCAAGCGATTGCTTGCGCTTCGAAGGACTTCACTTTGGGCCCGGTGCCCCACTTCGATCCTAGACCTTCCCGCAAGATCGGGGGGGCCATGGGAGGGTCAACTGCTTCAGCCAATCGCACTTGTCTCAATTCCAGCAGTGCCTGGACACGAGCGGTCACGGAATGGCGATGGCTGTATGCCCCCAGCAATTGCAGAGGGGCAGGACGAAGTCCGGTTCTCGCTGATGGTTTCTGCAGGCTGGGAGAACACCACCGAGCCCGAGTCTGAAAACTGGATTGTTCATGGCGGACTCTTGACTGTCGTGGAGCCCTATTCGATGTCCCTGCGATACTGACCAGGTGTCACCCCCAGTTGCTGTCGGAAGGTTCGATTCATGTGGGTTTGGTCAGAAAACCCACAAGCGCTGGCAATCTCGGAGAGCGTCATTTCGCCATTTTTAATGAGCGCCTTGGCCTGTGCAACCCGCAGATTCTGTCGATATTGGTTGGGCGTTAGATGCAAGGTCCGGGTGAATCGCTGGAAAAGTACGGTGCGGCTCAAGCCGACATATGCGGCCAGTTCTCCGAATGTGAAATTCCGCTCCAAATGGGAATGCATATATTCGTCCACTTTTCTGAGTTGAGACGCTGACAGCCGTACGTCGGAATGAGGGGGATCCTTGCCTTCAAGTACACAATGCCGCTGGAGAATGTGGCTGCCAATGGCGCGTGCGAGGTACTCGCTGCGCCAGTCCTGATATAGACCCTCCAAAAGCATCTGTTTGGTCGTGCGCATCAGTTGCGACAATATAGGATCGGTGGCGCCGAACGAAGCCTTGTAGTGAAATTCCACTTTCTCTAAGTCGAATATGTCCTCGGCGACTTCTCTAAGCACACTATCTTTCAGGAAGAAATGCAACGTGCGTGGATGGTTGCCTATCGTATCTACAACGGCCTCACCGGGCGGAGTTATGACCAGCGCCTGAGGCTCAAGCAAGCCTGCAAAATTTTCCCCCCGTGCATTCCGCTGAATATCCGCTGGAGTCAGCACCATCGCAATCCATATGCTGGAGATAGGTCGGTGCTCAATGGTGTGAGGGGACTCCTGAGTAATCGCGGCCGCTAAATCGCTCCATCCGCACCCTTCACTGGAATGAAGGATCTTGATGCTATCAATCTGCGGAAGTGAAGTTTCCTCCAGTCTATATTCAAGCGCGGACCATGCCTGCGCACGCGGGCGTGAGGCAGGAGTCGATTGCTGCGGAGGAGCTAAAACGCCTGAATAGCTGTTTTTCTTACTGCATTTTTCCATGATTTTTCGGCTGATCGCTTGTTGATTTCCTAGAGAGGCTGCTGCGTGAATCTCGTGGATATATAAGGCACTGAGGAAATTTTCTATTGCTCAGGATCAGGAGTGATCTGTCCAATAGAGCGAATCGGTTCTATCTTCGGGAAGGTCGCCAAAATATGTACGATAAATCAATAAGCAGGATGCATATACTTTTTTCTTGAAACTCATCATTGATAATTCCTGGCAGGGATTTGAGATGTAGCGAAGATGCTAAGCAGGTGATTGGCGTGCAAAGTCGGATCACTATTGTTGATGAGCGGCAAGATTTTCCATTTCAGTACAAAGAAGGCGCTCATACCTGGTTTTCAGATGCTCAAGATTACTGCAAGGACATTGATTTATGGCTGTTCATCCTTGCAAGAGAGACGAGTTATTGGGTGTTTGTGAGAGCTGAATGGGAATGATCTTCTTGGCGTTGGCAATTGCTGTTCGTTTCTGTGCTTTGGCTTGCATGCGCAGCTAACGTAATGGCTTGTCGCCGATCAATAAATTGCATTGAAGTCAATATGGTTCGACTGAAGTCTGCCCATTTCACATGTTCAGCAGGGGGGGAGGTGGTATGTATTTTTTGATTCTATTGGGTGCGGTTGTTTCGGCATTGAAGTTAATGGGGGTTGAGCCAGTTGTGGATTGGTCGTGGTACTCATTAAGTATGACGTTCTTGTTTTTGTTGTTGTGGTTGATTTTGGTGAGTTATCGCAGAGCTCAGGAAAAAAATAGAGAGAACGAAAACGATATCAACTCAGAACCTCCGGAGCAACCGGGAGTTGCAGTTTGGGCGGATATTCATGAGTGGGAAAGGAATAGAAAATGAAAATCATGCGAATGATGGAGTTGTTAATTCCGGTGTCAACAATATTTCCCATGATTAATCCATGGAACTCGGATTGAAGAATGTACTTTACGCACAGGACTCGTTGGTTTCTATAAGAATATTCTTATTTTAAGATTTTGCTGTGGGGGCTTTTTTTGGGGTTTTCGCTTAAATTCGCGTCCTGAATTGCGCCTTGAATTTAATAAAAACTGAGTATCAATGCATAAGAGTGAGTGTGTGAGAGGCTTCACACTGATCGAAATTCTGATCGTCATAGCCATGATCGGCATCCTGGCGGCAATCGCCGTGCCTAGCTATAGCGACTACCTCAAGCGCGGGCGCATCGTCGATGGCCTGGTGCCTCTTGCGGACATGGGGGCCAAGCTGGAGCAGTATTTCCAGGATTACCGCACGTACACCGGTGCCTGCTCGGCGGACTCGATCGCGCCTTTGCCTGCAGAAACCAGCCATTTCAAGTACACCTGCGCCCTGGACGAAGCCCCCCCGAAGGTCACTGCCACAGGCAAGGGCAGCATGGGTGGTTTTGTCTTCACCCTTGACACCAAGGGCGTGCGCAAGACTGCCGCAACGCCTACTGGCTGGACGAAGCCTGAAGCAAATTGCTGGTCTTCACACAAGGATGGAAGTTGCTGATGCGCCGCGCCGTACAGGGCTTCACTCTTGTCGAGATGCTCGTGGGCCTGGGTCTCACAGTCGTCTTCATGCTGATGACGCTGCCCAGCGCCAGCGCCTACCTGACCGACGCTCGCATCCGCGCAGCGGCACAGAGCTATTACAGCGGTGCACAACTTGCGCGCGCCGAGGCCGTACGTCGCAATGCCGAGGTACGGCTTTTGCTGACCAATGATCCCCGCGCTTCAAAGCCCACTGCCAGTGTGAATGGCCTCGGCTGGGTAATGCTGGCAGGTGGTCCGCAGGGAGTCGACTGGAGCACGCTCGAAGGGGTGGAATGGGTTGCCAGCAAAGATCCGGAGGAAGCACGAACAACGGGACTGCACGTGGCCGCCAATGAGGCCGTCGTGCAGTTCGATGGCCAGGGTGCGGCCTCCGTCAACCAGATCGTCAAATTCCTGGGCCCCGCAGCGGACACCTGCTATCCGCAGGGGCCCCGCTGCCTGCATGTCGTCATATCGCTTGGCGGACAGGTTCGTTTGTGCGATCCAGGCATTTCAAACAACGGAGATAACCGCAAATGCTGACCTCGCGCCCCGTGAGTACAGGCGCAAGACAGGGCCGTCACCAGCACGGCATTGCGCTGATCGAGTCACTTGTATCCATCATCATCGTCATGACCGGCATCCTCGGAATTGCCGGGCTGACGATGAAGTCTGCGACCTGGGCCGGCCATGCGCAACACCGCACGGAGGCGGGCATGTTCGCTTCGCAGATCGTGCGACTGATCGAACTCAAAGTGAGCCGCAGCTCGCCAGACAATCTGGCGAACTCGCTCGCAGCGTTCCAGCACCAGCCCGATGGCGAGATGTGCGACTTCAGCGGCAGTAGCGCAGGAGACTCCACGTTCCAAGGCGTGCTCAAAGCCGCACGGGGTGAGCAAACCAACGTACATGGCCTGCCTGGCGCCACGGCTGCCATGCAGCAAGTCAGGGTCGATGCAGCGAACGACAATCGGATCACGGTCACGCTGTGCTGGCAAGGGCCCAACGACCCGGCCGTGCGCAACTACCAGATCCAGGCTTTCGTGCACTAGGGCATGCCGATGCACAAACGCACGCTCCCATACGAAACGCCGCTGGCGATGGGTCGGTCCCTCGGCTTTTCCCTGATCGAAATCATGGTGGGGTTGGCCATAGGTCTGGCCAGCATGCTGGCCATCTACCAGTTGTATGCAACGTCCGAAGGGCGGCGGCGCACCATCGTCTCGATCAGTGAAGCGCAGACGGCAGGCTCCATGGCGTTGTTTGCCATCGAACGCGACATCCGCTCGGCAGGGCTGGGGTTTGCAAGCATCGACGCCCGCCATCTCAACTGCTCAGTGAAAGCGTACAACAGCGGACGCAGCACGGCCGCTTTCGACTTCCCGCTGCTACCCGTGCGCATAGCAGACGGGAGAATCTGGGTGCTGACCGGCTCTTCCAGCAATATGTTTGCCGGCGCCCGCTATGTGGGCAGCAGTGGCGGTGAATTCAAGATGGAGAGATCCAATGCGGGCTTTCAGGCTGGCGATGTGATCCTGGGCACCAGCGACAGCTTCACCGACAGCTGCCTGCTGATGGAAGTGACCGCCGGCGCCGACCCGACATCCGCAACGGCAGCCGTCAACAAAAACAAGGTCCATCGAAAGACCGGCTCCTACCAGGATTTTTACCAAGGCAAGGAGGTCGATGCCACGCGCAATGATGGCGCTCACATCAGTCTCCTGGATTCGAGCAAAAGCAGTCTGGGCGAAGGCATGCTCTACAGCCTGGGGCCGGAGCCCACCCTCACCGTCTGGGGCGTGGACGACAAGAAGCAACTGACCCGCTACAACTATCTCGACGAGACCGAGACGGACAAGGTTGCCGTGGCCCATGACATCTTTCAACTTCAGGCCGAATACGGCTATGACGCCAACGGCAATGGCGCGATTGATGAAGAAGTCGAATGGACCGCCTCGCTTTCCCCCAATGCAATCAGGTGGGAGCAAATTCTTGCCGTGCGTATCGCCGTACTGATGCGTATTCCGCACTACGAAAAAGACAAAGTCACCAACTCCGCACCCCGCTGGGCCAACGGCACCAAGCAATTCAGCATGGGAGACGGGGATGAATGGATGCACTACCGCTACCGGGTATACGAAAGCATCGTCCCGCTGCGCAACACGCTGTGGGGTCAGCAGTTATGAATGCCGTGCATTCACCCACACATCGCCCCAGGCCCCAGCAGGCCCCGCAACGCGGCGTCATCCTTCTGGTCGCATTGATCGTGCTGCTGGTGATGACGCTCACCGGCCTGGCCGTGGTGCGCACCTCCACTCAGGGCGCCAGCATGGCAGGCAGCCTTGCGCTCAAGCAAGGGGCCACATCGGGCGCCGACTTGGGGCTGGAGAGAGGCATGGCCCAGCTCGATGCGCTGTATTCCGCTGGCAGTGCGACGCTGGAGGCCGACGCCGACGGCGGCTACTTCGCCAGCCATGACCCCAGGGCGCCGCTGGACTGGAGCCAGGCCAAGCTGGTCACCGAAGACGATGGCCTGGGCAACAAGGTGGAATTTCTCATTCACCGACTGTGCAGGGATGCCGGCCGCTGGGATGCGCCTGGCCAAAGCTGCGTGCTGCCGCACGAGCTGGAGTGCCCGGGCTCCTCAGAGACGGCAGGCAGTGTTTCCTCTTGCAACGCCCGCCCCATGTACCGCATCACCGCACGCGCCACGGGCCCGCGCAGCACTCTGAGCAGTGTGCAGATGACTGTGTATTGACCGAGGGTGGCCATGGGTGGCGGCAGAACGCCGGCCGTGGACAGCTCGGCATGAATGCAGACCAACAGGCAGACAGGCAGACAGACACTCGGGCTACCCGAGATTGGAAAAGGGAGGTTCGAGATGCACCAGAAACTGACGTACAGGCTGCGGCCATTCGTAGCGGCATCGCTGGCAGGGTTCATCGGTTTGGGCATGCTGGTCTTCGCTGGCCGCATGGCCGTGGCCGAAGCTCCGGCCCAGGATGTCGTGCAGATATCGGATACGCCGCTGGGCATCATGGCCGATCAGAACAAGCCCAACGTGATGCTGCTTCTGGACACCTCTGACTCCATGAAGTGGACTCACATGCCCGACGACTGGGAGCAGGACAGCACCACCTACTTTCCCGTCGGCTACAAAAGCGCGCTATGCAATACGCTGTACTACAACCCGCAAACTACTTATGTGCTGCCCAAGAGGCCTGATGGCCGGGACATGGATGCGCCTGTGTTTGAGAACGCCTGGAAGGACGGCTACGACCAGTCGCTGGGCACGGTAGACCTTTCCAGAAATTTTCAGGCCTACGACAACGACAC
This sequence comes from Comamonas sp. A7-5, assembly GCF_039581385.1. NCBI lineage: Bacteria > Pseudomonadati > Pseudomonadota > Betaproteobacteria > Burkholderiales > Comamonadaceae > Comamonas > Comamonas sp. A7-5. The sequence continues at coordinate 44,645 of NZ_JBCPWO010000013.1, forward strand.
CCGCCGCAGGGCGCTATATGAAGATCCCGTCCAGCCAGCCTATTTCTTTGAATGGCGTAATTTATACTCTGCAGGCTATAGACCGGAGCCTCACTTTGAGGAGCCGTCCGAAAAAATCGGTGTTTGCAACAAGATCAGCAGCAGTTCGAGCTATAACTCAGCGCGCGTGGACGACGGCACACTGCGCGTCGACATTTCCAGCCCCAACATCTATGGAGGCGGCGGCCCAGACGGATATTGGACACGCCGAGCCATACCAGCCGCCCAGAGGCAAAATTTCGCCAACTGGTATAGCTATTACCGCACGCGCATCAATATGGCCAAGTCGTCGGTCAGCCTGGCTTTTTCCACACTGAACGACAATTTTCGCATCGGCTTTCTGACCGTGGCTAATCCCGGTGCCGGGCCTCACAGCAAGTTTCTACCGGTTGCTGACTTCAACACAGAGGGCAAGCGGCAGTGGCTCGAGGCCACACAGACGGTCAAGACCGGCGGCACCTCGCCTGCCCGCGAGGCGCTGGCTCGCGTGGGCCGCTACTATGCAGGCCAAAGCGACAGCATCAATGCCAGCATGACGCCCTTCGTCGACCCCGTGGTGTCGGCCTGCCAGCGCCATTACGCGATTGTCACCACTGATGGGTACTGGAACATCGGGCAAGAGAGCGCAGGGCCTGTGAAGCTTGATGGCCAAACCCTGGTAGGCCAGCAGGACGGCCCGCCAGCATCGCTGACTGATGCCGATGGACTGCGCCCGCGGCCCATTTTCGATGGCTCGGTCGGCGGTACCAAAGACGTACACGATGCCAGCGTCAGCTATAAGCTGGCACAGTGCGAACTGGGCTGGAAGGTGACGACGCCAGGGGGCGGCACCAAGACCGAGACCACCTACAAAAAGATCGTCAAGAAGGACGTTCTCCATAAGCAGTGGAGCACCGCCACTCTTCGATGGGCGAAGAGAAGCACGAATACGCTGCGAGAGCGCTTCCGAAAAATCAGCGACTTAGAGGAGGAGCTGCTATGGCCCAAGCGCGTCCGCTCCTACTGGAATTCGCAAAGGAAAGACACGGTCACCCGCAAGCTCTACCGACAATTGATTACCTGGGACTATGTCACCAAGGAGCAATACCGCTACAAGGCTACCACCACCTGGAGTACGCAAACACAGACGCCATGGGCTTCGGCCCTGGCCATTCAGACCCGGCAAAAGCGCTATTTTTACTGGTACAAGAACCCTGTGGTCGAACAGGACCTCAAGACCACCGACAAAACGGTGTGCGATCCATTTCCAGGCGGCTGCAAGCCGGAGGGCAACGACAAGGTGTGGGAAGTGGTGCGGTCCTGCTCTGCCGGTATGGACGGATTCTTCAAGGTCGAGTGCGAGACCGAGCCCATACAAGTCAGCGCAAAGGAATATTGCGGCAGAAATGGCCAGTATGTGGAGGGACTGGGGCTCATCCAATGTGACGGTACCTGGGTCGAACCTTATTCCGGGCCTGTTGCCTCTTGCGGGACCATTCACCCGGACCTGCGGGACAAAATCATTGCTGCATCGCAAGGCCATGCTGGCAATCCTCTTTCAATGGTGCAGTTCTCCAACTGCGACACCACGCACAAGGAAGAAAAATACGTCACCGCCGACGAATGCAAATCGGTGCCGTCCAGCAAGGACAACGGATTCAGGACGACCAGTTGCGTGAAAGTGTCGGCCGGATCGGCCACGGACAATAGCTGCCAAATTACGACCACCCCCGTGCTGGATGCATCGAGCAACAACCTGTATTCAGAATGCACAAAGTCTTCTGGCCAGGAGTGGGCCGCATCCTGTACCCCGGGTCCCATTGCTGACACATCGGAGCGCATGAATACCCAGTGCGGCAGCCGTGGGGACCCTGTTTCGGTCGCGACTGTTCCTCCGAGCTCTTGCAAACCCGGGCCCAATGCGGACGGATATTTCCATGAATGCACACCCTTGCCGAGCACTTGGAGCGGTCCGGTTGCGCCGGGCTACTACTCCTGCCGGACAGCTGTTACGGAAGGCCTGAGCTGCGAGACAAAAACCAGTGAATGGCAGCCTGCGCAGACCTGTTCGGCTGAGGCTCCCTCGGCAAGCAATGGCTGGATCGGCCGCGAGTGCAAAAACAAAGGCGAAGTCACAGACCCGCCATCGTGCAAGCCAGCGCCAGGCATGGAGGGCATTGCAACCCCGGCGGGCGGCCCCAAGGAACCAGGCACCTGCACGCCACAGGCTGCCACGGCAGAAAATGGCTGTATTGTCAGCTGGTGCACTGTTGATGTCACCGATCCGGTTGACGTTGCAACGAATCAGTGCACTGCCAGCGCGGCTTCGGCGACCAATAACTGGACGCAGACCATATGCACCAGTGAGTCCGAGCCAGGCAAATCCGTGCCTTCCTGCTCGGAATCATCGATAGGCTTCAAGCAAGTTACCGACTGTACAAACCATTCCAGTGCCACAGACATGGCCTACGGCACCTGCGAATCCTCGCTGCCTGGGCTGGATGGGGGCGGGAATCCAACGCAAGCCAATGGCTGGACCACCAGCAGTTGTCTCAAGGTCGATGAAGGGGCAGGCGGCGGACTGAGCTACTTGCAGTCCGAAGCGGACTTTGCGGCTTGCGAGGCCAGCAAGGGCACGGCTGGCAATGGTGTCGAAATCCAATGTATCAAGGATGGCCCCCACACCGTCGCAGTGCTCCAGGGTGAAGGCTGTGTCCCAGGCTACAACGCGAGCACGAAAAAGGTGACGGACTGCGCAGGCGTGGGCCAACCCACAAGCGAAATCGTGGTCGACAAACCCGCCAATTGCCCTGCGGGGACCTGCGAGAAAGTTTTTGGCAGGAAGAAGACCTACCAGGGCCAGTATTGGTCCGACAAGAAGATAATGACCGGCACGGTCGAGACGGGGACACTGTCGACGGGTAGGCGAATTGACTTCAGCGGTGACCTGGAGTCCCCTGCAAGATGCTATGCACCTGAGGAATGGGTTGCACTGGAGCCGCTTGAGCAACCCCCGAACGGGCGGCCGCAGCCAGGAACGCCCCCATGGACACAGCTTCCCGCGACCCACACGAGCTGTGGCAAGCTGCCCTGCGAAGAATTGAACATGCAAGATGCCAAAGGGGGAAGCACCAACTCGCTGGCCGACGTGGCCCAGTACTACTATGCGACCGACCTTCGCCCTGACAGCGACAATGTGGTGAAGCCCGCAGGTAACGGAGCGGAGGATGACAAGGCGACATGGCAGCACATGAGCACCTATGTCATTGGCATGGGCGTTTCGGGGACGCTCAAGTACGACAAGAATTACAAGAATGGTGCGGGCGATTTCGCCGACCTGCGCACGGGCAAAAAAACCTGGCCGATCTGGCCCACTGAGGGCACGTCGAACTACGAGCAACGGCAATCCATCGATGATTTCTGGCATACCGCCGTGAATGGCCGGGGCCTGTACTTCAGTGCCAATGATCCCAAAGCCATCGAGGCCGGCCTGAGCGAGGTGTTTACAGACATCCGCGCCGCCATGGGATCTGGCGCCGGCGTGGCGGTGTCCTCTGCACTGGTCGATGCCGACGGCCACTACGCCTACGGCGCCACTTACAAGACCGGCCGATGGTCTGGCGATCTGCTGGCCTACAAGATCGATCCGCAATCGGGCCAGCGCACACAGATTGATGGTTGGTCGGCACGCGCCAGGCTCGATGCCCGTGATCAGGCCGGCGACCCCCGTACCATTTATTTCATGGACGGCAGGACGCGAAAATCTTTCACATGGAGCGAACTGGGCAGCCTGCAAAGCCACTTCAGTGGCACCAATGCCGCGAGCCGCCTGGCGCAGTACGACCAGATGTCGCAAGCGCAACAGCAGGAGGCTCTGGGCCAGAATCTGGTGAACTTCATCCGTGGCGACCAGAGCAAGGAGGGCTTCACCAAGGACCACAACAGCAAGCTGTACCGTACGCGCGAGAGCAGGCTGGGGGACATCATCGGGTCCCAGCCGCTGTATGTGGGAGAGCCACTGCGCAAGTACCGGGATGCAGGCCATAGCGCCTTCAGGCTGGCCCAGCGCGGCCGCACGCCGATGGTGTATGTGGGCGGCAACGATGGCATGCTGCATGCCTTCTATGCCGAGGTGGACCCGAGTGCCTCCGGCATCGAAGGCCGCAAGCAGGTGCAGACCGCTGCACGCGAGGCCTGGGCCTTTGTGCCTACGACCGTGATGCCGGAGCTGCCCAGGCTGGCCAGCACCAGTTATGAGGGCGGTCACCGCTACTTCGTGGACGGCTCTGCGGTGATGGCCGACATCCAGGCCGGCGGCACCTGGAAAACCATCCTGGTGGGCGGATTCAACAAGGGCGGCAAGGGCTACTATGCGCTGGATATCACCCACCCGCAGGACCCTAAGCCACTGTGGGAGGTCAACAGCACGACCATCTCCACCATGGGTCACAGCTTTGGGCGGCCACTGGTGTCCAAGTTGCCTGATGGCCGCTGGGCAGTGTTCCTGACCTCGGGCTACAACAACATCGACAACAGAGGGTATCTCTATGTGCTTGATGCCAACGACGGCAGCATCATCCACACGATTGCCACGGCAGGCAGCGGCCTGAGGGAGATCAACAACTACGTGCGCAACCCAGCCATCGACAACACTACCCAGCTGCTGTACGGCGGCGATCTGGAAGGCAATATCTGGCGCTTCGAGTTCAAAAAGGACGGCTCAGCCATGAGCGCGAAGAAGGTGGTTCAACTCGTGGACGAGCGCAGCAATCCCCAGCCCATCACCACGCGCATTGAACTGGTACCCACTTCTGCCGCTACCGAGAGGCCGCGCATCCTGGTGGGCACCGGCAGGCTGTATGGTTCATCCGATCTTGCAGACAAGGGTACGCAAAGCGTCTATGGCTTCGATGACAACATGGATAGCACTTCGGGGGAGTCGCTGCGCAGCCGGCTCAAGCAGATGCTGCTGGAGCCCAGCGCCGGAGTGGGCGGCCAGCGCACGCGTACGATAAGGTGCTTGGGCAGTTCGACTGACTGCAAGGATGATGCCAAGGGCTGGTACGTAGATTTGCCCGACTCAGGCGAACGCGTAAATATTGACATGCGCCTGGCCAACACAACCCTGGTCATCGCCAGCAACGTGCCTTCACCCGATGTGTGCCTGGCGGGCGGCTATGGCTGGATCAATTACCTGAACTTCAACACTGGTCAGGCCGTGATCCAAGGGCCGGATGGCAAGGGCGATGTATCGATCATTGTGGATGGCTCAACGATCTCGGGACATGCCACCACTACCACCGGCGATGGCAAGGCAACCGATCACATATCGACGACGGGCAACAGGGACAGGCCTTTGGATATTGACATTCCCTATGCTTCACCCAAGCCGCTGGGTAGACGCATTAGCTGGCGTGAACTGGTGAAATAAGCATGAGGGGGCCTCTGCAAAACTTCGTTTTCTGGAAATTCAAGCCAATCCAATCCAATCTACTCAATGGGTTGTGATGGATTGGTGCATGAAAGCCGGGGGGCAGGCCCTTCTCAGGGGGGCTAACACCGCCGATCCACGAAATGCGCAAGTACAAGGATACGGACATAGAGTGGCTGACGGACTGGGTAAGCCGACCGCAGAATGGGGGCGACTGGACTGAAGGGTTACCCGAAGACGATATGAGAGGCGCAATGAAGCTCAGTTTGATGGCACTTTCAATGGTGGCTGCGTTGCTCCTTGCAACCCGAGGCTGCGCTGGCCTCAATAGCTACTGGTACGAAGGCTATCTGCCTCAGGCGATCGAGACTGAAGAACTACTGTTTGTTGAGGACAGCGGCGGCTTGAGAGAAGGTTGCGGAGCAGCTATCTACAAAATGAATGGGCTTTCGCTGGAACGCATTCGCACGAATGGGCTCGATGCCTTAAGAGATGCCAAGCAGGCCAGGCGGCATAAAGCGCGTGAATACAGTGACTGGAAGGAAACCCCCTACATTGAGCCGAAGGACGAAATAGTTCGAAACGGCTGGCTGACCGGTATGAACGAGGGGTGCTCGGATATTCCCTCCGAAATGCAGCGCGGCATCGATGAGGCGTTGAGAGAACCAGGCTCCTTCTATGCAACTGGGCATGAGTCTGGCTTGATCGTCATTCCCAAGCGTGGGTGGATCATCTTCTCTCATTTCGGATGAAGATCGCTTGCGCGCCCTTCGGTTGCATGTACTTCCTCATCGCCATCCGATATCCGATGCCTGCGCCGAGCGTCAGTTTCGCATGCCTCCAGCGACGGCCTGTGGCCGGGACCTCTATTTCACTCATGCTCTCGAAAGCGGTCGGCCGTGAACTTTCCCCATCGACCGCTTCATGCCAGGTATCGGAAGAAAAAGAGGCGGCAATGAATCACTGATTGCTGCCCATCAGGCAGTTCGTTCAGGTTTACAGGACCTTGAATGGAAGCTCCGCTTGTAGTCGAAGCTGATTCATATTGGCTTCACCTTGCGCTTTATTCGTTCGATGCACTCCGTAGCGCAACTGCAAACTCAGATTCTTCACCGCCCCATGTTGCACCGTGTATCGAACCTGAATGTCTCGCTCCCAGTGTTTGCCGTTGGCCGCCGAATAGCCGAGGTGGCTGGCATACACTGCGTTGAGACGGCTGTTGTCGATACCGGAGCCTCTGGTGTAGGCCACGCCAGCGCTCAATCCAGGGGTTGCAATGGAGCTCAGGTCCACGTCGTACCTGAGTTGCCAGGAGGCTTCGCGCGGACCGTTGAAGTCGGACAGCTGCATCGCGTTTTCCAGCCAGATGGAGCCGCGATTCACATAGTCAAACGGGTTGTTCCCGCGGACCTTCTGGTAGCCGAGTCCGAATTTGTGAGCTCCTATGGCGTAGCTGTTCATCAAGCTCCAGGTGGTGGTGTCGATGACGCCGGACTTTGCCCTGCCGGTATCGGTGCTGCGATAGATATTCAGATTGAACGAGAGTGAACGCTTATCTGGCAGAGGAAGTTTGTAGAAACTTCCCAGATAAGCGGTGTTCCAGTTGTCCGCGTATTGCCCGTAGTAGCTGCTGAGCGTCAGGTGGGTGATGGGAGTGACCCATGTACCGCCTATAAAGCTGAAGGAGCTGCTGGTCACGCCCGAGTAGTTGGCCAGCAGGTCGGCACCGTTCTTGCGGGCGTTGCGGTCAGCCCAGCCGGTAAAGCGTCCGGCTTGCAGTGTGAGCGCAGGGATGTCTGTGCTGATGACTTGCCAGCCTCGATTGCTTTCAGGCAGCAATCGAGTATCGGACGAACTGAAGAGCGGGGACCTGGTCCGCATCTCGCCCACCTTCAGTTCGGTGGCTGATATTCGGATTTTCAGCGCAGCGCCGGCGCGCCCAAAACGATCGGCAATCTCTTGTCCATTCCTGGTCACGTAGCGAGGTGTTGCGCGTGCATGGTTCGCTTCGGTGCCTAGATTGAGGGCCCCATAGGCATGTGTATCAAGCCCCACTCCAACAAGGCCCCGTGTGTAGCCTGATTCGTAATTGAGCATGAGCCCGTAGGCCGATTCGCGCGCAAGGGTTTGGCCTCTTTGCCCACTTGCGGCGCGAAAGCTGCTGCCATTTTGATAGTCGAGTTGCTCTGAAAGCATGCGGTTGTGCATGATGAGAGAACTGCCCTCGGCAAAGCCTTTGGCTTCGTCCTGTCCAATGGCGAAGGCCTTGCCGCTGGCCAGGAGCAAGGCCGCGACGATTGCAGGGCAGCAGAGGGTGGGGCGGGAGGTCTCGATAGGTTTTTCAGGGAAGACAGCGTGCATGTGCTCCTGCGTTCTTGGACACATGGTTTGCTTGTTGGAAGGGAAGAGCTGAAACCATGTGCGGGTAAACATAGAATTGATATGATAGTGATAATTCAATATCAATAAAGTAAGCAGCTTGTCACCTTCTCCATTTTCGCTAGCGAGTGCTGGCCGTCTGCAATCGATCGATGCGCTGCGTGGTCTCGTCATGCTGTTCATGCTGCTCGACCATGTCCGTGAAACCTTTTACCTGCATCTGCAAGTACCGGACCCGATGGTGGTGGCAGACACTGCGCCCGGCCTGTTCTTTCCGCGCATGCTGGCCCATTTGTGTGCGCCTGTGTTTGTGTTTCTGACAGGCTTGGGGGCATATCTGTATGCCAGCCGCCATGCCGAGGCGGGTCAGGCGAGTGCAGCGTCAGGCTTCCTTTGGCGGCGCGGCCTGTTCTTGGTGCTGCTGGAGGTGACGGTAGTCAACTTCGCCTGGACTTTCCAATTTCCCCCCGCCAAGATCTTCCTGCAAGTGATCTGGGCCATTGGTCTTTCCATGCTGGCCCTGTCGGTGCTGGTGTGGCTGCCACGCAAGGCCTTGCTGCTATTGGGCCTGGTGCTGGTAGCAGGCCATAACCTGTTCGACAGCCTGCATTTCCCGGCGGATCACGTGATGCATATTCCCTGGGCAATCTTGCATGACCGTGGTTGGCTGGATCTGGCGGGCTTGCAACTGCGTACGTCCTATCCCTTGCTGCCCTGGATTGGTGTGATCGCCCTGGGCTACGGCATCGGACCGTGGTTTGGCAAAGCCTGTGACCCGGCACGGCGCAGACACCATCTGCTCGTTGCAGGCATTAGCTGCCTGCTGAGCTTTGCGCTGTTGCGCACGCTGAACCTGTATGGCGATGCACCTTGGCTGGCCGGTGCGGATACGCTGCGCACGGTCATGTCCTGGTTCAACGTCACCAAGTATCCGCCCTCACTGCTGTTCCTGCTGTTGACGCTCGGCATCGGATTGCTGCTGCTGGGAGCGTTCGAGAAAGCCACAGGCCGCCGCTGGCTGCTGCTTCTGGCCACGCTGGGGGCCGCGCCTATGTTTTTTTATGTGCTGCATCTGTACGTGCTCAAGTTCATGTACTTGAGCGCAATGGCGGTCTGGGGGGCCAACCAGGGACAACTGTTCGGGCTGAGCAGTTTGCTTTGGCTATGGGTGATCTCGGCGCTGCTGGCCGTGACCTTGTATCCCGTCGTTCGCTGGTTTGCTGCATTCAAGCAGCGTCGACGCGACATCACTTGGCTCAAGTACCTGTAGGGGCCGCTCAAGGGGCGAGCCAGGGCACAATATCGCATCCCCGCTTCCATGACATAGCCTCGCCACAATGACCCCCTCCAAGCAACGATCCACGAAGCAGCGCGCGGCTATTGAGCAGGCCATGACGAAGGCCGACAGGCCGCTTGCGCCACAGGAGGTGCTGGAGTTGGCGCAGGCAACGCTACCTGGGCTGGGGATTGCGACCGTGTACCGAGCGCTCAAAGCGATGGCTGAAGAGGGTTTTCTTCATGAAGTCCACTTGCCTGAGCGCACGCCCATGTACGAGGTAGCTCACCACGGCCACCACCACCATTTTCAGTGCACAGTCTGTCAGCGGGTTTTCGATGTACATGCCTGTCCCGGCAACCTGGCGGGCTTGGCGCCACCTGGTTTTCTGGTAGATAGCCATGAAATTACGCTGTATGGCCGCTGTCGTGAGTGCGCGTCCAATTTGTCGGGGGGGATGACCTCTCCTGCCGGTAGCCGTCTTGTCGGTCAGCCTTGAATACCGATTCCATCCCAGACCGGCCATGCGATCTGTTGTCATGTCCGACATCATCTGGATGACTGCTTCTGCGTGTGCCGAAATGGTGCAGCAGACCCTTGCGGGCGTATGCAAGCGCACATCTGCGACGAGCCCGAGACCGCGCCCTACTGCTCCGTACGACCACCTTGGATCTTGATGTTGTTTGCTGCCCCAAGGAATATGTCAGGCAGTCCTGTCCTTGGTCATGCAATATGAGTTGACGAACATTGCAGTGTGCTGCAAAGCCTGACCTATATCCGGTTTGGCTATTCCATGCCTATTGGCAAATTGCTCGACCGCCGCCGTATCAAAGCGAGTGGTCTGGATAAAGTCCAAGGCTTCGGCGTCTGTATTCAAGAACCGCGCGACGGGCGGAATACTCAGCAGCAACTTCAGCAATCGCAGTGAGATGTGATACCTGGGAGGCTTCAAGCCCATGGGTTGTGCCACCTGTCCCAAGAGCTCCCGCAAGTTGGGGCTTTGGTCATCAAGCGCCAGCAGTTCCTTGCCCACCATGGCAGGATCGAAAGCACAAGCCGCCACCAACTCAACCAGGTAATCCACGGTGACCAGTGGCAGCCAATGCTTGGCAGTGCCGGGCACTGCAGCCAGCTTTCCCTGCGCAAGATTGCGTATCAGTGCCACCAGCGGCTGACCGTCAAGGATATGTCCGGTACGGCTATGGCCGCAGACCGTCGCGGGGTGAACTACGGTAGCTTCCCCACCCTTGGTGGACATGACCTGCAGGGTCGCAAAGTGCGCTTCCAGCTTGCTCGCCTCGTAAGCACCGACGTGTCGGTAGACGGCAGGCCAATCGGTCAGCTCTGGATGACGAGGATCAATTCCGATGCGAAGCAGATGTTCATGATTCTTCAGCATATAGCCGCCGATCATCACCAAGCGGCTATTTAGCTCAGTCGCCAACAGCGCCACGCGCTTTGCCCCTTCTACATTGACCGCACGAGAATGCTCCAATGAAAGCCCCCAAGCGAAGTGGGCACCCAGGTGGAATACGACTCGGGCCTGCCTTAGCACTGCTTGGTCGGCGGGACTCAGCCCGAGGTTGTCCCGCTCAAGGTCGCCTGCAACGGCAAATATCCGGGTGGCAATTCCTCCCAGATTGTCGACTTGCTCTCGCAGTGCAGCCAGCCGTTCTGGGCGGCGCATCAACACCCGGACGGTGTGACCTTTGGCACTCAGGTTTGCCAGCAAATGTTGACCGATGAAGCCGGTCCCTCCCGTGACAAAGCACTCCACGTTCATTCTCCTGCTCCTTGGTAAGGTGAGAAATCAAATGTAAAGTGTCGACCTAACTCTATAGTCAAGCGGTATTTTGATGAGAATCGGCGAACTTGAAACCCGCAGCGGCGCCAGCCGCCATACTTTGCGTTACTACGAGCAAATCGGTCTGATCTCGCCGACGCGGCGAACCAACAGCTATCGCGTCTACACTGCGCAAACCCTGCAGGATCTGACCTTTATCCAGCGCGCGCAAAGCATGGGTTTTTCGCTGGGGGAAATAGGCCAGATCCTGGATGCGCAGCGGAACAAGACGATTGATTGTGCTGACGGCGCCAAACTCATTGAAAAGAAGATGGCGGAGATCAGGCAGAAAATCGCCGACCTCAAAAGCATTTACCGCTATCTGGATGAAGAGCGTGCAAACCTCGAAGCCAGTGCTGCCAGACAACTTGAGCTGCAGCAACTGGCCAAGGCTTCGAGCTGAGCTGTCGGTGCCCAGGAACGGAAGCTGCCGCCGGCTTCCGGTTTCAAGCCCCCGCTCAGGTATTTTCTGGAGCCTAGCGGCCGGACCCTGTCTGGTTCAGTGCAGGCTTGCGCGTCCTCTCTACGAGATTTGAATGGAGCCCTGCTGCGCGGTTTGTTTCTGGGGGCGCACACCTCGTGCCTAACCCCGTCTGTAGATGGGCAGTCTGTTCCTCGTTTCAAGCACCTGGATCGCCTTGACAGACAGGTCCGTCAAAAGTTACTGATCAGCGCTTGCATTGACAGGAAGTCCCTGTAAAGCAACAACACCATGCACCTAGAGACATGTCTAGCTATAAGATACATAATTAATGAATCTTATGTGCGGTAACGACAGCGAAAGGAATTGTGCAATGAGGATTCATGAGCTTTGCACTGAAGAGGAGGTCGTCAGCTTGGTGCACTCCTTCTATGCGCGAATACGCCAGGACGAGGTGCTCGGCCCCATCTTCGATGCACGTATAGCGGACTGGGATCATCATCTGACCAAGCTGGTGGATTTCTGGTCGGCCATTTTGCGACGCACAGCACGCTTTTCAGGGGCCCCTATGCCCAAGCATGCTGCGCTACCGGGTCTAAGCCTAGAGCTGTTTGAGCGCTGGTTGGGCCTGTTCGAGATCACGCTGGCCGAGCAACCCAACCGCGCCATGGCTGATCAAGCGTGGCAGGCGGCGCGCCGTATTGCACAGAGCCTGTGGTCGGGCTACCAGATGAGCCGTGATCCCAAGGCACTACCGGCGGTGGTGAGCCATGTCTGAGCTGCTGCAGATCGAGGAGCCGATGGAGTTTGTGCCCCAACCCAAGGCTCCTGCACCCCAGTGGAAAGCCTTACTGGAGCTTGGCTTCAGGCCCTTGTACATGGCCGGTTGTCTGTGGGCTGCGGTGTCGGTCGCGTTGTGGGTGTTCGTGCCACAGTGGCTTGCGGGGCGTTTGGGCGGCGTGCAGTGGCATGCGCACGAAATGTTGTGGGCCTTTGTGGCGACGATTGCCGTGGGCTTTCTGCTCACGGCGGCTAGTAACTGGACTGGAAGCAACCCTATTCAAGGACGGGCGCTGGGCGGGCTGTGCGTACTGTGGCTGCTGGCGCGCGTGGGTTTCCTGGTGGTGGGTGATACAGCTTTTGCTTTTGCCGTAGTGTGCGAACTGCTGTTTTTCGCCGCCGCTGCCGTAGTGCTGGGCCGGGTGATCTATGCAGCACGCAGCCGACGCAACTACGGCCTGCCGCTGCTGGTGTCAGGTCTGGGCGTGGCCGATGCACTCTTTCTGCGCTCGGTATGGCAAGGCAGCGACTACGCAACGCTGATGCATTACCTTTATACAGGGCTGCTGTGCATGGCTGTGATTGCACTACTGGTTGCGCGGCGCGTTATTCCATTCTTCGCAATGCGGGCGGTGACGGATCTGCAGATTCCCATGCATACGGCCAGCGGGCAGTGGCAACTCTGGGCTGGCGTGCTTGGCATTGTCTGCCTGTTGCTGGGATGGGTGTCGGGTATGGTGACCGCATTGGCTGTCACGGGACTAGTCACCCTATGGCAGGTGTTGGCCTGGAAACCCTGGGCTGTGCGTCAGGTGCCGTTGCTGTGGATTCTGTATCTGGGTCATGCGGCCTTGGGCACGGGCCTGCTGGTGGCAGCGTTCCAGGCGAGCGGCTGGGTATTGCGCTTGGCCTGGCCGGTCCATGTGATCGGTGTGGCCGGCTTTGCGGTGCTGATAATCGGCATGGTGACACGTACGGCTTTGGGCCATCTGGGGCGACCATTGCGCGCCGATGGGAGCATCGTGGTGATGTATGTGCTGGTGCTTGCCGCCGCTTTGCTGCGCCTGCTGGCACTTCTGCCTGCGGGGCTCCCTCAAGCCGCGCTGCATGCCTCGGCGCTTGCATGGGTGCTGGCCTTTGCTTTGTACCTATGGCGATTTGCGCCCTTGCTGATTCGGCCGCGCCTGCCACCAGCTGGACTCTCAGCGGCTCAACCATCAGGATATGTCGCCAGCAAGTCCAGAAAATCTGTTTGAACGAGATCACTCAATGCGTCTAACCCTGATGACCGACTATGCGCTGCGGCTGCTCATGCATGTGGCCCAGCGGCCAGAGCGCCTATGCACGATTTCCGAGGTGGCGCAGGCTTATAGCATTTCCGAGGCAAATCTGATGAAAGTGACGCATCAGCTGGCCCTGCAGGGTTGGATAGAGACGGTACGTGGCAAGGGAGGCGGCATGCGCCTCGCCCGTGAACCTAAGCAGATCCATATCGGTACAGTGATACGTGGACTAGAGTCCGACTTCACGCTGGTGGAATGCTTTGGCAACGACAACCGGTGCACGCTGACCGGCGACTGTCGCCTCGCTGGTATGTTGCAAGGAGCTTTGCACAGCTTCATGGCGCATCTAGATGGCTTCACTCTTGCGGACCTGATACCGCCAACGTCTGTCAGCGCAGTGCCGTTGATTCCTGCCATACGACTGTCAAGAGAGAAGGCCCAGACATGAGCTATGGCCTGCTGATCACACTACACCTGCTGGCCGCCGTGGCGTTTGCAGGCACAGTGTTCTTCGAAGTCGTGCTGCTGGCCAACGTGCACAGCCGAGTGCCGAAGCAGCACATGCTCCCCGTGGAGCAGGCGCTGGGGACACGCGCCACCGCCGTCATGCCCTGGGTGTTGCTAGTGCTGTATTTTGCGGGAGCGGGCTTGGCCTGGCAGCACCGCTCGGTACTGGCGCACCCATTGGCCAGCAGTACAGGCATGCTGATGGTGCTCAAGATTGCGCTTGCGCTTAGCGTGCTTGCGCACTTCGCCAGCGCCATGTGGTGGCGCCGCCAAGGACAACTTAATGGGCGACGCTCGCACCGATTGCATCTGAGCGTGTTCTGCCATGTGCTGGTCATTGTCTTGCTGGCCAAGGCCATGTTCTATCTGCACTGGTAAGAGTCTGGCCAGGTATGCCAAGCGGCTGCATCCAAATGCGTCATGGCAGACTTTCCCCTTGATCAGGGTGAGTCTGCCAAATCAATATCCAAAGAACTCCTCACTACGAACATCGTCCTCATCAATGCCGGCTGATAACAGCAACTGCTGCATTGCCGCCACCATGGAAGGTGGGCCAGCAACATAAAAGATCGGATTAGCCAAGCCCTCAATGGCCTGTTGGAGCCACTCTCTATCGATCGTTTGTGTATCACCACTCCAATCCACGGCAGAGTGCGCCATATCCGTCATGGTGGCCTTGAGCCGGAATTTTGGATTCTTCTTTTCGAGAGCTTGAAGCTCAGAGAGAAATGCCGAATCTTCTGGACGACGATTGGAATACAGCAGAAGCAAATCCTGCTGTGACTGCTGCACTGCAGCGTTTCGAAGCATGCTGATGAACGGCGTCACGCCAATCCCACCGGCGATGAGCACACCCGCTCGCGCCGTGTTTTTATGCAAGGTCAGCGAACCAAATGGTCCATCGATATCCAACTCTGAACCTACGGGTAGAGCTCCCAAAGCGCGTTTGTAAACGCTGTCCCTCATCCGCGTGGCAAACACCAATTCACTCTCGTGTGGCGCGCTGACAATGGAGAATGCGTGACATCGCTCCTCTTTGCTTTCCCCTGGGAGCGCGCCCGGCAGCTGGATTTCAAACGCCTGCCCAGGGCGGAAATCAAACCCCGCCGGTTTGGCGAGATGGAATGCCATCGTACCCTGTGCAACCTCTTCGCACTCGAGGATTTTGCTGTGCTCTATGCCCATGATTCACTCCTTCGCAATCAATGGATCTACACATTGGATGCGTCCAATGGAGCAAATATTCCCGCCAATCGATACCCACCGTGAGAAACGGGTCGAATTGGGTGTTCTCATTGAACCGACCACCTCAGCCTGTTATGGCAGCGTTCGGCCAGAAGCAGTCCCGTTCAGCACGAGGCCGCGAACGGGAAGTCTAGGCTGGCTGTAGCCGTTTAACTCAAAGAGGCGTTGTTGCATAAATCCAGTTTGAGGCGAGTGACCCCATACCCCGGCCGTGGCTATGCCACGGCTGCCGTCTGAGGACGGCCCAGTTCAGTAAATCGATTCAATATGGCTGCTCGGATGTGCAGCTCGTTGACTTGGCGTTCAAAGGTGCAAGACATCACTCGCTCACCCAGTCTTTTGATGCAGTTCATCTTCGTTTCCACCAGACTTCGCCGGTGGTAGCCAATCCAGCGTTTCCAGATACTGCGTCCCAAGCGCCTGCACACAGCAATAGCTGCATTGCGGTGTTCAAAAACTGTTCCCCTGCGCACTCGTGCATTCTTGCGTGGAGGAGTGATGGGTATAGCCCCGCGCCTGATGATCGCTTCGTAGGCGGGCTGTGTATCGTAAGCACCATCACCAGTAAGACCTTTAAGTGCTTCATCTGGTGGCAATTGTTCCAACAAATCGCAGAGCACTGAGGCATCGCTGACGTTGTTGCTCGTCACACAGATTGCCCGAATCTGCAAGGTGTCGGCATCGATGCCTATGTGCAACTTACGCCACTGACGGCGATATTCGGCACCGTGCTTTTTGCACTTCCATTCGCCTTCACCCAGAAACTTGATTCCTGTTGAGTCAACCAGAAGGTGCAAGCCTGCTTTGCTGCGAGAGTACGGAATCTGGACATTCAAATCTCGCTGTCGCCTGCACAGGGTGCTGAAGTCGGGCACTGGCCATGCAAGGCCGCACAGTTGAAGCACCGACTCCACCAAACCAGTGGTTTGCCTCAGCGCCAAGCCAAACAAGTTTTTAAGGGTCAAGCAAAACTGGATGGCAGCATCAGAGAACTTCGGACTACGTCCGCGTTTGCCGCTGCCAGCGGCAAACCAGGCCATGTGCTTGTCCAATCAAACTGACAGTGAACCACGTGCCTTGAGTGCCGCGTTGTACTGTTTCCAGTTCGTGGTTTGGTAGCGAGGTTTGTTGGCTGGGATCATGCAGCAAGCCTACGGCTGGCGGCATAGCTATTTATGCAACAACGCCCTGTCGAGGCTAGGGTGCATCATTGCGACCGCCCTGGCGGAAGCGGGGCGAGTTCCATCCGGTCCCGTCCCTTGCGCTTCGATGCGTAGAGGGCTTCGTCGGCCCGCTTGAGCCAATGTGACAGCTCGGTCTCGGGCTGATCGAACAAGATTGCACCGATGCTCAGGGACACTGGCTCCGGCGTTGCGAACATGGCGCGCGCCTGCTGCGCGAACGACTCGCGCAGGTTCTGTCCCAGCTCCTGTGCGACGGCACCGGAGACACTGCGCAGCAGAATCACGAACTCGTCCCCGCCCAGTCGCGCGGCCTGTGCGCCGTGGGGCAGCAAGCCTCGGATGAGGTCGCTCAGGGTCACCAGCAGGCGGTCGCCGGCATCGTGACCGTGCAGGTCGTTGACCTGCTTGAAGTGGTCAATGTCGATTAGCAGCAGGGCGCCTGGGCTGGCTGGCGAGGCCTGTCGCAGCAGCTCGGGTGCGCGCAGATAGAGCGCTCGGCGGTTGTCCAGGGCGGTCAGCGGATCGCGGGCGGCGATCTGTGCGATGCGCTCTTCGCGGCGATGGCGCTCGGTGCCGGTCATGGACATCGCGAGCAGCATGATCGCCATTACGCTTTCTACCAGCGAGACCAGAATCACCGCGCCTCGGAAACTGGCCAGGTTGACGAAAGCGTCCGGTGTCACGGCCGAACCGGCCTTGGCCAGGTAGAACAGGCCGTGTGCCAGCAGGACGAAGCGCAGCTGCGCCGCACCCACACTCAGCGCCGCGCCATGCGGGCGCAGCAGCAGGCCGGCGCGCAAGGTGATGACGGCAATCATCAGCGACTGGATGCCCAGCATCGTCTTGGACCACCAGGGCCCGTCGGGCAGAAACAGCATCGCCAGCCAAACGACGGCCAGCAGCCACCAGGTGCGCGGCAGCCTAGTGCGTGTGAATCCGGCAACGCCAACCAGGAACAGCCAATGGGCTGAGATCAGCAAGCCGTTCGGGAACCAGATGCCGAACAACACATGGCCACTGGAACGCAGCAGGGCCAGCACGCTGCCCACGGAGATGATCGCAAACCCCGCGCTCCAGAGCAGCAGCGAGCGTTCGCGGACGCTGCTCCATTCCGCAGCCAGGTACAGCGCCGAGGCTGCGGCCATGGCCGCGGAGAGGACGAGCAGGGTGAAGGGATCGAGAACCATGGACGATGGATGTGTCAGCGGGGGAGCCGATCAACTGCTCGGGGGCGACGGTCGGGGCCGTGGCATTGATTGAAATGGAACGGGCCGCACGCGAGGCGAATTGTCGCAGGATGCGGATTTTCAAGTATCTCTTGTGGGCTGGGTCACCGGGAGGAATTAACGGATGGAGCCGGGCATAAGGAGAGGATGTCCGACGCAGCTCCCGCCGCGATCGGCAGGCCGTCCTCGGTGACCCGGGCACACGCGGAGCGGCCGTGCGACATCGCCGCTACGGCTGCGAATTCACACATGAAAAAGCCCCGGGGCAGGGCCACGGGGCTTGGTGTCCGAGTCAGAAGAACTTACTCGGCGCTGGGAGGCACATAGCCGGCTGCAGCATCGGCTCCGCCGCCAAAGAAATGGTTTTCCATCTGACGAGCCAGATACTGGCGGGCGCGGGCATCGGCTAGGTTCAGACGGTTTTCATTGATCAGCATGGTCTGGTGCTTGAGCCAGTCGGCCCAGGCCTGCTTGCTCACGCTTTCATAGATACGCTTGCCCAGCTCGCCAGGGGCAGGAGGGAAATCCAGGCCTTCAGCGTCTTGACCAAGCTTGATGCAGTGAACGGTACGTGCCATGTGTAGGGTCCTCTTGGTTGATTTCAGATGTTTAGGTAATAACAAACTGAAATCTTAGTAGTTTGAGTTTTAAGAATGCGGCTCAAGAATGCACAGCAACGGGGGCAGAAGCCCGTTAACCATTCACTCCAAGAACACAGTCCAATGAAAAATCGTCGCAACTTTATCAAGTTTCCTCTGGCTGCCGGTCTGATTGCCGGCTTGACCCTCTCGGCTCTGCCCACATTGCCTGCTTTTGCACAAACCGGCGTGCAACTGCTCAACGTTTCTTACGACCCCACACGCGAGCTGTATGTGAACTACAACCAGGCGTTTGCCAAGCACTGGAAGGCTGCGCAGAACCAGGATGTGACCATCAAGCAGTCGCATGGCGGCTCGGGCAAGCAGGCGCGTTCCATCATCGACGGCATTGAGGCCGATGTGGCCACGCTGGCCCTTGCAGGCGATATCGACGCTCTGGTCAAGAACGGCAATGTCAAGGCCGACTGGCAAAAGCGCCTGCCGCACAACAGCGCGCCCTACAGCTCCACCATCGTGTTCCTGGTCAAGAAGGGCAATCCCAAGGGCATCAAGGACTGGGACGATCTGGTCAAGCCCGGTATTCAGGTGATCACGCCCAACCCCAAGACCTCGGGTGGTGCACGCTGGAACTATCTGGCAGCCTGGGAATTTGCCAAGCGCAAGTACGGCGGCGATGCACAGGCCAAGGATTTCATCACCAAGCTCTACAAGAACGTGCCCGTTCTGGACACCGGCGCGCGTGGCTCCACCGTGACCTTTGTGCAGCGCGGCCTGGGCGATGTGCTGCTGGCCTGGGAGAACGAGGCCTATCTGGCACTCAAGGAGTTCGGCCCCGAGAAGTTCCAGATCGTCGCGCCTTCGTTGTCCATCCTGGCCGAGCCTTCGGTGGCCGTGGTCGACAAGGTGGTCGATAAAAAGGGCACGCGTGCCGTGGCCGAGGCCTATCTGAAGTATCTGTACTCCGAGGAGGCCCAGCGCATTGCCGGCAAGAACTTCTACCGCCCGACCGATGCCAAGGTGGCAGCCGAGTTTGCCGGCCAGTTCCCCAAGCTGGAGCTGTTCACCATCGACAAGGCCTTTGGCGGCTGGGCAGCAGCAGACAAGGCTCACTTTGCAGACGGCGGCAGCTTCGACCAGATCTATACCAAGAAATAAGTGAAACGCAAGACGGGGGCACGATGAGTGCTCCTGTCTTTGCAATAACAAAAAGATAGAGCCAAGCCATGTCGATTTTGCTGATTGCCGGTAGTCCCTCGCAGCCCTCGCGCTCCAGTGCCCTGCTCAATGCCGTGGCTGCCCGCCTGCAGGCACAGGGCCTGAGCACCGAGCCCGTGCTGCAGCTCAACCAGCTGGACCCCGCAGCCCTGTTGCATGCCCGCTTCGATCACTCCGAGATTCGTGCCGTGACCGATAGAGTGGCCCGTGCCGACGCGGTGGTGGTGGCCACACCCGTTTACAAGGCCGCCTACAGCGGCCTGCTCAAAGTGTTTCTCGATGTGTTGCCGCAGACGGCGCTCAAGGGAAAGCTGGTACTGCCTCTGGCCACTGGCGGCAGCCCTCACCATATGCTGGCGCTGGACTACGCGCTGCGCCCCGTGCTGCAGTCGCTTGGCGCGCGCCACATACTGCCGGGCATCTATGCCACCGACCAGGGGGTGCCACTGCTGCCTGAAGGCGGTTATGGCCTGGCCCCCGAGATCGCCGAGCGCGTCGAGGATGCAGCCCGGTTGCTGGCCACCGATCTGCGCCGCAGTGCCCAATGGGCCGCAGCCAATGACTTTGAAAGCATCGCGTTCTCCGACGTGCGATGTAGCGTTTGAACTAGCGCCCCCTGAGCCGCTACGCGGCTTCCCCCCGAGGGGACGGCCGCATCGCTGCGGGGCGCCCCTTGCTTGCTGCCTCACTGATGGGGCGGTGCCCATTTCTCCATGTCTCTGTTTTTGATAGCAGTTCCCGCACTGCGAAGGCTGAGTTGCGCCTGAAATCAGGCCGAAGGTGCGCCTGAAGTGTGTGGACTGCAAGCTCCAAGGATTGATTTCTCATGACCGATCGCAACAACACTTCCGTCGTCATTTCGTCGCAATTGCTGAACACCACACGCCGTCAGTGGCTGGCGGGTACGGCAGCCTCGGCGCTGGCCCTGGCCTCGGGCGCACTGCATGCGCAGCAGGGCAATGGCACGGCAGGCGGGCAGCGCGTGCTGCGCGTGGGCCATCAAAAAGGCTGGCTGTCGATTCTCAAGAATCGCGGCACGCTGGAAAAGCGCCTGAGCCCGCTGGGCGTGGCCGTGCGCTGGGTTGAATTCAATGCCGGACCTGTGCAACTGGAAGCGCTCAATGTCGGCTCGATCGACTTTGGCGATGTGGGCGAGGCACCGCCCATCTTTGCCCAGGCCGCCGGTGCGCCCCTGGTCTATGCGGGTGCCACGGTGGCGCGCCCCGGCCTGGAAGCGGTGATCGTGCCCAAGGGCTCGGCGATCCGCAGCGTGGCCGACCTCAAGGGCAAGCGCATTGCCTACAACAAGGGCTCCAACGTTCATTACTTCCTGGTCAAGCTGCTGGAAAAGCATGGCCTCAAGTACGGCGATGTGCAGTCGGTCTTTCTGGCCCCTCCCGATGCGCGGGCCGCGTTCGAGAAGGGCTCGGTCGATGCCTGGGTGATCTGGGACCCGTTCCTGGCCTCGGCCCAGAAGGCTCTGGATGCACGCCTGCTGGCCGATGGCAGGGGCGTGGTCAACAACCGTGCCTACTACTTCACCTCGCGTGACTATGCGAGCCGCAATGCCGATGTGCTGCGCATCGCGATCGAGGAAATTGCCGCCATCGATGCCTGGGCCAGCAAGAACAAGAGCGCAGCAGCGGCCGAGCTGTCTCAGATACTGGGCCTGGACACCGCGGTGACCGAGCTGTACCTGAGCCGTGCCGAGTTCGGCACCAAGGCCGTGAATGCCGAAATCCTGGATGAGCAGCAAAAGATTGCAGACACCTTCTTCGATCTCAAGCTGATCCCCAAGAAGCTCAATTTGCTGCATGCCGCGCCTGTGGACTTGCTGGCCAGCCGCTGATTCATGAAAAGGTCATTGCCATGAGTTCAGCATCCTCTTCACCCCGTTTCCATCGCGGCCGTCGCCAGGCACTGCAACTGCTGGGCACCACGGCTTTCAGCTGGACCCTTGCCGCGTATTACGCCAACGATGCACTGGCCCAGCCTGGGCCGGTTATTGCGGCTCCGGCCCAGTTGCGCATCGGCTATCAGAAGTCGGCCGTCAATCTGGTCGTGCTCAAGCAGCATGGCATTCTGGAAAAGCGCTTTCCAGGCACCAAGATCAGCTGGCTGGAGTTTCCAGCCGGGCCGCAGTTGCTGGAGGCGCTGTCGGCCGGAAGCCTGGACTTTGGCCTGACCGGCGATTCGCCGCCCGTGTTTGCCCAGGCCGCGGGCAAGGAGCTGCGCTATGTAGGGGCCGAGCCGCCCAAGCCTGAAAGCTCGGCCATTCTGGTGCTTGCCGATTCGCCGCTGAAAACCCTGGCCGACCTCAAAGGCAGGCGCGTGGCGCTGCAAAAAGGCTCAAGCGCCCATTACCTGCTGGTGCGTGCGCTGGACAAGGCCGGTATTGCCTGGGCTGACATTCAGCCCGTGTATCTGGCACCGGCCGATGCGCGTGCCGCTTTCGAGCGCGGCAGCGTCGATGCCTGGGCCATCTGGGACCCGTTCTATGCGGCCACCGAGCTGAGCATCCGGCCGCGCGTGCTGACCAGCGGTGAAGGGCTGTCGGGCAACAACTCTTTCTACCTGGCCTCGCGCGGCCTGGTTGAGCACCATCCCCAGCTCATCAAGGCCTTGTTCGACGAGCTCATGCGCGCCGATCAGCTGGTGCAGACCTCGCGCAAAGAGGCCGTGCAACTGCTGGCCGCTTTCAGCGGGCTGGATGCGAATGTGGTCAGCCGCTTCATCGGCCGCAGGCCCAGCTCGCCGACCACGCTGCTCAATCCCGCCATCGTGGTCGAGCAGCAGCGCGTGGCCGATACCTTTTTTCGTCTGGGCGTGATTCCACGCCAGGTGAAGGTGGCCGACATCGTCTGGCAGCCCACGGCGGCTGAATACGCCGGCCATGGCCAGGCGAGCCCCGCCGCTTCATCCATCACGCCCGCCGTGGCGTCCAGGTTCTAAGTCAGGTTCAAGGAGATTTCGTCATGCAAGTGTTCTGGTTCATTCCCACCCATGGTGATGCCCGCTACCTGGGTAGCAGCGAAGGCGCACGCCAGCTGAGCCATGACTATGTCAAGCAGGTGGCCGTGGCGGCCGACAGCCTGGGCTACGAAGGCGTGCTGATTCCCACGGGCCGCTCCTGCGAAGATCCCTGGGTAGTGGCGTCCAGCCTGTTGCCCGTCACCAAGCGCCTCAAGTTCCTGGTGGCCGTGCGTCCCGGCCTGCATCAGCCCAGCCTGGCTGCTCGCATGGCAGCCAGCTTCGACCGGCTTTCCGGCGGGCGGCTGCTGATCAATCTGGTCACCGGCGGCGATCAGGCCGAGCTGGAGGGCGATGGCGTGTTTCTCGATCATGCGACGCGCTATGAACAATCGGCCGAGTTCATCGAGATCTGGCGCGAGATTCTGGCACGCAGCCATGAGGGAAAGTCGCTGGATTTCGAAGGTCGGCATCTGCAGGTCAAGGGTGCCAAGCTGCTGTTCCCGCCGCTGCAAAAACCCTATCCACCCGTGTATTTCGGCGGCTCTTCGCCTGCCGCCCACGAGCTGGCGGCAGAGCAGGTCGATGCCTATCTGACCTGGGGCGAGCCACCGGCCGAAGTCGCCAAAAAGATTGCCGATGTGCGCGAGAAGGCCGGGCGCCGTGGCCGCCAGGTCAAGTTCGGCATCCGTCTGCATGTGATCGTGCGCGAGACCGATGAGGAGGCATGGGTCGACGCCGAGCGATTGATCAGCCGCCTCAAGGACGAGACCGTGGTGCAGGCCCAGGCTGCGTTTGCACGCATGGATTCCGAAGGCCAGCGCCGCATGGCCCAGCTGCATGCGGGCGGCACCAAGCGCAGCCGTAAGGACCTGGAGATCAGCCCCAATCTGTGGGCCGGTGTGGGTCTGGTGCGTGGCGGTGCGGGCACGGCCCTGGTGGGCAGCGCCCAGGCTGTGGCCGACCGCATCAAGGAATATGCCGATCTGGGCATAGACACCTTTGTGCTCTCGGGCTACCCGCATCTCGAGGAAGCCTATCGCTTTGCCGAGCTGGTCTTCCCGTTGCTGCCCGTCAACGTGCAGGAAAAGCTCGGCGGTGGCAACCCCGGCGGCCCGTTCGGCGAGACCGTGGCCAATCTGTACTCGCCGCGAGCCGCCGCTTCGGGAGCTGCTGCTTCGGGAGCCGCCGCCCCAGAGCGCGAGCAGGTCCGAGTGTCGCAAAGCTGAAGGAGAGTGTATGAGTGATGTTCAAACGCTGACCTTGCAATCCGCTGCCCAGCCTGCAAGCCCGCCGGTGCCGCGCCTTGAGTTGCTGGCGCGTCAGTTCGCTTTGCGCCTGCTGCCCTGGCTGTTGCCGGTCGCGCTGATCGCTGCCTGGCAGGCCGCATCGGCCTATGGCTGGCTGTCCACACGGGTGCTGCCCGCACCGCTGGATGTGTTGCGTGCAGCCTGGGCTCTGGCAGAGTCGGGCGAGTTATGGACCCATGTCAAGGTCAGTGCCGGGCGTGCGCTGGCGGGGCTGGCCATTGGCGGCAGCCTGGGCTTGCTGCTGGGGCTGCTCACAGGCTCGCTGCGCTGGGCCGAGACGCTGCTCGATTCCACGATCCAGATGGTGCGCAACATCCCTGCGCTGGCGCTGATTCCGCTTGTCATTCTGTGGTTCGGCATCGACGAATCGGCCAAGCTGTTTCTGATCAGCGTCTCGGTGTTCTTTCCCATCTATCTGAACACCTTTCACGGCATTCGCAACGTGGACCCTGGTCTGATCGAGATGGGCCGCAGCTACGGCCTCACGCGCTGGCAGCTGTATCGCGACATCGTCTTGCCGGGAGCGCTGTCTTCCATCCTCGTGGGCTTGCGTTTTTCGCTGGGGCTGATGTGGGTGATTCTGATCGTGGCCGAGACCATCTCGGCCCAGGCGGGCATCGGCTACCTGACCATGAATGCGCGTGAATTTCTGCAGACCGATGTGGTGCTTGTGGGCATCTTGCTCTACGCAATTCTGGGCAAGCTGGCCGATGTGTTTGCTCGTTCGCTGGAGCGCTGGTGGCTGCGCTGGCATCCGAGCTATGGAGCCCCCTGAGCCGCATTGCGGCTTCCCCCAGGGGACGACAGCCTCGCTGCGCGGCGGCGCTTGCTCGCTGTCACGCGCATGTGCTGCGCCAGTTTTGAACAGACAAAGACGGGAGTTGGTGATGAGTAGTTTGTGGAGTCGTTTGACGCAGTCGCTGGTGGGTGCAGGTGCGCTGAATGCGCGTCAGCCGCTGGTGGCCTGGGAGGCTTCCTGGGACGAGGCCGAGGCCTTGCAGGCGAGTGGAAAGCTGTGGCAGCGGACCAAGGATGCAGAAGAAGAGCAGCAGGGCAGCAGCAAGCAGCCGGATGTGCAGCAGAAAGCGGCCCAGGGTGTGCATCTGCAGACGCTGCAGCTGACCAAGCGCTATGGCGAGCGGGAAGTGCTCAAACAGGTGCAGCTCGATGTCCAGCCCGGCGAGTTCATCGCCATCGTTGGGCGCAGCGGCTGCGGCAAGTCCACCTTGCTGCGCCTTGTGGCAGGGCTGGAAGAGGCCAGTGCCGGGCAGCTACTGATCGATGCTGGCGATGCGCGCGAGCAGCGCCGGCAGAACAGGGATACGCGCATCATGTTTCAGGACGCGCGTCTGCTGCCCTGGAAGCGGGTGCTGGACAACGTGATTCTGGGGTTGCCCGATTCGGCACGCGAGCGCGGCCGCAAGGTGCTGGCGCAGGTGGGGCTGGCTGACCGCGAAAACGAATGGCCGGCGCGGCTGTCTGGTGGCCAGCGCCAGCGCGTAGCCCTGGCCCGTGCCCTGGTTCATCAGCCGCGACTGCTGCTGCTCGATGAGCCGCTGGGTGCTCTCGATGCACTGACGCGCATCGAGATGCACCGCCTCATCGAAGGGTTGTGGCTCAGCCACGGCTTCACGGCCTTGCTGGTCACTCATGATGTGCAGGAAGCCGTGGCCCTGGCCGACCGCGTGGTGCTGATCGAGGATGGGCGCATTGCGCTCGACGAGCGCATCGATTTGCCGCGCCCGCGCGTGCATGGCGATGCCCGCTTTGCTGCGCTGGAGACGCGCATTCTGGATCGCGTGCTGCAAAAGCCCGAGTCAGAACAGGCCACCGGATTGTCGAGCTGGCCTGGCGTGCCGGCTACGGGTCTGCGCTGGGCGATTTGAGCATCCAACGAAAACAAAGAGAAACAGGCGGCTGGCGCAGCCACAAGCTGTGTCGCCTGCCATCAAGATATGAATTTTCAGCAACTGCGTTCGGTCCGGGAAACGGCAAGGCGTGGCTTCAATCTGACCGAAGTGGCGGCCATGCTTCACACCTCGCAGCCCGGCGTGAGCCGGCAGATTCGCGAGCTCGAGGAGGAGTTGGGCATCGATATCTTTGTGCGAGCAGGAAAGCGCCTGACGGGCTTGACGCCGCCTGGCACGGCCTTGCTGCCCATCGTCGAACGCATGCTGCTGGAAGCCGACAATCTGCGTCGCGCGGGCGAGGACTTCCACGCCAGCGAGCGCGGCGGCTTGTCGATTGCTGCCACGCATTCCCAGGCACGCTATGCCTTGCCCCAGGTGGTGCGTGATTTCCGCAGGCTCTACCCCCAGGTTTCGCTGCATCTGCATCAAGGCTCGCCACGCCAGGTGGCCGAGATGCTGCTCTCGGGTGAGGCCGATATCGGCGTGGCTACCGAGGCGCTGGGCAGTTATGAGAACCTGGTGACCCTGCCTTGCTACCGCTGGTCGCACAGCGTGGTCGTGCCGCCCGGCCATGAACTGCTCGATACAGACGGAGCACTGACGCTGCAAGCGCTGGCGCGCCACCCCATCATCACCTACGAGCAGGGCTACACCGGGCGTGCCCATATCGACAAGGCGTTTGCGGCGACCGGGCTGGTGCCCGATGTGGTGCTCACCGCCATGGATGCCGATGTGATCAAGACCTATGCGGAGCTGGGCATGGGCGTGGGCATCATTGCCTCCATCGCTTTCGATGCCGAGCGCGACCGCCATCTGCGCGCTATCGATGCCCGCCATCTATTCGAGGTCAATCTCACGCGCCTGGCTCTGCGCCGCGATGCCTGGCTGCGTGGCTATGCCTATGCCTTCATCGAGAGCTTTGTGCCTACGCTGACGCCCGAGGTGGTGCGCGCGGCACTGCAATCTGCCGAAGACTGAACTTCAACTCGAATCTCCCGAAAGAGCCTCAAGCCCCGGTATGGCACTGCATGGGGCGACCGTGCAGCAGGGGCTGGCACAGGTGGTGCTCAGCCTCGAGCTTTTTGCGCAGCCATATCGTGGTGTTGCCATCTTCGCCATCTTCGCGATCGGGCTGCTGCTCAATGTCCGGCCGTGCAGGCTTGTGCCGCGCGATGGTCACTGATTTTTATAAGATGTTTTTGATATAAAAATTTTTGTTTTTATTCTTTTGAGTTTTTTGGAGAAGGTTTCAGAATCGTTTTCATGCAGTGCAGCAAACACTGTTTTTCAGAACCCTTCACGACTTCTCAGGAGAATTTTGTATGTCCATTCAAGCCATCAACGTACGCAATCAGTTCAAGGGCAAGGTCAAGGAAATCATCCGCGGTGACGTGGTCTCGGAAGTGGATGTGGAAACGCCCTGGGGCATCGTCACTTCGGTGATCACCACGCGCTCGGTCAATGATCTGGGTTTGGCGGTGGGCTCGGAGGTTGTCGCTCTGGTCAAGTCCACAGAGGTGTCCATCGCCAAACTGTAAATCTCATTTGCTCTCAAAAGAGCACCCAGCGCAGGTACTGCTTGCGCTGGGTGTTTTCTTTCTTGGACCCGCTAATACCGCCCTTGATATGTCGTTGCTTCGCCTTGCGGCTTCGCGCCTGGTCTCAATGGCAAGCCTGCGGTTTGCTGGGTAGTGTTAGCGGTTCTGAGGGACATGGTGAGCATCGGGCGCACAGTGCCAAACAGGCATGGCCTAAGCAGTGGACAGCAAGCAAGGGCCTCGGCGGCCCCGCCGCGAAGCAGAGAGGGGGAAGGCGCAAAGCGCCTCAGGGGGCTTGCCTATTCCAGCGTCATCAATGCCGCATTGCCGCCCGCTGCCGCCGTGTTGTGCGATAGAGCGCGTTCATGCCAGAGCCGCTCCAGCCGGACGGGTTGGCCTGTCACACAGCGTGTGGGCAGTACCAACGGGCCTGGACGTCTTGCCAATGCCTGCGCCCAGCGCAGAAATTGGGGGGTGTCGCATTCCAGCAGTGCTGCATCCATGGCCTCGGTCTCCGCAATTTCCTCGACGCTCAGCTCGGCAGGCAACAGCAGCACATGGCGGCGCAGTGCCTCTGGTAGCTTGCCGTGAACTGCGGTGCCTAGCGGGCCGGGCGCCCACAGTGCTTGCGAGCCACAGGCCAGTGCGGCAGCCAGTTGCTGCAGCAGCATGGTTCTTTCCTGTGCCAAGCACAGTGTGCGCGGCTTGCCAAGCAACTGGTAGAGATTGCGTTCGCCTGTGGGGCCGGGCAGCAGGCGCGCGGCATGCAGATCGGGCAGGGCCGATTGCAGGCGCTCGCAATCGTGGCTGACGATGGCCTCACCATGCTGCCTGGCCCAGTGGCCCAACTGCTGCAAGGCGGTCGCCGCTGCTGCCGTGACGGGCGTGGCACTGGCCTGTGCCTCTCCGGATTGATGCAGCAGCAGACTGAGCAAACGCAGGGGCGAGCCGGGTGTTTGCTGCAGACGCGGCAGATACAGGGGCCCGCCGGCCTTGGGACCGGTACCCGACAGCCCCTCGCCGCCAAAGGGCTGAACACCGACCACGGCCCCCACCATATTGCGATTCACATACAGATTGCCCACATGTGCCGCCTGGGCGACTAGCTGCACGGTTTCGTCGATGCGCGTGTGCAATCCCATGGTCAGGCCGTAGCCCAGGGCGTTGATGCGCTCCAGCAACTGCGGCAGCTCGCGCCTTTGATAGCGCAGTACATGGAGCACGGGGCCGAAGACTTCGCGCTTGAGCTGATGCAGATCGGGCAGCTCGATCAGCGTGGGCGCCACAAAATGCCCTTGTGCGGCAGTTTCCGGGCTCAGCGGCGATTGATGGATGCGCAGACCCAGAGCCCTGAGCTTGCCGATATGCCGCTCGATACCCGCCTTGGCATCGGCATCGATCACGGGCCCCACATCGGTGGCCAGTTCGGCCGGGTTGCCGCAATGCAGCTCTTGCATGGCACCGCGCAGCATGGCCAGCAGTCGGTCGGCGCAGTCGCTTTGTACGCACAGCAGGCGCAGAGCCGAGCAGCGCTGGCCCGCGCTGTCAAAGGCGGATGCAGCAATGTCCTGCACGGCTTGCTCGACCAGGGCGGACGAGTCCACCAGCATGGCGTTCTGGCCGCCGGTCTCGGCCACCAGCACCACGGGCTGGCCGTCGGGGCGCAGCCTGGCGGCGGTCTGCAGAGCCAGCAGTCGCGCTACCTCGGTGGAGCCGGTGAACAGCACACCTGCCACGCGCGCATCGGCCACCAGCGCGGCGCCCACGGTCTCGCCCCGGCCGGGCAGCAACTGCAGAACGTCTGGCGCGATGCCGGCCTGATGCAGCAGGCGCACGGCTTCAAGGGCGATCAGCGGGGTCTGCTCGGCGGGCTTGGCCAGCACCACATTGCCGGCGCCCAAGGCTGCTGCGACCTGGCCGGTGAAAATGGCCAGTGGAAAATTCCAGGGGCTGATGCAGACCACAGGGCCTATGCCGGGGGCGAGCAGATCCGCATCGGCCTGCCGCCGAATCTGAGCCGCGTAGTAGTGCAGAAAGTCCACGGCCTCGCGCACCTCGGACACGGCATTGGCCGCAGTCTTGCCGGCTTCGCGCATCAACAGGGCCATCAGTGGCTGCATCTGCGCTTCAAAGCGTTCTGCTGCGGTCTCCAGCAGGCTGGCGCGCAGCTCGGCCGGGCTGCGGTTCCAGCTTGGCTGGGCCTGTGCCGCCGCTTGCAGGGCCTGCTGGATCTGCTCGGGCCTGGCATCGCTGACATGGCCCAGCAGCTGCTGATGATTGGCCGGGTTGGTGATGGCCGTGCCGATGGTGTCGCCGGCATGCACGGCATGGACACCCTGGCGAAGTTGTGCGGGCCGGCTTTGCGCAAGCGCTTGAGACAGTGCGCTCAGCACGCCGTCGTCGCTCAGATCCAGCCCTGCGGAATTGGCGCGCTGCGCGCCCAGCAGCGCGCGCGGCAGCGCAATGCGCGGGTGGGGCAGGCCTATGTCTTCTGCGACATGGATGCTGGTGGGGCTGGAGTTTGAGTCTTTTTGGCCTTCAGCCCAGGTCTGGTCTGCAGGGGCAGCTATCAAATCAGAGATCGGCCAGTCGGGGTTGGCAATGCGGTGCACGAAGGAGCTGTTGGCGCCGTTTTCCAGCAGGCGGCGAACCAGATAGGCCAGCAGTGTCTCGTGCGTACCCACCGGAGCATAGATGCGGCAGGGGCGGCGTGCGGCCTTGTCCTCGGCCTCGACCACATGCAGGTAGAGCTGCTCGCCCATGCCGTGCAGGCATTGAAACTCGTAACGTCCGGCGCTGTAGGGCTGGGCACCGGCCAAGGATTCGATGCTGGCCACGGTCTGGGCGTTATGGGTGGCGAATTGCGGGTAGATGGCGCTGGGTGCTGCCAGCAGCTTGCGAGCGCAGGCAATATAGGCCACATCGGTGTGGTGCTTGCGGGTGTAGACCGGGTAGTCGCTCAGACCGTCGACCTGGGCGCGCTTGATTTCGCTGTCCCAGTACGCGCCCTTGACCAGGCGCACCATCAGACGGCGCTTGCTGCGACGGGCCAGGTCGATCAGATAGTCGATCACATAGGGGCAGCGTTTTTGGTAGGCCTGAATCACAAAGCCTAGGCCGCTCCAGCCTGCCAGGCCGGGGGCGTGGGCCAATTGTTCGAGCAGGTCCAGCGACAGCTCCAGGCGGTCGGCTTCTTCGGCGTCGATATTGAGCCCTATGTCATAGCTGCGTGCCAGCTCGCACAGTTGCAGCACGCGCGGCAGCAGCTCGTTCATCACGCGCTGCCATTGCGCGCGGCTGTAGCGCGGGTGCAGGGCGCTGAGCTTGATGGAAATGCCCGGCCGTTCATAGACGCCCTCGCCGCCAGCGGCCTTGCCGATCGCATGAATCGCATTCACATAGGACTGCATGTAGCGCTGCGCATCCTCTGCGGTGAGTGCGGCCTCGCCGAGCATGTCGTAGGAATAGCGAAAGCCTCTGGCCTGCAGTTCGCGAGCGCGCTCCAGAGCCTGGGAAATGGTCTCGCCCATCACAAACTGCTCGCCCATCAGGCGCATGGCCATGTCCACGCCCTTGCGCACCAGCGGCTCGCCGCCCCTGGCTGTGATGCGTTTGAGCGCCGCGAGCAGGCCTGACTCGCTATGCGTATCGACCAGCTTTCCGGTGACCACCAGTCCCCAGGCGGCAGCATTGACAAAGAGCGAGGGGCTCTTGCCCAGATGAGCCTGCCAGTCGCCGCCGCGCAGCTTGTCGCGAATCAGTGCGTCGCGCGTGGCCGCATCGGGGATGCGCAGCAAGGCTTCGGCCAGACACATCAGCGCCACGCCTTCCTGCGAGGACAGCGAAAACTCCTGCAGCAGACCTTGCACCAGTCCCTGGCGCCCGGCGCTGGCGGGTTGGGCGCGCAGCTGCTCGACCAACTTTTGCGCATGGGCAGCGACCTGGGCAGCCTCGGCGGGCGGCAGCGTGGCTGCAGGCAGCAGCCGGGCCACGGCATCGGACTCGGCCATGCGGGTGGCGCAACTGATGGCTTGACGCAGTTCATCGGCAGGACGGCTGGAATCTGGCAGCGCAGTGAAAGTCGGCATGTCTGTGCAGGTGTCGTAGAGCCTGGACGCGAGCGGGTGCGCGGCCTTCACCATGTTCACAGCTGCATTGCATGCGGCCCGGGCGCAGCTGTCTACATAGGGAAAATCATTGCTGGTTTGTCGAAAAATGAATCACTATATTGAGTGAGTTAAAAAGAGGAATTCACCAATGATCGATGCTTCAGAAGTGGATATCGACAGGATTGATCGAAAAATACTGGCAATTCTGCAAACTGATGGGCGCATCTCCAATCTGCGTCTGGCAGAGCAGGTGGCGCTGTCGCCCACAGCCGCACAGGCCCGTGTGGCCCGGCTTACGCGCGATGGTTACATCCTGGGCTACGAAGCGCGGCTGAATCCGCAGAAGCTGGGCGTGGGCATGACGGTGTTTGTCGAGGTGCTGCTGGACCGCACGACGCCCCATGTGTTTGACGAGTTCAAGGCCGCCGTGCTGGCTTACCCGGCCATCATGGAGTGCCATATGGTGGCAGGGGGATTTGACTATCTGCTCAAGACCCGTATGGCCGATATGGCGGCTTACCGTGACTTCGCGGGCCGGGTGCTGTGGCAGCTTCCGGGCGTGCGCGAGACCAGAACCTATGCGGTGATGGAGGAGATCAAGGATGATGCACGGCTGCCTTTGTAGGAGAGAAGCGGGTTTGAATGAAGGGTTCAGGACTCTGTATCTGCGTTGACGCAGGCTAGCAACAACTGCTTTTTCAGGAATAGATGGGTCGCAAAAAACATGTAAATAATTGATACACACAGAGGTGGTTGCCGCAGCGCAAGCGCGACGCAGGCTGCGGCACAAGCTGTGCAGTTTTTCTCGATTAATGACCAAAAAGCGGCATCTATGAGAGTCAATGCACCAGTGACACAGCGGGAGTACAGCTTTGATGAGCACGCGACTCTGATGTCCACCACGGACACGGAGAGCTACATCAAATATGCCAATCAGGCGTTCATGGAGGTCAGCGGCTTCGAGCCGCAAGAGATCCTCGGCCAGACGCACAATCTGGTGCGCCACCCGGACATGCCACCGGCCGCTTTTGCCGACATGTGGGCCACCCTCAAAAGCGGCGAGCCCTGGAGCGCACTGGTCAAGAACCGGCGCAAGAACGGGGACCACTACTGGGTTCGGGCCAATGCCATTCCCATCATCCGCAATGACAAGGCCAAGGGCTATATGTCGGTGCGCACCCAGCCCGAGCGCAAGGAGGTCGAAGCGGCGCAAAAGCTGTATGAGTCCATGCACGACAAGGGCGGTTCCGCCCCCGAGCTGCACAAAGGCATAGTCTCCAAGAAAGGGCTGGGGAAGCTGCTGTCGATCTGGCGGCACATGGGGGTGCGCCGGCGCATTCGCCTGAACTCGCTGGCCTTGTGGGCCGTCCTGGTGCTTGGGGCCTGGCTGCTGGGCCAAAGCCAGATGCAGTTTTTGTCGATGGCGGCCTTCATGACGGTGGCCCTGATGGTGATGACGCTGTTGCTCGAGAGCCAGTTCGCCACGCCGCTGGAGCTGCTCAAGCGTCAGTCGCTGAATGTGGCAACCGGCAACAACCGGCAGACGGAATATCTGCAGCGCACGGATGAAATCGGCACCACGCTGCGCACGGTCAACCAGATCGGTCTCATGTTCCGCTGGCTGGTGGACGATGTGAACCAGCAGGCGCTCAATGTTCAGCAGGCCTGTAACGAGATCGAGCAGGGCAACAGCTATCTGCACGGGCAGACGGAGCAGCTGGCGGTGAATGTGGCCCAGACCTCGGCCTCCATGGAGCAGATCACGGCCCGGGTTCAATCCAGCGCCGATACGGCCCAAAAAGCCGGTGTGCTGGCCAGCGAAGCCAGCGCGGCGGCCTTGCGCGGGGGCCAGTCCATGGATCAGATCGTCTCCACCATGGAGTCGATCACGGCCAACTCCCGCCGCATTGCCGACATCGTCGGAGTGATTGACAGCATAGCCTTTCAGACCAATTTGCTGGCGCTGAATGCGGCCGTGGAGGCTGCCCGCGCGGGCGAGCATGGTAGGGGGTTTGCCGTCGTTGCCGGTGAGGTGCGAGCCCTGGCGCAGCGCAGCGCCGATGCGGCCAAGGAGATCAAGGCGCTAATTCAGGCCAGCACGGCCACCATCGAGGCCGGCTCTCTGGTGGTCAGCGATGCGGGGAGCAATATCGGCGACATCGTCTCCCAGGCGCGCAGCGTGGCGGACTTCATTGCCGAGATCAGCAAGGCCACGCGCGAACAAAGCGAGGAGATCAGCCAGGTAGGGAAGTCGGTGGCGGACATGGACTATCTGACGCAGCAGAACGCGCAGCTGGTGACCCAGGGGGCGCAGGCGTCCAGCAGCATGCAATGGCAGGTGAAGAATCTTGTCGAAGCGATTGGTGTGTTTCGATAGCTGACGAGTCGCAAAAGGTTGAGACGGCATGGCCGCTATCGCTGCAATGAGCGGGCTGCCGTCCTTCCTGATGAGCGAGGTGTGGACGAGCCGATCATGGCAGGCGCCTCAGCCCCAGAGCTGTGGCTTGTTCACCATCAAATAATAGGTGCCGGCCATGGCCACAAAGGCTGGGTAGCCCAGGGCCTCCCAGCGCAACTGATACTGCCGGAAAAGCGGCGGCAGGGCCTGACTCTGGCTATGCGCCTGGGTCGCCATCGCCGCCATGCGGATCTGCAGCCAGACCACAGGCAGCCAGCAGATGCCGGCCAGCGCATACAGGCCGAGCGAAAGCGCGAGCCAGGGAGTGGTGAGCGGCCAGCCTGCGAGATAGGCCATGGCAATGCCCGTGACCGGCTGAATGAAGACGCAGGGAGTAGTGAACCACCAGTCGGCCCGTACCACCAGGCGGCTGACCACTGCCTGGGCGGCGACCGAGCCGCTGCGGTTGGCAAAGAACATGTAGAAGGCCGAGCCGAGGCCGGTGCCGACCAGCAGCACGCTGGAGAGGATGTGCAGTGTCTTGAGCAACAGATAGGTATTCATGATTCAAGCCTGTTGTACGAGTTGTCTGTTTGCAGCAAGAACCACAGCATGGCGGCGATGGGCAGGTTCTTGAGCAGCGGCCCCAGAGGGTGCAGCCACAGCGTGGGTTGAAGAGCCGTGCCGATCACGGTCATGGCCGTCATCAGCAGCAGGGCGCTCAGGTAGATGGCGCGGCCGGGGCGCAGCAGCAAGGCCAGACCCAGAGCCAAATCGGCCAGCAAGCCGGACCAGATGAGCAGTGCCTGCCAGCGTGCATCGCCAATGCCGCCCTGGTCCAGCAAGCGGGCACCTTCGTGGTTGAGCCCCGATAGTCCGAAATAGTCCAGTGCGCTGACCAAAGCCGTGCCCAGCCAGACGACGACCAGACTGGCGTGCATGAGTCTGGCAGCTTGCTTCTGCGGGTTGGGTCTGCTGCCGTTTTGCAACTCAGGCATGGCGGCGGCCTTCCTTGGGCAAGGTGGCCAGCATGGCATCCGGAGCCACGGGGGGGCGCCCCAGCAGCGAGGCCAGGGTCTGAGGATCGGTGACGTTGTCGTTTTCCAGCAAGGCCATGGTTTCGCTGCACCAGGGCAGGGCTGGTATCTGGTCGCCGACTCTGGCACTGCCCTTGCTCATCCAGTCGGGCAGGGCATGCACCGAAGCCGGGCCGTAACCCATCTGGGCGCGCAGGCTGGCGATAAAGGCCTCTGTCGAAAGTGGCAGGGGGCCGCCGATTTCGACGATACCTTCGCCGGTGTCCGATGTCGCCATATGCGCGAGCACTTCGGCAAGATCGCGCACGGCCACGGGCTGAATCTGGCTGCTGCGCATGAGTTCGGGCAGCAGCAGAACGGGCAGTCTGGCCAGGTTCAGGAACAACTGGCTGCTGGCACCGCCCGCGCCAAAGATGATGCTGGGGCGCACGACAACGGGCTTGAGCAGGCCCTGCCTGCCCAGTGCCAGCAGATGTTCGTCGGCCGCGCGCTTGGTAGTTGCGTACTGGGTGCCGCTCTGGCCCGCGCCCAGAGCCGAGACCTGAACCACGCGGCGCACACCGGCCTGGGCGCAGGCATCAAACAGCGCAATGGGAGCCAGAGAGTGCAGGGTCTGCAGATCCTGACCGGGCTTGTCGCGCAGAGCGCCGACGGCATTGATGACGGCATCGATGCCCTGCAGATGCTCAAGCCATGCCTCGGCCGTGGTGCAGGCGCCAAAGTCCACAGGCGGCTGGCTGTGGCGGCTGCGCACCACGGGGTCGTGCTCCAGCAGGGCCAGCGCATTCACGATATGTCGGCCCAGAAAGCCTGTGCCGCCGCAGATCAGAACTCGCATACGCTACTCCTTTGCAATTTTCTGCCTTGACAGAATTCAGTTCGGCTTCAATCGTTGCCGCTCTCTCGGCCGCCATCCTTGCCTCGGACAAAGCGCTGGACGCTGGCGCCAAGGCGCAGGATCTTGTCCAGCGTGGCTGGAGACAGGCGCAGCATTTCGTCGGTCCAGATACCCAGCGAATCCATGAGGCGCAGCGTCTCGTGCACGCGGTCCTGGGCATCGGGCGTTTCCTGCTCGAATTCGGGCTGGGCGATCAATTCGCGCAGCAGTGCGCTGGTGGGGTCGAACTCGCGCTGCTTGCGCTCTCGCACAATGGTGCGCAGCAGCTCCCAGACATCGGCCGAGGTCTCGAAATACTCGCGCCGGTCACCGCTCTTGCGGCTGCT
Source organism: Comamonas sp. A7-5 (assembly GCF_039581385.1). Lineage (NCBI taxonomy): Bacteria > Pseudomonadati > Pseudomonadota > Betaproteobacteria > Burkholderiales > Comamonadaceae > Comamonas > Comamonas sp. A7-5. Next base: position 80,548 of record NZ_JBCPWO010000013.1, read on the forward strand.
GCGAATCAGGTTCCAGTTCAGCAGCTCCTTGAGGCTGTTGCTGACGTTGGAGCGTGCCGCGCCCAGGGTTTCGCAGATTTCGTCGGCATTGAGGGGACGGCCATGAAAGAACAGCAGTGCATGAATTTGTGCCACCGTGCGGTTCACGCCCCAGGCGTTGCCCATATCTCCCCAGTGGTGCACAAAGCGTTCAGCGATAGGACTCAGTTGCATGAGATGAAGTGTGGTCTTGCTTGAAATTTCTGTCAATGCAGAAATTTATATTCGAGCGAATGCCCGAGAGGAATCCGCAAGGTGTTTGTGCAGGCTTTGCGCATGGGAGCCGGAGCGGGAAGCAATTTTCTTGAAATGAAGAAATTTCGCATCGACCCGGTCGCTGCGTCGCTACTCGTAAAATAGCCGCATTACAGGGGCATGGAGCCCCGTCAGGGAAGGGAGAGTTCATGACCGCTGCATCCGTCCTGCGTGCCGCCTTGGTTCTGTCGGCCTGTGCTTGGGCCCAGGTCGCATCGGCTGCCTGCTATTTTGTCTATGCACCCAATAACGAGCTGATCTATCGCTCCAATGTGGCGCCGGTCGACCTGTCTCTGCCCCTGCATCAGACGGTGTCGCAGCTCTCCCCCGGAGCCCGCATGTTTTTCTCGCTCGACGAGTACAACTGTGCCACCGAGGTCAACCTGATCGCCGAGCGCGCCCAGATTGCTGCGGCGCGCAATAGCGGCGAGCGCAGGCTGCGTGAAGAGCAACGTTTCTGATTGCATAGCTGCCAGACAAGCTTCGGCGGCACATTGAGGCTTGATTTTGTCTTGCAGAGGGCCGATCGGCTGGGCGCGTGAGATGGGCGCCCATGCAGTTTTTTGCCGTGGTCGGCTCTCGGGTATGGGGCGGCCTGAGACAATCGGGCACCATGAGTGAATCCCGCGACAACAAAATTCCCGAAAACCTGCCCGAAGTCCCGTCTGATGCCCCGGCGCTGCCCGAGGGCTGGCTGGAAGTGCTGTCCATGGACATGGATGCCCAGGGCGTAGCCCGCAAGCCCGATGGCAAGGTGGTCTTCATCGACGGCGCCCTGACCGGTGAAATCGTCAGCGCCAACACCCATCGCAAGAAGAACAACTGGGAAGCGGCCACGCTGACTGAAATCCACCGCGAATCCTCGCAGCGCGTGACGCCCGGCTGCCCTAATTTCGGGCTGCACGCCGGCGCCTGTGGTGGCTGCAAGATGCAGCATCTGCATGTGGCGGCCCAGGTCGCCATCAAGCAGCGTGTACTGGAGGACAACCTCTGGCATCTGGCCAAGGTCAAGCCTGAGACGCTGCTGCGCCCCATCGAAGGCCCGGCCTGGGGCTATCGCTTCCGTTCGCGCCTGTCGGTGCGCTATGTGGCCAAGAAGGGCAAGGTGCTGGTGGGCTTCCACGAGCGCAAGAGCCGCTACATCGCCGACATGGAGGTCTGCAAGATTTTGCCGCCCCATGTGGACGCCATGCTCATGCCCATGCGCGCACTGATCGCCAGCATGGATGCGCGCGAAACCTGTCCTCAGATCGAAGTGGCTTGCGGCGACCATGTCACTGCCCTGGTGCTGCGCCATCTGGAGCCTCTGTCGGATGCCGACAAGCAGCGCCTGCGCGACTTTGCTGCCGAGCAGAACGTCCAGTGGTGGCTGCAGCCCAAGGGTCCGGATACCGTGCACCTGATGGAAGAAGGCGGCACACAGCTGTCCTATGGTCTGCCGGACTTCGGCATCACCATGCCGTTCAAACCCACCGACTTCACCCAGGTCAATCCGCATATCAACCGTGTGCTGGTCACGCGCTCGCTGCGTCTGCTGGATGCGAAAAAGGACGAACGCGTCATCGACTGGTTCTGCGGTCTTGGCAACTTTACGCTGCCCATTGCCACCATGGCGCGCGAGGTGCTGGGCATCGAAGGCTCGGAAACCCTGGTCAAGCGCTCGCACGAGAACTACGCGGGCAACAATGCCACTCGCAGCGAAGACGACAAGCTGGCTCCCACCAGCTTCGTGGCGCGCAATCTGTTCGAGATGACGCCTGCCATGCTGATTGCCGACGGCAACTCCGACAAGTGGCTGGTCGACCCCCCGCGTGAAGGGGCGTTTGCCCTGTCCAAGGCACTGGCCGATATTCACCAGATCCGCATCGGTGCCAAGCAGACCGGTGTGGCCAGCGAAGAGCAGCCCGATTTGCTGCCTCCGCTGCCCGAGGGGCAGGAAAGCTGGCAGTTCCCCAAGCGCATTGTCTATGTGAGCTGCAACCCGGCCACGCTGGCGCGTGATGCAGGCTTGCTGGTGCACCAGGCCGGCTATCGCTGCGTGGCAGCAGGTGTGGTGAACATGTTCCCGCATACGGCGCATGTGGAATCCATGGCCGTTTTCGAGCGCGCATAAGCGAGCATGACCTGAACTGCGCCTGCGCGGCGCAGTTCAGCCGCCAAGGGACGTATCCAGAATCATCATCAACACAAAGCCCAGCATGAGTCCCGTGGTGGCCCAGGCTTCATGGCCCTTGCGGTGGGATTCCGGAATGATCTCGTGGCTGATGACAAACAGCATCGCCCCGGCTGCAAAGCCCAGGCCCCAGGGCAGCAGCATGGTGGAGCTGCTGACCACGATGGCGCCGATCACGGCTCCCAGAGGCTCGATCAACCCTGTCAGTGCGCCCAGCACTACCGCAAAGCCTCGGGTGTAGCCGGCAGCCAGCAAAGAGGCTGCGACGACAAAACCCTCGGGCACGTCCTGTATGGCAATGCCCAGCGTCAGCGAGCTGGCGCGCAGCCCCTCGTTGGCGGCATAGCCCACGCCGATGGCCAGACCTTCGGGCAGGTTGTGAAGGGTGATGGCAATCACAAACAGCCAGGTGCGTCGCAACTGGCGGGCATGGTTGCCTTCGCGGCCTTTGATGAAGTGCTCGTGCGGAAGCAGACGGTCCATGGCCAGCAGAGCGGCACCGCCGAGCAAAATGGCGATGCCGATCATGGCGCCGCCCAGCCATTCGCTGCTCCCGCTCGGGGTGGCCGCCCTGGCGGCTTCCAGTCCGGGCAGAATCAATGAAAAGGCGCAGGCAGCCAGCATGACGCCTGCGCCAAAGCCGAATAGAGTGTCCTGCGTGCGCTCCGATGGATGTTGGGTCAGCAGCACAGGCAAAGCGCCCAGCGCCGTTGCCAGCGCCGCCACGCTGCCGCCCAGCAGTGCATTCAGTGCTGCGGGATTGCTCTGCAGCTGCTTCCAGACCATGGATGCAAGCACCAGAGCCCCAGCTGCGGAGATCAGCAGCCCGAGCCGGGTTCTGAGCGGCAGGGGCGATTGGCTTGAAGATGCGCTCTGCAGTCCGTCCGGGCCCATGGTTCAGCTCCTGACAGCCTGGGTGGCGGCAGCGAAGCGGCGCGCCACTTCGTCCCAGTCCACCACGTTGTAGAAAGCGGCGATGTATTCGGGACGGCGGTTCTGGTATTTCAGGTAATAGGCGTGTTCCCAGACATCCAGGGTCAGGATTGGTGTGTTGCCGCTGCCAATGCCAGGCATCAGAGGGCTGTCCTGATTGGCGCTGCTCTCCACATGCAGCTTGCCGCTGTAGTCCACGCTGAGCCAGGCCCAGCCGCTGCCGAAGCGACTGATGGCGGCCTTGGTGAACTCGGTCTTGAAGTTCTCGAAGCCGCCCAGGTCCCTGTCAATGGCTGTCGCAAGAGCGCCCTGCGGCAGGCCGCCCCCTTTGGGAGACATGACTTGCCAGAACAAGCTGTGATTGGCATGGCCGCCGCCATTGTTGCGCACGGCCTGGCGAAGCGGCTGAGGCAGCGATTCGATCTTGACGAGCAGATCGTCCAGCGGCCATTGCGCGTATTCGCTGCCTTCGAGCGCCGTGTTGAGGTTGTTGACATAGGTCTGGTGATGCCTGGAGTAGTGAATCTCCATGGTTTGCGCATCGATATGCGGCTCCAGCGCCGCGTAGTCGTAGGCCAGTGGGGGCAGGGTGTAGCTCATGAGTAAAAGCCTTGGCAGTGAGAGAAGGGAGTCAGTGCAGTGATGCATGCACGAACTCGAAGCTGGCAAGGCGAGAGTGCCTGTTGCTGGCGGGGTGAACGACAAGATGGGCGGGTGCTGGGGTGCCGGCACCGGAGGAGGTATGGGGCCGTGCTGCCGCGTGCTCAGCCTGCGCGGCCAGGAGCTGCGGTAAATGACGGTATATCGCTAGACTCAGGGACCGGCTGGTGGAGTCCTGCTGCAGAAATGGCATCAGGGCTTGCTGTGCCTCATGCAGGCATTCAAATGCAGCTCCTGCCCGGTCCGCTTCGAAGAGAGCATCTGCCAGATTCAGGTGAGCAACGACATAAGCGGCGATACGGTCATCGTCGGCAATATCGCCGGACTCCGCGACCAGCAACTGCAAGCCAAGCTGTTGTGCATGTCGGTAGTGTCCAAGTGCTGAGAGATGGCGATGCTCCAGCGTTGCGGCCAGCGCCGTGCGGGTGTGCTGCTTCCAGGCAGACAGCAAATCTGCAGCCCAGGTTTTTCCTGCGCCGTGGCTCATGAAGCACCCTCGATGCAGGCTTGGGCTGCAACGACCTTTCCGTTCTCTCCCGATGGGTGAATGCGAACCACCCGCAATGCGGTCGGCTGATCCACCAGCAGGCAGGTCTTGCCGGTGCGCTTGCAGTGATCCTTCACGCGCCAGTAGGCGCCATCGCTGATGCAGCCCGTCTGGCAGATCACCAGATCGGCAGCGTGCAGGCTGTCCTCCAGCAACTGCTGCTCGGCCAGGGCCTGGCTGTCGGCAGCCTCGACCACAGGCCAGTCGACGCCGGACACTGTCTGTTCAACTGTAGGTTGAGGTGTTTCCCGCAGCAGATCCAGTGCCATCGCCTGGGCCAGGGCGTGGCGCTGCTCACGTTCCCAGGCAAGCGCGCTGTCGCGGACAATGACCTTGGCCCTGAGCTGTACGAGCTGCTGCCTGAGTGCTTCGACTTCCCGTGCCAGCGACTGCATCTGTGCCGTGCAGCGGGTCTGCACTTCCATGTAGGTCAGCATGAGGGCCTCATGCTCAAGGCGTATTTGGTTGAAGTCATCATCTGGCACGGCAGTCTTGTCCCCATGGTTGAGAGCACAACAGAACTCGTCGCTGGGATGCGCGTATGTGCGGCTAAGAATGGAATCAATAGTCAATGAATATAAATGAGAATTGTTTGTATTCAAAGTCCGTAAAAGAAATATGACATCCGAAAAGCTTGGCGTGAGAGATGTCGAGCATGAAAAAGGCCGTAGCAGTGTTGCTACGGCCTGTGCGGGCGTTGGCTGGCACTGGCCCGGAGCTCATGATCCGGGCCTGGCACAAGCGACTTCAGCTGCGGTTGCGACTGGGGCTGTTTTCTGGCTCCGCAGTGCTGCGCTTTTCGGCTGAGCTCTGACCCAGTACGGAAGGTACGCCTTCGATCTTGTTGGAGCGCATGTATTCATCCATGTCCTTCCAGCCCGCAAACACAAGCGCCTTGGGCGCCTTGGGGTTGAGGACGTAGCAATCCTCCAGCCCGCGCATGGCATGCCTACAGGCACCGCCAATGGCCTTGGCTTCGGACTCGCGCGCCACGGTGCGTGGGTCTGGACCCAGGCCCGGAATGTCTTCAATCTTGCAGCCTGCCAGTACCAGAGGCAGCAGGGCAATGGCAAGTGCGCGGGGAGGGTGGTTTGGCTTCATCTTGTCTGCTTATCGGCAGCGGCAGTCGGAAATTTAGGCCATGACTGAAATATCCATCAATGCGATGACCGCGCTTGACGTCAAGGTTACTGGAAACAAAAAGGAGTGCGCAAGGCACTCCTTTTTGCTTGAGTGGTGGCGAGGTTTAGTCGCGGTCGCCGCCCATGATACCCAGCAGGGCCAGCAGGCTCTGGAACACGTTGAACAGGTCCAGATACAGGGCCAGGGTGGCGCTGATGTAGTTGGTTTCACCGCCGTCGATGATCTGCTTGAGGTCATACAGCATGTAGGCGGAGAAGATGCCGATGGCCAGCATGGAGATGGCCATCATGCCTGCCGTGGAACCCACGAAGACATTGATGATGGCACCTACCATCAGCACCAGAGCGCCCACGAACAGGAACTTGCCCATGCCCGACAGGTCGCGCTTGATCACGGTGGCCAGCATGGCCATCACGAAGAACACGCCAGCGGTACCGGCAAAGGCCGTCATGATCAGTTGGGTGCCATTGGAGAAGCCCAGAATCATGCCGATCAGGCGCGATAGCATCAGGCCCATGAAGAAGGTGAAGGCCAGCAGCACGGGCACGCCAGCGGCGCTGTGCTTGGTCTTTTCGATCGCGAACATGAAGCCGAAGGCGCCGACCATGAACACGATCAGGCCCACGCCGCCAGTCAGCGCGCGAGTCATGCCAGTGGCTACGCCCAGCCAAGCGCCCAGCACGGTGGGGATCAGGCTGAGTGCCAGCAGCCAGTAGGTATTGCGCAAGACACGGTTGCGCTCTTGCTGCGAGACACCGTAGCCCGCAGAGCCCAGTGTGGTGACTTGTTCGTTCATGTAGCCATTCCTCCTTCAGGAATTGTGGGTTGAAACATTGTCATTCTAGGTGGGGGTCTTGAGAAGCCTTTGCAATACCCCGTTGCAATGCGGCAGTTTTAGGATGGAATGTTTTTCACATCGCATCTACTTTTGCCTGCAAAGTACAGAATATGCTTGCTGCATTGACAATCCAACGGAGCTTTTTATCTCATGAAGACCAAGCACGAACTCGAACTGGCCGATGTGAAAGCCATCGCTGCGGCTGCCGAAGCTGAAGCACTGAAGAACAACTGGCCCGTGACGATCTCCATCGTGGACGACGGCGGCCATCTGCTGCTGTTGCAGCGTATGGATGGTGCTGCTCCCATCTCTTCGCATATCGCCCCCGCCAAGGCTCGCTCTGCAGCCGTGGGCCGCAAGGACACCAAGGCTTTTGAAGACATGATCAACAATGGCCGTACCGCTTTCCTGAGCGCTCCGTTTGTGGACGGCCTGCTCGAAGGTGGCGTAGCCATCGTCAAGGACGGTCAGGTGCTGGGCGCTGTGGGTGTCTCGGGTGTGAAGGCCAATGAAGACGCACAGGTTGCCAAGGCCGGCATCGCAGCCCTGGGCCTGTAATGGCTTGATTTCTGCCGCTGCAGCGGCAGAGTCCAAAACAAAACCCCTGCCGCTTGATGCGTGCAGGGGTTTTGTTTTGGCGGGTTGCGAATGAGGAAAAAACGCGTGGCTATGTGAAGCGTAAGCACAAGAGAGGGCAGGTGCTCTACAACGACTATGGCTGGCGAATCGACACTTGCGGTGTCGCCCCACGATGAAACGGTTTATTTGGTCAGAATGAGCTTGCCCAGCTTGGTGGCCTGCAGGCGATAAGGAGTGCCGTTGTGCAGGATGGTGACGGCTTTCTGGCCGTTGAGCAGCAGGGCGCTGTCCAGGCCCAGGCTGGAGCCGGAAGCGGCTGAGGGGGTTGCAGCAGCCATGGAGGGGGTGCTACGGTTGTTGGGCTGTGAGGTCGCAACAAGCGGTGCAGACATGCCGTGATTCCTTAAGATCAAAAACTGGTGTAATGATAACAATTCTCAATTGAAAAGCAAGTGATACTTAATCTCATTCGCAAAAAAACTGCCATTTATTTTTCATGTGGAATCTGTCCAGCCGCATCTGAGGACTTTTGCCTGCGGTCCATCAGCAGTTTGTGCCTGTGCCGGGCGGCTTGAGTGCTGTTTTGATGCAGGTTCCACAATAAAAAAAAACGGCCCCTGAGGGCCGTTTTTTGCAAGCATGGGCTTATTTGGACGGGTCGGTCACAAAGCCTATTTTCTTGACGCCAGCGCGCTGGGCGGCGGCCATGGCCTGGGCCACGCGCTCGTAGCGCACTTCCTTGTCGCCGCGGATATGCAGGTCGGGCTGCGGCTCCTTGACGGCCTCGGTCTGAAGATTGGTCTCCAGTTGCTCGTCACTGATTTCCTGGCCGTTCCAGGAGTATTTACCATCGGCCGTGATGCCCAGCTGCACGGTGGCAGGCTTGGTGTCCTCGGGCTGGTTGGTGGCGCGGGGCAGGTCCACGTTGACCGAGTGTTTCATCACGGGCACGGTGATGATGAAGATGATGAGCAGAACCAGCATGACGTCCACCAGAGGCGTCATATTGATCTCGTTCATCACATCATCGCTGTCCCCATCGTCCATGGTTCCAAATGACATGGCTTAGGCGCCTTTCTTCAGGGGCAGCACATTGCCAGAGACCTGGCCGTCCACGGAAACGCGGGCACCGGTCACGAAGTAGGCGTGCACGTCGTGGGCGAAGCTGTTGAGGGCGTTCAAAATGCCCTTGTTGCCACGTACCAGAGCGTTATAGCCCAGCACGGCGGGGATGGCGACGGCCAGGCCCAGGGCGGTCATGATCAGCGCTTCGCCGATGGGGCCGGCCACCTTATCGATGGATGACTGGCCGGACATGCCGATGGCCACCAGAGCGTGGTAGATGCCCCAGACGGTGCCGAACAGGCCGATGAAGGGGGCGGTCGAGCCCACGGAGGCCAGAATGGCCAGGCCGGATTGCAGGCGGGCCGTGAATTCGTTGATGCCGTTGCGCAGGCAGCGGGTCACCCAGTCGCTGATGTCCAGCGTGTCATGCAGGTGGACGCTGGTCTTGCGGTGGTGGGCGGAGGCTTCACGGCCTTCGAGCACCATGAAGCGGAAGGGGTTCTGCTTGTCGTCACCCAGCTTTTCCAGGCCGGTGGCCAGATCGGGGCTGTGCCAGAAGTCCTGCGCCTGGGTGGCGAACTTCTTGAATTTCACAATATCCAGCGCCTTGAGAATAATGACCAGCCAAGAGGCCACCGACATGACCAGCAAGATGATGGCCACGCCTTTGGTCACGAAGTCGCCCTGTGTCCAGACGTGGGCAATGCCGAATTGGGATTCCATGGGTACTCCTGAGAACTGCAGATTTATTTGAGAACAAAGTTGATGGGCACGATGTGCCACATGGGTTCGGCCACGCCGTTGCGCTTGCCGGGGACAAACTTCCACTGGCGCACGGTGTTGACGGCGGCGTCATCCAGGCGGTCAAACCCGCTGGACTGCTTGATTTCGATTTTCTCGGGCTGGCCCTGCTCGTTGATATAGACGCGCAGCAGCACCTTGCCTTGTTCACCCATGCGCTTGCTGACCGAAGGATAAGCGGGAGCTGGGTTGTTCAGATAGGCAGCATTGCTTGATGGCTGCTCGATCTTGGGCGGAGCTGGTGGTGCGGGAGGTGCAGGCGGAGCCGGAGGTGCCGGGGGCGCGGGTGGTGCCGGCGGTGTCTTGTCCGGTTTGCTGTCGCTGTCTTCCAATGCCCCCTGAGGTGCAGCCGGTGCCGGTGTCGGGTCCTTGATGGCCTTGGGCAGCGGAGCCTTCTTGACCTCGGGCTTGGGCTGCGGTTTGGTCTCGGGCTTGGGCGCTGGCGCCGGAGGCTTGGGTGGAGGGGGAGGGGCCGGCGGGGCAGGTTCGGCAGCCGGCGGTGCCACAAACTGGGCAATCACGCTGGCGGGAATCACTATCTCTGGCGGCTTTTGCTGTGCCAGGCCATGCTGCATGGCCCACAGGGCGGCAGCGTGCACGACAACCACAGCACCAGCAACTGCCATATTGCGGCTCGGGCCGCTGGCAGGTGCAAATCGATCAGACTGGGACATAAGAACGAGAAGAGCAACCAGCGCAGGCTGGGATCAGAAAGGAAAAGCGCTGGTCAACCGGCAATAGCAGGCACAGGAAGCAGGGCACGCAGACGGGATCGCATCATTCACGCAGGATCCACCAGGTGCATACCATCACGAGAATCAGACTGCCAAAGACGGCTGAGAGGACGGAGAGGTGGGCCATGCTTTGCTTTCCAGAATATTGGTGGCAAGCTGAACCGTCTGCAACGACGCGCAGGATTGCGCTTCGTTGTGGATGGCCGCGATCGGATGGCTTGCACTGCACTGGGCGACGACATCACGTGCGCAGCCTTCGCAGCGCCCGCATTGTGTGGCAACACCCAATTCAAACTGGATTTCGTCAAAGCTCATCCCCGCATGCGCGTGGCGTGCTATTTCTCGGTCAGAAACCCGGCGGCATACACAGACGATCATGGCTACAGGCAGTTGTTGCTGGCTATTGATGTAATAGGCGGAGTATAAATGAGAATCCATCGCATTTGCAATGCATGCCGCCAAATTACGCACAATCAGCAAGTGGTTAAAAGCCGGGGCCCGACCTGATCGAGGCTGGCGCAGCCGGTCTGGGCCATGGCCAGCTCCAGCTCGGCGCGCAATAAATACAGCATATGTGCCACCCCCAGCATGCCGGCCACCGCCAGGGCATGCATTTGCGGCCGGCCCAGCAGTACGGCACTGGCACCCAGGGCGATGGCCTTGAGCACATCGGTGCCCTGGCGCACGCCGCCATCCATCAGCAGCGGAATATGGGCAGGCGTGGCCGCGCGAATGGCAGGCAGCACTTCGAGGGGGGAGACGGCGGTGTCCAGCACTCGCCCGCCATGGTTGGAGACCACGATGGCATCAGCCCCCAGTTCCACGGCTTGCGCGGCGGCACGGGCCGAGAGCAGACCTTTGATGATCAGCGGCAACCGGGTTTGCTGACGCAGCCAGACCAGGTCGTCCCAGGTAGGCGCGCCTCGGGCCAGCTCGCTGCCGAACAGAATGTGCTCGCTCATCAGATCGCCGGTCTGCCGTTGCTGGGGCATGCCACGCAGATTGACGGCCTCCACGCCTGGTGGCAGCGGGTAGCTGGAGCGCTTGATATGGGCGTCCACCGTCCAGACCAGGGCCTGATAACCGGCATCTTCGGCGCGGCGAATCAGCTGCAGCGTGTGCTCGCGCGTTGGCTGCTGGTAGAGCTGGAACCACAGCGGGCCGCTGCGCCCCAGCTCCTGCGCTGCAGCTTGCGCGGCCTGGGCGATTTCTTCGAGCGTGCAACTGGATAGAGTGCTGACCACCATGCCGGTACGCATGGCCATGGCCGCGCGCGCCGTGGCGAGCTCGCCTTCGGGATGCGCCAGCTGTTGATAGGCAACTGGTGCCAGCAGCAACGGCCAGTCCAGACTCTGGCCCAGCAGGCTTTGCCGCGTATGCGCGGCCGACAGATCGGCCAGCGGCTCAGGACAGAGACGGATGCGGTCGAAGGCCTGGCGGTTGTGGGCCAGAGTCAGACCCTGGTCCGCACCGCTTTCCAGGTGGGCCCAGGCCTGAGCCTCCATATGCTCGCGGGCCAGCCGGGCGTAGTCCGCCAGGGAGCCTATCTGCGCGGAAATCTGCGTCAGTGGCGGTTTGACGGGCTGGCCAGCGGCATTCAAAGGTTCAACAGTCATAAATCAAGCCGGTTGGATGGGGGCGAGGCAGCAAAGTAGGCGCAGTGTAGGGGGGAGACAGCCGGCGAGGGCTACCCAGCAGCGCAGGCTGTCGTCTCCCAGGAAGCTAGCTTTCAGACCACATGCGCAAGAGATTGTGATAGGTGCCCGAGAGGGCGGCGATGCGCGGATGCTCGGGCTGCTCTTGCGTGAGTTGCTGAATGCTCTGGTCCAGATCGAACAGCAGACGGCGCTGCTCCGCCGACTTGACCAGGCTGTGCGTCCAGAAGAACGAGGCATAGCGCGTGCCGCGCGTCACGGGGTTGACTCGGTGCAAGCTGGTGCCGGGGTAGACGATGGCATCGCCGGCCGCGAGCTTCACGCTTTGCTGGCCGAAAGTGTCTTCCACCATCAGCTCACCGCCTTCGTATTCGTCGGGATCGCTGAAGAACACCGTGGTGGAGACATCGGTTCTGACCTTGATGGCCGTGCCCGGAATGGTGAAGAAGGCGTTGTCGATATGGTTGCCATAGGTACCTCCACCCTCATAGCGATTGAAGCGCGGCGGCAGAACCTTGAGCGGCAGGGCTGCCGACATGAACAGCGGGTTGCGGCCCAGCCGGTCCAGGATCAGATCGCCTATCTGCTGGCCGGTCTTGCTGTCCAGCGGCAGTTGCAGATTGCTCTTGACCTGAGCGGCCACGTGGCCGGCCGTGGTCTTTCCGTCCTGCCAGCTGGCGGCTTCCAGCGCCTGACGGCAGTGGCGTACTTCATCGGGGGTGAGCAGGCAGGGGATGCGTAGCAACATGGCGGGAGTGAGGCGATATCTATTTGTTGATGATCAGGGTTACATCATTAACCATAGCTGGTAGCGCTTGATACCTATAGCTTTCAATGATTTATTGGGTTGAAAACATTTATGGAAAGACGCTATCAGCTATGGTTTTGATGGCGAAGATCAGGCTTTGCGAGCCAGCGACAATGCGCTTGATCCGCCAAGTGTGCATGTAAAAAGCCCCGCTGGCATCAGGAGCCTGCGGGGCTTTGGGGCATGGTTTGCAGCCAGGCTGCGCCAGATCAAGCGCAGGCAGGACTGTCATTGCTCCTGTCAGTACATGAATTAGTACGTGAACTTGAGCGAAGCCACGGCCGAGCGGCCGGCGCCCATATTGGCGTAATGAGGCGAGCGCACGCCGGTGTAGTAAACCTTGTTGCCCAGGTTGTAGACGTTCAGCTGGAAGCTCAGGTTCTTGTCGATCTGGTAGGCCATCATCGCGTCATAACGGGCATAGCCGGAAGCACCCTTGGTCACGATGCCCCCCTTGCCTTGAATGTAGCTGGCAGCAACGTCGCTCTGAGCATAGATACCCAGACCCAAGGTCAGCTTGGCCATGGGCTTGTAGCTGGTCCACAGGCTGAAGCTGTGCTTGGGCGTGTTGTAGAAGGGCAGGCCATTGCGAACATCGTCCTTGCCCATGTTCTTGAACTCGCTATCCATAAAGGTATAGCCGCCGAACACGCTCAGATTGGACAGGATCTGGCCGGTAAAGCCCAGTTCGATGCCATTGACTTCCTTGTTGCCGCCCATGTATGTGCCGGTTGCATCGGTGATGCGCACATTGGTCACTTCATTGCGGAAGATTGCGGCAGTCAGGTTCAGCTTCTTGTCCAGCAGGTCCCACTTGGTGCCCAGCTCGATGGACTTGGTCTTTTCCGGCTTCAGGCTGATCAGCGCATCGGTGGTCGTGGTCAGGTCCTCGCTGCCGTTGCCCAGAGTCGAGCCACCGGGGCGCGAAGAGGTACCGATGTTGGCGTAGATGCTGCCATTGGATGCAGGCTTGTAGACCACGCCCAGCTGGTAGTTGAACATCGTATCGCTACGGCTCAGGTCATACGCCGGGTAGGCGCTGGCGCCACGGCCGCCGGCGGGGCCGGAAGCGTTGAGCTTGTAGTGGTCCACGCGCAGACCGGCATTCACCAGCCATTGCTCGTTGAGCTTCAGAGTATCAAAGCCGTAGACGGCAATGGTGTCGATTTTGTTGACGGTGGATTGCGCAGGCAGTGACCAGGCAAAGTTCCAGGGGGCATTGGCGCCGCTGGGGTTGCTCAAAGTGGTGCACCAAGGATCGGAAACGCCTGTGCAGGTGCCACCGCTCTGGATGGCGCCCGAGCTGCCGTCAGCCTTTTCCTTGGACAACTCCAGACCGAAGGCATAGCTGTGGCCGATGGAGCCGGTCTGTTCCTTGCCGGTAAATTCGGTCACGTTCTGCAGTGTGGTGGTGTCATAGACGCGGTAGTTGCCGCGGCGCCAGACATAGCCATTTATGGCATTGCCCTTGGAGTCGTCGGGTTGGGTCCAGACATAGTCCTGCTTGGTCTTGCTGTAGCGCAGGCTGTTGCGGATCTTGTTGGTGTCAGTGAACTTGTGCGTGACCGAAGCAGTGAACAGATCGCTCTTTTCCTTCTCGAAATCACGGTTGTGCAGGCCGTACCAGTTGGCACGGTCGTTGCCATAGGTGGGACGCACGGTGCTGCCGCCGGGCAGGGTGGCCATGGCGGCATTGCTGTACAGATAAGGCACGCCGCCGTCGGGGGTATTGTCGGTCTGCAGATGCTGCCAGGACAGGGTCACTTCGGTGGCTGTGCCCATGCCGAAGGTCACGGTGGGGGCAATGCCCCAGCGCTTGTTGTCAGGACCGTTGCGGCCGGGCACGTCGGCACTGTGGCCCATGGCGTTCAGGCGAATGCCGGTGGTCTCGTTGATCTTGCGGTTGATGTCCAGCGTGCCGCGCAGATAGTTGTCGGTGCCCAGGCCCACGTCGCCGGAGATGAAGTTCTCGTTCTTGGCCTTCTTGGTGGAGATATTGATGGAGCCACCAGCGCCGCCACGACCGGCATAGGCCGAGTCGGCGCCCTTGATGACTTCCACGGCTTCGACGTTGAACAGTTCGCGGGTTCCAGAAGCGATGTCGCGCATGCCGTCCACAAAGGTGCTGGACTGGGCGTCCATGCCGCGGATGAAAGGCTGGTCGCCGGTGGGGTTGCCGCCTTCGCCGTTGCCGAAAGTGATGCCGGGGGTGGAGCGCAGAGCGTCTTGCAGGCTGGTGGCGCCGGTCTGCTTGATGATCTCTTCATTGATGACCTGAACGGTCTTGGGCGTGTCCAGCAGGGGAGCGGTGAACTTGCCTTGAGGGCTGGCTTCGGTCTTGAAGCTGGACTCGGCAGCGGCTTCCACATTCACGGTGGACAAGGTGGTTTCCTGCTGAGCCATCGCGCTGGCGCCAATCAGGCACAGGCCTGCGGCAATCACGATTTGCTTGAGCTCGCAGCGCAAGCCGTTGGAGTCGGTCGGGGTCAGATGGTTGTTGGACATGCTTTTGATGAAGAGTCGATTTTTTGAAAAAGCGTGCGGATTCTAGGTGATATTGATAATAATTCTCGATACCATTCAATAATGAGTATCGGCAATCTACGTTTTGTTGCAGTGAGGCAACAGATTGTTGAGTGGAGGGCGTGCAGCGGATCGCCGGAATCGGTCGAGCCACGGGTTTGCTGAGCTGGCAAAAGCCCTGGGCGCGAGGGCGCTTTGTTTACGTCAAGTAAAGTAAATAAAAGTGAGATGCATTTAGAATTTGCGCAACTAGAATGCCGCCTTGCTGCGCAAGCAAGGACTGGCCTTGTGGCGCTATGTCCCAAAGGTCGGCTCGGCCCGGCCCGGCGGCAACGCAATCCCAGAAAGTTCTGAATGACCGCGGCTTCCTCCAACGCCCCACAGCGGGCGTACTGGCTCAAAAAATTACATGAGTGGCACTGGATCAGCTCTGCCATCTGCCTGATCGGCATGCTGCTGTTTGCCGTGACGGGATTCACCTTGAATCACGCCGGGCAGATCGAGTCCAAGCCCAAGGTCGAATCGCGTGATGCGCAACTGCCCCCGGATCTGCTCGAAAAACTGCAGCAAGCCCAGAAGAAAGGCGTGGAAGCGGCGGACAAGAATGCCGTGGGCTTGCCTGCCGAGGTGGATGGCTGGCTGGCTCAGCAGATCAAGGTCAGTGCCAAAGATTTTGCCGTGGAGTGGAGCGAAGACGAGGCCTATGTGCCCATGCCGCGCCCGGGTGGCGATGCCTGGCTGCGTGTGGACCTGAAGGAGGGCTCGGTCGAGTACGAGAAGACCGACCGGGGCTGGATCTCCTACCTCAACGACTTGCACAAGGGGCGCAATACGGGCGGAGCCTGGAGCTTGTTCATAGACGTCTTTGCGATTGGCTGCCTGGTGTTCTGTATCACGGGCCTGCTGATCCTGAAGATGCATGCGCAGCGCCGCCCCATGACCTGGCCCATGGTGGGCCTGGGTCTGGTGCTGCCCGCCTTGCTGGTGTTGCTGCTCGTGCATTGAGCCCAAGAATTTTGTGAAGGAAGAAAAAATGGCGAAGCGGATTTTCAAGACCACGGTGGCGCTGAGCGCCGTGGTGGGCCTGCCGGCAATCGCGGGCGGCATGAATGTGGCTGTGACCGTGCCCCAGTTGCAGGTGGCCGAATACCACAAGCCCTATGTCGCCGTGTGGCTGGAAAAGGCCGACGGTGGTGTGGCTGCCAATCTGTCCGTCTGGTATGACGTGAAGATGAAGAATGCCGAGGGCACCAAGTGGCTCAAGGACATGCGCCAGTGGTGGCGTCGTACCGGCCGCGAGCTGAGCTTTCCCATCGATGGTGTGACCCAGCCGACCAAGCCCGTGGGCACCCATGCGCTGTCTTTTGCGGAAGGCAAGAACCCGCTGCCCCAGCTGGCTCCCGGCCAGTACAAGCTGATGGTGGAAGCCGCGCGTGAAGTCGGCGGCCGCGAGCTGGTGTCCATTCCCTTCGAGTGGCCCGTCAAGCAGGCCACCAGCCTGAGCGCCAATGGCAGTACCGAGCTGGGCGCGATCAAGCTGGAATTGAAGCCTTGATCACCCCCTGAGGCGCTCCGCGCCTTCCCCCTCTCTGCTTCGCGGAGGGGGACAACACCTTCGCTGCGAGGCGGCTCTTGCTTGGTGTTCCTGGCTTGGGCCTCGCCTCATTTTCGGATTTGTCACCCTTTCTGTTTTCAAGGACCTGATATGAAGTTCCAAACTCGTGCCATCGTCGCTGCAACTCTGGCTCTGGCTGCCCTGGGCGCCCAGGCACATGATCTGTGGTTCAAGCCTTCCAGCACCGTGCTGTCCAAGTCCGACTGGGTGACGGTGGATGCGGCGGTGTCCAACGATGTGTTCTTCTTCAACCACCGTCCGCTGGGTCTGGAAGCCGTCAAGGTGACCGCGCCCGATGGCGCGGCCGTGGAAATGAAGAATGTCGCCAAGGGCGAGTTGCGCAGCATGTTCGACTTCAAGCCAGAAAAGACCGGTACCTACCGCGTCACCATGCTGATGACCGGCGTGATGGGCGGCTACAAGGATGCCAACGGCCAGCCCAAGCGCCTGCGCGGTTCGGTGGAGGAAGTGCTCAAGCAGATTCCTGCCGATGCCAAGGAAGTGCGCGTGACCGAGAATCTGCGCCGCATGGAAACCTTTGTGTCTCTGGGCAAGCCCTCGGCGCTGGCGCTGACCGGCAAGGGTCTGGAGCTCAAGCCCGTGACTCACCCCAATGACCTGGTGGCCAGCGAAGAGGCGACCTTCGAATTCCATCTTGACGGCAAGCCCGCTGCGGATCTGGAGCTGGAGCTGGTGGCCGACGGTATTCGCTATCGCGACGGTGTGGACGCCATGAAGCTCAAGACCGATGCCAAGGGTCAGGTCAAGATCAAGTTCCCCCGTGCAGGTCTGTTCTGGCTGAATGCCGATGCTACGGACAAGAAGACCAGCATTGCCAAGGCAACGGAGCGCCGCCTGGGCTATATAGCGACTCTGGAAGTCCTGCCTTAAGCGTTGGCGCTTGATGGACTGAATACGCGCGCCCGCTATGGGCGCGTCGTTGTTTTTGCTGCTGTTTTCGTCTTTGTCTGGATGCCCATGCCCACACCCCCCCGCGTACGCTTTGATGCCAGTCTCTGGCAACTGCCCTCGTCGGCGGCACAGAGTCAGGCTTGTCCCCGGACGCCGGCGCTTGACTTTGGCGTGCAGCGCTGGAGACCTGCAAGCCTGCAGCACCAGCAGGACGGGCGTATTCACCGCCTGTCCGGCCAGACCATGGGCACCCACTGGTCGCTGCGCCTGCTCAATCCTGATTACCTGCCCACGGAGCCGGTGCAGGCCCTGCTGGAGCAGGTGTTTGAGGATGTCATTGCCCAGATGAGCAACTGGGAGGCGGATTCGCTGATCACCCGGTTCAATCGTTCAAGTCCCGGTGAAATGCATGTAGTTCCGGCGGAGTTTGCTCAGGTTCTGGAAGCGGCCTTGCATTGGGCAAGGCTTTCAGGCGCGGCGATGGACCCCGGCATGGGAGCGCTGGTCTCACTGTGGGGGTTCGGGCCGCGTCAGAACCCGTTGCAGCCGCATTCAGGGCAGGCACCTGCCAGCGATGAGATCGAACGCTTGCTGAAGACCAGCGGCCATGGCCATCTGCGCTGGAATGCACAGACCCGGCAGTTGCAGCAGAGCGGTGGTCTTGAGCTGGATTTTTGCGGCATTGCCAAGGGCTTTGCCGTGGATTGGGCGGTGCAAAAGCTGCAGGCGGTTGGCTGGGCTGCGGGCATGTTCGAAATCGGCGGTGAGCTGCGCAGCTGGGGGGAGCGCCCTGATGGGCGGCCCTGGCAGGTGCAGCTGGGCACGGGCGGTTCTGTCGAGGCCGAGTCGCTGGTCGTGGCCTGCAGGGAGGGTGCTTTTGCCACCTCGGGCGACTTCTGGCATCAGTTCACGCAGGCTGGCAGGCGCTATTCGCACACGCTGGATCCGCGCACGGGCTGGCCGGTGACGCATGATCTGGCCAGCGTGACCGTGTTCCATGAGGAATGCATGCACGCCGATGCGCTGGCCACCGTGCTCACGGTGCTAGGTCCGCAGCAAGGCATGGACTTTGCCCGTCAACATGAGATTGCGGCCGTGCTCACATCGCATCTCGCACCCGATGGCAATGAGGCCCGCAGACAGGTGCTCAAGACACCGGCCTGGATCAACCTATTTGAGGCATGACAGTGGAATGGATTTTGACGCCCGAGCGCATTTATGGGGCTATGGGTTTGGTAGCCGCCTACGCAGGCATGTGCTGGGGTATTGGCACCAAGGTACGCAGGCAGCGCCTGGCCGATGAGGCCGAGAGCAATGCCTCGCAGGGCGATGCCGCTGCGCCTGCCGTCCTGGTCGCCTATGCCAGCCAGACGGGGCAGGCCGAGGCGCTGGCACGCGCCACGGGCAAGATGCTGGTCGACGGCGGTCTGCAGGTGCGCCTGCTGCCCGTGGAAAAACTGACGGCCGTGCTGCTGCAGCAATTCGAGCACAGCCTGTGGCTGCTATCCACTACAGGCGAGGGCGATGCGCCCGACCATGCGCTGGGCTTTGTGCAGCAGCTCATGGCCACGCTGCCTGCGCTGACCCGGCACCAAAGCCTGGTGCTGGCGCTGGGTGATCGTGAATACCAGGAGTTCTGTGCGTTTGGTGTGCAAGTGCATGAGTGGTTGCAGACCAGCGGCGCGCGCAGCGATCTGGTCTGCGTGGACAATATGGATGCCTCAAGCTTGCAGAGCTGGCAGACCCAGGTCGCTCAGATGCGACAGGACTTGCTGGGCGAGTCTGCGCCCGCTCAGGAACTGGACTCGGACTGGTTGCAGGCGCCGGTCAGCATGCCTTTTGTGCTCAGTCGGCGGCGTTTGCTCAATCCCGGCAGCCAGGGCGGGGCGCTATACCTGCTGGAGTGGACGCCGCAGTCCGGCGAGCTGCCGCGCTGGGAGTCGGGCGATCTGGTGTCTCTGTGCGTGCCTGCCGACCCTGAGCGCGCGCGCGACTACTCGATCGCCTCGATCACGGCCGACGGCAGCCTGCAACTGCTGGTGCGAGAGAGCACGCGTGCCGATGGTTCGCCGGGCCTTGCGTCGCACTGGTTGTGCTGTGGCATGGCCGAGGGAGATGTGCTGCCGTTGACCTTGCGCGAGCACCGCGGCTTCAGGCTCGGTGACAACGCCGGGCGGCCGCTGATTCTGATCGGCAATGGCTCGGGCCTGGCGGGCCTTCTCAGCCATATCAAGGCGCGTGTGCAGCAAGAGCTGAGTGATCAATGGCTGTTGTTCGGAGAGCGCAGTCCACAACATGACGCGCTATTTGCCGATCAAGTGGGCGCATGGCTCAGGCAAGGCCGACTGGCACGACTGGATCAGGCCTGGTCGCGCAACGGCAAGGATTCGCGCTATGTGCAGGATTTGCTGCGCAGCCATGCGGAGGAAGTCCGGCAATGGGTGGAGCGTGGTGCGGCCATCTATGTTTGCGGCAGCCTGAACGGCATGGGTCAAGGCGTGCATCTGACGCTGCAGGCCATTCTGGGCGAGGCCAAGGTGACCGAGCTGTTGGGCTCGGGCCGCTACCGACGCGATGTGTACTGAGCACGTCCCGGCGGGGGGATGGCAGCAGGCCCTGTCACCGTCTTGGAGCAGGACTGCACCGCATCCTATAGGTGCCGCACCGCTCGGACATCGGGCAGGACGGATCAGAGGGCGTCTTCACCCGGTCGATGTGGCCGATCCTGGAGGGCCTGCTTGCGGTCTTCGGCGGACATGGCATGTGCCGCAGACAGCAGTTCTGCGGATCGTATGAGGTGCTGCCTTCCATCCGCATTGCACCTGCGATACCCGTGAAGGAGGCGGAGTTCATCGTCTGACAGAGCCTCTGCAGGGTGAACTGCCGGTGTGCGGTGTCCTGCCAGCACATACAACAGGTCCACTCCGTGTGCGCTCAGCGCGGTCATCTGAAAGCCATCCGGCGCTGTCTTGCCGGATTCCCAGGAAAAAAGAGTTTGCTTCGTAGTGCCAGCAAGTGCAGCGAAGGCTGGCTGGCTCATGCCCAGCCGGTTTCTTTCTTCGCGCAGCCGTTCCCCTAGGGTCATAAAAATTTGTCCAAGGTGTATTGCATGGGAAAGAAATCTTTCCCATAATTCGCCAAAAGCACGACGACGTGCTTTAACCTAAATAATTAGGCGAAAGGCTACCAGATGCATCCCGAGCAAATCAAAGCGGCGCTGCGCATGAAAGGCATTTCCCCCACGGCATTGGCGTCCGAAATGCGCGTGGCCAACAGCAGCGTGTCGCAAGTCATCAGCGGTCGTGCGGTATCGGCCCGCATTCGACAGCGCATTGCAGAAATCACAGGCATGCCCGTCGATATGCTCTGGCCGCCTGTCAACGAGCGCCATGCACTGCACAGCACACGCCTAGAAGGAGCGGACGCGCGTATCGCAAGGGGGGCGCCATGAGTCGCACGGCGTGCCGCAATCACACGGCCCTGCGCGGCAGGAGAGGCGTTCAATGAGCTTTGGAATTGCAGCACTGATTTTCTTGGCCGGTCTCCTCTGCGGATGTCTCATGGGCATTGCCGGCGTCGTGACGGCTTTGGACGGTTATTGAGGGACAGCGCTCAAGCTCGTGCACCTCCCATGGCCGGGGCTGCCGGGGAAGCGTTCGTCGCACCGAGACCCGAACGTGCGCACGCGTCTCCATGCCTGTGGAGCCCATGTCCTGGCTGCCCGGCACTGCAGTCTTGCAGGAATGTGCGGTTCAGGGTGCAAGCATGGCGGGGCACGATGGCGGAGATAGCCCGGGGTCAGCTTCGTGAGGGCCGCGCCAATCGGTGGGCCGCGCGGTTGTCGGAAAGACCTGCCGGCCGGTTCCGTCCTGACCAGCGTTCGCGGCCGTGATTCCGTCGGCGTCGAGACCGGGGCATGCACGCATGCATTGCTGCGGTAAAGCCGCCCCAGTCGCGTCGGCCTGTACGCGACACTTGCCTCAGAAATACAAAAAGCTGGCTCGGGCCAGCTTTTTTGTGGTCAGCGCAAGCGCAGTGCTTACTTGACGTGCTTGCCGATCAGGCCGGCCATCTCGAACATGGAGACTTGGGGCTTGCCGAAGACTTCCTTGAGCTTGGCGTCGGCGTTGATCATGCGCTTGTTGGCAGCGTCTTGCAGGTTGTTGGCCTTGATGTAGACCCACAGCTTGCTGATGATTTCAGTACGGGGCAGGGGATCCTTGCCAACCACGGCAGCCAGAGCGGCGCTGGGGGTCAGGGGTTTCATGAAGGCAGCGTTGGGAGTGCGCTTCTTAGCGGCGGGAGCTGCTGCCGGTGCTGCAGCGGGTGCCTTCTTTGCAGTTGCCATATTGCTTATTCCTAATTGGGTAGTGGACTTATCACCAGCGAAATACAGCTGCAATCCACTGGCTGAGTCTGATGCTAATGGCAAAAAATCGCTCTTCCAAGCTAGTGGGCTGTTTTTTTGCCTCGATTTGTTGCTCTCAGGCCCTTTCGTGTCCGTTTTCACGGGTTTTTCCCCGAGAGTGTTGTGAAAAAGTTGCTCTCTGTGTGTGTCCGCTGGTGCTTGTGCTATGTCAGGTGCTCAGGGCAAGATGCGGGAGACTTGGTTTTGTGGAGATTTTCATGAGCGATTCCTCGGCTTCTCTTGGCTTCAGCACCTGCGATTTGTGCGATGCGCATATCAGCGATGACAGCAGCGATTTCCGTGTGCTGCCGCCCGTGTTCCACAGCTATGGCGGGAATGTCGGCTTTATGGGGGAGGTCAGCACCGTGCAGTGTCTGGACGACAACAGCCTGGTGCGAGCGGCGCTGGCCGAGCCGGGAGGTGGTCGTGTGCTGGTGGTCGATGGCGGCGGCTCGCTACGCCGGGCTCTGGTGGGGGGGAATGTGGCGACATCGGCGGCCCAGAACGGCTGGGCCGGGGTGCTTGTCTATGGCTGCGTGCGCGACGTGGCCGAGCTGAAATCCACCCCCGTGGGTCTGTATGCGCTGGCGCTCAACCCCATGCCTACCGTCAAGCAAGGCCAGGGACTGCGCGATGTCTATGTGCAGATCGCCGGCCTGTGGATTCGCCCGGGCGACTGGCTGTATGCCGACTCCGACGGCATTGTGCTGAGCCGCCGCAATCTGCTTTCCTGATTGGAATCGACGGCGCCTAGCGCCTGAACTGCAATGAACCGGGCCAGGTTGCGATCACCACGCTGGTCAGGGCAATGCCGAAGGCCAGCAATTGCATGCTGCCGACGCGCTCGCCCAGGGCCAGCATGCCCACCACGGCGGCGCTGATGGGCAGCAGCACGGTAAAAATGCCGGCCCGCGATGCGGGCACGGCGCGCAATCCCGTCATCCACAGCCACACCGTCCAGACGCAGGCGGCCAGGGCGTAAAACAGCAACAGACCCCATGCGGGCACCGAAACCCGGGAAAAATCAAACTGCCAGGCCAGATAGAGCCCGGCGGGTGCGGAAAGCACAAACCCCCAGAGATTGATCAGCGCCGTAATGCGTTTGGGGCTTACGCTGGCGGTGAGCTTTTTGCCGATCACGGCATATGCGGCCTCGCACAGCACTGCGGCAATCAGCAGCAACTGGCCCAGGCCTTGCTGGGGATGTGCGGCAAGGCTGCTGCTTTCGGTCTTGCTCAAGGCATTCAGCCCTATGCCGGCCACTGCGAAAGCAATGGCTGTCCATGTGCGCGCGCCAACGGCTTCGCGCAGAAAAAGCCAGCTCATGATGGCGACTGCGGCAGGAATTGCGGCCATGGTCACGCCTGCCGTGACCGCGCTGGTCATGGCCACGCCGCTGATCATGCAGAGCGTGAAAAGGAAATTGCCGAAGAAGGACTCAAAAAACAACAGCCACTTGGTCTGTCTGGTCAGAGTTGTCTCGTGCGCAGGTGGCCTGAGCCAGCCCAGCATGGCCACGGCACCGATGCCAAAGCGCAGCCAGGCCAGCAGCATGACCGGAAAGATGGCAGCCAGAGGCTTGGACAAGGCCACATAGCTTCCTACCAAAGACATGCTGAGCGCCAGGCAGAGATAGGCGATGGGGCGGCTGGGCGTGTGCATGGCGAAATGAATTTCAATGACAAGAGAAGGTGATGCAAAGCAGTGTGGCAGGGCTGTTGCATGCATTTGACCCAGGGGAGGGAACTGTTGTTTTTTTGTCCCCGCCGCCTTGGGCGCCATGTCTTTGTCGTGTCACCTGTTTTTGTTCAAGTGGCTTGGCCTGTCTCGTGCCGGATAAATGAGCAGATCAAGGATGAGCAGATCAAGGATGAGCAGATCAAGGCATGCGCCGGGACTTTTTTCGTACTGCATTCAAAGGATGCGGACTCCGGAAGTCGTGCTTCTGCAAATTTTTCATGAAGCAAGAATTCAATTTTGCATTATGAAAAATTGAAATGTTGCGCTGCCGCAAAATTTCTCAATACGAGAAATACGTTTTCTTATTGTGAAAAATAAAAATAAGTCATTGATTTTATTGAATATAAATTTCAGTCTTTTATAAGACATAAGACTCTGTAAAAGAGTGCTGCAGACATAAAGTAGATCCCAAGGACGAACACCAATTCATCTTGTTTTAACCGCTAAGGAGTGCACCATGCCCCAATCCCTGACTCAGCAACTGAGCCGTGAACAGCAAATCGCAGCCCTCGAAAAAGACTGGGCACAGAACCCACGCTGGAAGAGCGTCAAGCGCGGCTACAGCGCTGCCGATGTGGTGCGTCTGCGTGGCAGTCTGCAGCCAGAGTACACCCTGGCCCAGCGCGGTGCCGAAGTGCTGTGGGACAAGATCAACGGCAGCTCGAAGAAGGGCTATGTGAACGCCTTCGGTGCCATCTCCGCAGGCCAGGCCATGCAGCAGGCCAAGGCCGGTCTGGAAGCCGTGTACCTGTCGGGCTGGCAAGTAGCCGCCGACGGCAACACCTCCGAGACCATGTACCCCGACCAGTCGCTGTACGCCTATGACTCCGTGCCCACCATGGTGCGCCGCATCAACAACACCTTCAAGCGTGCCGATGAAATCCAATGGGGCAAGGGCATCAACCCCGGCGACAAGGAGTTCATCGACTACTTCCTGCCCATCGTGGCTGATGCGGAAGCCGGCTTCGGCGGCGTGCTCAACGCGTTCGAGCTGATGAAGAACATGATTCAGGCAGGTGCTGCCGGCGTGCACTTCGAAGACCAGCTGGCTGCGGTCAAGAAGTGCGGTCACATGGGCGGCAAGGTGCTGGTGCCCACTCGCGAAGCGGTCGAAAAGCTGATTGCCGCCCGTTTTGCAGCCGATGTGATGGGCGTGCCCACCATTGTGCTGGCCCGTACCGATGCCGAGGCGGCCAACCTGATCACCAGCAACCATGACGAGAACGACATCCCGTTCCTGACTGGCGAGCGTACTCAGGAGGGCTTCTACCGTGTCAAGAACGGTTTGGAGCAATCCATCAGCCGCGGCGTGGCCTACGCTCCCTACGCGGATCTGGTGTGGTGCGAAACCGGTGTGCCCGATATCGGCTTTGCCCGCGAATTCGCCCAGGCCGTGCATGCAGCCTGCCCAGGCAAGCTGCTGAGCTACAACTGCTCGCCTTCGTTCAACTGGAAGAAGAACCTCAACGACAGCCAGATCGCTTCCTTCCAGGAAGACCTGTCCGCACTGGGTTACAAGTTCCAGTTCATCACGCTGGCCGGCATCCACAGCAACTGGTACAACACCTTCAAGTTCGCCCACGAGTACGCTCGCGGCGAGGGCATGAAGCACTACGTGGAAATGATCCAGGAGCCCGAATTCGCGGCACGTGACAAGGGCTACACCTTTGTCTCGCACCAGCAGGAAGTGGGCGCAGGTTACTTCGACGACGTGACCACCGTGATCCAGGGCGGCTCATCCAGCGTCAAGGCGCTGACCGGCTCCACCGAGGAAGAGCAGTTCCATTGAGCCACGATGAATCGTGATTCTGTCTAGGTAAAAAAGGGGTTATGCGCCCGGGGCGAAAGTCTCGGGCGCTTTTTTGTTTGCCGGGTTAAAATGGCGCGACTTCAATTCACAAGGGCGAGAAAGGCATCAACGGTTATGACACCGCGAACTACATCGGAGATGTACTTCAGCTGCTGATGGCAGCTGGCGGTTCGCGCCTGCCCGAGATTTCTCGACACCCTCATCAAAGCGCGGACTGGTTCCGCGCTTTTTGCTTTCAGGCAACTCCAAAGCTCTGGCGCTGGCCCTCACCCACACAAATTTGGTTTGACAAGGAATTTATGATCAACATCACGCTCCCCGATGGCTCCAAGCGCGAATACTCAGGCCCGGTTTCGGTTGCCGAAGTCGCTGCTTCGATTGGCTCCGGCCTGGCCAAGGCCGCATTGGCCGGCAAGATCAACGGCAAGGTCGTGGACACCAGCTTTGTGATCGAGCAGGATTCGCCGCTGTCCATCATCACCGCCAAGGATGCCGACGGTCTGGAGGTGATCCGCCACTCCACCGCTCACTTGCTGGCCTATGCCGTCAAGGAGCTGTTTCCCGATGCGCAGGTCACCATCGGTCCCGTGATCGAAAACGGCTTCTACTACGACTTCTCGTACAAGCGCCCCTTCACTCCCGAAGATCTGGCCGCCATCGAAAAGAAGATGACCGAGCTGGCCAACAAGGACGAGCAGGTGGTGCGCCGCGTGCTGCCGCGCGACGAGGCCGTGCAGTACTTCAAGGGCATCGGCGAAGCCTACAAGGCAGAGATCATTGCCTCTATCCCCAGCAACGAGGATGTGAGCCTGTACCGTGAAGGCGCCTTCGAAGACCTGTGCCGTGGCCCTCACGTGCCCAGCACCGGCAAGCTCAAGCACTTCAAGCTGATGAAGGTGGCCGGCGCCTACTGGCGTGGCGACCACCGCAACGAGATGCTGCAGCGCATCTACGGTACCGCTTGGGCAACCAAGGACGAGCTCAAGGACTATCTGTTCAGGTTGGAAGAAGCCGAAAAGCGCGACCATCGCAAGCTTGGGCGCGAACTCGATCTGTTCCACATCGACGAACACTCGCCCGGCACCGTGTTCTGGCACCCCAAGGGCTGGGCGGTCTGGCAGCAGGTCGAACAGTACATGCGCCGCGTCTATCAGGACAACGGCTACCAGGAAGTCAAGGCTCCGCAGATTCTGGACAAGGGCCTGTGGGAGAAGACGGGCCACTGGGACAAGTACCGCGAAAACATGTTCACCACCGATTCGGAAAAGCGTGAATATGCCCTCAAGCCCATGAACTGCCCGGGCCACATCATCATCTTCAAGCAAGGCATCAAGAGCTATCGCGATCTGCCTCTGCGCTTTGGCGAGTTCGGCAACTGCCATCGCAACGAGCCCACGGGTTCGCTGCACGGCATCATGCGCGTGCGTGCCTTCACACAGGACGATGGTCACATCTTCTGTACCGAAGACCAGATCCAGGCCGAGGTGACGGCTTTCACCTCGCTGCTGCAGAAGGTGTATGCCGACTTCGGCTTCACCAACATCCTGTACCGTCTGTCCACTCGCCCCGAAAAGCGCATCGGCACCGATGAAGCCTGGGACAAGGCCGAGAACGCGCTGGCCGAAGGTCTGCGCGCATCGGGTTGCGAGTTCGAGTATCTGCCGGGCGAGGGTGCGTTCTACGGGCCAAAGATCGAATACACCCTGAAGGATGCACTGGGTCGCGAATGGCAGTGCGGCACCATTCAGGTGGACCCGAACATGCCCGAGCGTCTCGATGCGGAATTCGTGGGCGAGGATGGCGAGCGCCATCGACCCATCATGCTGCACCGCGCGATCCTGGGTTCGCTGGAGCGTTTCATCGGCATTTTGGTCGAGCATCACTCCGGCGCGCTGCCTGCCTGGCTGGCTCCCGTGCAGGCTGCCGTGCTCAATATCACGGACGCTCAGGCCGACTATGCGCAGGAAGTTGCGCAGAAGCTGCAAAAAGCATTGCCGAATCAAAGCCTTAGGGTAGTGACAGATCTGCGCAATGAAAAGATTACGTATAAAATACGCGAGCATTCCATGCAGAAGCTGCCCTACATCCTTGTCGCAGGCGACAAGGAGAAGGCAGCTGGTGCGGTTGCAGTGCGCGCCCGGGGTAACAAAGACCTCGGAGTGATGTCGGTTGATGCATTCATTGAATTGCTCGCCAAGGACATCGCGGCCAAGGCCTGAAGCAGATTAATTTTTGTGGCGGGCCGGTCAGCGTGCAAGGCACGCTAGCCGGCTACGCTGTTGTAGCCATTTCAATCCAAGGGTGAAAACCATAGCTACTGAATTTCGCGATCGGCGCCACCGTGAAGAGCGCAAGCATCGACTGAACCGAGAAATCATGGCGCCTGAAGTGCGTCTGTCTGGTCCCGACAACGAGCCTCTGGGCATCGTGCCGCTGCAAGAAGCGCTGCGCATGGCCGGCGAGCTGGATGTCGATCTGGTGGAGATTGCGGCCAACGCATCTCCTCCGGTCTGCCGTCTGATGGATTACGGCAAGTTCAAGTACCAGGAACAGAAGAAGGCTGCTGAAGCCAAGGCCAAGCAGACCGTCATCGAAATCAAGGAAGTGAAGTTCCGCCCTGGTACGGATGATGGTGACTACAACATCAAGCTGCGCAATATCCGCCGTTTTCTGGCGGATGGCGACAAGTGCAAGATCACGCTGCGTTTCCGCGGTCGTGAAATCACGCACCAGCAGCTGGGTCTGAATCTGCTCAACCGTCTGCGTGACGATCTGGCCGATTCCATCCAGGTGGAGCAGTTCCCCAAGCTGGAAGGCCGTCAGATGATCATGATGGTTGCGCCGGCTCGTGCAGGCGGCAAGAAGCCCGCCGGTGCTGCAAAACCACAGGCTGATGGCGCCGCAGCTGCACCTGAGGCTGCAGATAAGGCATAATTGCGGTTTTGCCTTGTCGGCAAAAGTGGGCTTGGCCCACTTTTGTTTTGTGCGGCAGATAAAGAATTTGCAGGCTTGCCTGCAAGAGTCAGCCCGGCCTGGCCGGACTGACAAACAAGTGCCTCGGAGGCCAGCGAAGTGTGTGCGGGTTGCACACCGCCTTGCGAGCACAAATTCAATAGGAGCATTCACATGCCCAAAATGAAGACCAAGAGCAGCGCGAAGAAGCGTTTTCGCGTTCGTCCCGGTGGTACCGTCAAGCGCGGTCAAGCCTTCAAGCGTCACATCTTGACCAAGAAGACCACGAAGAACAAGCGTCACCTGCGTGGCATTGTCAACGTGCATTCCGGCGATATGGGCTCCATCGCAAAGATGTTGCCTTCCGCAGGCCTGTAATTCACTGACGAACTAGGAGAAAACACATGCCTCGCGTCAAACGTGGTGTAACGGCTCGCGCCCGTCACAAAAAAGTTCTGAATCTGGCCAAGGGTTTCCGCGGTCGCCGTGGTAACGTCTTCCGCGTTGCCAAGCAAGCGGTCATGAAGGCTGGTCAATACGCCTACCGTGACCGTCGTACCAAGAAGCGCGTGTTCCGTCAGCTGTGGATCGCTCGTATCAACGCTGCTGCACGTGAACTGGGTCTGACTTACAGCCAATTCGCCAACGGCCTGAAGAAGGCTGCCATCGAAATCGACCGCAAGATGCTGGCCGATATCGCCGTGCACGACAAGGCTGCTTTTGCAGCTATCGTCGACCAAGTCAAGGCCAAGCTGGCTGCCTGAGGTCACGATCGGTAGTTACTCTTGTAGGACTTTTGCAGACAAGAATCCCCAAAGGCATTTGCCGATGGGCGAGCATCTTGCTTGAACTTGATTGCAGAAGTCGTGTCTTGTTCAGTAGCTGCTGATGCACAAACAGCAAGGGCTAGGGCTTGAAAAGGCACTAGCCCTTGTTTATTTTTACAAGTCGATAAAGAGTCGATATGAACGAGTTGGATTCTCTGGTCGAAAGCGCACAGCAACTGTTTGCGCAAGCCCACACCCCCGCTGATCTGGAAAATGCCAAGGCGCAGTTTCTGGGCAAGTCGGGCAAGATGACCGAGCTCATGAAGGGCATGGCGCAGCTTTCCGTCGAAGAGAAAAAGTCGCGCGGCGCAGCCATCAACGTGGCCAAGCAGGCGATCGAAGCGGCCTTGACCGCTCGTCGCAAGGCTTTGGCAGACGCCGAGCTGCAGGCCCATCTGAAGGCCGAGGTGCTGGATGTGACTCTGCCCGGTCGCCGTCGTGGCGCGGGAGGGCTGCACCCTGTCTCCATCACCATGGAGCGTATCGAGGGCATTTTCGGCTCCATGGGTTTTGATGTGGCCCAGGGCCCCGAGATCGAATCCGACTGGTTCAACTTCACGGCGCTGAACACGCCTGAAGACCATCCCGCGCGCTCCATGCACGACACCTTCTATGTCGAAGGCGGCACCCAGCACGCGCCCAATCTGCTGCGCACGCACACCAGCCCCATGCAGGTGCGCCACGCCGTGCAGCATGTGAAGAATTACCGCAATGCGCTCGATGCCGGCCAGACCATGCCCGAGATCCGCGTGATTGCCCCCGGCCGCACCTACCGTGTGGACTCGGACGCTACCCACTCGCCCATGTTCCACCAGTGCGAAGGCCTGTGGATCGGCGAGAACGTGAGCTTCAAGGACCTGAAGGTCGTGTTCACCGACTTCTGCAAGACCTTCTTCGAGCAGGATGATTTGGTGCTGCGCTTTCGCCCCAGCTTCTTCCCGTTCACCGAGCCTTCGGCCGAAATCGACATCCAGTTCCAGAGCGGCCCGCTGGCCGGCAAGTGGCTGGAAGTGGCGGGCTCCGGCCAGGTGCACCCCAATGTGCTGCGCAACATGGGGCTGGACCCCGAAAAATACATCGGCTTTGCCTTTGGCATGGGCCCCGATCGCCTGACCATGCTGCGTTACGGCGTGAACGACCTGCGCCTGTTCTTCGACGGCGACATCCGTTTTCTGTCGCAGTTTCAGTAATTGAAAAGTGAGCTGCTAGCGCATGCTCTGAAACGATTTCAGATAGTTTTGATGCTGAAATCCTTATATGCCGAGCGCTAATAGCTCATCTTTTTGAGATACGCATGCCCAGCCAGTGGCAGACCGCTTGCGGTGCGACTGGCATGAACGCCAAAGAGTCTGACTATGCAATTTCCTGAATCCTGGTTGCGCGAATACTGCAACCCCAACCTGACCACCCAGCAGCTGGCCGATACCCTGACCATGGCCGGTCTGGAAGTGGAAGAGCTGGATCCTGTGGCGCCTCCCTTCACCGGCATCGTGGTCGGTGAAATCAAGGAAGCCGTGCAGCACCCCGACGCCGACCGTCTGCGCATCTGCCAGGTCGACGTGGGCGGCCCCGAGCTGCTGAACATCGTCTGCGGCGCGCCCAATGCGCGCGTGGGCATCCGCATTCCCTGCGCCACCGTGGGCGCCGAGCTGCCGCCCGGTACCGATGGCAAGCCCTTCAAGATCAAGATCGGCAAGCTGCGCGGCGTGCAGAGCTTTGGCATGCTGTGCTCGGCCAAGGAGCTGGGCATCGACGAAGACGCCAACGGCCTGCTGGAGTTTCCCGCCGATGCGCCCCTGGGCCAGAACGTGCGCGAGTACCTGAATCTGGACGACACGCTGTTCACGCTCAAGCTCACGCCCAATCTGGCGCACTGCCTGAGCGTCTACGGCGTGGCGCGCGAGCTGTCGGCGCTGACCGGCACGCCACTGAAAGCCCTGTCCTTCCCCGCTGCGGCCGTGGCCTTGCAGGACAAGCTGCCAGTCAAGATCGAGGCGACCGATCTGTGCGGCCGCTTCTCGGGCCGTATCGTGCGCAATGTCAACACGCGGGTGAAGACGCCCCAGTGGATGGTGGACCGCCTGGCGCGTTGCGGCCAGCGCTCGGTCAGCCCGCTGGTGGACATCTCCAACTATGTGATGTTCGAGCTGGGCCGTCCCAGCCATATCTTCGATCTGGACAAGATCAGCGGCGGCCTGAATGTGCGCTGGGGCAAGGAGGGCGAAACGCTCAAGCTGCTCAATGGCAACACCATCAAGATCGACGACTTCCTCAAGGTTGGCGTGATTGCCGATGACAAGCAGGTCGAGTCGCTGGCCGGCATCATGGGCGGCGACGCCACGGCCGTGTCCGACGACACCAGGAACATCTACATCGAAGCTGCGTTCTGGTTCCCCAAGGCCGTGGCCGGCCGTTCGCGCCACTTCAACTTCTCGACCGATGCCGGCCACCGCTTCGAGCGCGGCGTGGACCCCGAGTTCACCACCGAGCACATCGAGCGCATCACCGCGCTGGTGCTGGAAATCTGTGGCACGCCAGAGACGCAAGTCGGCGCCATGGACGACCAGAAGCCCAATATGCCCGCCTCCAAGGCCGTGCAACTGCGCGTGGCGCGTGCGGCCAAGGTCATCGGCATGGCCGTGACGCAGCAGCAATGCCTGGATGCCTTGAACGGCCTGGGTCTGCCGGCCACCGTGGCCAGCGAAGGTGCGGCAGGCGAACCTGTGATCAGCGTCACCGCTCCCACCTTCCGCTTCGACATCAATCTGGAAGAAGATCTGATCGAAGAAGTGGCCCGCATGATCGGCTATGAAAACCTGCCGACCACCAAGCCGCTGGCCCCGATCTCGCCCAAGCTGCGCGCCGAGAACGAGCGCAGCCCCTACGCCGTGCGCCACGAGCTGGCGGGCCTGGGCTACCAGGAAACCATCAACTTCAGCTTTGTCGAAGAAAAGTGGGAGCAGGAGCTGGCCGGCAACAACAACGCCATCAAGCTGCTCAACCCCATTGCCAGCCACCTGAGCGTGATGCGCTCGTCCCTGCTGGGCTCGCTGCTGCAGGTGCTCAAGTTCAACGTGGACCGCAAGGCTCAGCGCGTGCGCGCGTTCGAGCTGGGTCGCGTGTTCTTCAAGGACGAGTCCGTCGTCGACTCCGACACCACCGTCAAGGGCTTTTACCAGCCCATGCGCGTGGCGGGGCTGGCCTATGGCGCTGCCGACCAGCTGCAGTGGGGCAGGGCAGAGGCCAAGGTCGACTTCTACGACGTCAAGGGTGATGTGGAGGCCTTGCTGGCTCCAGCCAAGCCCGTGTTTGAGCCTGCCGAGCATCCGGCCATGCACCCTGGTCGCTGCGCGCGCGTGCTGCTGGACTGCAAGGCCATCGGTTTTGTCGGCGAGCTGCACCCCCAGTGGCGCCAGGAATGGGATCTGGCCCAGGCTCCCGTGATGTTCGAGCTCGAGCTCGATGCCGTGCTGGCCCGCGAGGTCCCCGTCTTCAAGCCCGTGGCCAAGCACCAGGCCGTGGAGCGCGACATTGCCGTGGTCGTCAAGGAAGCCGTGAGCCACGCCCAGGTGATGGATGCCGTGCAGCAAGGCGTGCAGGGCGGCATTCTGCGCTCGGCCGTGCTGTTCGACGTATTCCGTCCCAAGAAGCTCAAGGCTGGCGAGGAAGCTGCACCGGGCAGCCTGGCTCAGGACGAGAAGAGCCTGGCCGTGCGTCTGACGCTGGGCAGCGACACCGCGTCGCTGACCGATGCGGAAATCGATGCCGCCATGCAGGGCACAATTGCGGCTCTGGTTGAACGCGTTGCGGCTCGCCTGCGTTGATATGTTCAATCCACAAGGAGATCGACCCATGGAGCTTGCCGTAGAGAGCATCGACAGCCCCGCGTTGACCAAGGCGCAGCTGGCCGATCTGCTGTTTGACGAAATCGGTCTGAACAAGCGCGAAGCCAAGGACATGGTGGATGCGTTTTTCGACCTGATCTCGCAAAAGCTGGTGGAGGGCGAGGACGTCAAGCTTTCGGGCTTTGGCAACTTCCAGATCCGCACCAAGGCGCCACGGCCCGGTCGCAACCCGCGCACCGGTGAGCTGATTCCCATCGCTGCGCGCCGCGTGGTGACCTTCCATGCCAGCAGCAAGCTCAAGGAGCTGATCCAGGGCGAAGGCTCGGGGTCATAAGCGATTGGTAAATCCACTGATGCGCGGACAGGCTAGGCATCGGTGACTGAGGAGCTGACAGTTTTGCGTCGCGAGCGGTGCAAGGTCCTGTCAGCTCTTCGCGCTATATTGCTAGGACTTGTGCAAACGGGAATGCATGACGGGCATTTCTAATGACAAAACACCGTGCCTGACCCGAATTTGCGCAAGTCGTGATTGCATATCTTTCACCCATCCCTTCACTGACCGCTTGCAACCAGCCATGGCTTCTTCTTTGCCAGCAATTCCCGCCAAGCGCTATTTCACCATCGGTGAGGTCGCGGATCTTTGCGACGTCAAGCCTCATGTGCTGCGTTACTGGGAGCAGGAGTTTGTGCAGCTCAAGCCCATGAAGCGTCGTGGCAACCGCCGCTACTACCAGCATCATGAGGTGTTGATGGTGCGTCGCATTCGCGAGCTGCTTTACGAGCAGGGCTTCACCATCAGCGGCGCACGAAATCGTCTGCGCGAACTGGTGACGGGTCACGGCAAGGCCGTCGAGCAGCTGCCGGTGCTTGTGCATCCGGACCTGCCCCCGCAGGGGCAAGAACTGGCGCAAAGCCATCTGTTGGCTGCAATGCTGGAGCAGGGCCGCTCGGAGCCTGCCGGTGCAATGGGCATGGAGGAGGTCAAAGAGGAGCTTTTGCAGATCAGGGCGCTGCTTTCTCTTTGATGTCGAATTTCTGTGTATAATTCAAGTCTTCGGAATGTAGCGCAGCCTGGTAGCGCACTTGCATGGGGTGCAAGGGGTCGCGAGTTCGAATCCCGCCATTCCGACCAATTAGACAAGGGCTTCTGACTGTTCAGTCAGAAGCCCTTTTTCTATTTCGGATCAATTCATTGTCAATTGTTCGATTACGACTTTGGATGTGGGCTGATTTCACTTTGCAACGCGTGCGCCGCTATGGTTGCGGTGCTGGAAGCGGTATTGATTCTTAATTTCTTTGATATAAAGAAGGAATGAAAAGAATTGCCAATTCCCGGCAAAAAAATCGAAGTTCGGTTGGTTGAGTGGTTTTTTGAAACAAATCATTGCATGCCTTGTGCTAGATTTGCAATTGAATCCATTTGTTTGATGGTGTTGCCAGGAGATCTGCCATCAACGCACGGCTTCGCATGCAGGGTTATGCGTCAAGAACACCGGCCGGAAACCGGAGGCTCCGCCTTGCTATCGTGGAAAGGAACATCTCCAAATGCGCTGTGTCTAGCCGATAGACGCTCCACAGCCTGTCCGCGCGATTTGTTTGGCCAAGGGATTGGCGATGTCATCCCTGTACCACTGCTGAGTGGTGGCTCGTCAAGCAAAAATAGTGAGTTTTGTCGATCAGGCAACAAGCTTGACCTGACCGTCAGTCTCCTGTGCGGTACTGGCATGACGCCAAAGGCTGTGAGCACGAGAGTTACAGAATTCCATTTTGCGAGTTCTGAGGCCGTATGCAATGCCTTTTCGGGCAGCAGCGAGCCGATCCACATTAACAACCAGCTTCCGCGGGAACGATTTGTAGAAGTCGCACCGATTGCTCTCGCCAATTCGTTGGCGGGCTAGGCATCGCATTGCCCGGTCGGAGTCAAACAAGAGGGATAACAATGAAATTCAGTCAGATTGCACAAGTGGTAGCCACTCTGGGTGTGGCCTCGTGGGCCATGGGGGGTATGGCCCAGACGACCATGAATGCGCAACAAGCCAACGAGCAGGGTGTTGCACTGCAAAAGGTTGTCGAGCAGGCACTGATGACTCATCCCGAAGTGCAGGCGCGCTTTCAGGAT
Organism: Comamonas sp. A7-5; assembly: GCF_039581385.1. Taxonomy (NCBI): domain Bacteria; kingdom Pseudomonadati; phylum Pseudomonadota; class Betaproteobacteria; order Burkholderiales; family Comamonadaceae; genus Comamonas; species Comamonas sp. A7-5. Next base: position 115,529 of record NZ_JBCPWO010000013.1, read on the forward strand.
TTCAGCTCGTCCGCTGAAGGTCAGAACGTGGCCCGGGGAGGTTGGCGTCCGCAAGTCACCGCGCAAGGTTGGGTCGGTCGCGAGTGGCGCAGCCATATCCAGGATGCTCCATCGCAGAACTGGAGCCGTCCGGGCTGGAACCTGCAGTTGCGTCAGCTGATCTTTGATGGCTTCACCACTAGCAGCAATATCCGTCAGTTGGGCTTTGAGAAGCTGGCCAAGTTCTACGACCTGCGCGCCACCACTGAAAATTTGGCCAATGATGTTGTCGCCGCCTATCTGGATGTGCAGCGTTATCGCGAAATGGAAAAGCTGGCGCGTGAGAATTTCGGCACGCACCAGGTGACGCTGGGGCAGTTGCGTGAACGCCAGCAGTCCGGCGTGGGCCGCGGTGTTGACCTGGAGCAGGCAAGTGGTCGTCTGTCGCTGGCGCAGACCAATCTGATGACCGAGAGCAACAACCTCAACGATGTGCTGCAGCGCTACCGCCGCGTGGTGGGTGAGTATCCTGCGGCCACGCTGGACCCGGTGCCCGATGTGAGTGCCAAGCTGCCTGCTTCCGGGGTGGCCAAGGATTTCGGCGAGTCGCTGCGCGCGAGTCCGCTGCTATTGTCCAAGCAGGCTCTGGTGCAAGCGGCAGAGGCCGGTCAGAAGGCTGCCAAGGGGGCGCATATGCCCAAGCTCGAGCTGCTGGCGTCCACGGGGCGTGATCGTGATCAGAACTCGCCGGCCTACTGGGATGTGCAGAGTTCGCGAGTGCAGCTGATGCTGACTTACAACCTGTATCGCGGTGGTGCGGACGAGGCACGCCTGCGTCAGACGATTGCCCAGGGCTATGCCGCACAGGATGTGCGCGATTACACCTGCCGCAACATCCAGCAGGAGCTGTCGATTACCTGGAACAACATGGCCCGCCTGCGTCAGCAAACGCCGTTCCTGCGTGAGCATGTTCTTTCCACGGCCAAGGTCCGCGTGGCGTATCAGCAGCAATTCAAGATCGGTCAGCGTTCGCTGCTGGATCTGCTCAATACGGAAAACGAGCTGTTCGATGCCCAGCGCGCTCTGGTCAACGCTCAATATGACCTGAAAAAGGCCGAGTACCAGTGGCTGACTTTGTCCAGCCAAATTCTGCCTGTGCTGGGGCTCGCGCAGCCGCATGACGACAGCCGCCCGGATGAGCAGCAGGCGCTGAACTTGCCGGATGATCTGCTGCGTAGCTGCAAATCCTCGGTGCCGGACACCAGCAATCTGACGCCTGTGCCTGCCAGCGCAGCGGTTGATCTGGGGGCTCCAGCCCAGGCCCCGGCATCTGGTGCAGCGGGCCGTCAGTGATAGCTGGTGGCGCCTGGCGCAGCTTTTAGTGGGAGTTGATGAACAAGATGGATAAAAGCGATTCACCACCGTCGGAGCAGTCCTCCCGGCAGGAATTGTCGGCACTGGATGCGGATTTCATCCGCGTTCTCGAGGACTTGATTGACGCCTTGCTTGCCAATGGGGCTTTGCGCTTGACGGATCTTCCGCCGCAGGCGCTGGAGAAGCTGAGTCAGCGCAAGCAGGCGCGCCAGCGTATGCGTAATTCGCTGGACTTGATTGATGATGACGAAGAGCTTTTATAGGTTGATTGTTGAAGATGACCAGACCAGACTTTGAGCCTTCATTGGCATCGAGCAACGGTACGGATGCGACTCAGAAGGCCGGGCAAGGTTCTTTGCCGGAAGCCGCGGCAGCGGCGGAGCAGGCCGGCCCGGCCTTTCTGGGGGCGCGAAGCTCGGCGCATGCACCGGCGGGGGACTGGCGCATGCCGGCCCATGAGACCCATGCGGATCCCTTGCTGGATTGCCTGGTGCAGCTCACCAACCTGCATGGCAAGCCCTACACCGCGCAGGCACTGAGCAATGGTCTGCCATTGGTGGATCAGCGCCTGACGCCTTCATTGCTGGCTCGGGCTGCGGCTCGCGCGCAGTTCAGCACGCGTATCGTGCAGCGCGGTCTTGACGATGTTCCTCAGGGCTTGCTGCCGGCAATTCTGATTCTCCATGGAGACCGTGCCTGTCTGTTGCTCAGAGCGCTGGAGAGCGGTCGCTTCCTGTTGCAGTATCCGGAGTCGGAGAGTCCGGTCGAGGTAGAGGCCCAGGCTTTGCTGCAGGACTACGCGGGGCTGATGTGCTTTGTGCGTCCGCAGTTCCGCTTCGAGCCGCGCTCCGTGCAGCAAGGCATGGAGCCTCGCAGCAGTCACTGGTTCTGGGCGGTGATCCTGGAGAATCGGCGCCTGTACCGCGATGCCTTGCTGGCAGCCGTACTCATCAATGTCTTCGCCCTGGCAATGCCCTTGTTCAGCATGAACGTGTATGACCGGGTGGTGCCCAACAACGCGGTGGAAACATTGTGGGTGTTGGCTATCGGCATTTCTTTGGTGCTGATCTTCAACTTTGTGCTGACGACGACGCGTGCCTATGTTGTGGATGCTGCGAGCAAGCGTGTGGATGTGCAGTTGTCCGCGCAGATCATGGAGCGCGTTCTGGACTTGCGCATGGAGAGCCGACCCGCATCCGTCGGTTCGTTTGCGGCCAATCTGCGCTCGTTTGAGTCGGTTCGTGATTTCATTGCGTCTGCAAGTCTCACGACCTTGGTGGATTTGCCTTTTGTGCTTCTGTTTCTGGTGGCGATTGCATGGGTTTCGCCCTGGATGCTGATTCCGCCTGTGGTGGCGATTGCCGCGATCTTGCTGGTTTCCTTCTGGGCCCAGGCACGCATGGAGAGTCTGACGCTCAAGACCTTTCAGGCTTCGTCTCAGCGCAACGCGCTGCTCGTGGAGTCGCTGACCAATCTGGAGGCGGTCAAGACGCTCAATGCCCAAAGCGGAGTGCAGCGTCTGTGGGAGAGCTCCACTCAGTACATTGCCTATATGGGGGGCAAGATCAAGTTCATCTCGTCCGGTACGGTGAACTTCGTTCAGACCTTGCAGCAACTGGTCACCATAGCCGTGGTCGTCATCGGCGTGTATCAGGTGCAGGATGCGTCGCTTTCCATGGGCGGCATCATTGCAGCCTCCATGATTGCAGGGCGTTGTCTGGCACCCTTTGGTCAGGTGGCGGGGCTGATGATGCAGTTTCACAATGCGCGCACCTCGCTCAATTCCATTGACAACTATATGAAGATGCCGGTCGAGCACGAAGCCGAGCGCGAATTCGTCTCACGTCCGGATCTGCGTGGCGCTATCGAGTTTCGCAATGTCAGTTTCAGCTATCCGGGAAGCGAGCAGGCCAGTCTTTCGGGAGTGAGCTTTTCGCTCCGACCCGGCGAGCGGGTTGGCATCATTGGGCGTATCGGCTCGGGCAAGACCACGCTTGAAAAGCTGGTCCTGGGTCTGTATCAGCCCAGTGAAGGCTCGGTTCTGATTGATGGTATGGATGCCCGTCAGATAGACCCGGTGGATCTGCGTCGGGCCATCGGGCATGTGCCGCAGGACCCGATGCTGTTCTATGGCAGCTTAAAGCACAACCTGCTGGTGGGTGCGCCATTCGCGGATGAGACAGACATGCTGCATGCGGCACGCATTGCGGGTGTGGATGATTTCGCGGCGCGCAATCCCAAGGGCTACGACATGTTGGTTGGCGAGCGGGGCGAGTCACTTTCTGGCGGCCAGCGCCAATCCATTGCCGTCGCTCGTGCCTTGATCAACGACCCGGCCATATTGTTGCTGGATGAGCCCAGCAGCAATCTGGACAACCAGAGCGAGGCACAGCTCAAACGTCGTCTGGAAGAGGCCTCCCAGGGCAAGACCATTTTGCTGGTCACTCATCGCACGGCCTTGTTGACCTTGGTTGACCGGCTGATCGTGATTGACGGCGGCAGAATTGTTGCCGATGGAGCCAAGGATCAGGTGATCGAAGCCCTGAAGCAGGGGCGGATTGGTGGAGTAGGAGGGCGAGCATGAGCGAGTCCAAACCCCAAAAAAAGCCGTCGCGCTTCAAGGATGCGCTCAAGACGCGCTGGACGCGACTGGAGCGATGGCTGCTTGACGGCAGCGAGGTTGTCGGAACGCATCAGCCGGATGACCTCAAGGCCGATGCGCAGTGGGCTGCAGGGCAGCAGCAGGCGCGTGGCTCGCGTCTGTTGATATGGGTATCTCTGGTCACCGTGGTGGTTCTGCTGCTATGGGCTTGCCTGGGTCGCATTGATGAAGTGGTGCGAGGCCAGGGCAAGGTGGTTCCTTCGCGTCAGGTTCAGGTGGTGCAGAGTCTGGATGGCGGCATCGTCAAGGAAATTCTGGTGCACCCCGGCGAGCATGTGGAGCAGGGTCAGGTCATCTTGCGCATCGATCCAACGCGCTACAGTTCGTCCCTGGGCGAGAACAAGGCCGAACTTCTGGCATTGAAGGCCAAGGCCGCGCGTCTTCAGGCCCTGGCATCGGGCGAGCCTTTCAAGGCTCCGGAAGATGTGCAGGCTCTGGCGCCTCAGTTGGTGGAGATGGAGCGGCGCATGTGGGAGAGCCGCTCCCAGGAGCTCAATACCAACGTCAATATTGCGCGTGACCAGTTGCGCCAACGTCAGCAGGAGCTGCGCGAAACCCAGGCCAACCGTGACCAGGCTTCCTCCAGTTGCAGCTTGACGTCCGAAGAGCTTTCGGTGACTCGCCCCTTGCTCAAGAGTGGAGCAGTGTCCGAAGTGGATTTGCTGCGCCTGCAACGTGATGTGGCTCGCTTCTGTGGCGAGGCCAAGGCGGCCGGTGCGCAGATCGGGCGCATTCAGGCTGCGATTCAGGAAGCGGAGCGCAAGATTCAGGAGTCGGAGCTGAATATGCGCAATCAGTCTCGCTCCGAGCTCTCGGAAACCCAGGCCAAACTGGGCACCCTGGAGCAAGGCAAGGTGGCGCTGGAGGATCGCGTCAAGCTGGCCGAAGTGCGTTCGCCCGTGCGCGGCACGGTCAACACCTTGATGGCGAATACCGTCGGCGGTGTTGTGCAGCCGGGCAAGGACATTCTGGACATCGTGCCGCTGGATGACACCTTGTTGATGGAAGTGCAGATCAATCCACGCGATATCGGCTTCCTGCATTTTGGTCAGCAGGCCGAAGTGAAGTTCACGGCCTATGACTTTGCCATCTATGGAGGCCTGCAGGGGAAGCTGGAGCAGATCGGTGCCAACACCGTTACCGACGAAAAGGGGAACTCCTTTTATGTCGTGAAGGTGCGCACGGAGAAGGCTCACGTGGGCGATGACTCGCGCCCCATCATTCCCGGTATGCAGGCCGAGGTGCATATCCTCACGGGCAAGCGCACCTTGATGCAGTATCTGCTCAAGCCGATTCTGCGTGCCAAGTCCAATGCATTGATCGAACGTTAGTTCATGGATCGCCAACAATTACAAAGGAACTCTATGAATGCCTTGCCTGTATTGATGCTGACTCAGGATGCCACGCTGTGGCAGGAATGGCAGCAGATCGCAGGCCCTCAGTGGATGCCTGCGCGCGGCCAGAGCCTGGCCGATTTGCAACGTTGGAAGCAGCAAGGTCGTACCGTGGTGGTGCTGGATGCAGCCCTGCCATCCTTGCCCGAGTCGACTGCGGCCCGCTGGATTGAGCTGCTGAAGGATCTTCAGGTTCTGGTTCTCAGCAACCGCCCCAGCGATGAGGAGGGTCGAAACCTGCTGTCCCGCGGAGCATCGGGCTACGCTCATGCGCAATCGAGCCCGGAGGTGCTGGCACGGATGCTGCAAAGCATGGCCGGCGGCAACATCTGGCTTGGACGTTCTCTGTTGCAGCGCTTGTTGCGCGATGTGGATGCCCGTCTGCCTGAGCATGAGTCGGACTGGGCCGAACCATTGTCTGCACGAGAGCAGGAGGTTGCCCGCTATGCATCGCTGGGTGACAGCAATGCGGAGATCGCCGAACGCATGTCCATCAGCGAACGTACCGTGCGCGCCCATCTGTCTGCGGTTTTTGAAAAGCTGCAGGTACAGGATCGGCTGGCGCTGACCCTGAAGGTTCACGGTATCGGGCGCAAGCAACTGGCTTGAACCTGATTTTGGGGCCGCTGATGAATACATAGTCACCTCTTTCCTCTGGAGTGCCTGTTGCTGAAAAGCCTGAAGCCTGCAATATGCAGGCTTCAGGCTTTTTTGATTTACAGCAGCAGAGATCGAATAAAACAGATCCCGATTGGCTTTGGCGCCAATAGTGCTGTGGGGCCTTGGCTTCTACCATTCAGCTGAAATATTGGAGAGGTGCCTTTGTGCACCTTCACTTTTTAATCTGACTGGATAGGCAGACCCTCATGGCAGCTCAAACCGTTCTCGTTACCAAACTCACTGGCCAGGCTTGGATGCGTGGTTCTGATGGCAATCTGACGGTGCTCCGTGAAGGCATGCGTATCCCCGCCGACGCCGAGATAGTGACGGCTTCCGGCAGCACCGTGCAACTGCAGGCGGATGGTCAGCCACCGCTGATGGTGGGCGAGAACCAGGACGTGCATCTCACTGCGGACCTGATTCAGCCGCCCACCGTGGAAGAGGCGGCTGTGGCGAGCCCCGCGAATGCGCAGATTGACCAGATCATTGCGGCCATCAATGCCGGCCAGGATCCGTTCGATGAGCTGGATCCCACGGCGGCCACATTGTCGGGCGGCAGCGAGGGTGGCAGCACTTTTGTGCGCCTTTCCAGCATCATTGAGGCAGTGTCTCCGCTGGCGCTGGAGTATGGACGTCCTGTACCAGCGACTACCGTCCTTCCACTTTTTAGTGGGGTGGGCGCTTTGGCGGACAACACGGATCAAGTTACGCCGCCTCAGCCTGTCACAAGCATTCCCCAGGCAAGTGCTGATTCGGGTGTGATCTTCGAAGATGCGGTATCCGCCTTGCAAGGCAATGTGCTCGCCAACGACAAATTGGGCGAAGGGGTCCTCACAGAGCATCGAGTTGTTCTGGTCGGCGCAGATCAAGGGCTGTACGGCAAGATTACCCTCAACTCCGATGGCAGCTACAGCTATCAGCTTGATAGCAGCTTGAATGCTGTGCAGGCATTGGGTGTGGGTGAGACCCTGGTCGAAACTTTTACGTATACCCTGGTCGATAAAGACGGCGCCAGTTCTTCTGCGACATTGACTGTCACCATCGTTGGCACCAACGACGACCCCGCCCTCACCGGCAAGGCCGATGGCGCTTTGGCCGAAGACGGCGTGTCGGTGGTCACCGGCAAGCTCGACGTGGCCGATGTCGACATCACCGATACCCACAGCTGGAGCGTCAGCAACGAAGGTAAGGGCCAGTACGGCAGCTTCTCGGTCGACCAGAACGGCGAGTGGACCTATGTGCTGAACAACGACGATCCCAAGGTCCAGGCCCTGGCCGAAGGTCAGAAGGTCACCGACACCATCACCGTGACCGTCGACGACGGCCACGGCGGCACAGCGACTCAGACCATCACCGTCACCATCACTGGTACCAACGACCTGCCCGTGGCGCCCAACTATCAGCACACCACGCCGGAAGACCAGCCCGTCAGCGGCAAGGTCACCGGCACCGATCCCGATGGCGACACGCTGACCTACACGGTCGACAAGCAGCCCGAGCACGGCAAGCTGGAGTTCAATCCGACCACCGGCGAGTACACCTACACGCCTAACGAAAACTACAACGGCCCCGATCAGTTCACGGTCATCGTCGATGACGGCCACGGCGGCAAGACCACTTCCGTCATCGAGATCGGCGTCACCCCGGTCAATGACGCACCGCTGGTTCCCAATTATGAGCATACGAGGCCCGAGGAGCAGCCCGTTAGCGGTAAGGTCGTCGGCACCGACGTCGACGGCGACAACCTGACCTACACGGTCGACAAGCAGCCGGAGAATGGCACGCTGGTGTTCAACCCGACCACGGGTGAATATACCTACACGCCGAACGAGAATTACAACGGTCCTGACCAGTTCACGGTCATCGTCGACGACGGCAAAGGCGGCAAAGCCACTTCGATCATCAATATCGGTGTCACGCCGGTCCTCGACGTACCCACAATTACCGTCTCCGACGCTGGTGACGTGAACGAAGGTTCCTCGGCCACGTTCAATATCAGTCTGAAGAACGCAGTCGACCTTGACAAGGACACCACGGTCACGCTCAAGCTGGACGGCCAGATCGAAACGGCCGACCACGGCGCGCCGACGGTCACCATCGGGAGCCAGACCGTCCAGGTCACCGCGAATGCCGACGGTACCTACAGCTTCACGCTTCCCGCCGGCACCACGGGAGGCATCGTTGTCACGGTTCCGACCAACGATGACGCAGTCTTTGAAGGCCGTGAGCAGATGACGCTCACGGCCACCTTGACCGGGGAAACGTCCAGCGGCACACTGCCGTCCGGCATCTCCGACTCGGGTAATGCCGTAATCGTCGACACCGAAAGCACGGATCCGGGTAACCCCAATCCGGGCGCTGACGTCCCGACCCTGGACGTGTCCAACCCCGGCGACGTCCACGAAGGCACCGATGCCAAGTTCGACATCACGCTGGGCAAGGCCGTCGACGCCGCCACCACCATCACCTTCAAGCTCGGGGGTGACATCGAGTCCGACGACATCGGCACGCCCGTGGTCACCATCGGTGGCGCCACGGTCACCCTGGTGAACAACGGCAACGG